>NZ_CATNVE010000001.1:0-764690 GCF_951230145.1 Dysgonomonas sp. Marseille-Q5470 | reverse complement strand
TTTTGTGATCCTGTCCTTATCGATTCACTTATTAAGTAAATTGACGGTATAATATTTTCTAGCACCGAAGTGCTATTGTACTACACTCATATGTTGTCAAAATTTCAAAGATCGTTATCTGTTCGCTTTTCCCTTTTTCACCGTCCGAGTTCCTAGCTCTAAATCTTGTCTGTTGCCAAAACTCGCTCTCGAAAACCCGCCGGCTCTATCGGTAAAGCGGGTGCAAAAGTAATAACCTTTTCATTACACTCCAAATCTTTTACCAATTAATTTTAAAATATTTTTCGGCAGAACTACAAAAATAATACCTATAACCCTTATTTGCAAACTGTTGTTAAACATATTTTTTTTCAAACATTTTTTTGAAATTTGAGGGGGAAATGAAGGAGGGACGCAGAAAAGGAGCGATTGATTAAATTTAGAAAAGCACATCACTTGTCCATTAATTTACAAAGAACCTCGTATGCAATTGGACAAGTACTCGCATTTTTTACAGTTAATTTATAAATCTGCTCAAAGTTTTTCCGATCCGTATGAGGATATTCCCGGCAAGCTTTCGGTCGAGATTCGTATATCGAACAATAATTATCGTTCATAAGAAAAGGACAAGGCATAGATTTGAATACATAATCGCCATCTTCATCTATCCGCAAATAGGAAGAAACAACTTCCGATGGTTTTATGCGAAGCGCTTTTGCCATCCGCTCAATATCCTTATCGTAGATAGCCGGCCCTAAACTCCGGCAACAATTGGCACATGTCAGGCAGTCAATCTTCTCGGAGACCTCATCGTGCAATTGCTGCACAATGGTATCCATTTTGCCAAGACGCTTTTTATTTTTTTTATAATATTGAAGAAACAGAGGTTTCGCTTTCTCAGCTAATACCTGTAAATTTTCATATCGTTTCATTGTCTCTGTCTTCGGGTCTTGTAATTTCTCCTATTAGAGGCACACGCATTCGTATCTTTATATCTTCTTTATCGTACTTATGCCCGATAAGAAACATCAGCTTAGCTAAAGCGGCTTCGAATGTAGCGTCAAATCCACTGATAACACCTGCACGCAAAAGCTCACGCCCCGTCTCGTAACGCTGCATATTTACAAGTCCGATTTCACATTGGGATATATTGACTATAATAACTCCTCGCTTCACCGTTTCGCGGATAAGATCAAGAAACCAAGGTGAGAGAGGAGCATTTCCCGAACCGTAGGTTTCAAGAATCACAGCTCTTATATTCTTCAATGTCAAGATTGCCTCTACGGTTTGCTTGTCAATTCCCGGGAACAACTTTAATGAAGCGATCCTATTATCTAATCGATAATGGAAGATCGTTTTCTTCTCATAGTCGGGTGTATGAATAGCCTTTCTCTCGTACCTTATCTGAATACCAGATTTTCCTAAATTAGGATAATTATATGACTTGAATGCATTAAAATTGTCTGCATTCACTTTGGTGCTCCTATTCCCTCGAAGCAAATCGTTCTGAAAGAAAACACATACTTCGGGAACAATTGGGTAGCCTAACTGATTCTTATCGGCAGCGATCTCCAGGGCGGTAATCAAATTCTCCTTTGCATCTGTTCTTAATTTACCGATAGGCAGCTGAGCTCCGGTAAGGACTACAGGCTTATGCAAGTTTTCGAGCATAAAGCTGAGAGCCGAGGCCGTATATGCCATCGTATCGGTACCATGCAGCACAACAAATCCATCGTAATTGTCATAATTATCCTCGATGATATGCACCATCTTTTTCCAATGCTCGGGTGTAATCTCCGAAGAATCTATAACAGGATCGAAAACAATATGATCTACATGAAACTTGAAACGCTGAAGTTCAGGTATATGATTGTTCAGATGAGCAAAGTCGAAGGGCTCTAAAGAACCCGTAGCAGGATTTTCGACCATCCCGATTGTACCTCCTGTATAAATTAGTAATATGTGAGCATTAACATCAATCATAGTTTACCTGAAAAGAATTAATAACCTAATATACTTTTGTCAATTATTTAAATACTCGACCTACATTATCGGCCACTAAAATAGCAAAATGATTTTTATCTACATCTATTTCACTTGAAATATTTTCATATGCCTTACAAATAGTCAAATCAGATCCATCTGTTTCGCAAAAAATATCGGTCAACGGAATTTCTTTAAGTGAATCTGCATTAAACTTTTCCCCTATCGAAAATTTAAAGCCAACTCGACTCAATTGCTGTGTTTGTTGGGGATTACCTCTATAACCATGAATAATCCAAGGGATGTTACTTCCTTCGTATTCCTTATACAACCGGATTAGCTCGTCCCAGGCTTTTACGCAATGTATAATAAGAGGTTTATTTACATCCATAGCCAATTCGATCTGTTTGCGAAACACATCTGTCTGCACAGACATTTCGGCTCCCCTTAGTTTGTCTAGGCCCGCTTCACCGATGGCTACGACATTGGGCTCGACAATAATTTCTTCTAAAATGCGGAGTTGCGAATCAGAATCTTCGGCATTCCAAGGATGCACCCCACAAGAAAACCAACAATCAGGATGCTGATTTCTTTTCTCATAAAAATCTTCCGGATAGGTATTCAGAATAGACTTCACCTCATACCCTTCGCATGAAGTGTTATCTACTTTATGTGTATGAATATTATATAAATACATAGTCCGAAACGAAAAAACGAGATTATCTTCTGTGCAGAAAAAATCTCGTTATTTTTTATATTGTTATAACATCTCTATCTTATAAGATTAATAAATTCTTCCCGAGTTTTAGCCTGATTAAATACTCCTGTAAAATCGGAGGTGGTAGTCGTCGAATTCTGTTTCTCCACCCCTCGCATCTGCATACACATATGCTGAGCTTCTATCACGACCATTACCCCCAAAGGATTAAGAGTTTGCTGTATACATTCCTTTATCTGTAAGGTCATACGCTCTTGCACCTGCAAACGACGTGCAAACACATCGACTACACGGGCAATCTTACTCAGTCCCGTTATATATCCGTTGGGAATATATGCTACATGAGCTTTACCCCAAAATGGGAGCATGTGATGCTCGCACAAGGAATAAAAATCTATATCTTTTACAATTACCATTTGACGGTAATCTTCTTTAAACAAAGCCTTATTTAAAATAGCTTCGGGGCTTTCACTGTAGCCCTTTGTCAAAAATCGCATAGCCTTGGCAACTCTGTGAGGTGTCATTAACAGGCCTTCGCGCTCCGGATCTTCACCTAACAAAGAAATTATATTCTTATAGTGCTCCTCCAGGAGGTTCATTTTGTTTTCTTCTTGCATTATGAAGATTATATATTATCGTTTAACGACCTCCGACACGACGGTCATCTCTCGTCCGAATGAAGGGAATGTTTTGCGCATATCGTGCATCATTTGCTCAGCTTCTTCTTTTGTACGGAAGTTTCCTACCCGTAGACGCCAAAATGGAGACTGAAATGAAACGGAAGTTCTCAGCTCGGGATAAGCATTCCTTATCTGTGCCTGCTTCGATTCAGCTTCTCTTTTGGATTGCTGCTGATTATTTCCCATAAAAACTTGAATCTTGTACTCTCTTACTCTGGTTCCGGGAGCTACATTCGCATTCGAAGATGTAGACGGCTCAGGTTCACCGAGAGAGTCTATAGGCTCGGTACTCCGAACCGCTATTTTACCCTGTAACACATCATCTTGCATCACTTTTACATCCCCTTGCCCCCATTTAGATGAGTTCAGTTCATCAATGATTGTTTTCTGACTGTTTTGTGCAATCGCAGAAGCCGAAAACAATCCTAATAAAAAGAAAATATAAAAACTTTTTTTCATATGTGTGTTATTTAAAAATGTTGCGGATATTCGGTCAGGGTTCATCCGCAACATTATATATAAACTTTAGTCGATCTTCTTAGAATCCTTCAATTACAGGAATAAATTTCTCAACATCGAGAGAAGCTCCACCTATAAGTCCGCCGTCGATATCAGGACATGAGAAAAGTTCTTTTGCATTTCCTCCGTTTGCGCTACCACCATATAGGATTGAAGTGTTATCTGCAACTTCTTTACCATATTTGTCAGCGATTGTCTGACGGATGAAAGCGTGCATTTCCTGAGCCTGAGCAGATGTAGCAGTAAGACCTGTACCAATAGCCCAAACCGGTTCGTAAGCAATAACTATTTTAGAGAAGTCTTCGGCAGAAAGATTAAACAATGCATCTACTGTTTGTCTTTTTACAACATCGAAATGTACATTTGTTTCTCTTTCTTCTTTTGTTTCACCGATGCAGAAAATTGGGCTTAATCCGTTAGCTAAAGCCAATAGCACTTTTTCTTTCAAGATAGCATCTGTTTCTCCGTAGTATGTACGACGCTCAGAGTGGCCGAGGATTACATATTTTGCGCCTGTAGAAGCTACCATTGCAGCTGATACTTCGCCTGTATATGCGCCTGAAACTTTATCAGCACAGTTTTGAGCAGCAACACCCAATTTAGTAGATGAAGCTACGCTTGCCAAATGAATGAATGGAGTACCTACAATTACTTCACATTTTAATGTTTTCCCGGCTAATGCAGCTTCTAATTCTTTAGCAAATGCAACACCTTCTTGTAGATTCTTGTTCATTTTCCAGTTTCCTGCAACAATATTCTTTCTCATGATTTTAATATTTGTTTTTATTGATTAATATATTATTCTTTAATTTCTTCTTCATTTTCTTCTTCTGTAATGGCTTCTTTCTTCATCTTTCTGAAAAACAGGAAATCCAATCCTTTCAGAAACAACAATGGTAAAAAGAATGCAACACACACAGCGATCAAGTTCTTTTTGTCTTCGGCCTCCGTATCTATCATCTGTCCATAAGGCAAATCAGTTAAAGGTTTTGTAAGATACTCTTCTGCAGGAACATCTATATCCGCCCATTTGTTGACTACAATACCTTCTTTTAACAGAATAAGCCCGGGATTGGAACGAATTACAGTTTTTAGCATACGTCCGTCAGCTGTACAGAAATCAAAATTTATCGTATTCTCTTTCGACCATTTCATTATCTCATCTGTAGGCGATGCCGTCACACAAAAGAAATGATAATTATGATCTTTTGCATAGTTCTCAATATCCTCGAATCGGCTGAGATAAGAATCACTCATGTTTATTAGCAAAGGGGTTATCATTAAAAATACATAGTTTGAATCCGACAACACTTCTTGCGTAATATCTAATTGTGTTTCAACCTCTGTTCTATCTGAGTTAAATACGAGTTTACTTATAGAAAAATCATTAATAACAGGCTTTTCTCCTTCTTGTATAACATGATTATCCATTCGCACAAAAACCCATGTACTATCTTCCCAAGGATAATTATCTTCAGTAAATTTTTTTTCTACTCCGTCCTTCGCATAAACGAGCACAGTCTTCTCTTCTCTACCTTTTCCACTCTCTACACTCATCAATTTAGGAAGATTTGCTCCTATTTTATAAGGTCGGAAATCGAACAAAGGATCGTATAAATAATTACGGAATGTGAAAAGACCAATAAAAATAAAGATATACAAGAATGCCAGCCAGTATGTTTTACCTGTATACCAATTACTGATACGCTCACAATATAAGAATACTATAACAGAGCATATAAGCAGTACTATATTTTTATAGAATGTCTGCCAATTTGTAATTATCAATGCATCGCCAAAGCATCCGCAATCTTCTACCGGATCTGTTATAGCCAGATAAAGAGTAAGCCCCGTCATAAAGACCATAACCAGCAACATCAGTCGTGAGTTCCACTTACGGTACAAGCCGAAAAGCATACATGCCCCCATTGCAAATTCCACAACACTTTGCAGAACAGAACCTGTCATAGACAAGAAAGAAAGCGAAGTAAGATTGAATGCAGCAAAGTAATCTTCGATTTTATAAGCCGTACCAAAAGGGTCGATAGCTTTTACAAAGCCGGAGAAAATAAAGGTCACACCCAGTATAATTCTGGATATTTCTACTAAAATCTTTATAATTACATCCTTCTTTTTGCCCATTTATTTAATTATCCCTCTTCAGGAAATTCTAACTTTATCAAACCAAAGAGAGAATAGTTTACCATATCCATATAGTTGGCATCTACTCCTTCCGAAACAATAGTCTTACCTTTGTTTTCTTCTATCTGCTTTGTCCGATATATCTTTGTAAGAATAAGGTCTGTATATGAACTAATCCGCATAGAGCGCCATGCCTCATCATAATCATGATTTTTGGCATACATCAATTCTTTGGTTTCGGTCATATGTTTATCATACAATGCGAGAGCCTGCTCTTCGGTAATATCTATACTATCCGAAAAACCCAATTCCAATTGCATCAAACCAATGATACCATAATTCACGATTCCGATAAACTCGGGAACAATACCCTCATCAATAAGGCTCACGCCCTTTTCTTCGATACTTCTTATACGTTTTGCTTTTATCAGTATCTGGTCAGTAACCGATTGTGGGCGGAGTATGCGCCATGAAGCACCATAATCTTTCAACTTTTTGGCAAAAAGAGTACGGCATATTGCTATTACATGTTCAAATTGCTGTTTGGTATCGGCCATGTGGATATCTCTATTTTTAAGGAAGCAAAGGTATGAAAAATTGTTTAATCATAAGATTCAGAAGTTGTCAATAATAAGGTGTCTTCACTTTTTATAAGTTTTAATGCTATAAAGCTTCTATGATAACAAGCTGTAAAACCCCTTTTTTAGTGAAAAGGTGACAAAAGTGACACCTTTTACGCACTTTTTCACTGTCACTTTTCACCCTCCAGCTTACAACAAGAACCCTTCTTTATAAGATAATTCTAGTATAAAAAACGAAAAGGGGCTATCAGAATAATCTGATAACCCCCAATCTATTATGAACATTTTATCACTTTTTTGCCATTCGCTTACGATCATTTTCGTCCAGATAGATTTTACGTAAACGTATCGCATGCGGCGTTACCTCTACGTACTCATCCCCTTTTATATATTCCAAGGCATCTTCGAGACTGAAAATAACAGGAGGAGCAAGCTTCACCTTATCATCTGTCCCCGAAGCACGCACATTGGTCAACTTCTTCGATTTTGTAAGATTTACAACCAAATCTCCTTCTTTGCTATGTTCTCCTACAATTTGCCCCATATAGATATCTGTCTGCGGCTCAAGGAAGAACTTACCTCTATCTTGCAATTTATCAATAGCATATGCATACGCATTACCGGATTCGCTAGCGATAATAGATCCATTCATGCGTTTTTCGATATCTCCCTTCCATGGTTGGAATTCTAAGAATCGGTGTGCAACAACAGCTTCTCCCGCCGAGAGCGTAAGTGCAGCATTGTTTAACCCGATAATACCACGTGAAGGAATATTGAATTCGAGATAGATACGATCTTTCTTGTTACCCATCATCGTCAATTCTCCACGACGACGTGTCACAAGGTCTATAATTTTACTTGAATATTCTTCCGGCAAATTGATAGTCAATTGCTCTACCGGTTCATATTTTTGTCCGTCAATGTCTTTTATGATAACCTTTGGCTGACCGACTTGCAGCTCATACCCTTCGCGACGCATAGTCTCGATAAGGATTGACAAGTGCAGAATACCACGTCCATAAACAATCCACGAATCGGAGTTGTCCGTTGTTTCAACACGTAGTGCCAAGTTGCGGTCGAGCTCTCTCATCAAGCGGTCGTGAATATGCCTTGATGTCACAAATTTACCATCTTTTCCAAAGAAAGGAGAATCATTGATGGTAAACAACATCGACATAGTAGGTTCATCGATATCGATTGTCGGTAACGCTTCCGGATTTTCCAGGTCGGCAATCGAGTCGCCAATTTCAAAACCTTCGATTCCTATCAGGGCACAAATGTCCCCACACTGAACTTTCGGTACTTTTATACGTCCCAGTCCTTCGAATATATTTATTTCTTTTATTCTCGTTTTTACAAAACTTCCATCACGCTTGCACAAAGAGACATCCATATTCTCTCTGAGTTCTCCACGATGTACACGCCCGATAGCAATACGTCCTACATATTTAGAATAGTCTAATGATGTAATCAACATTTGCGGTGTTCCTTCCAAATATTCGGGAGCCGGAATATATTTTACAATAGCGTCCAGCAATGGAGTTATATCTTCTGTTGGTTTGCTCCAATCATCCGACATCCACGCTTGTTTCGCAGATCCATAGATGGTAGGGAAATCCAACTGTTCCTCGGATGCGTCGAGGCTGAACATCAAGTCGAAAACCATCTCGTGCACTTCATCAGGACGACAGTTGGGTTTATCCACTTTATTAATAACCACAATTGGCTTCAATCCCATCTGTATAGCTTTCTGCAACACAAAACGGGTTTGAGGCATCGGGCCTTCAAATGCATCGACCAACAGCAAACAACCATCAGCCATATTCAATACACGTTCAACCTCGCCACCAAAGTCGGCGTGTCCGGGTGTATCTATTATATTGATTTTAGTTCCTTTATAATTAATCGAAACATTTTTGGAAAGGATTGTAATCCCTCGCTCACGCTCCAAATCATTATTGTCAAGTATTAATTCGCCTGTAGATTGATTGTCTCTGAACAATTGTCCGGCAAGAAGCATCTTATCAACAAGAGTAGTCTTACCATGATCGACGTGTGCGATAATCGCAATATTTCTAATATTTTGCATATATATAAATTGAGGGTGCAAAGGTACAATATTTTTATAAAAAAATAATCCATTTAGAACATCTAAATGGATCACAATTTATTCTTTTTACAATACTTACCCCAAATAACCTCTGACAATGCCTCGTGGCGAACCTTTAACAAAATCAACAATCAGTCTCATCTCAGGAGTTTCTTCAAATTCACTCTCAATCTTATTGATTGCGTCAGAAAAATTGAATCCCGACTGATAGATTACACGGTATATTTCTTGTATTTCATTTATCTTTTCATTGCTATAAGCATGTCTGCGCAATCCGACAAGATTTACTCCGGAAAAGCAAACCGGCTCGCGTCCTGCAATAATATACGGAGGAATATCTTTTCCTAGACGGGTTCCACCCTGTATCATTGCATGTGCCCCGATACGAGTAAATTGATGTACAAGTGTTCCGCCACTCAATATTGCATGGTGCTCTACCTCTACTTCTCCTGCCAACTGAGTAGCATTACCAAGTATAATGTTATCATTCAGCACACAGTCATGTGCAACATGGCTATATGCCATCAACAAGCAGTTATTACCTACTTTAGTATATCCTTTCGAAGCTGTACCTCTGTTTATGGTAACACACTCTCTTATTGTAGTATTATTTCCTACTATTGCAAGGCTTTCCTCTCCTCTGAATTTCAAATCCTGAGGTATTCCACCTACTACAGCTCCGGGAAATATGCGGCAATTACTTCCTACTCGGGCTCCATTTCTTACATTAGCACCCGACATTACGATAGTACCATCGCCAACTTCTGTATTTTTGTCAATAAAGGCAAAAGGTTCAATTGTTACATTTTCACCCAATTTAGCTTCCGGGTGCACATAAGCCTGATTCGATATGTTTGACATAATACTTTAATTATTTATTTTTTACAATTTGCGCGGTAAACTCAGCTTCAGAAACCAGCCTGTCACCAATAAAAGTAAACCCTTTCATGTTGGCAATTCCACGACGAATCTCAGACATCATATTCAGTCTGAAAATCAGCGTATCTCCCGGCACTACTTTGGTTCTGAATTTCACATTATCTATTTTAAGGAAGTAGGTAGAATATCTTTCCGGCTCATCAATCTGAGAAAGAACCAACAATCCTCCCACCTGTGCCATTGCTTCTACCTGCAATACTCCCGGCATAACCGGTTCTTGAGGGAAGTGGCCTTGAAAGTAAGGTTCGTTTGTTGTGATATTTTTTATACCTACAATATGTTTTTGCCCGACCTCAATTACTTTATCCACCATCAAAAACGGATACCTGTGAGGCAATAGCTCCTTAATTCTGTTTATATCAAACACTGCCGGTTTATTAGGCTCATATACAGGCGGCTGAACTTCATTCAGCTTAATCTGTTTGCGAACTAAACGTGCCAGCTTATTATTGATCTTATGTCCCGGACGAGTGGCAATAATTCTACCTCTGATAGGTTTCCCTATCAATGCCATATCTCCTATTATATCCAATAGTTTGTGGCGAGCGGGCTCATTCGGGTACATTATTTGCTTGTTATTCAGATATCCAAGCTCTGTAGCATCTTTATATGGTACACCAAGCAAATCAGCTAAACTGTCAAGGTCTTGCTGAGATATCTGACGCTCATAGATAACGATTGCATTATCGAGGTCTCCACCTTTTATCAATCCGGCTTCAAGCAACTTTTGTATTTCACGGACAAAAACAAAAGTTCTTGCATTGGCTATTTCTTTAGGAAAATCAGCAAGATTTTCGAGAGTAGCCGATTGATTCGGAATATATTTGGATTCGAATTCAATAAACGAATTGATGCAAAAACGATCATCAGGCAATAGAGTTAGTTTAGAGCCGGTTTCCTCGTCCACGACTTCCATCTTGCTGCGAACAACAAAATAGTCTCTTTCCTCTGTTTGCTCTTCGGTTCCTACTGCAAATATTCCCTGTACATATTGTATCGAACTCCCATCCAATATCGGAAACTCAGGAGCATTCACTTCAATAAGACAGTTATCTATCTTAAGAGCATACAAAGCAGCCATAGCATGCTCTATAGTACTCACCTGCACATTATCCTTTATAAGAACAGTACCACGCTGCGTATTTCCTACATTTTCGGCAACGGCATCAATTATAGGCTGACCTTCCAGGTCTACTCTTTTTATTTTATATCCGTGATTGTCCGGGGCAGGATTAAATGTTATGGTTATAGGTAATCCTGTATGCAGCCCTTTTCCTTGCAATGTAAAACTGCCTTTCAGAGTGTGCTGTTTGCTCATTTTTTTAAAATATATTATTCATGTTTATTTGCTTTCAATGCATCAATTTCCTTTTGCAACTGTGCTAACTGCCTGTACATTTCAGGCAATTTAGGAAATATGATACTTGATCTGAAGAAATCTTTCACTGGTACTGCCGGGGACCCAAGTATTTTTGCGTCGGGTTCAATATTGCTTATTATACCAGACTGAGCACCTATATTCGCATTATCACCAATGGTAATATGTCCGCCCAATCCGACCTGTCCGCCAAACATACAGTGTTTGCCGACTTTAGTAGAGCCGGATATGCCGACCTGAGCCGCCATTACTGTATTTTCTCCGACTTCAACATTATGTGCAATCTGAATCAAGTTATCTAACTTAACCCCTTTATGTATAACAGTCGCATCCATCACGGCGCGATCGATTGTTGTATTTGCTCCTATTTCCACATCATCCTCAATGCGTACAATACCCATCTGAGGAATCTTTTTATATATCTCACCTTCGGGTGCAAAACCAAAGCCATCGCTTCCGATAACCGCACCACTGTGTATGATACAATTATTACCGATAATACATCCTTGATATATTTTCACTCCGGGATAGATGATTGTATTATCCCCGATTGTAACATTGTCTCCAATATAAGATTGTGGATATATCTTCGAATTATTGCCCACTACTGCACCTTCTGCAATATATGAGAATGCTCCCACATATACATTTTCACCCAGCTTAGCAGTATCTGCAACAAAAGACATTGCTTCTATTCCTTTCTTCTGAGGTTTCATTTTCTCTACCATATCCAATAATATGGCAAGAGCTGCATAGGCATTGAAACAACGCACCAGCGTTGCCTTTATAGGACGTTCTGCTACAAAATCATTATTCACCAATACGATACTGGCGTCTGTTGTATATATGTAATGGGTATATTTGGGATTTGCTAAAAATGTCAATGTCCCGGGTTTACCGTCTTCTATACGTGAAAAATTATTCACTTCAACTGAAGAATCCCCTTCAATAGTTCCATTTAAGACTGTAGCAATCTGCTTTGCAGTGAAGGATATTTGCATAAAAATAGACTAATAAATATTTGGCACCCCTTATTAAGGGTGCGAAATAACTAATAATTTTCCAAATATATTACTTTTATGCTAAAAAAACGGCTGATCAAAGCGAAATATTATTAATTATTCTATCTTTCCGTAAAAAGAGATTGGTTGTCTATTATTTTCATTCACTACTAAGGTAGCATATCCGGTGTCTCCGATAGAAAGGCTGAGAGAGTATTTGCGTGGAGTATCTTTTGTGGTTATAGAAACATCCCACATCCCTTTTTTATTCTTTGTAACAGAATAGTCAAAATCTTTACTTGTAAATTTTATTCCTCCATCTGTTGGAGAAATGGGAGCAGTATATGCTCTACCGAAATATGGCAAATAAGAATTTATAGTATCCTTTGATACTTTGAGTGAATAAGAATAATCCAGACTTATTGATTTCCCACTCATCGGCAAAGCCGTTTGAGGGACAAAAGTATAATTTGCTGATTCTATTTTTTCTGTCAGCTTAGTAATAACCTCCTGCTTTGTCAGGCTGCCTCCCGCTTTACAACTAAATCCTAGAATAACGATAGCGGTCAGTACAAGTATTGTTCTCATGTTAAAGCCCTCCATTTTATTTTATAATAAATAACGCTTGGATATAAAATATTGTTTAAATATTTCAGTATAAACAAACTAAAAAACAAGAACTCTTATCTATTACCCAAATCAAGATACATCATCTGAAAAAATGATTTGGCTTTTTTCTCCAAATCAGTCACAACGCCTTTATGATGAATAATGCTTTGCTTATCATTATCGTAAGTTATCATTCCCGTAGAGTCTGTCATGCTAAAGCCATTTACATAAGAATAGAATGCAAATTTATTACCTTCGGGGCTTAGGATATTTTTACTGAACTTAAAGTCATCATGCTTTAAGTTTAGCTGAGACAGCAAAGTTGCAGCTATGTCATTTTGCGAAGCATAAGATGAAACTGTTACCGGCTGTTTTATAGCGCCTCCTATCCATATAAGAGGAATACGAAAACGCTCCGGATCACTATTGCTCAAACCTTTGGGATACGACTGCATTGCATGATCGGCGACGAAGAGAATCAAGGTGTTATCCCACTGTTTTGTTTTTTTCAATTGTTCTACGAAATTGCCCAGACATTCATCGGTATAATGTACTGCATCAAGAAACGGTTCTTTGAATCCAGCTCGGGGCACATCGAATGGCTCATGGCTACTAAGAGTAAGCACAACTTTGACGTAAGGTTCACTTTGCTCTTTAGAGAGTAGATCTTCGTGCAGTCTGTTAATCAAAAACTTATCAGGAACACCCCATTTTGTAAGACGCTCGCTCAAAGGGAATTTTTTATCAGAGACAATATCTTTTATCCCACATGCACCCACAAAATAAGAACGCATATTGGCGAAATCAGCATCACCACCATAATAAAAAGAGAGATTATTATAGCCCGCATCTTTCAATGCTTTGGGAATAGTAGCTAACGTTCCTGTCTTTTGCGGATATTTCATTATAGCCACAGTAGGGTGTGCAGGATAACCGCTCAGAATAGAAACAAGTCCCCGGTCGGTACGGAAGCTGTTTGCATAAAAGTTTTTGAAAAACACGCCTTCCTTCGCATAGCGACTCATATTGGGAGCCACCACAGAGTCTAAAGCGACATTAGCAGAAAAACTCTCGAGAATAAACAATATAATATTAGGTCTATCTGTTTTCAATAAATTAGGAACACTATCACTTTTAGGCTGAAAGTTTAGTTGAGCAAACATCTTTTCAGCCTCTTTTTTATCATAAAATTGATATTGCGAAGCAAAATTATCAGACTTAAAGAACGACGACATCAGATTGAATTCGGGATTGATAGCCGCATGATTAAAGAACATATTGTCGCTATAGTACACCTGACCTATATTCATAGTAGATACAGTAACCCCACCTCTGATAGGAAGAAAGAGTGCCGCCAGCATAACGACCAGCACAATACAAGATTTAACGATACTCTTTGGAACCGTAAAATTAAGTACTTGCTTTCTTATAATATACATATATACTAGGTAAGATACTACAAAATATATAGCCATACCCAGTATACCAAATACGAAGTCGAGAATAGAGGCACTTGCAAAAGTTTCTTTTGGCTTTTTTAGATAAAGAAAAACTGTAGAGTCGAAGTGAAATCCCCAATATGGATATACAACCAAGTCTACAACCGTAATTATTGCTATCAACAATAATATAATCCCAAAGTAAATATTGTATGTTCGCGCTATAATTTGAGGTTTGATCCAAATAGACGCGATGAGTACAAGAGCGGGAAGCACTGTGAGATATCCACTCATCGACAAATCGAGAGGCAAACCATTATACAGTATATCAAGCATATCTTTTGCCGAAACGCCTCCTCCCAAAGAGGCATGGATAAAAGCAAACAGAATTTTGCCGATAAGGAATAAAAGAACGAAATAGAAAAATACAGTCAAATAGAGGATTATTCTTTGCTTCATTTGGATCTAAAAGATTGGATGAGGCACAAAGATAATTTATCTAAAAAAAAAGTCATAGTAATTTATGGAAATTCAACATCTGTTATCTCTATTAAGTAAAAATAGATGTTTAACCTCCTAAAGAATAAATATTATGGCTAACATAGATACTACAGGTAAGAGCGAAACTAAAAAAGGCAGACCTGAACGCAAGATATTAAGAGTAGACTTTACTCCGATGGTAGACATGAATCTTTTACTGATTACATTCTTCATGTTTTGCACAACATTAAGCATTCCTCAAATAATGGATGTAGCTATGCCAACAGATAAGGGAGAGCAAGCTGTGCCCGACTCAAAATCTGTAACAGTGATTTTGGGTGAAAATGATAAGGTTTACTATTATGAAGGCTTAGCAAATTATGAAGATTATACATCATTGAAAGAAACAAACACTCTTGGTTTACGCAATATGTTGCTAACCCGAAACAACGCAAACATGTCTAAGATAAAAGAGTTGAGACAAAAACGTTATAAAAAGCAAATCACTGAAAAGGAATTTAAAGAGATGTCTAGCAATGTAAAAAAATCAAAGGACGGGCTTATTGTTTTGATAAAGCCAACAGAAAAATCCAATTATAAAAATCTGGTAGACGCTCTCGATGAAATGCAAATATGCGGAGTTGGGAAATACACAATTGTAGATATTGAAGATGGCGATAAAGTACTGATGGAAAATCTGAAAACAAAGGGTAAATTAACCGCCATGGCCGACAGACCTGAATAATTCTTCCTTACACATATATATAATATATTAGTATGGGGTTGCAGTAAATAGCTGCAACCTCTTTTTTATAAAAAGAAAGAAAAAGTAACTGCTAATATTTTTTCAAACATATTGCTTGTATTAATATCTTTTGTACCTTTATCTCAAAGAGAGCAGCCATTCTCTAATAGCCTTTTGATACCAATAATGAATACAAAAAATAGACTTAGATGAAATATTTGTTTTTTACATTATCTATTATTTTAATCTTCTCATCATGTAGTTCTACATTTTTCTACTCTACCCTAAATACGCCTAACGAGTATGTCGAAAAAGTAGATAATGGAGATTTTCTTTTAGAAACGGATAGTCTGTGGATTGCTTATTGTTTTAAGGGACAGGATGGTCCGATACAAATCACGGTATTCAATAAATCTGACAAACCACTATATGTAGACTGGGGCAAATCTGCCCTTATCATAGATAATGTAGCGACAACATATTCGGGAGAAGAAATTAATTACTCAGGAGATTGGGATAGTACTATCAACAGCAACTCATCCTCATGGGGCAGCTTTAGTGGAGCTGCATCGCTCCCTAAGAGTGTAAGTTTTGTTCCTCCACAAACTATGGTAAGTGAAATACCTTTGATCTTAAGCCCCAAATTTGATCATATAAATAAGAAAAGCTATAAGAATGCAACAATGGGAGGGCAAGGAGACGTCGCTTTAAAAATTAGAAGGAAAGACTTTGACCAAACCAATACTCCATTAGCTTTTAAAAGTTATTTGACCATTTATTCGCAACCCGATAAACCGATGGTTTTTGAGCAAGACTTCTATTTGTCGAGCCTGATAAGAACAGAAGCAAAACCATCTGAAATGTTTAATCAATTACTAGACCGTGGAGATCTATTCTATGTAGAAAAACCAGCCAATAATGATGCCTTGTATGCAACATTGGGAATTATAGGCGGAGCCGGACTAGTAGTGGTTGGTGTCATGTATGGCGAACCGGAGAAAACGACATACTATGATGACTATTAATCTATCTCAATTTTAGCTTATAAAGATAAGAATCAAGAGCCTTTATGCTATCTGAAAAAATATAACGTTCTGATAACTGATGTTGATATTTCCTAAAGTCTGCACTAATTTTTTTAGGCTCATGGTGCACCAATATAAAATCGCAAAGAGGTATAGAATCTATTTTTTGAAAAACAAAAGGGCTGAAATCATTATCAACTGCTGTTTTTAAGATACAGAAATAATGATCGGGAACAATCAATTGTAACCGTGGCATTACGGAGTAAGATGAATCGGATGCGACAAGAATTTGCTTTTCTGCATCATTGGTAGTAAATAGACGAATCTTATGATATAAGGATTCTGTTTCATTGTAATATTTCACTCCTGAATATACCCGAACGCCTCCTACAAAAATCAATAACACAAAAAACACATTCGTCAACCGCCTATAAATCGGATACTCGCATGCCTTGTCAAAAACAAAGGCCAAGTTTAAAACAAAAAGCCCGAAAGAGCATGTCATATAACGGCTCGCCAATATTGGCACATATAATATTGAAATCAGAGCCGCTATCAAAATAGGAAAAAGAAATATCAAAAAATAAATGATCGCCAGATAAGTCTTTTCATCTCTGTTTTTAATCCCTGAGCGTAACACCTTAAGTGTTATTAGCAGTTGAATACCCATCACAATAATGAGCCCTATCATCATCTGTATTTTAGTAAAATCGGTAAATGGCCTCCAAACTTCTTTAGGAGAATAAAAATAATAGATGTGCAAGAACAGATCGTTTAATGTCAGCGGTTTTATCCAATACTCATTAGCTACATCCGAAAACTGCCATATCAGTTGTAAAAGCCAAGGAATATATAAAGCGGAGAATACTATTCCGCAGTATACCAAGCGTCTCCATTCCTTCTTTTTCTGTACTAAAAATACAAGCAGAAAAATATAAATGCCAACAACACTCAGCAGTCCATAGTTATGCAAATAAGCAGCACAAAGTCCGGTTATCAGAAACAGCCCCCAATTGCGGAAATGCCCCTTCAAGTATACTTTATAGCCACAAATAGCACAAGCCAATACAAAAAACATAGTCCATGAGTACATCCGGATATCTGTTGCCAAGTATTGCGTAACGGGGAACATGATGAGAAGGGAGATAAACATAAGTGCTACTCTGTCTCCAAACTGCTTTCTTATAGGAAAGTACCCCAGCAAGAATGTAGCAAATATGCCCAACACGGAAAAGAGCCTTAATGAAAAGATTGTGTCTCCGAAGATCGCACTGAATGCTTTGAGTCCCCAGTAATAGAGAGGTGGATGAACATCTTTTGCGGTAATTTTTACGATATCGGAGTATGACGATTTCACCATAAAAACGGAGTATGCATCATCATAAGGTATACCCAAGTCGGCAAAGTCAAGGTAAGTAAAAAGGCTAATCCCTATCGCAAAAAGCAAGATATAAACAGAAGAAACTTTCCGGTTTTTATTTCTAATCCCCATTACCGTACTACCATTGCAGCGACTCCATGATGCGAACAATATCGTCACGCAAAAAAGCAACGACAGGAACGATTGAGTCTGATTTTACAGCATCGTTAAAATATAGCGCACCTCTCATAAATTTTGAAGAATTATTGGTCACGTAAAATTGGACAGGAGATGCAACAGAGCCTTTTATATCATATATCAAGCCTGATAAATGTTTTAGCGAATCAGAAAATTGAGTTTGTGATATGCTCTCCGCCCTCACCGCATGGCTATATGCCAATTGATGACTATCGTCAAGCATCTTAGGTAATTCTTTATTATTGGTTGGAATATAGGTACAATAAATTTTTGCTTTGTATGTCGGATAATAAATATTGAACCAAACCTCATTTTTTACTTCGGGATTCAAGTATTCTATTTTTGCGAGAGAGGAGTATAGAAAAGAGAAGCCGGAAGCTTGTAACCTAACAGTGTCAGCCGCCACCTTTTCTATACGAGCATATCCAATAGGCTTAGGGGTATATTCGCTACAGGAACTTAAAGTAAATGTAAAAACAAAAAAAAGAATACTTAATATTTTCATCGTAACAATACAAAGAACAGATTAATCAAACAGTGGTTACTATTTTACTTAATCTGTTCAGTTTTATATTTTATTCCATACTCTTCCTCTAAGGAAGCGTTATACATAACTTTCAGTATCTAATCTAAATCAGAATGGCAGGTCATCCTCCTCTCCCATCATCGGAGGGGCTTGATATGCTGTATTCTCTGTCGGTGTGTTATCCGAACCATACCCCGTAGGTGAACCATAGCCGGCAGGAGAGTCTCCGCCTTCACGTTTACGACTTCCCAATAGTTCAAGATTGTCTGCATATATCTCATTAACGTAACGCTTCACTCCATTGGCATCATCGTAAGTACGCGAACGAATTTTCCCTTCAACATATACCTGAGTCCCTTTTCTCACAAATTGCTCTGCGACTTTAGCCAAGCCACGCCAGCAGACAATATTATGCCACTCTGTACGGTCAGGTATTTGAGTTCCGTTTGCAGCTGTGTAGCCTCTTTCGGTAGTAGCCAACGTAAAGTTAGCAACAACGCTTCCGTTATCAAAATATTTTACATCGGGGTCTTTCCCTACATTTCCTACCAGTATTACTTTATTTATCGACATATCTTGAAATATTTTTTAACTATAGATACACAAATATAGAAAAAAAATCGCTTGTTGTTATTTCATTATTCTTCTTTCGGTTTGCCAACCGATACTATTTTTTGAAGAAATAAAGAATTAGGTATTATAATCTGTTCTCCATCCATTGTTCTGAGGTATGTATGAAAAGTAAGCACATTTTCTATTGTAGCCTCTATCGGCGTATCCTTATCAAGAATATGTATTTTGTCCCCTATTCTGAACGGCATCGAAAAGAAAATTATAATACCGGCCGTAATATTGCTAAGGATAGACCATTGCGCAAACAAAGCAACCCCAATAACAGCAAATATAGAAGAAACTGCAACCAACATATTCTGAGGTTGTACTCCCCATATAATTGCAAGCGCAACAACACAAACAAAATTAATCAGTATATTGATTACCTGTATTATTTGAAATATTCGGGCTTCAGCCTTTAAGGTTAGTTGCCCATATTTTATTATTATCTTTCTTGATACATATTTAGATAGTGGCGTTAGTAATATAATAAAAACTGACGCTATAATCTGAGGTAAATACTCCTCTACAACTTCAATCATTCCTTATCGTCTTTTTTAATATTAATATAAAACTTATTTATAACAAAAAAGCACAACTTTTGATTGTTGTGCCTTCTCATATATTTCATCATATACTATTTATCAAGATGCTGACTCAAAGTATAGGAGATATTTGGCCGATGAGTCGGTGTTCCAATTCCCATCTAATGTTTCTTTTACAACATCCTGACCATTTTCTGTAACGGTCTTGTTATAACGGAATTTTATAGGGATAGCAACGCTTTTTTCATTATTGAAGCTGAATTTTCCACTCTGATATTGGAAATACGATCTTAATTGCGTCATTTTCGCTACATATAATACAGCTCTACTACCTAGAGCTCCATTACCTTCAAGTCTTTTTCCAAATCTAACATCGATAATTATCTTATTATTCCCTATTTCTTGAACTACACCATTGACTTCTTCTTTTTGATTAGAAGGGTCATAATAAAAATACATATCTGCAACAGTTCCTTCTTTCAATTGTGCCTGAGCTCCAAAAACCCATCCGTCTCCAAAAAAATCTTTTATCGGATAAGGAAATGGAGATGTGAATGTCGTTGGGTTAAAGTCATCTACTCTATCCGGAGCTTTAACGGCTACACTGGTTTGTTCTATTCTAACCAAGGGTTGGCCATAATCGGTTCCTTGATAAACCCCATTACCCAATGATTGAGAAGTATTTATAGAATAACCCATAGTGTAGTACTGTCCTTCTATAGTATTCGAGGCGTTTACCTGATCTGTAACGATCCATGTTCTGTAACTTGCTACAGCGGCTACTTTCATGCTGTTCTTGGTGGTTACAAAAACATAGTCATTGTTAATATTTATCTTATTATCGCTGTCTCCAAGGCAAGAAGAAAATAAAAGCCCTACAGCAAATACCCCACAGATCAATTTTAGTATTGATGTTTTCATGTTTTAAATTAATTATTCGTAAATATTAAAAATCGAACTTAATACCCAGATTAAAATCCAATTGAATTTTTCGATCTGAGTATATTGTGGAGTACTTATTTCCGGCATCAAAATAATAAGCACCTCCAATCGTTCCGTAAAGATACAATTTTTTATAAATAGGATATGCACCTCCTATCCCTACATTTGCAGAAAATTGAGGATTAGCCTGTTTTATTGATTCTTTCATATAGTATGGCTCTGAATAATAGAGATCTCGAGGGAGCCCCATAACAATAAGGGTAGATTCTGTATACGCTATCTTACTTTCATATTGTCCCTTAATATCTTTTTGCACCATTCCTCCGGCAGAGAAATAAAACTTAGCCTTACCCAATTCATAGAATTTATAATTCAACGTTAATGGTACCCCCAAATAATGGAAGTATTGATTTTCTCGAATATTAAAGGCACTATTTGACGTTATCTTAGAAGAAAGATAAGTGTAAACAATACCTGTTTCTAAAGATAAATTAGGAGTAATGCTTTTAGAAACCTTCAATCCGAATGAAATCGGCAAGCTATGTTGCAACTTAAATTCTTTATTTTCTTTAGCAAGGGCATCATTGAAAGATCTGCCTCTGGTAGGATAAGAGAATAATAAACGTCCACCACTTTGACTGATATCTTGCCCAAATAAAGCTGAATTAGTAGACAACCCTACAGAAAGACCTGAACCCGATTTCTTTTTCGGCAAGAGTTGCACCGCCCTATGATCATCACTACTGCGTAAGGATTTCTCTTTTACTTCATCTTTCTTTTCCGGTTTAATCGATTCTTTCTCCGGATCTTGTGAAGGAGTTGAAACCTGCACATCAACAACCGCTTTCTTCTCCTGCAGCTCGGCTCTTGCTATAATAGGTCTTATCGCAGGTCGTGGAGAAATCACGAATGTTGTATCATCAAGCTTGATTGTATCCTGAATAGCTTCTTCTATTGTAGCTACTTTTGGTTCTTCGGGTACAACCAAATTACTACCTTTCGGAATAAGTAATACACCGGTAACAACTGCCGCAGCAACACCTATTGTTATCAATACAGTCTTTATTAGAGATACCTTAGAGGCTGTTGCAACAGAAGAACCCGAAGAAGAAGAGGTGGAGCTAGACGCAGAAGATGGGTCAGCAGGTGCTGCCTGCTGAGACAAAAGTTGATCTAACCCACCCCATAGGGATGCAGGCACTTCCGGCTCAAAGTCTTTCAACTTTGAGGAGAATAGATCCTTTATTTTGTCTTTATCTTCTATCATCTTTACACTCTCTCGTTTACATATTTTTTTACCCTATCCTGCAATATTTGCCTGGCCCTCACATACTGTGAGCGAGAAGTTCCTTCACTTATACCAAGCATATCAGCAATTTCTTTATGGGAGTAATCTTCTATAGCATACAAATTAAAAACAGTAGAGTAACCTTTCGGTAATTCTTGTACCATTTTCAATAGTTCCGTTTCTGATATCCTGTACATCTGATCGTCTTCTGTTGATTCATCAACGACCTCCGGGAGATTTTGGATATCCTCAGAAGAATGAAATATTGACTTTTTCTTTCTTAAGTTTTCTAAAGCAAGGTTTATAAATACGCGTTTCATCCATCCTTCAAAAGAACCTCTTTCCTGATATGAACCGATATTTGAAAAAACTTTCATGAAGCCATCCTGTAAAAGATCCTGCGCAGCATCCTGATCCGAACTATAACGGAGACATATGCTATACATCTTACGAGCGTAAGTTTCGTAGAGCATTTTTTGTGCGTCCCGCTTTTGTTCTTTACAGCCTGCTATCATTTGCAGTTCATTCATATTGGCTAAGCCTCACCTTAAAGATGCATTTTTTGTGGAAGTGTTGCATCTGTCAGTGATAAAAAAATTATATCACCTCTTTTTAAAACTTTATAATATAAAGATTATTGAGTATAAATCATTCAGGTTTTTGGGTGAAAAGAACCATCTTCACCTGAAGTTTATTTCCTATATCTATAACATCTACAACATCCTGTAAGCTCAACGACTTATCAGCTTGTAGCAAAACGTTCATTTCTACATTTGGGTTATCAGCCTTCTCCTTTGCCAGGACAGCACCCAATGCAGACTCTAATTCACTTTTTTGTAGTTCTTTGTCATCAATGTAATATCGTAAATCTTTTGTTATGATTACGTTTATATTTTTCTTTGTCACTACCTTTTCCGAGGTTGCGGCATTGGGAAGTAGCACTCTGATGGCAGCTGGTGTCACCATCGTGGATATAATAAGAAAGAATAATAATAAAAAGAACATTATATCATTCAATGATGCAGTATATACCTCGGCTGTTCTTGTTTTTCTTCGTTCTATCTTCATTTTAATTCAATGTCTTTACTCAAAACAAATATTATGCTACTATTGTTCCCTTCTTAGATGCACGTATAGCTTTAAGTACTTCGTTCGAGTCTTTGTCTATGTTTACAACTACTTTATCAATACGTCCATTGAGTATGTAGTAACCTGAATATGCAACAATACCTACTAACAAACCGGCTGCCGAACATATCATTTTCTGATACAATCCGGTAGAAATAGTATCGATAGCGAGATCATTTGTACGTGCAATATCATAAAATATCTTTATAACTCCAAATATTGTTCCTAAAAATCCAAGCATAGGTGCAATAGAAGCGGTAATTCCAAGCCAGTTCATTTGGTTTTCAAGGATATTTACCTGTTGGCGTGCTTCAACCTCCATTGCTTCTTCTATCTCTTTTTCACTCAATTCAAATTCTTTCAATCCGGCAGCAATAACTTTCGCCGAAGCATAAGGACGTTCTATACAAAATTTCAAAGCCTTATCGATTTTCCCTTCATTCACCAACTCGATAACGCGAGACAGCCAAATAGAGTCTTTCTTTCCCAGACGACTTATTACAAGCCACTTGTTTATAATAACATAAATGGAGAGTAACGACAGAAGAAATATAGGTAAAAGTACCCATCCCCCTTTCAGTACAAGACTAAAATATGTTTCTTCAGGTGCAGTCTGTGCAGCTTGATCTGCCATTTCGATCACTGGGTTTGCTGCTTGTAGTAAAATGAATAAATTCATATATATTGATTCCTTATTATTACATAAAATTCGACAGAAGTCCCAAAGATAAGGCCTTCTGTCGAATTATTTTTATTCTTTAATATTCTTTAATATATACCAAAGCTAACGTGTGCTATATACTCATAGAAGTAACTTACTACACCTACGGCAAAAATACCGATCATTGATATTACTAAAGAAGCTTTCATATACTTATCTGTATCTAGCGATTCGATAGGAGAATCTGCCTTTTTTATAAACATTGCTTTCACTACCAACAGATAATAGAACAGTGATATAACAGTGTTGAGGAACGCTAAGAAAACCAACAAAGTGTGTCCTTGTTCCATAGCTGCCATAAAGACAAACAGCTTACTGAAAAATCCTGCGGCAAATGGAATTCCTCCAAGAGAGAACATGGCGATCATCATTGCCAACGCTAATTTCGGATTTGAATAATACAATCCGTTATAGTCGTCCATATTCACTTTACCTGTTTTATCTTCCACTGCTGAGATAACGCCAAAGGCTGCAAGATTGGAAAAGATATAAACAAATACATAAAATATAGTTGCTGCCATACCTGCCGATGTTCCGGTAAATACACTCAGCATAATATATCCTGCCTGCGAAATAGATGAGAAGGCAAGGAAGCGTTTCATATTTTTCTGACGAAGAGCAAACAAGTTACCAACAGTAATAGTAACAAGGATTACAATCCAGATTATATTTTGCCATACATCTTGCAATGCAGGGAATACCTTAAACAAGATAGTCATAAGAGCAAATACAGCCGCTCCTTTCGATATGGTAGATAAATACAAAGTCACATTAGTAGGTGCTCCCTGATATGTGTCCGGTGCCCAAAGATGGAAAGGAACCAAAGATATCTTGAAGAACAATCCACTCATAACAAACACCATTGCCATAACCACAAGTGGTGTAGAATAGATATTTGCAGCTATATCTGTATAATAAAGAGTTCCGCAAGCTCCGTATAGGAAAGACAATCCGAATGTCATGATTGCTGAAGAGAATATAGCATTAAAGATATATTTTGCTCCGGCTTCTGCCGATTCTTTTTTGTATTTATTAAAAGCAACTAAAGCTGCGATAGGTAAAGATGCTGTTTCGAGCCCGATATAGAATAACAAGAAGTTTCCTGAAGATATCATCAAGTACATCCCAATCAGAGTAAGGGTTGTGAGCATAAAAAACTCTCCCCGTTTCAATATCGAATCAGGCTTTTTAAGCCATGAGTTTGCTTGCAAGAAAATAAGGAAGACGCCTATATTAAGAATATTCTTTATCGTAAGATAAGCAGGGCCTGTAACATACATTCCGGCAAAAGAGCTTCCGTCGTCTTTGATAAAGAAACAAAAAACTGTATGTATAAGAAATATGCCACAAGCTACCGGAAAATAATATTTCTTAGCGTTGTCTGAAGCAAACAAATCATAACAAATAAGTAAGAGAAATACCACAATCAGTGATAGCTCATGCTTCATCAACAAATAATTACTTAAATCCATCTTTATATCTTAAAATTACAATGTTTACTATTTATCCTTACTTATTTTATATATGCCAAACTCGCACTGATAAGATCGGAAATCCAACTCGGAAACAATCCCATTCCGGCAACACAAACAATCAACCCCACTGTAGCTACTTTTTCATGCCATACTGCATCTGTCAGCTCCAAGTGGTGCGGATCTTGTACCGGTCCATATAAAATTTTGCCAACTACTTTCAATATATAAACTGCTGTCGCAACAATTGAAGATACGGCAACAATCGTGAAAATTCGATGGAACAGATCGCTATGCTGGAATGAACCTACAAAGATTGTCATCTCTGCTACGAATCCACTCAATCCCGGAAGTCCCAAAGAAGCCATACCGGCAATAACATAACACACACTAAGGAATGGCATAATTTTCATGAGCCCTCCCATCTGTCGAATATCACGTGTATGAGTACGTCCGTATATCATTCCTATCAGAGCGAAGAATAGGGCTGTCATCAATCCGTGTGAAAGCATCTGCATCACAGCTCCTGTCATTGCAGTCTGATTCATCATCAATATCGCAAACAATACCAGTCCGCAGTGACTCACCGAAGAGTATGCATTGATATATTTCAAGTCTGTTTGAGAAATAGCTCCCAATGCTCCGTAGATAACGCTTATACCTGTTAGGATAATGAATATCCATGAAAGTTCGTGAGCAGCTTCCGGCATCAGGCGCATTGCTATACGGAAACATCCGTATCCCCCCAGTTTCATCAATACTCCGGCATGAAGCATAGACACAGCCGTAGGCGCAGATGCGTGACCATCAGGCGACCATGTATGGAATGGGAAAAGAGCTCCCAACACACCAAAACCTAAGAACGTAAGTGGAAATATCCAATATTGAGCAGCAACAGGTATTGCATTGTTTGCAGCTACCTGCAGCATATTAAATGTATAATCTCCCGTTGTTGAAGAGTTGAAATAGATACCGAATATACCAACTGCAAGGAAAGCAGAGCCTCCCATCAGCATCAGGGTAAGTTTCATCGCCGAATATTCTTTTCGTCCTGTTCCCCATAGTCCGATAAGCAAATACATCGGAATCAAAGCAATCTCATAGAAGAAGAACATCGTGAACATATCCAATGAGATAAAGAATCCATATACCCCCACCGAAAGTAAGGTCAGCCACATAAAGAAATCTTTAGGCAGCGGATTCATATTCCATGATGCAAAAGTTCCGGTGAATATAATAACAGAGGTAAGCAAAAGCATCAAGACCGAAATACCATCAACACCGATAGCGTAATGGATATTCAACGCCGCAAACCAAACCTTATCATAAGTAAACAACATTTCGGCTGTGTTGCCGGCACTGCGTTCTGCATAGAACATAAAGAGTAAAGCAACAGCCAATACTATTTCAATGGCTGCACCGATTACCGCTACGGTACGGATTTGTTTAATGTTGCGGCATGGTATAAATGCTAACAACATCAAGACAGGTACAAGAACAAATAATGAAAGAATATTCATTGTTTTATATTTTAATCTATATCTTACTTACAAATAAAACATATCAGCCATCCGGCAAAACCCACAACCAAAATCAATGCTCCCAACAAGTATGCCAATGCGTACTGCTGAATATAGCCCGATTGTAGTCCTTTGATAGAACGGGCAGCAGCCTGAGTCACATATGCCAAAGAGTCCATAAAGGCATCTACAACATTACGGTCAAACCATGCAATAGGCTTAGATATACGCTTGAATATAATGCTACGGGTTACAAACAACCACAGTTCGTCGAAATAGAACTTATGCAAAGCCCATGTATACAACGTACTGACATTTGTTGCAATTTTATCCGGTATTTCATTTTTCTTATAGTATAGTTTAAATGCTATGCCCATTCCTATCAGTGAGATCACAACACTTGTTATAGCCACCTGCATATTAATGTGCGCATCGTATGGCATTCTGTCTGAAGTCACAAAATGGCTGAAAGGTACGTATCCGGCTCCGAATGCAAATATAGCTAGTATGATCAACGGGATAGCCATTGCAGGACCAGCCTCATGCGGTTCGTGATGATAGTGTTTCTTTTCGTAGAAGAATATACGAAGGAACAAGCGAGTCATATAGAATGCTGTAAGACCGGCAGCGAAAGATAGTATAAAGTATATAACCTTATTGTGTTCGTATGCCGCAGCTAATATTTCATCTTTACTATAAAATCCGGAGAAGAACGGAATACCAGCTATCGCAAATAAAGCTACAGCAAAGGCAATACCTGTAATTGGTAATTTTTTCCACAATCCTCCCATGTCGTCCATCTCGTTGCTATGAACTGCATGTATAATAGCACCCGCACACAAGAACAATAATGCTTTGAAGAATGCATGAGTAAACAAATGGAACATACCGGCCATATATCCTAAACCTTCGTGTCCTCCATATTCGGAAACCCCAAGAGAGGTTAACATAAATGCGATTTGAGATATAGTAGAGAATGCCAATACACGTTTTATGTCGGTCTGTGTACAAGCTACAATCGCTGCAAACAATGCGGTTATCGCACCTACATAACCAATAAAATGCAATATATCAGGCGCTCCGAACGCATACACAGGGAACAAACGAGCAACAAGGAACACGCCGGCTACAACCATCGTTGCGGCGTGGATCAATGCCGAAGCAGGTGTAGGACCTTCCATCGCATCCGGCAACCAAATGTGGAAAGGCATCATTGCTGATTTTCCGGCTCCACCCATAAATATAAGTAGCATCGCCCACGATATAATCGACAAGCCTAAGAATGATGAACCTTGCATGGTAGCAATAAACGGTGCACCCTGAGCTGTTATATCTGTAAAATCGAATGAGCCTGAGAAATATGATAGCAATAAAATTCCTACAAGAAAAAAGAAGTCGGCAAAACGAGTCACAATGAATGCCTTCTTCGATGCTGCTACTGCAGACGGTTTGATATAATAGAAACTGATAAGCAAGAAGGATGATACCCCCACAAGCTCCCAGAAAATATACATCTGAAAAATATTGGTTGCAACAACCAATCCTAACATGGCAAAACTAAACAGTGAAAGGAAGGCATAATAACGCTGAAAGCCTTTTTCTCCTTTCATATAACCTAAACTGTATACATGCACCATCAATGATACTGTAGTGATTACAACAAGCATCATTACCGAAATAGGGTCAAGATAAACACCCAAATCAATATGCAGTTTGTCGGTAAATGTAAGCCATCTCACCGCTGTATGAATCGCCTGATAGGCTCCGTCTACCTTACCCACAACAAAGAAATATTGATATGCCGTCAAGTAGGATAGTATTGTCATTACACTCAGAGAAGTTGTCCCCAGTATTCCGGCAACAACAGGTTTCATATATTTTCCACCCAGTCCGAGTATAAGAAACATAATAGCCGGCAAAGCAACTATCAGTATCGAATATGTAAAATCAAAATGTTCCATATTTTATTACTATTTCCCTGCTTAGTTTTTCATTTTAGTTATATTCTCATCCACATATATACTTTTCACATTACGGTATATATTGATGATAATAGCTATAGCAATAGCTGTTTCTGCCGCAGCAATACCTATTGCAAACAATGTGAAGAAGAATCCCTCAAGCTGTCCCGGATATAAATAGCGGTTAAACACCACAAAGTTTAGATCGGTAGCATTCAGCATCAACTCAACGGATATCAGTACCATCAACATATTTTTACGAGACAGGAAGCCATATACTCCTGCAAAAAACATGATGGTGCTCACAACCAGATATGCTTCGATTGGCACCGGCCCGGACAGAAAATTTGTTATAAACTCACCCATAACTTATATCTTTCTTTTTCTTATCTTTTTCTAGCAATCATGATTCCTCCAATGATACAAGCAAGGAGCAATATACTTATTGCTTCAAATGGTAGCAGATATTGATATTTGTCTGTTCCCATCATTCCCATACCTATATCCTGCATATTCAATTCTTTCTGCGTGATGTAGGTATAAAACTTGTTGACATTGTAAAATATAATGTGTCCGCAAATAGCCAAACCTGCCAACGCAGCTAAAGCAGAAATAAATATCCTGCCCGGCTTCTCGAACTTAACATCTACTCCCGGCTCGTGAGTAAGCAAAATAGCGAATATAAACAGTACCATCACCCCTCCGCCATATACAGCAATCTGCACAGCCATGAGAAAATGATAATCCAACAATAAATACAAGCCCGCAGTACCAAGAAGTACAAACAACAGGAATGTAGCCGAGCGAATAATCTTTTGTGTTGTTACTGCCATAATAGTAGAAAACACAATGATTGTTGCTAAAATGTAAAATATAATTTGTTCTGCCATAATCTATTGATTATCGTATATTGTTTATTCTTTGTCTTCTTTTACCTCTTGAACAGGTGTTGATGGAGCAGGAGCAGCACTGTCAACAGCAACTTCCACTTTAGCCACAGGCTTATCCACTACCGGTTTTGGCTCTTTCTTCTTTTCGCGAAGTTTAGATCCATCCCTATTCAATTGTTCTATCAGCTTGCTACGAGTAAACAGTGAGTTTTCGAACGTATTCGCAAACTTAATAGCATCAGACGGACAAGTAATCACACACAGGTTACAAAATGTACATAATCCTAGGTCGTATATATACTTGTCAAGAACTTTCTTTTTCTTGCCATCCTCTGTTTCTATCGATCTCGATATTACCTGTATTGTTCCATTGGGACAATTCATCTGGCAAATACCACAAGCAGTACAAGCATGCTCATTGTTTTCATCGTGAGGCATAGTCAACTCTCCACGAAAGCGATCGGGAATAACAAGGGTTGCCCTATTCTCAGGGTACTGCTCTGTGATCTTCTTAGTCCACAGCTCGCCCCATGTAATTCTCATCCCTGTGAGAAGAGATTTAATACCTCCAAATAATCCTGAAAAATATTCTGAAACTGAACTCATTTTCTTATACTATAATTTATTATTTCAGAGTCAAACCAAATACGACAAGAACTACCATCAATAAAATATTGAAGAGATTGATAGGTAGCAAATATTTCCATTCCAGATTCAACAACTGGTCGATACGCAAACGAGGGAATGTCCATCTTACCCACAAACTAAGGAAGATAAGAAATCCGGCTTTTCCGAAGAACCACAAGAATGATGGTATGTAATTCATAACCTCATTGAAGGCATCCCATCCTTGGATCTGAATAGGCATCCATCCGCCCAAAAATACAGTAGTGGCAATACCGGCTACGATAAACATGTTCAGATATTCTGCCAAATAGAAGAAACCGAACTGTAATCCCGAATATTCGGTGTGATATCCGGCTGTCAATTCCGATTCTGCTTCGGGTAAGTCGAATGGTCCACGGTTTGTTTCAGCATGTCCCGAAATCAGATAGATGATGAATGCTATAAGTGCCGGAACGTGACCTGCAATTATATTCCATTGATGAAGATATGTTTGTCCTTCTATTATTTTAGAAAAGCTCATTGTTCCCGACAACACGACCATGGTCATCAATGCAAAACCTGCCGACAATTCATAACTTATAAATTGCGCACCGCTTCGCATAGCACCGATCATCGAGTACTTGTTGTTACTAGACCATCCGGCCAGCAAAACCCCAATAATACCAAGCGAAGATACAGCCACAACATAAAATACTCCAATATTAAAATCTACAGCTTGTAATCCTTTACCGAAAGGCAATGCTCCGAATGTAAGCATAGATGCTATGATCATGAAGAAAGGTGCTGTAAAAAACAGGAATCTGTCCGACTGTCTTACATGGATAATTTCCTTGATAAGGATTTTTACCATATCGGCAACACTCTGAACTAATCCATATTTACCGACACGATTAGGACCCAAACGAGCCTGAAAGAAAGCTGTGATTTTACGTTCTACATATATCAGAATCAAGGCTAATACTGCGTATAAAGTCAGCAATGCAACGGCAACCAATACAAACTCTATAGCCAAGACCGCCCATGTAGGTAAATTCTTAGTCAGAAATACATCGAACTGGCTAAGCCAATATGATACTTCTACTACTTGAGAATCAAATAACAACATATATCTTCTTATATTGATGAAATAAATATTCAATTAATTAGTCGTCGGGTGTGACCTGGCAAAAGCAGTATAAACCGTGCTTATTCTATCGCTACCCTAAAACGCTCTTGATCAACGGTCAATATCCGGAATCACATAGTCCATAGATCCACCGATACCGATAAAGTCTGATATCTTCTCATCCGCACATATCAATGGCATAGCCGAAACAGCAGCCATAGAAGGGGAACGGAACTTGAGACGATAAGGAGTTTTATCTCCACGGCTTTCTATATATACTCCAAACTCTCCACGTCCGGCTTCTACTCGCTGATAATACTCACCTTCAGGTAGTTTTATTATCGCTTTTGTTTTTGCCAGATAGTCTCCGTCAGGTATATTATCGATCAGTTGTTCTATTATTTTTAAAGATTCTTCTATTTCGTCAAGGCGATTCAGATATCGGTCGAAAGAGTCTCCATTTTCGCGAATAACTTCATTAAATTCAACCTTATCGTACAACGCATAAGGTATATGCTTACGTATATCGCAAGAGAATCCCGAAGCACGTCCTGCAGGTCCGGTAACAGCATACGAAATGGCCTCTTCTTTCGACAGAAGTCCCAATCCTTTCATACGGCCTACTGCGATCACGTTTCCGGTGAATAGTTTATCATATTCAACCAAAGCCTTACGCATTACTGGTATAAATGCTTTTACATCCGACTGGAAATCAGGCTGTATATCAAACATCACACCACCAAGGACATTGTAGTTAATAATCAGACGACCTCCTGTGTTTTTCTCAAATATCTTAAGGATATCTTCCCTTTCGCGCATACCGTATATAAAGGCTGTGGTAGAACCTAAGTCCATACACATCGTACCCCATGCAACCAAGTGAGAATCAATACGATTCAACTCATCCATGATAGTACGTATATATTGAGCTCTTTCGGGAACTTCTATCTGAGCAGCCTTTTCTACACACATACACAATCCATGACGGTTTATATTGGCAGAAAGATAATCAAGGCGGTCTGTAAAGTGTAGTATTTGCGGATAAGTGAGTTTCTCACTGAGCTTCTCTATTCCGCGGTGGATGTAACCACTATGCACATCGATCTTTTTCACGATCTCACCTTCCAATGCTACACGAAAATGCATTACTCCGTGTGTGGATGGGTGCTGTGGTCCTATATTTATTATATAATCGTCTTTTTCGAAAATATCTACCCGCTCCTCTTTCAACTTACCATCGGGCATTTCTACAATACGTGGAGCAGTATCTATAATATCCTTACTTTCTATCGATACGGGATTCTTTACGGGACTCGCATCATAATCTTTTCTTAAAGGAAACCCAACCCAGTCTGAGTTGAGAAAGAAACGGCGCATATCAGGGTTGTTGATAAAGCGAATACCCAGCATGGCAAAAACTTCACGCTCATTATAGTGTGCAGTTTCCCAGATATCGGTAACCGTATACAATAATGGATTTACGCGATCTGCTGTTCCTGTTTTTACAGCTATTTCTTTCGACAAATCTGTTGAAGGACACAGCAAATAAGTTACCATCAGCATCTCTCCTTCATCAGTCCCTGTTAACATTGCCAAGTAATCGAAAGGCATTTCAGCATAGTTGCGAAGTGCTTTTACTAAATGACGTAGTTTATTAGGTTCTACAGTTACAGTTAAAGGTGTTTTATCTTCAATAACCGCTTCAGGTACAGCTTCGAGTATTACCTTCTTGATATTTTCCATTGTCTCTTTGTTTCTTAATCTTTTGAGGAAAAGTAAGGGGTCTCAGTTCTATATTATTCTATTTATCCCGTTTGATGTTCTTGTGTCCTTTACGGAACATAAAACGCTCTACTTTTATCTTACGTTGCAATTGCATCAAACCATAAAATAAAGCTTCCGGACGCGGAGGGCATCCCGGCACATATACATCTACAGGAATTATTTCATCAATACCCTTCACAACATGGTATGAATCTACAAATGGACCTCCCGAAATAGCGCAACTACCCATCGCAACTACATATTTTGGTTCTGCCATCTGATCATATACACGTTTCAAAAGCGGAGCCATCTTATGCACAATCGTACCGGCCACCACCATTGTATCGGCCTGACGCGGACTGTTGCGAGTTACCTCCATCCCAAAGCGTGCCAAATCGTAACGAGCTGCTGCCGAAGCCATAAACTCAATACCACAACAACTTGTAGCAAAAGCTAATGGCCACACTGAATTTGAGCGTCCCCAGTTGATCAGGTCATCGAGCTTACCTACTACAACAGGAACCCCACCTTCGTTGAGCTCTTTGACATAATCCTCAAGGTATTCATTGTCCTTAAACTCCTCGTTAGGAATACCTTTTATATATATTTTCTTTATTTCCATTTTAATGCTCCTTTCTTCCAGGCATAAGCTAAGCCCAGACCCAATATTATTACGAAAAACAATATACTAATCAGACCAGGTATTTCCAATTGCCTTACGACTGTAGCCCAAGGAAAAAGGAATATAGCCTCAACGTCGAACATTAAGTAAAGAATTGCATACAGGTAATAACCTACCTTAAACTGCATCCAGGAAGTTCCATGGGTAGGGATACCACATTCGTATGGTTCTCCTTTCTGAGGATTGAAAGATTTTGGTGATAACAGTAAGGCCATGCCTAATCCGGCACAAACGAGTGTGATTCCAGTTAAGAAAACTACTAAAAAAAGAGCGGAAGAACTCATATTTTTATATTAAAATTAAGACTTTTCTATCGATTGTCTTTAGTTTTTGATAATATTCATAGCGTTTTGCTACAGGCATGAGACACAGACTCGGTTAGAGCCCTCCTGACAATCGGCGCAAAATTAATCTTTTATTTCAGAAACGCAAAAAATAAAACGCCAAATTATGCAAATTTGGCAACTATAGATTGCAAAATAGCGAATTAAGCCCGCTCTCTTACAATATAAATAGGTCGTTTTTTTGCCTCCATATATGTTTTTGATAAATATTGCCCCAAAATACCAAGGCAAAACAACTGGATTCCTCCTATAAAGAAAATGATACACAAAGTAGATGCATAACCTTGCACCGGATCACCGAACAATATCTTTTTGAAGATAATAAAGCATATCATAATGAATGCTATTATACAAAAAAGGATACCAAAAACGGATGCAATAATCAACGGGCGGGTAGAGAATGCAATTATCCCCTCCAGAGAATACAAAAATAATCCGATAAATGACCACTTTGTTTCTCCGGCCACACGTTCCACATTCTCAAAGGCAATCCATTTTGTTTTGAATCCGACCCAACCGAAAATACCTTTCGAAAAACGGTTGTATTCGCCCATTTCCAATATAGAATCAACCATCTGCCGCGTCATAAGACGAAAATCACGAGCCCCGTCTACAACTTCAGTATCTGATATTTTATTTATTAGCTTATAGAACTGCTTGGCAAAAAACGAACGGATAGGCGGTTCCCCTTTTCGGTCTACCCGGCGGGTAGCCACACAGTCATAGTCTTCTGCTTTTAAGGTTTCATACATTTCCTTTATCAAGGACGGTGGATCTTGTAAGTCTGCATCAATTAACGATACATAATTTCCGGTAGCTGCTTGTAAGCCGGCATATATACCGGCTTCTTTACCGAAATTGCGGGAAAAAGACACAAAATGGACTCTTTCGTCCGACTCTCTTAGTTCTTTAATTACTGTTAAGGTTTTGTCCCTTGAGCCATCATTTATAAAAATAAATTCGAATTCCTGATCAGGCATTTCTTCCGCAAGTTTCACTACTTCTTTATACAAATACGGAAGGGCTTGTTCTTCATTGTAGCACGGGACAATCAATGATATTTTATCCATATCGCTCTATTATTTGATTACAAAGTTAATTTTTTTTCGATCTTACACAAGCCCTAGAATATATAAGTCACAACTGTTCCAGATATTTATGCACCAATCGCGAAACCGGATAATCGTCGATATCGGCTGCTGCGATCTTGAGATAATCTTTATCCAATCGAATTTCCGACACTTCTACTTTATAAAATATTGCATAAATAATTTGATGCGACAGAACATGTTTTATTTGCCTGATGTATTGAATCTTAACATTCGAAGTAGCCTCAAACAACGCCTTAAATTTTTCATCTTTTTGCAATTCTTCAACCGTCAGCTCTTTTTCGGTCTCCAGAAGAGGCAATTCGTATAAATTTTGCCAGATATCTTTATCGCTTCGTTTGCGCAAGTACATAGATTCGCCGTGTCGGACATCCAAATAATTAAAATAACGGTTTCGCACTTTTTGCTTACCCGCCTTTTTAGGATATTGTGCTACTTTGTTTTGAGCATACGCCAAACACATTGACGAAGCAGGACAAATATCACAACGAGGAGAAACAGGCACGCACTGCAATGCCCCAAATTCCATTATTGCCTGATTATGCAAGCCTGCATTAGTATCATCGAGCAACTCTTGAGCCAATTCTGCAAATACTTTTTTACCTTTGCCACTATCGATGGGTTCGTCAATAGCAAAAATACGTGACAGCACCCGATACACATTACCATCTACCACTGCATAAGGCTGGTTATAAGAAATGGAAACTACAGCTGCCGCAGTATAGTCGCCTACTCCCTTCAACTTCAATACATCTTTATGTTCGCGGGGGAAAACACCATTATAATCTTTCTCTATCGACTTCGCTGCCGCCTGAAGGTTTCGCGCCCTGCTATAATAACCAAGCCCCTGCCAAAGCTTCAATACTTCATCTTCGTCAGCCATTGCCAACATACCTACTTTCGGATATTTTTGTATAAACTTATTATAATAGGAGTAACCTTGATCTACACGTGTCTGCTGCAAGATAACCTCTGAAAGCCATATTGCATACGGATCGGACGTATTACGCCATGGCAAATCCCTCTTATTTGCATCATACCACCTTATTAATATAGAGCTTAATCTTAAATCTTTTTCCATATTCATTTTAGAACACATTAATATCCGCTCAAAACAAGCTATAGTTGAACGTTAATTTCTTTATCTAGGAGAAAAAATGATAATTATTTGTTTCAAAGGTAAATAAAAAGCTATATATTTGCAGTCCAAAAAATTAATTGTTTCGAATTTAAAAAGATAAGAAAATGACAAAAGCTGACATCGTTAACGAAATTGCGAAAAATACAGGAATAGACAAAGCCACTGTATTAAAAACAGTTGAATCATTCATGGATGTTGTAAAAGACTCATTAAGCAAGAATGAAAACGTTTATTTAAGAGGTTTCGGTAGTTTCATAGTGAAGACAAGAGCTCAAAAAACAGCTCGTAACATCTCTAAAAATACGACTATCATCATACCTGCTCACTCAATTCCGGCATTCAAACCTGCCAAGACATTCATAACTCAAGTGAGAAAGTAATTTCGCCTTTTTATTAAATTAATTTCTAAATATAAATAACATGCCAAGCGGAAAGAAAAGAAAAAGACATAAAATGTCTACGCACAAGCGCAAAAAAAGATTAAGAAAGAACAGACACAAAAAGAAAAAATAATCTGTAATTCTTTTATTTAATGAAATATACGAGAACAAACTTACAAATTGTTGAATTTCTAAGTTTGTTCTTTGTGTATTTAATGAAAAAGCTTCTTGATACATAAAGAAGTAAACTCTACTATCAGATTTAAATAGGGAATTTAAATCTTATTTTTAATTCTAAAACATAGTTATGAATAGCGAACTAATAGTCGATGTTCAGCCCAATGAAGTCTCAATAGCAGTCTTGGAAGACAAGAAACTTGTCGAACTGCAAAAAGAAGGAAGAGACGCTTCATACGCGGTAGGAAACATCTATGCCGGCAAAGTTAAAAAACTGATGCCCGGATTAAATGCTGCTTTTGTAGACATAGGATACAAAAAGGACGCTTTTCTTCACTATTTAGATCTAGGTGCTCAATTCAAATCCGTTGATAAGTTTTACAAACAGGCTTTAGCTGATAAGAAAAAGTTTCCTAACATCTCGAAGATGAAAATGGAAGCAGACATAGACAAAAATGGGTCTATCAGTGACGTTCTAAAACCAGGACAAGAAATACTGGTACAAATAGCCAAAGAACCTATATCAACAAAAGGCCCCCGCCTCACAGCCGAGCTTTCACTGGCCGGCCGTTTTTTAGTTGTCATTCCATTCAACGACAAAGTATCTGTCTCTCAAAAAATTAAATCGAAAGAGGAGCGTGCTCGTCTAAGACAACTTATACAAAGCATAAAACCAAAAAACTTCGGAGTAATAGTAAGAACCGTAGCTGAAGGAAAAAAGGTAGCCGATCTGGATACAGAACTGAAAACATTGGTAAAACGTTGGGAGGACAATCTTCCTAAGATTCAGAAAAATAAACTTCCAACCCTCGTTTTTGAAGAAACAGGCCGTATTGTGGCCTTACTGAGAGACATCTTCAATCCTACCTTTCAGGAAATCCATGTCAATGATTTAGATACCTGCAACCAGATTAAGGACTATATATCATTTATAGCACCCGACAAAAAAAACATTGTAAAAAGTTATGATGGCGGGTTACCTATCTTTGATAATTTCAATGTAACGAAACAAGTAAAAGCCTTGTTCGGAAAAACAGTTACATTCCGCAATGGCGCATACCTTATCTTGGAACATACCGAAGCCCTTCACGTTGTAGATGTGAACAGCGGCAACAGGTCGAAGAATCCTGAAGCAGGACAAGAGAATAATGCATGGGAAGTGAATTCCGCAGCAGCAGAAGAAATAGCACGTCAATTGAGATTACGAGACATGGGGGGAATCATCGTAATCGACTTCATAGATATGACGGAAGGTGAGCACAAAGCACAACTAATGGCCAAAATGCAGGAGCTGATGGCGAATGATCGAGCAAAGCATAATATACTCCCACTGAGCAAATTCGGGCTAATGCAGATCACACGTCAGCGTGTACGTCCAGAGATGGAGATATCAACCACCGAAGCATGTCCTACATGTTTTGGAAAAGGAGAAATAAGACCATCCATACTGTTTACAGATACCCTGCGCATGAAAATAAGCTATCTGGTAAAAGATCTAAAAGTAAAGAATTTCAAACTCTATATACATCCGTATGTAGCAGCATTTATCAATAAAGGATTTCCTTCATTAAAGTGGCAATGGAAATGGCGTTATGGCATGGGAGTAAAGATAATCCCAAACCAGAATCTGGCATTCCTGGAATATCATTTTATGGATGAAAATGGAGAAGAAATTGATATGAAACAAGATTTTGAAGTAAAGTAACAATTACTCAGAATATAAAAAAAGAGCTGTTTTTAACAATTAAAAACAGCTCTTTTTTTATTATTCACATACACCGTCGTAACTATTATTATACCTACAAATTAGCAAATAAGAAGAATATCCTTAAATTTGTATATTGATACAAAACGCATGAGTCCGGAAAAAAACATTTATCAACTAGGTCTCTCCCTTAGCGGAGGTGGTGCCAAAGGTTTTGCTCATTTAGGCGTATTGCAAGCACTAAATGAAATTGGTCTTTATCCTCAAATTATATCCGGAACCAGCGCAGGAGCTTTTGCCGGAGTATTATATGCGGATGGGTATACTCCCGAAGAAATACTATCATTCTTCAAAAAGAAGGTGTTCAGAGAGTTTGCTGAATTTACGATACCACATGGAGGCTTTTTCAAAAGCGATGGGTTTCGTTCATTTCTAAAAAAACATCTCCGAGCTAAAACCTTTGAGGATTTGAAAATACCCCTGCGAACTGTCGCTACTGATATAGAATATGGCGAAACAAAGGTATTTTCTACAGGAGCTTTAATACCGGCCGTTATAGCATCATGTTCGGTACCTATCATTTTCCGTCCTGTGGAAATCAACCAACATTATTATGTTGACGGAGGTTTATTTAAGAACTTCCCTGTTTCTACGATACGCAAAGATTGCGTTAAAATTATAGGAGTCAATGTTAGCCCCATTATAAAAGCAGAATTCAGGAGCTCCATTAAATATATCGCAGAAAGGTCTTTCCACTATATGTCCGGCTCCAACACCCTATTAGACCGAAACTTGTGTGACTACCTGATCGAGTCGACATCTTTGTCTCAGTATTCAATGTTTGATCTGGAACATGTTGAAGAAATATATCGGGCAGGATATAACCTAACGACAAAATTTTTTGAAGATAAAAAAGAAGCCTTAACAAAAGATTTTCCACATATCAACCTTACATGCATAACACATGCACAATAATAAAATTAGCAGCTATGGCAGAAAAGATTTTTATATACCAAGTACTTCCCCGATTATTCGGCAACGACAACAATACGAATAAGGAAAGCGGAACCATAGAGGAAAATGGAGTAGGCAAGTTCTCTGCCTTCGACAATAAGGCGTTGAAAGAGATAAAAAAAATGGGATTTACCCATATTTGGTATACCGGAATACTTGAGCATGCCTCTACGACCGACTACACAGCAAATGGAATACCAAAAGATCATCCCGATGTAATAAAAGGAAAAGCAGGCTCGCCTTATGCGATCCGCGATTATTATGACGTTTCTCCCGATCTGGCTGAAGATGTAGACAATAGAATGCAGGAATTTGAAGACCTGATAGAACGTACGCACAAAAATGGGATGAAAGTAATTATTGATTTTGTACCCAATCATGTTGCACGACAATATCACTCTGATGCAAAACCGAAGAAAATAAAAGACTTGGGAGCAGATGATAATAAAGATGTAGCGTTCGACCCGGATAACAACTTCTATTATATACCCAATCAGGAACTAGAACTGCAATTCCCTACTCAACAAGGAGAAAACACATATATAGAATATCCGGCTAAAGCAACCGGCAACGATTGCTTCAGTAATAAGCCATCGATAACAGATTGGTACGAAACGGTTAAGCTAAATTATGGAATAGACTACACCAATAACAAGACAAGCTGCTTTATACCAACACCAGACACATGGCTTAAGATGAAAGACATCCTTCTTTTCTGGGCTGCCAAAGGGGTAGACGGATTTAGATGTGATATGGCGGAAATGGTTCCTGTTGAATTTTGGAACTGGGTAATACCAAGGGTAAAAGCAAAAAACAAAACACTCATCTTCATTGCAGAGGTATATAACCCCGACTTATATCACAAATATGTAGATTGGGGACTGTTCGATTATCTGTACGACAAAGTTGGACTGTATGACACACTACGCAATGTAATCAATCACCAACAACCTTCGTCGGACATTACCTTTTCTTGGCAAAGCATTGACGGACTACAAACCAAAATGCTAAACTTTCTGGAAAACCATGACGAACAGCGAATTGCATCAGATTTCTTTGCAGGCAATCCATTCAAAGCTATTCCGGGAATGATTGTAGCCGCAACAATGAATACCAATCCTGTAATGATCTACTTCGGACAAGAACTGGGAGAACGAGGAATGGATAAAGAAGGTTTTAGCGGACTGGATGGACGTACAACCATCTTTGATTATTGGTCGGTCAACTCTATAAGAAGCTGGAGGAATAAAGGAACATTCACAGAAAGCCGACTAAATGAGGAACAGATCAAACTTCGGAAGTTTTATATTCAGCTTCTAAAAATAGCAAAAGAAGAAGAGTCAATCAGAACAGGAAAGTTCTTTGATCTGATGTATGCTAATTATAGCAACATGGACTTCGATTCTACAAAGCAATACGCTTTCTTGAGGTCTGGAAAAGATGAATTCTTGATTGTAGTTGCTAATTTTGACTCCAAACCTGTGGATATTTCTGTTCACATCCCTTTTCATGCTTTCGAATACATGGAAATAAAACCGCACGAAATAAAAAAGGCGAAAGAACTGCTTTCTAAAAAGAATTTCACATTAAGCCCACAATGGGATCGGAACCTGTTTTTAAACATAGAAGAATATTCTGGGAAAATAATTAAATTTTCTATGAGCTAATTGTGTTGTTTTTCCTAATTTTACAGTCTCATATAAATCTATTAAAAAACTTTCCATAAAGATTAAAAAATTAAAGAAGAGATGGACAATAATCTACCTTTCAAAATTTTCTCGGGAACTAATTCTCGTTACTTAGCTGAAAAAATATGTACTAGCCTTGGATGTCCTTTGGGTAAAATGAAAATTGAACGCTTCGCCGATGGAGAATTCTCTGTTTCATACGAAGAGTCAATCAGGGGATGTCAGGTTTTTTTAATACAGTCCACATTCCCTTCTTCAGATAATCTTATGGAACTTCTATTGATGATCGACGCTGCAAAAAGAGCGTCTGCCTCATCTATAATAGCTGTAATACCATACTTCGGTTGGGCTCGCCAAGACCGCAAAGATAAACCTCGTGTTTCTATCGGTGCTAAACTTATTGCGGACATGCTTAGTGCAGCAGGCATCAACAGACTAATAACTATGGACTTGCATGCCGACCAGATACAAGGATTCTTCAATGTTCCGGTAGACCACTTATATGCATCTGCAATATTTGTAGACTATATTAAGACATTAGATACCGATAACCTAGTAATAGCAACACCGGATGTGGGTGGTACAAAACGTGCAAGCTCGTACGCCAAATACTTTGGTTTGCCAATGGTTATATGCTATAAACTTCGCAAGAAAGCAAACGAAATATCCGAAATGCAAATCATCGGGGACGTTACAGGAATGGACGTACTGTTGGTAGATGACATTGTAGATACAGCAGGTACAATAACAAAAGCTGCCGATATAATGAAAGCTAGTGGAGCCAGATCGGTGAGAGCCATAGCCAGTCATGCGGTGATGTCTGACCCGGCATCGGAAAGAGTAACCCAATCGGGACTTACTGAAATGGTATTTACTGATAGCATCCCTTATTCTAAGAAGTGCGAAAAGGTAGTTATTCTATCTGTGGCTGATGTGTTTGCAAATGCTATCCGCAGGGTATTAAGCAACGAATCTATCAGCTCACTGTATATCCTATAAATACAAAACAGATATAAAATAGATACATCAGAGAGGTGATTCGTTCATCTCTCTTTTCTTTTGTACTAAAATTCAGATTCCAAATTTGTATATATCGCCAAATAAAGATACTTTTGCACCTTACATTAAATATGTTTATCACAAAATAATGAAGGTTCATCACGAAGGACGAGGCGTTTTAACAACATATTTTATAATCCTGTTTGTATTAAACGGGGTACTTTGGTATTTCTTCCGTCACACATTTCTATCCTATCTTGCAGGTGGAGCATCACTTGTTTTTTTCGGTATAGTGCTCAACTTTTATCGGAGCCCCTATAGGCAATTCAAAGGCGATAGCAACGGTGTTGTAGTAGCGTCTGCCGATGGAAAGATAGTAGCAATAGAAGAAGTGTACGAAGGCGAATACTTTAAAGACAAACGCATTATCGTATCTATATTCATGTCTCCATTCAATGTTCATGCAAATTGGTATCCTATCAACGGAAAAGTGCTAATGTCTAAGCATCATGATGGACGTTTCATGGCGGCGTATCTGCCGAAATCGAGCACAGAGAACGAGAGATCAACTGTAGTCATGGAAACAGAAGACGGTAAAAACCAAATATTGCTGCGTCAGGTAGCAGGAGCTATGGCCCGACGGATTGTAACCTATGCGCAAGTTGGAGAAACAGGCAGCATAGACGAACACCTCGGCTTCATCAAACTTGGATCAAGGGTTGATGTATATCTACCGTTAGGTACTGAGATACTTGTAGAAATGGATCAAAAGGTAACCGGAAACCAGACTGTAATAGCAAAGTTCCGAGCATAAAGAGATGAAAAAGCATATCCCAAACACACTCACTTCTCTCAATCTGTTTTCAGGATCGATAGCTACCGTTATGGCATTTCAGGAAGAATATACATGGGTAGTAGTATGGGTTATCATCGCAGCCCTGTTCGATTTCTCTGATGGGTTTGCCGCTCGCTTGCTGAAGGCCTATTCTCCAATAGGTAAAGAGCTCGACTCTTTGGCTGACATGGTTAGTTTCGGGTTGGCCCCCAGCATTGCAGCCTTCCGCTTCCTGTCAGACAACACAATACGCATATCCCAGAATCTGATCATAGTAGAATATCTACCATATATAGCATTCTTACTCGCTATATTCTCTGCTTTACGGTTAGCAAAGTTCAATGTAGACGAAAGGCAAAGCGAGTCTTTTATCGGGCTAAATACTCCGGCTAATGCTATGTTTTGGGTTAGCTTCTGTTATGGTCTTGCATACAAAGTTCCGATGATTACTCCATCATTGATATATACTTTTCTGGTTGCCATTGTAGTATTCTCATTACTCATGGTATCGGAAATTCCAATGTTCTCGTTGAAGATAAAAAACATCAAGTTTAAAGGAAACGAGTACCGTTATTTTCTTGCAGCATTCATTATCGTAGCTACAATAACAATCGGAGTACTAGGAATAGCAGCAGGAATATTGCTCTATATCACCTTATCTATCTTTCAACAAACAGGAATATTAAAGAAGTAAATTCCTTCTCAATCACCACCCTCGATCCAATTACCCTTTTATTTAATTGTTAAAAAGTAACAAAAGTAACAGGTTTCGCACTCTTTTGCTGTGTCACTCTTTGCTGCACACTACAAAATCGACATACAATCATTTCAAAGACCTTTTGTTATAAGATAAATTCTTTAAAAAAAAAATATCTATATACTCAAATCTTTCAAATTGGAGAGAAGGATAAAAAGACTATCAATCTGCTCTTACCTATTCATAGATGGATAAAATATATACGGACTTAGTGCACCCCGAACAGAAATAGTAAACAATGCGGTATAAGAAGCCGATGTACCCCCATTGTTGACTTGCATATAAACGATTTGTTTGCAAGGATTATAATACACAACCATATCTTCAATATCGGGTTCGAGCAAATGCTCGAATACCTTCTGAGGAACAAGAATATTCCGCCCTTTTATAGACACCGTAATAGATTTATAATGCAACTGAGGAGACGACCACTTTGAGACACCGTAAGCCTTTTTACCGTTTACCATGTAGGTACCGTCAGCGCCTTTTTTCACTGATGTATCTTTGGAACTAATCGGCGCAACGGAAACAACGACTCGTACATCTGCATTCTTGAAAGATATGCTACCATGAGCCGACAAACGCTCTACTTCTACTATATCATAATCATCCACCCGCATCAGTTTCCTACCATGAATATATCCGCTGCTCACGCTTCTATCAGGCATATAACGATAGACCTGACGCCACGGATCTGTACTCTGATCTATAGGCAGCATATAAAAAACAGAATCGTTAGGAATCTCTACAGCGTTATGCAAATCTCCAAGACGAGGACAAAAGTCAATTCGTCCGCGAACGGTGTCTTGCGCTACCACAAATTGTGCGTTAACGTTCTGTGCGCACATACTCAAAACAAATAATACAAGCAAAACTGTGTAAATCCTTTTCATGTGCTTATTATTTTAGAGTTACAAAATATCCTTCGAAAGAAAAAGAAAAGTCGTTATTCAATAACCTTATACAACTTGCGAGCTTCTATAAGGTGTACAGCATTGAAGTGCCACCATTCCCACGTATAGTCAAAAAACCGGCATGCCTCATCACTTTGCCCAATAATTCACGATTTGCGACCTGCTGTTTTGTAAGAACCCCTCGTTGCACCAATTCAGCCTCCTTATTGATACCGGCAGCACCACCAAAAAAATCGAAGGGAGTACCCATATCCAAAGGTACACCTTTTTTGTTACAAATAGTAAGATCTACTGCCATTCCATAATTATGAAGACCTGTACGTGAAGGGCTTGCGACATAAGCCGCATATTTGGTATTCTGTACCACCCGATACATCTTACGTTGCACACTTAAAGGACGTACGGCATCATAAACCAATAAACTATAATCAGGGTGGAGAGTCTTCAAATATTTTTGTGCTTCTAGCAACTTTTTTGCAGCCAAAGGATGCAGATATATATTTGTCAACGAATCGTAAAGAATTGTTTTTGTAAAGTTATCTGTTGTTGCATACTTCAAATCGACACGAATACTGCTATCTAGAGCATTGACATTTACCAGCTCCTGCGTTTGCAGATATTCTTCGAGACTTATAAATGCTGTCTTTTGCTGCTGAGCAAATAAAACACAAGGCAACGACAAAAGACAGCAATATAGAAATATATATATTTTAATCTTCCTCATCCTCTTCATCGAAGTCATACTCAACATATTCTCTGCTCAATATTTCGTCGATAATTTCACATGTTTGCACAAACTCCTCTGTATTCTTTAATCTGTCGATAGACTGATATGCTTCTTTAAGAGATTGTAGCATAATCACATCATCTTCGCTGGCTCCCATCTCCGGACTTTCAACAAACCAATGCAGTTCATTTTTCAGGTTCTCACGGGCAGCATTATAAAAAACAAGAGCGGCTTCCGTCTCTCCCACCCGTTCCTTTATTTTGGCAGCTTCTATCATATCATGTCCCACTATATTTTTGTAGTTACTCATGATAGACAGCGTAAGCTTGGTTCTCATAACCGTGGCGAAATGTAGTCCTTCAACATCTTCCTTTTCGCGAAAATAATAAGCCAATGTATTCAATGACATGCGAATCGATGAAGCTTCTTTGATCACAACTTCGGAAACAGGCCTCATAGGATATCCTTGAGTCTCCTTTTGCAACTGCTCAATCATATCGGGTGTAAAATCGAAAATCTTATTCAAGATCGATTCTTTTATTTCATCATAATTTCCATTGATATCTGATGCAAAAATGAAACGAACCAAATCTCTGAATAAACTGCTATTAGGCTCTTTGATCGTTACAAAATCGTATACATCTAGTGTATCGCTCTTACCCTCTGTAAAAAGTTCGGCAAGTATTTTATTTATAAACTCATCTTCTTCCGATAATACCGGTTGCAATTCTTCGGTTTTGTTTTCTATTATCAAATCCCATATTAATTGGTTTTCGGTACTAAAAAATGGCTTCAATTCGTCATTCAGCGTCAGTCTTTTGTTTGTCATTGGTATTAGTATTAGTTATATTTGTTTCTTGTGATACAGTTCCTTTTTTCATCGCCGAATATATCTCTTCCTGAATACGTGTACGTATATTTAAAGTAGATATCGCATTATGAGTTCGTTTATCGTTCACTCTGTTCGACAAAAATATATAAATTAAATTATTATCGGGATCGACCCAAAAGCAAGTTCCTGTAAAACCTGTATGTCCGTATGTGCCGGCAGGAGCACTTAATGCTGTCGGACTCGATTTGCCGGTGGTTGTTTCCGGCTTATCAAATCCGAGCCCACGGCGTGAAATTCCGCTCTTTGCTTGAAGAAACAGCTGACAAGTTTTTGGCGACAAATACTGCTCACCGGCATACGTACCCATATTCAGCCACATTTGATACAGTTTGGCAATATCATTCGCATCCGAAAATAAGCCTGCATTACCCGATATTCCACCCATAAAAGCTGCACCTTCGTCATGTACATAGCCTTGCAAGAGTTGTTTGCGTAGAAAATCATCTTTCTCGGTAGGGGCAATTCTTTGCTTATCGAATTTTATCAACGGATTGTAAGTCGTTGTTGTAGCACCCAGCTTGCTGAAAAAGTTTTCCTGTACAAATGTATTCAAATCCTCTTTCGATATTTTTTCCACAACTTCTTTCAGTAGCATGAAATTGAGACAACTATACACATATTGTTTCCTTTTAGACAATTTCGACTTCGCTATTTCAGATATAATAGTATCTGAATAAGTTTCGTTGATGTAAAGCCCCTCAGCTAAAGGCAAGAAACCCACTTCAGGAGTTTGAGACACCATCGAAGGTTTAAATTTATAATCTGTACGAGCCCATGTATTCGCATCAAACTGAGCAGAATAAAGAGAAGTCTGCGTACGATTGAACAATTTACCTTCATAGCTATCTTCGTCTATCGCATTCATATAGTAAGGGATAAAGGCCGGAAGTCGGCTTTCGTGCAAGAGAGCATCCCTAACTGTTATATCCGATTTGTCCGTACCTTTGAATGCAGATACGTAGTTACTAATAGGTGTGTTGAGTTTCAATTTGGCATCGTCATACAATTTCATCACAGCAGGAACGGTAGCTGTAGCCTTCGTCATTGAGGCAAGATCGTATAAATCGGTGTTCGTTACCTTCTGCTTGCCATCATATTCGAATGAGCCGAATGATTTATTATAAATAACTTCTCCATCTTTGGCTATCAATATCTGACATCCGGGAAAAGCCTGTGCTTTTATGCCTTCCTGTACAATAGTCTCTATACCATCCAGTCGGCTTGTTGCTATGCCTACATCTTCGGGCACATTATAACTTAGTCTTATCTTTTTAGTATTAATGCCTTTTCCTTCCTTAAACACTCCTTTTACTGTCACAGGAGCTTTTCCTGTAATAGCATTGCCTCCAAATATAGCTTGAGCCGCATAATTCTGAGACAGATCAGTATCTTCATAAGCCAGCAAAACCCCATCGGCATTTTTGACAGCTGATGCATAAGCCGCTACCCGATAAGGATTAAGGAAAAAGACTAGTACAGTTTCTTTTCCTTGCATCACATTTTGTATAGCGGTACTAAAATTTGTTCTTGTAGTGTGCACCGATACTATTATTGTATTATATGGCTCAAGTACTTTTTTGAGTTGTAAAAGGGCATCACTATCAGAGACATTGAAGCAGGTAACATCTCCATACATTTTCAAAATACTATGAAATGTATTGTCCACTGAGGCACCTATCGATATCGCTGCAATTTTTCTCTTATCAAGCTCCTTTAGCGGGACAATTTTATCATCATCTTTTATCAATGTCATCGCATCCCTATGCAGGTTTCGGTTTATCCACTCGGCATTCGCATTATTCAGGCTTTGAATAAGACCTGAAGCTTCTATAGTCGTGACATGATTCAAACCTAGAATATATTTATATGCCAATACTTTCTTACACTTAACCTCTATTTGCGATTCCGAGAGTAAGGTATCTGCGATCGCTTTCTTTACCGCATTGAATTCTTTTGCTGTATTAACCGGTCCGAGAAGAACATCATTGCCCGCCAACAAAGCCCTCACACAATAGTTATCTTCTCCCGAAACCCCTTTCATCTGTAAACCATCGGTAAAGATCAATCCCGAAAAGCCAAGATCATTTTGCAACAGCTTCGTAGTGATAGGTTCAGACAGAGAGCTGGGTTGCCTTTTGGGATCGAGAGCTGGAATATTCAAATGCCCGATCATCATTCCCGACAAACCTTCATCAATGTATTTTCTGAAAGGTTTTATCTCAAAATCATCAAGCCTGTCTTTGTCATGCGTAATGGTAGGCAAAGTTTTATGAGAGTCAGTGGATGTATCCCCATGTCCCGGAAAATGTTTCGCTACGGCCATCACCCCGCCTGCTTCCAAGCCTTTCGAATACATAACACCAAGTTGGGCTACACGGTCGGGGTCTTCACCGAACGAACGGTTCCCGATCACTGGGTTATTTGGATTGCTATTAACATCGAGTGCCGGAGCAAAATTTACCTGCACACCTATCTGTCGGCACTGTCGGGCAACTTCGAGACCATAATAATATAACAGGGAATCATTTTGAATTGCACCCAGCATCATATTGCGAGGAAACTGTGTTGTATTATCCAACCTCATCGATAAGCCCCACTCGCCATCGAGCGAGATCATCAAAGGAGTTCTAGCCACCTGTTGCGCATAATTGGTGAGTTCTGCTTGATTTTGAGGAGAGCCTTTAGAGAACAAAAGCCCGCCGACATACTGGTTTGTTATCAGGCTTTTTATTGTGTTTTTATTCGACTCCGTATTATCTCCGCTTACAATAGGCATAAAAAGCTGCCCGATACGCTCATCTAGCGACATTTGATTATAGACCGAGTCGACCCAATGTCCCATTTTTTCTTTATCGACCGTATCGTAGAGAGTCGTTGTTTTACTTCCTAAAGCAGCAACATTGAGGCATATCGTTGCAAAGAATGCAGTTGCAGCTGCTATATATTTTATTTTCATCTTATGTTTGATAATAAATTAAAAGGCTTTTTCTCCTGTATACATACAAAAGTATAACGAATAAGCCTTATAAAACCAATAAGAAGCTTTAATTAAACATAGATTAACAAAGATATAATACCTTGTGTTATGATTATTTAACCTTAAAATATATCCAACAAATAACGAAATAAAAACTTCTTCGTTATATATTTATCATCAATAAACTATCAAATTTGACATATATGAATGCGCTTAGAAAAGTAAGTCTTTTTATCATTATACTATTCACGCAGACAGGCATTATATATTTGTATGCCCAAGAATATAAGCCGTTAATTACATCCAAACCGAAATTATTACAAAGCAGCTCTTTGCCCGACAAGACATTATTTCCTAAAATAGATTTATCTGCATTACCTCAGGCTCCTTTAAATATCGACTCCGACAAATGGGAAAACAAAATTCCAGAATTAAATATTGAACAAATAAGCTTTAACTCAACGTATCCCAGATTAATAGCCCCTACTCTATTTATCGCTTATGGCATCATGGCACACGAGAATCATATGCTTAAAGATCTAGACAAAAGCACAAACAATGAGGTAGGCGAGCACTTTAAGAATAAGATGATATATGATGATTATCTACAGTTTGCTCCTGCCGTTTCTGTATATGCACTAAATCTTGCGGGAATTAAAGGAAATCACGATCTGAAAGATGTAACGATCATAATGGCTATGTCTCACCTTCTGATGGCGGGAACTGTGAACATTCTAAAAAACAGCACCGGAGTACTTAGACCAGACGGATCGACACGCAATTCATTTCCGTCGGGTCATACAGCTACAAGTTTTGTCGGTGCACACATACTGTTCCGTGAGTATATAGGCAAATCACCCTACATAGCTTTTAGCGGATATATAGCCTCTTCTGCAACAGGTGTATTGCGTGTACTTAACAAAAGGCATTGGGTAAGTGATGTTTTAATGGGAGCCGGTATAGGCATATTCAGTGTCGAAGCCAGTTATCTTTTATTGCCAACAATCAATAAAATTTTATACCCGAATCACTTAAATTCGAAACATACTCTGGCAATAGCTCCAAATATAGGAGATAACTCTTACGGAATAGGAATGGAATACACCTTCTGACGCCCATCCTAATAGTTTCAAAAATAGAGGTTAAGGTATTGCAATTTTCGGAAATATCGTTATCTTTGCATCCGCTTTGCGTAATCTCTGACGGGAGGTGCTCGTGTATATTGCGTATATTAACAACAAAACCATATATAATCATGGACTTAATTAAAGTTGCAGAAGAAGCATTTGCTACAGGAAAAGAGTTTCCTAAATTCAAAAGTGGTGACACAGTGACAATTGCTTACCGTATCAAAGAAGGTAACAAGGAACGTGTTCAGCAGTACCGCGGTGTGGTTATTAAAATTGCAGGACACGGAACAAAAAAACGTTTCACTGTTCGTAAAATGTCTGACAACATCGGTGTAGAAAGAATTTTCCCTATCGAATCACCATTTATTGACAGTATCACTGTAAACAAAGTGGGTAAAGTTCGTCGTGCTAAATTGTATTACCTTCGTAGTCTTACAGGTAAGAAAGCTAGAATCAAAGAAAAAAGAGTTGTATCTAACAAAGCTTAATTCTTTATCCTACAACAAAGTACGAAAAAGATACAGAAGAGTCTGCCTACAATGCAGGCTCTTTTTTAATATCTATGCACTGCTACCTCTTACAGATTATTCTTACCTTTAGCCCATTATACCAAATCCTGTGCGAAAAACTTTAATTATGAGATTCTATAAACCATCGCTCATCCTGATTATTCTATTCTGCTCGATACTAATAAATACAAATGATCTCTTTGCTCAACAAGGAAAGACAAAGAACGAATATGTTTATCTCTTTATGGGTACAGCTGGAGATAACGGACAGGTAGATCCTGCCGCATGTGTTCCGTACGGTATGGCGAGAGTTTGTCCCGATTCTGATCCCAGAACTCATGTCGGATACGATTATGATGTAAGTAAGATTTCCGGGTTCTCGGTCAATCGTATATCTGGTATCGGCTGTAGTGGCGCAGGAGGCAATTTAAGCATCAAACCTGTAGCGAAAGATGTTAGCATCAGTATGAATAAAGAACTGGAGTCTGCTACTCCGGGTTACTATACCACCACTCTTACCAATGGAATAAAAGCAGAATTGATAGCAACTCATAATGTAGCTATAGAACGTTATCACTACCCAAAAGGGGAATCTGCAAAAATGTCGATAAATTTTGCTTCATCTTTCACCAGAGTACTGGACTGTGATTATGAGATTATTTCAGACAGGGAAATACAAGGATATATACATGCAGGCAATACATGCGATCATGGTGCTTACAAACTGTACTTCAACATAAGTATAAGCAAGCCCTTTACAGTAAATGCAAAGTATGAGCAAGATGTAGAGCTGGCGTTTGAGGGTACTGATAATCATCCGATAGAAGTAAGAGTTGCTCTTTCTCCGATTAGCACAGAAACAGCTCGCTTAGAAAATGAAGGGATAAAAAACCTTTCTTTTGAACAAATAAAATCACAAGCTGCTGATTCATGGGAAAACATCCTATCGCGAATAGAAATAAAAGGAGCTGGCGAAGACGAAAAGAAACTATTCTACACCTCTCTGTACAGAGTATTTCTTAGTCCGGCAAATACGACCTCGATCGACGGAAAGTATTTGGCTACAAATGGAGAAGTACAGCAAAAAAAGGATTATACATATTACAGTTGCTGGTCTATGTGGGATACATATCGGACCAAGTTCCCGTTAATCACCCTACTCGATTCGAAATCGATGAGAGATATTGCAAACTCTTTGTGTAATCTGTATATATATGGCAAAAAAGATTGGGCTACAGACTTCGAATCAACCCCCACAGTACGTACCGAGCATTCACAAGTAGTGTTACTGGATGCGTACAAGAAAGGAATTACCAATATCAATTTAGCTGAAGCTTACGATGGAATAAAGAAGGAAATGGACAATCTCCCTACCAATCGTCCCGATCAGACACTGGAGAGCTGTATCGACTGGTGGGCTATGGCTCAGATAGCTGAGATACTAAACAAAACGGATGACGCTAATTCCTATAGCGACAAAGCAAAAAGCACATTTATAAAAACATGGAATACAGATTTTAATAACATTGACGATTCTTTTACAAAGATGCGAGGCAGCGGGCTTTATCAAGGTACACGCTGGCAATATCGCTGGGCTTTGCCTCAATACCTGAACGAAATGGCTGACAGTGCAGGAGGACAAGACATCTTAGCGAAGCAGCTCACCTATTTCTTTGACAACAATCTGTTTAATCAAGGAAACGAACCGGGAATACATGCTCCGTATATTTTCAATCGCTTGCAACAATACGATAAAGCTCAGGCGAATGTAAGACGCATCATAAAAGAAGATTTGAACCACCTGTATGGAGGGAATGCTGAATATCCGACACCTTATCATGGCAAGCCTTTTAAGACAGAACCGAAAGGATACATGCCTGAAATGGACGAAGACGATGGCACAATGAGTGCATGGTATGTATTCTCTACAATAGGACTATATCCTCTGGTAGTAGGCGAACCGTGGTACGAGATCGTTTCTCCGCTTTATGATAATATTACCATACAGTTGGATAACGGAAAAAAATTAAACATTACAACTAAGAACCGTAAATCACCCGATGCTATAATCAGACAGGTGAAGTATAACGGAAAAATTATCTCCGACTTCAGAATAAACCACAATGACATTCTCAAAGGTGGAACTTTGGAGTTAGAGTACAAATAGGATTTAAAATCTTTAGAGATTAAAAGATTATATGAAAGACTTTATTATATCAGAATCAAAAAACGAACAAGCAGTTCTAGTAGGGCTTATCACTCAATACCAAACAGAAGAACAGGTAAAAGAGTACCTCGATGAGCTTGCATTCCTTGCCGAAACGGCGAGTATCGTTCCTGTAAAAAAATTCACACAAAAGCTTGAAAAGGCAAATCCCGTTACCTTCGTAGGGACAGGAAAATTACAGGAAATAAAGCAATATATGGAAGATAATGAGATCGGTCTAGTCATTTTCGATGATGAACTTTCTCCCAAGCAGATAAGGAATATAGAGAAGGAATTGCAAGTGAAAATTCTTGACCGTACAAGCCTCATCCTCGATATATTTGCCATGCGTGCCCAAACTGCTTATGCCAAGACACAGGTAGAACTGGCACAATATCAATATCTGCTTCCACGTTTGACCCGTTTATGGACTCACTTAGACCGTCAACGAGGGGGAGGTGTAATGATGCGTGGTGTGGGAGAAACTCAGTTGGAGACCGACCGCCGTATCATTCTTACCAAGATAGCATTCCTAAAAGAAGAGCTGAAAGGTATTGACAAACAAATGGCTTCTCAGAGAAAAAATAGAGGAAAAATGGTACGTGCAGCCTTAGTAGGATATACCAATGTGGGAAAATCAACCCTTATGACGCTGCTAAGCAAATCGGAAGTTTTTGCGGAAAACAAACTTTTTGCAACATTGGATACGACAGTAAGAAAGGTTATCATCGACAACCTCCCATTTCTGTTATCCGATACTGTAGGTTTTATCCGCAAATTGCCTACTCATCTGGTCGAATCATTTAAGTCTACATTAGACGAGGTAAGAGAGGCTGATCTGTTATTACATGTAGTGGATATCTCTCATCCTAACTTCGAAGAACAAATAGAGGTAGTAAATAAAACATTACTTGAGATAGACAAAGAGGAAAAACCAACTATATTGATTTTTAATAAAGTGGACTCTTTTTCTTATAAACCCAAAGATGAAGATGACTTGACTCCTAAAACAAAGGAAAACATTTCTTTGGAGGAACTTAAAAACTCGTGGATGAACAAAATGCACAACGATTGTATTTTTATTTCGGCTACAGAGAAATTGAATATCGAGGAATTGAAACAGAAGTTGTATGAGAGAATAAAAGCAATCCATATAGAACGCTACCCTTACAACGATTTCCTCTTTCAGAAGTACGACGAAGAAATGGAATAAGGAAGAAAAGAAAATAGTACAGCCTGATGCAAAAAACAATTTCTTATATAAAAGAATATCTAAAAGCGTATTATCCCGAAAGTGAAATTTCGGGATTTATACGTATTATAATAGAACATATAACCAAGCGTTCGTATCCTGAGGCTGTGATATCAGACACAATGTTGACGGAAGAACAAACCTACTTACTGCATTCTATACTATATCGTTTAAAAAACTCGGAACCAATACAGTATATTATTAGTGAAACCGAATTTTTCGGACTTCCATTCCATGTAACAAAGGTTGTATTGATACCCCGCCCCGAAACGGAAGAGCTTGTGGAACTGATTTTGAACGAAAACAAAAAGTCAGGACTAAAAGTACTCGATATTGGCACCGGTAGCGGAGCTATTGCAATAGCATTAGCAAAACATTTAGAAGAAGGATACATCGAAGCATGGGATATATCAGAAGAGGCATTAAAGATCGCAACCCTCAACGCAGAATCAAATGCTGTGGATGTAAACTTCAGAAATGTGGATGTTCTAAAAAATTATCCTACAGACACCAAATTTGATATTATAGTCAGCAATCCTCCTTATATCTTGGAAAAAGAAAAATCCGGAATGGATCAGAATGTTTTGGATTATGAACCACACACTGCACTGTTCGTACCCGACAATAACGGGCTTTTGTTTTATGTCCGGATTGCCGATATTGCCTTAGATCTACTCGAGCCAAACGGCAAATTATACTTCGAAATAAATCAAACGAAAGGACAGAATACAGTAGAATTAGTCAAAAGCAAAGGCTTTATAAACGTTTCACTATTTCAGGATTTAAACAAAAACGACAGAATGGTAAGAGCAGAGATAGACAGATGATGTACTAGATTCTACCAAAACAAAAAACTTTACTACGTTCAGGATAATATTTTTCCTACTTTTGAGTGTTATTATAAAAGTAAGAAAAATTGAAGTTATCCGAACCACAAGCACTCAACCGTGTCGCAGCCTATTGTTCCAGAGCCGAACGATCTGAATTTTCCGTACGCAAAAAACTACTTGCATGGGAATTACCTCCCGATGCTATAGAACGAATTATAGACAGGCTAAGGAAAGAGAAATACCTTGACAACACACGTTTTGCAAGAAGCTTTATCAACGATAAATTAAAGTTCAACAAATGGGGAAAGACCAAAATCATTTTTGAACTCAGAAAACTTAATATTTCCGAATCGATTTACAACCCGATCTTGGAAGACCTTGCAGGAGATGAATTCGAAAAACAACTGATGCATATCCTCTCGATAAAAGAAAAATCAGTAAAGGCAAAGAATGACTATGATAAGAAAACCAAGCTAATACGCTTTGCTTTGGGGCGAGGCTTCTCAATGGATTTGTGTATCAAATGTGTAGATAAAATCTTAGGCGGTACTTATGAAGACAATATTTCATAATTTTCTCGATCTCTTTTTCCCGAGCCTCTGTGTTGTCTGCAAGGAGCGATTGAGCGAAGGAGAGCAGCACATTTGTACCGACTGCCTACTGCTCATACCCAAAACGAATTTCCATCTGCAACCCGACAATCGTCTGGAACAGTTTTTCGCCGGACGCTTTCCCTTCCAACATATTGCCGCTTTTGCCTATTTTGTAAAAGGAGGCAGCATACAGCACATTATTCATGAATTGAAATATAACGGAAACCCTCACATCGGCACATTCATTGGTGAACTATGTGGAGAAAATATAAAAAACAGCGATTTTATTTCTTCTATAGACATGCTGGTACCTGTTCCACTTCATCCAAAACGTCAAAAAGGAAGAGGATACAATCAGTCGCTTGAAATATGCAAAGGGATTTCACACATAACCGGAATACCTATTAATAGTGATACCCTGCTACGAAAAGTAAATAATCCTTCACAAACAAAAAATGCCCGCTTCGACCGTTGGAAAAACGTAGAAGATATCTTCCATGTGGTAATCCCGGAAACCTTCGCCAACAAACACATCCTATTAGTGGATGATATTATTACAACAGGCTCTACCCTCGAATCATGTGCTAAAGAGATCTTGAAATGCACAAATAGTAAAATAAGTATCTACAGCGTAGGCACCGCTAACTAGCCCCGAAGCCTCCAATCCCTATTTATTGCTATATACAGGTTAAAATTTCATTATATATTGTGATTGTGCGAGAGTACAATTATAAAGACCTTTGCCGTCGAATAATTTTATCTATTAACGTATAAACTATATATATATCAACTATGAAGAAGATCATTACTCTATTTCTTTTTCTAATCATAGGCATTACAATTGTTAGTGCTCAAGTTATAAAAGGAAGGGTACTCGACGAAAATGGAGATCCTATAGCATCTGCTACTGTAGCGATCAAAGAATTACAAAAAGGCGTATCTACTGACGAATCAGGAAAATTTAGATTTACAAACCTCCCTAAAAGGGAACTTACTCTGGTAGTAAGCTTTGTAGGATACAATAACAATGAAAAGAAAGTAGACCTAAAAAATAATGAAGAATTTCATATCCAGTTTGATATGATTTCGAATGCAAACCTAAGCGAGATTGAAGTATTCGGCGAACGATACAAGCAACCCGAAAAGCTTGATGCTATCACACGTATGCCATTACGCCCTAGCGAACAGATACAAAGTATATCTGTAATTTCCGATAAGGTAATCGCTGAACAAGGAGCCCTTACTATTACAGATGCAGTAAGAAATGTGCCGGGTGTAACACTGTTTGGTTCTTACGGTGGCGTAAAAGAAAGTATGTCACTTCGCGGGTTTCGCGGAATTCCTGTTCTGAAGAACGGTGTAAGAACAGACTCTCAGTTCCAAACTGCTTCGATACAGACTGACATGATGGGTGTGGAGAGCATACAAGTTATAAAAGGGTCTGCGGCTATCACTCAAGGTGTTATAACTGACTTAGGTAATGCCGGAGGTGTAATAAACGTAGTTACTAAAACGCCTAAATTTGTAAATGGAGGTGAAGTTGGAGTACGTGTAGGCAGCTGGGGACAGGTTCGTCCGACATTCGATGTACAAACTGTTCTAGATAGTAAAAACACAATCGCTTTCCGTCTAAACGGAGCTTATGAGCGTGCTGATAATTACAGAGCAATAGTATCTTCAAATAAGGTATATATTAATCCATCGTTAGAATGGCGGCCGGATGACAAAACAACTGTAACATTGGAACTGGACTATATGAATGAAAACAGAACTCCGGTAACAAGTACAGTAAATCTCGCAGGAGCCGACAAAGAAGCTCTGTATGACATGCCTTACAGTAAGTTTTTAGGATTTAGAGAAGATAATACCAACAGCAAAACTTTAAGTTATGCTGCGCGTATCACTCGTCAACTAGCTGATAAAATCAGTTTAAGAGCTGCTTATTTCAATTCGTCTTATAATGTGGATAACACATCCACCGGATTAAGCGCCCTTAAAAGCCGCCCTACAGATTACAATATCAAACAACGCGCTATTTCACGTAATTTGCGTGATGATAAAAACTCAACATTCCAATTAGATTTCGTTGGAAAGGATGTATACACAGGTTCGATAAAACATACATTCCAGGTCGGCTTCGACTACAGAATTGCGGATGCTACCACAACAAACCTGGGCTCAATGGTCGTAGATACGATTGACGTATTAGCTAATAAAATTCCAAATGATGTTCCTTCAAAATTGGCATTGAAAGGAGCCAGTGATCCCGTACAGGCTAAATATACAACGTACGGAATCATGGCGCAGGAGGTGATGACAATAAATGAATACCTCAAAGTTATACTTGGTCTTCGTTACAGTTCTATCTCTACGATCAATGCTACTGCAGGAACAACGACAGGCGACGCATGGAATCCGATGTTAGGTTTGATGGTTACCCCTATCAAAAATGTAAATATATTCGGATCTTATACCACCAGCACCAGCCTGAGATCCGCAGCGCAAATCCTAACCGACAGCGTAACGCAGGCCGGTCCATCGACAACAAAACAATGGGAAGTCGGATTCAAATCGGATTGGCTAGACAACAGGCTGCGCTTCAATTTTACATATTTCAACATCAAAACAGAAAACCTGACCAATGCTGCATATATAGAAGGTACGAATACCCCAACCAACTATTACTATAAAGCAGGGACATTGAAAAGAGAGGGTATAGAAGTGGAACTAAACGGACGAATCTTAAACAACCTGCAAGTAATGCTAGGATATGCTTACCTGAATGCCAGATATACAGACAGCCCTTCATATGTAAACGGGTCAGCTCCGATGAATGCACCAAAGCATACAGCTAACGGATGGATATACTATACAGTTGACAGAGGAGCAGTTAAAGGTTTATCCATCGGAGTAGGTACATACTATGTAGGAAAACGCCCTGTTAATGAGTACAGTCTTGCTCCTGATGGACATGGCTCTCCGATTGGTGTAAAACCATTTGATATGCCTGCCTATACAACAGTAAATGCACAGGTAGCATATACATACAAGAAAGTAACGGCACGCGTGTTCTTCAATAATATATTTGACGAGCTTGGATACAATTCATATTTCCGTGGAGGCTACATCAACCAGATCGACCCTCGCAATTTTGCAGGAGTAGTATCTTATCGCTTTTAATCACTATTTATTGTGATTGAACGACACAAATATCATCATTTATTGTGATTGTAAGATAGTATTAAAACACCGATCTTTGTAATGATGATAGTTTAAAGAATTACTTAACTTTGATGATAGTTTGATTCCGGTGTCTTAGCAGTGCTAACTCACCGGAATTTTTCTTTATAAACGCTTAATAATAGTATATGAGACCATTCTTAAAAAAACTCCATAAATGGCTTTCCCTTCCTGTAGGAATCATAATAACAATTGTTTGCCTTACAGGAGCGATTCTTGTTTTTCAGGACGAGATATTAGAGCTATCCAATCCCTCTCACTACTTTGTAGATGAGGTAAAGGAAAAGCCTATGCCGTTGGAAGAGCTCATCCCAAAAGTAAACGCTCAATTAGATAGTAATTCTGTAGCAAGTGTACAGATATCTGACGACCCCAAGCGCACTTACCGCATGACCTTAGCCGAAGGATTCAGGATCACCGCATTTGTCAACCAGTATACCGGAGAAGTGACGGGAATGTATAAATTTCAGGAAAGCCCCTTCTATACCATCATGGTACTACACCGCTGGCTGATGGATGGTAGCCGCACATGGGGTAAATATACGGTAGGAATCTCTACGCTCATTTTCGTATTCATCCTTATCTCCGGGGTTATTGTCTGGATGCCGAAAAGATGGAATAGAAGCCGCTTCAAAATTCAATTCAGAAAAGGGCGCAAACGCCTCTTCTACGATATGCACAACGTACTCGGAGTATATGCTTGTTTAGTATTACTTATCTGCGCACTTACAGGCATGGTTTGGTCGTTCGAATGGTATCGAAATGGATTGTTCAGGCTCTTTGGTGTCGAAATCGCCGAATCCGGAGGACATGGAGGCGGAAGAGGTGCACGTGGTGGTGGTCGTGGCGGACAACAGGAAGAAAAGAAAGAATTGAATGTAGCTAATTGGCAAACGGTATTCAATTCTTTACAGACATCAAATCCTGATTATGAGTATATACGGGTGCAAGATGGCTCCGCAGCGGTTCACCTGAAATCATCTGTTACATCACGAGCTACAGACCAATACAAGTTTGACAAAAAAACAGGAGAGATCACAGCTACAACCTTATTTAAGGATCAGGAAGGCACTACCAAAATATGGGCTTGGGTGTATTCTCTCCATGTAGGAAACTATTGGGGGATATGGTCAAAAATATTCACCTTTATATTCGCCCTTATCGGGGCAAGCCTTCCACTGACAGGTTACTACATCTTTTTTGTGAAAAGAAAAAACAAAAAAACGGTACGGAAAAGAAAAGAAATAAAAATCGCTTAATTGCATAATTTCGACAAGGGAGTAATATAAATTACTCCCTTTTTTGTTTCACTCACCGTCCATTTTACCATTATTATATAAATGACTGATCTACACATCACCAAAAAATATTACCTTTGTCCACTAGGGCAAGAGCACTTCTAATTGTTATTATTTAGAATAGCATTATTCCGACACACTAGAAATATTGCATTGCTTTATTGAGGGATCTTATCCTCTAAAATAATGATGAAATATAATTTATAACCTATTAATACCTTACTTATGTTCAATAAAAGACATTCGAAATTCTATGTAAGTTTGATGATATTAATGCTAATGTCATTGGTACAAATCAACGCTCAAGATTTTATTCCGGGGCAACTCTGGACAGGCTTGAAGCAACCACAACCCCAATCTGAATTACCTAAAGGAAAAGCCCCCTTTCAAACATTGGAAAGAGTCGCAAAAAGGAATATACCAACAGCCCTTGTCCCTGTACAAAGCGGAGAATGGATTATCTCGGACGGATGGGAAATGACAGACGGAAAAACAGCAATGGCGTCGAACAAATCTATTTTCGACCCTCAATATAGCACTTCTGCATGGTATAATGCAACTGTTCCGGGTACAGTGCTTATCACTCTTGTCAATCAAGGAGTGTACGCCGACCCTTATTTCGGGCTGAATAATATGAATATACCTGAATCGCTAAGTCGCACCGACTGGTGGTACAGATGTAAGTTTACAGTGCCAAAAGATATTGAAGGCAACCAACTGCGCTTACTTTTCAATGGCATCAACTACAAAGCGGATATATACCTCAACGGAAAAAGCCTGGGAGATATGAAAGGTGCTTTTATCCGGGGTGAGTTTAATATAACAGATCTTGTAAATAAAAATGGAGAAAACATCCTTGCTGTTCATGTTTTTCCTCCACACAATCCGGGTATCCCTCACGAACAATCTATGATTGCCGGACAGGGACTAAACGGAGGAGTACTCAGTACAGATGGACCTACATTTATCTCTTCGATAGGATGGGACTGGATTCCAGGAATACGTGACCGTAACACGGGCATCTGGCAAGATGTAAGACTAAAAGTCGGGGGCGATATCATTATCGGTGATCCTCTTGTAACCACAGATATTTTACTTCCCGATACGACACAAGCCAAAATATCAATAAAAAATATTGTAAGAAATATTACCTCTAAAACTGTCAATGGTACGCTAACGGCTAAAATTGAAAATATAAACATATCGCTACCTTTTACGTTGGCTGCGAACGAAGAAAAAGAGATAACATTTACTCCGGAGCAGTTTAAAGAACTGAATATAAAAAACCCACGTTTGTGGTGGCCAAACGGTTACGGGAGGCCTGAGTTATATAATCTGGAATTAACCGTACAGGCAAATAATAAAGTATCGGACACAAAATTCCTGAAATTTGGGATAAGAGAAATGTCGTACGAACTGATGGTAAACGACAACAGCCAAAACAAGCGGGTTCTTTATACTCCGAATGAAACAGTAAATAAAGGAAAACCGGTATTCGACTATATTAATCGTGTTGCATTCACCAAAGACAACAACCTTCCTACTATTGCTAAGGATGCAGACACCTCCGGGTTACAGCCTCTATCGAGCGATGATCCTGTAGGTCCATTTTTTGCGATAAGAGTAAACGGAGTAAGAATTTTTTGCCGTGGTGGCAACTGGGGAATGGACGATGGCATGAAACGTGTATCAAGAGAACGTCTTGAACCATATATCAGACTGCACAAAGATGCAAACTTCAACATTATTCGCAACTGGACAGGAGAAACAACCGAAGAGGATTTCTACGCATTATGCGACGAATACGGTATGCTTGTATGGAATGACTTCTGGATTACAACGGACGATACGGTAGAACCTAGCGATTTTCCTCTATTTGTGAAAAATGCGACAGATGCAGTTCGTCGCTTCCGCAATCACCCATCTATAGCAGTGTGGTGTCCTCGCAACGAAGGATTTGCTCCTAAACAATTAGAAGAGAGCATCTCTGCAATGATGGCTAAAGAAGACCCTACACGCCACTATCACGGACAATCTCGCTTCTTGAATATGGGAACCAGTGGCCCTTGGGGATACTTCAAAGACCCATCCAAATATTATACCGAGAATGCGAAAGGATTCAATACCGAAATGGGAAGCTATGCAATCCCTACGGCAAATACAATCCGTAAATTTATTGCACCGGAAGACCAGTGGCCTATCAATGATGTATGGGCTTATCACGATCTGCACCATACGACTCAGAATTTCGGAGACTTTATCAATGCAGTAGACCGCTATGGAAAAGCAGAAAGCATGGAAGATTTTTCACGCAAATCGCAATTTGTAACTTACGATGCATGGCGCAATATGCTCGAAGCATGGAACAGCAAAATGTGGAACAATACCACAGGACTTATCCTTTGGATGAGCCACCCGGCATGGCCAAGTATGATATGGCAAACATATACTTACGATTACGAAACACCGGGATCTTATTTCGGAGCAAAAAAAGCATGCGAGCCTATTCACATACAAATGAATTTGCCAGAAAATGATGTTATGATTATTAATACAACATTGAATGATTACAAGTCTGTAACTGCCGGTCTGCGTTTCATCGATCTTCAAGGAAAAGAATTATATAAGAAGAATATAAAACTGGATGCAAAAGCAAACTCAGCAACTAAATGTTTTGTTCCCGAAAAAGGAAATAACTTACCTCAGTTGTATCTGGCACGCCTTGAATTAAAAGATGCAAAAGGGAAAGTACTATCAATCAATGATTACTGGATGACAAATGGAGATAAAAAATCATACGAAGCCATAAATACGTTACCGTCGACAACAGTAATTATTAAAACGATCAGCAGCAAAGGTAAAACATGGGTAGAAGTATCAAATCCCTCGAAAACATTAGCAGTTGCGGTAAAACTAAATGTAGTGGACAAAAACTCTAAAGAGATATTACTCCCTGCTTACTTCTCTGATGGATATATTAACTTGCTAGGCGGAGAAAAAAGATTAGTAGAATTGGATATACCTAAAAGTATCACCAACTACAACATCGTAGCTGAAGGCTACAATACAAAAAGTAAATAATAATTTATCTAGTATTAGATAATAAATGTAACACAAAAGGTGACAAATAAGAATGAGTGAAAACCTGTTACTTTTGTCACCTTTTTTAGATAATACCCTGTCACCCAGCGTGACAAAAAATAAACAAATGAAAAAAATACTATTAACAATAAGCATAGCACTTGCAACAGCCAGCCTGTATGCTCAAACAGATCCTGTTGACTATGTAAATCCATTTATAGGAACAACAAACTACGGAACAACGAACCCCGGAGCGATGTGTCCTCAAGGATTTATGTCGGTAACACCATTCAATGTAATGGGCTCTCCCGAAAACAAAAGAGACAAAGACACCGGATGGTGGTCTACTCCCTATTCGTACGACAATAGCGTATTTACCGGTTATGCGCATGTCAACCTCAGTGGTGTGGGATGCCCCGATATGAGTAGTCTACTCTTGATGCCTATAAGCGGCGAGCTGGAAGTAGATTATAAAAAATACGGGAGTAAGTACAAAGATGAAAAAGCAACTCCGGGATATTATACTAATTTCCTGACCAAGTACAATATCAAAACCGAAGTTAGTGCAACACCTCGAGTAGGTATAGCCCGTTTCACATTTCCCAAAGGACAGAATCATATTTTACTAAATCTAGGAGAAGGTCTTACAAACGAAACAGGCGCGATGGTTCGCAAAGTAAGCGACACGGAAATAGAAGGAACGAAACTACTTGGAACATTCTGTTATACTCAGAATCAGGCTGTATTCCCTATTTACTTTGTGATGCGTGTAAGCAAAGCTCCACAAAAATCGGGTTACTGGAAATTCCAACGCCCCGGAGGAGACTGGGAAAAAGATTGGAACAAAGATGCAGGAACATATAAGATTTATACAAAATACGAAAAAGAAATAGCCGGCGATGATGTAGGAGCTTATTTCACTTTCGACTGCGCAGAAGGAGAAACAGTAGAAGTGCAAATGGGAGTTTCTTTTGTTAGCATGGAAAATGCACGCCAGAATCTCGAGAAAGAACAACCAAAACCAGACTTCAATGCTATCCGACTTGCAGCACGCAAAATGTGGAACGACGACCTCTCACGCATCCTTGTAGAAGGAGGCACAGAAGACCAAAAGGTAGTATTCTACACAGGGCTTTACCACATGCTTATCCACCCGAATATTTTACAAGATGTAAACGGACAATATCCGGCAATGGAAAGCTCGGAGATAAAAACAACAAAAGAAAACCGCTATACCGTATATTCATTGTGGGATACATACCGCAACCTGCACCAGATGATGACCCTCTTATATCCGGATCGTCAGTTGCAGATGGTACGCACGATGATAGATATGTATAAAGAGTCGGGCTGGATGCCAAAATGGGAATTATATTCTCGCGAATCGCTAACGATGGAGGGTGACCCTGCCATCCCTGTAATTACAGACACATGGATGAAAGGATTAAGAGATTTTGATATCAATACAGCATACGAAGCTTTTATAAAGTCTGCAACCACTCCGGGACCTCAAAACTTACTTCGTCCCGATAATGATGATTATATGAAACTAGGCTACGTACCATTAAGAGAAAAATATGACAACTCTGTTTCTCATGCCTTAGAGTATTATATGGCAGACTGGACATTGGCCGAATTGGCAAACTCTTTGGGCAAAAAAGAAGATGCAGAAAAGTTTTATAAACGTTCGCTAGGCTATAAGCATTACTACAGCAAAGAATATGGTACATTCAGACCAATCTTGCCTAACGGAGAATTCTTAACTCCTTTCAGCCCGTTACAAGGTGCGAATTTTGAGCCTAATCCGGGTTTCCATGAAGGGAATGCGTGGAATTATACATTTGCTGTTCCGCACGATATCCCGGGACTTATCAAATTGATGGGAGGCAAGAAAAGCTTTGTAGATAAGCTACAAGCTGTATTCGACAATGGTTATTTCGATGTAACAAATGAGCCTGACATACACTATCCGTACCTGTTTAGCCAGATAAAAGGAGAAGAATGGCGCACACAAAAGCTTGTTAAAGAGATACTAGCCAAGCATTTCACGAATACGCCGGGAGGACTTCCGGGCAATGATGATACAGGTACTATATCGGGTTGGGCTGTATTCAGCATGATGGGCATGTATCCCGAATGTCCGGGAAAACCAGACTATACACTAACGACTCCTACATTCAGTAAAATAACAATCAAACTCGATCCTAAGTATTATAAGTCGGATAAGGTTGTTATCAATGTGATTAAACCTCAGGATGTAGCGGCAAATTATATAAAAGAAGTGAGAGTTGACGGCAAAACATTGAATGGATATGCTCTATCTCATGATGCGTTGACAGGAGCTAAAGAAATTACCTACATACTGAAACCAAGTAAATAAGATACAATATCATTCTAAGGGAGTGAAGAAGGATATTCTTCACTCCCTTTAGATTTATAAAGAATTACAAGTTGCTCTTAAATCTCTCAAATTCATTCTTAGACTTGTTCACACAATCTTCCAAAGACAAACCGTAGTAGTAATTGCCCAACAGATAAACACTATCGTTCTTTCGCATAGCCTGTACTTTCTCATCCATATGCAAATGATCCAATCGCATTGCTGGCAAACTATGTTCTATGAATGAAGTCTCTATTATATCAGATTGTTGAATATTCAACACGCTACATATTAGCTCCAGCTTTTCTTTCTCTGATTTTTTGCCTTTCTCAAAGTGAAAAGTAAAGCTTCTATACTCGCCATTCTCTATCAGATCTCTGGATACTGCTGAAAGGAAGTCGTCTGACAAAGGAATTATACCTGCTATTTCTTTCAACTCTATTTTATCTTTCTTTATGGTAATGTTCAAAGATTCGGAAGCAAATATCGGGATGGAGGATAACAATCCGGCTAACTCCGGTTCTATATCCTTCAGCAGACTAGAGCTCACTTTCGGATTTGCCGCCATAGCAATATTTCGTGCATAAAAGATTTGCCCGTTTGCTGTTAAAAGCAAAAAGACATCGCCTTCTTTCTTTATATCAATGACTTCACTTAAAGTATTGACTTCAAGATCTCCACTCTCTACTACTGCATTGATAAACGACGATAAGCCACCTTTGAATGTAAAGCGTCGTGAAATATCCTTTTCTCTTTTGTCTCTCTTTTTAAGAAATATTTCCGCAGGATAATCATCCGCCGGTTGACAGATCACAGCTTTGAAAGCATTGGTAAACAACCTGTCATAATTAGAAGCCCCTACGATAGGACGAAAATATTCGCGGGTAGTTTTCCCGGCTTTGTCTGAAAAGAAATACTTCGGAAAGTGAAGTAGACATGATAGCTTGGATACTTCCGACATAATACTTTTTATCTTACCCGATGCATGGAGCACATAACTGAATTTTCCGAGAGGTACTATTATATCTGTTCTTCGTATTTCTTTCACGATAGACAACAGGCTGGTATATGAATTGTAGCAGGTATGGGACCCAAGCTCGTACCAGAAGTCTGGTTGAACAGAAAGATGTCCTGTCTGCAATTGCCCTCCGGTATTCTTATTTTTCTCCAAGACCAATACGGCTTTACCTTCTTTTTTCAGATAGTGTGCAAAAGTAACCCCACTTATGCCCCCTCCTACAACGATACAATCATATACTTTTTGGCTCATGCTCTTCATTTTTTTACTCTATACAAATATACAAGGAATGTATGGAATAATGATATTTTACATTCCAACCCTACCCTCAAAAAAGCTATTCAATATTACCTATTTATACTTTAGGCATTTTTCACCTCTCCTAATAGACTGCAAGTCAAAACCAAAGAGATAAATTCTTTAATAATTATTTTCATTTTAAGGATTCGACTACTCTTATTTTGCAATGAGTATCCAAATATTTTTCTTACTTTTGTCCTTTCTTTTTAGAGTCTAAAAAAATAAAACGTAAAGTCGTGGCTAATACGAAGTATATATTTGTTACAGGAGGAGTCATATCTTCCTTAGGTAAAGGTATTATAGCATCCTCACTAGGTAAACTACTACAAGCCAGAGGTTATAAAGTAACTATCCAGAAATTAGACCCCTACATCAACATCGACCCCGGTACACTAAACCCTTACGAGCATGGCGAATGCTATGTAACCGTTGACGGACATGAAGCCGATCTCGATTTGGGACACTATGAAAGATTTCTGAATCAGCCTACACATAAAGATAACAACATCACCACAGGACGCATCTATCAGAATGTGATCAACAAAGAAAGAAAAGGTGATTATCTGGGTAAAACTGTTCAGATCGTACCTCATATCACAGATGAGATTAAGCGCAACATTAAAATGTTGGGCACAAAATACAACTATGATTTTGTTATTACCGAAATTGGTGGTACAGTAGGTGACATAGAGTCACTTCCTTTTATAGAGAGCGTACGCCAGTTGCGTTGGGAACTAGGCAAAAACTGCCTGTGTGTACACCTTACTTATGTTCCTTATATTGCAGCAGCAAAAGAGGTGAAAACAAAACCGACACAGCACTCCGTAAAACAATTACAATCGGAAGGGGTACAGCCCGACATGCTTGTTCTGCGTACCGAACATCCGTTGAATAAAGATATATTACGTAAGGTTGCTCTATTTTGTAATGTAGAAGTAGACGCTGTGGTACAGTCTGTCGATGTATCTACTATTTATGAAGTTCCACTCAAGATGCAGGAACAGAATATGGACGAAATAGTTCTTCGTAAATTAGGAATGCCAATAGGAGAAAAACCTGAAATGCAACCTTGGCGTGACTTCTTAAGCAAGAAAAAACATGCCAAAAGTACAATTAAAATTGGACTGGTAGGTAAGTATGTTGAGCTACCCGATGCATACAAATCTATCAACGAATCGTTGCTGCAAGCGGCAACATATAACGAACATAAGCTCGACCTCCACTTTATACTATCTGACAAACTGACCGAAGAGAATATAGAGAAAACACTGTCATCAATGGATGGCATACTTATTGCTCCGGGATTTGGACAAAGAGGAATGGAAGGTAAAATCCATGCATTAAAATATGCCCGCGAACATGACGTTCCTACATTTGGAGTTTGTCTGGGTATGCAATGTATGGTTGTTGAATTCGCTCGTAATGTATTAGGACTTGAAGAAGCCAATTCTACCGAGATGAACAATCATACTCCATTTAAGGTGATAGACCTGATGGAAGAGCAAAAGAATATCACCAATATGGGAGGCACAATGCGTCTTGGAGCATATAAATGCGAATTGGAAAAAGGTTCTCTTGTATACAAAGCTTATGGCAAAAAGATGATAGAAGAACGTCATCGCCATCGCTTTGAATTCAATAACGATTTCAGAGAAGACTTTGAAAAAAATGGAATGAAGTGCACAGGAATCAATCCAGAAATGGATCTTGTGGAAGTGGTAGAAGTTCCCGGAAAAAAATGGTACTTAGGCGTACAATTCCATCCGGAATATAATAGCACAGTTGTTTCACCCAATCCATTGTTTTTAAGCTTTATAAAAGCCGTTGTAGATAATAAAGAAAAAAAATAAGAAAGGAATAAAACATATAATTATAAATGGACAAGAATACGATTACCGGGTTTATCCTGATCGCAGCCGTAATTATTGGATTCACATTATTGAGTAGGCCTTCGTCGGAAGACATCGAACGCCAGAAGCAACAGCGCATAAAAGATTCTATCGAATATGCTCAAACTCTACAACGTGAGCAAGAAAATAAAATAGACACCTCTGTAGTTGAAAAAAAGACCGAGAAGATTGACGATTTCTTCAGTGCTTCCGCTCAGCAAAGCGACTCTACTGTAGCAGTTACAGACTCGCTTCCATCAGCAGAACAAAAACAAGAACAATTCATAACCCTTGAAAACAGCAAACTAAAAGCTACATTTTCTACCAAAGGAGGACGAATGGTTCGTGTTCAGCTTAAGGACTACATGAGCTACAACAGAGACGACAAGAAGAATACGGACTCTCTTTACCTGTTCAACAATGATGCCGACTTTACCTTATTGCTGACCAACAAGCAACAGAAGGTTTTGAGTACAGGCAAATTGATATTTACTCCTATACAAAAAGAAGGTGACAACTCGCTGATCATGCGCTATGCATACTCAGACAGCCAGTATATCGATTTTGTGTACAAACTGGCTGATGACGACTACATGATGAAATACGACATCAATATGGTAGGCATGCAGCCGATGCTAGCCCGCACCTATAACGATGTATTCGAGATGAAGTGGTCACAGAGAATGCGCAGACAAGAGAAAAGCGTGAAGAACGAACAGCGTTATTCTCATCTCACTTACAAATATGTGGGTGGCGATGTGAAGGAAATGAGCAGTGATAAAAATGAAGAAATAGAAGTTAAAGAGCCTGCAAAATGGATCGCCTTCAAAAATCAGTTCTTTGCTCCAATCCTAATTGCTGATGACAAAATAGAGACGGCTCTCCTTAACTCGAAAGTTTTACAAACGGACGAAAATAGCGAGTATCTGAAAAGCTTTGAAGCAACACTATATGTACCTGCAAAACCAGGAGCAGCACCAGAGAGCATCACAGCAGGATTCTCTTACTACCTAGGACCAATGTCTTACTCTTTGTTGAAGAACTATGACAGTAATGTTAAAGACGCAAACAAAGAACTGGATTTAGACAAACTGGTTCCACTGGGTTGGACTTTATTCCGTTGGGTTAATCAATACTTTATAGTTCCTATATTTAATTTATTGAGCAATACTGGACTATCTATGGGTATTGTAATCTTACTACTAACAATCATTGTTAAATTAGTAATTTCCCCTCTGACATACAAGTCATTTATGTCTTCTGCCAAAATGCGTGTTCTACGCCCTCAGGTAGAAGAAATAAACGAGAAGTATCCGAAGCAGGAACAAGCGATGGAAAAACAACAGGCTACAATGGCTCTCTATAGCAAGGCGGGGGTCAATCCGATGAGTGGCTGCGTACCGATGCTGCTTCAGATGCCGATATTGATCGCCTTGTTCTCGTTCTTCCCTAATGCGATAGAATTGCGTCAACAAAGCTTCTTGTGGGCTACCGATTTATCAACTTATGATGCCATCTTTGAATGGAAAAATCATATCCCATTGATCGGAACTCATATCAGTCTATTCTGTATTCTGATGACCATTACGAATATCATCTATACAAAGTTCAATATGGAGATGACCAATACCGGACAACAACAAATGCCGGGTATGAAATGGATGATGTATCTGATGCCGCTTATATTCTTGTTTATGTTGAATGACTATCCGTCAGGACTTACATATTATTACTTCCTTTCACTATTAATTACAATATTGCTTACTATTGCTTTCCGTTACATTATCAACGAAGAAAAAGTTTTAGCTAAGTTGGAAGCAAATAAAGCTAAGCCGAAAAAGAAATCTGGCTTTATGGCACGTCTGGCAGAAGCTCAACGTATACAACAGCAACAGCTGAACGAGAGAAACAAATCGAACAGTACAAAGAAGAAAAGATAATATAAACGTCACTAAATAAAAAGAGACTAATTCCTATACAGAATCAGTCTCTTTTTTTGTATCCGTAATCTTTAGATTATCTTTCTCTTGTTGCGCTTGAAGAACTACTTTCTTCTGTTTTTTTCTCTGCACTTCTTCCACTACTCTTATCGTTTGTGTTGGCTGGTCTTCCGCTAGTAGATGTAGATGAACGAGTACTTTCGTTTGGTCTTGCTGCCGGACGCTCATTGGATGGACGTTCGTTCGATGGACGCTCAGGCCTTGTTGGCTCATTAGGCGTACCAGGTCTACCCGAACTGGAATTTCCGGGACGAGTTGCTTCTCCCGGACGACTAGGACGACCGGAGCTTGAGTTTCCGGGACGATCTGTTTCAGGACGGCTAGGGCGACTAGGTCTGCTTGGACGACTAGGACGACTAGGACGATCGATATAGATAGGTCTGCCATAGTCCGGTAATATCATCGGAGGAGCCGGAGCTATATATTCTACATCCTCGTATAAGAATTCATACCCTACAAGATAGTCATCAATAAATTCCAAAGCATAAACCTCATTTCTTGGGGTTCTGTATTCCAAAACCTCCTGATATCCATTCTGCGTATTATTCACGGCTAATATGCGGCTAGGATCACCAACAGCTTGCACCACCTGCTCTTTTGTCATACCCGTTCTCAATTTACTTAAATCAAGAGTCTTAAACATCCCACAAGAGATAAATACAACAGATATAATCAAAAACGAAATCAGTTTTTTCATCTTTAATAGTTTTGTTTCGTTATTATCATTAATACTTATAATAGATTAAACAATATTTTGAGTCTGAGAGTTCTTTAAATACATCAAAAAGAATAGGATGTAAAAAGGTCGCCTTCTAAACAAAGCGACCTTCTATATCTTAATTTCTCAGAAATTATTTTTCTATCTCAAGAAGCTCTACTTCAAATATAAGATTAGAGAATGGTTTGATTTTGCCTGCATCTCTTCCTCCGTAAGCAAGATCGTAAGGTATATACAGAATCCATTTCGAACCAACCGGCATCAATTCCAGAGCCTCTGTCCATCCTTTTATCACCTGACCAACGCCAAAAACAGTAGGCTCTCCACGTTCCACACTACTATCGAACACAGTACCATCCATCAATGTACCGTGATAATGAACTTTCACACGATCCGTAGCTGTTGGTTTTTCTCCTGTACCATTTGTGATAACCTTATATTGCAAGCCGCTAGGTAAAGTCACAACCCCATCCTTCGCCTTATTTTCTTCCATAAACTTATCGCCCTCAGCTATCTGATCGGCATACTGAGCTTTCTGTGCCTCTTCTTGTTTTGCCTGCATCTTAGCTTGAGCATCCTGCATTTTTTCGTTGAATGCTTCTGCCGGATTTTCTATATCAAAAGTACCGCCACTCATAGCAGTATACATCGCTGACACAAAAGCATCATTGTTAAACTTTTCTGTATACCCTTCACCATACATCTGCTGCAAAAGTCCCGGCATCATTTGTTTCAGGATTTGCCCCCCTACCGAAAGCCCTGTGTTGTATGCATTTTTTGCCTCAGGAGCATCCAATCCGGCTTTTAGCCCTGCAATAAACTCAGTTCTGTTAATCTTATTAGCGTTCAAAATAGAATCACGCTTCATTGCAGACTCCACTCCTGTAGTATCGGCAACCACACTAAGTTGGCGGAGATACATAGACAACCCTTGCTCGTAAAGACTGGCGCCAAACATATAAGACAATGAGTCCATCTCTGTTTTAAGAACAGGTTTGGCCGCTGCAACACCTGCTTTTAGAGGTTGCTTTTGTGCCGAAGTTTTTTTCTGTGCCGACAAAGCCATTGGACTTAGCATGACACAAGAAGCAAAAGAGAAAAGTAAAAATTTCTTCATATTATTTCAAATTTTATAGATATGCGATTTTATAGTTTCTGAAAATGTGTTTTTTACATCAAGCTACAAAAATAGCATTTTTATTCTTTAATTTGACAACCGCTTTAGTTTTGTTAAATATTTATGCACAAGCGTATCCGCACCAATAAAAAGAGAGCTATACTACAAAATTATATCGAATTTAGACCTTCTATTTATATCACTATCTAGCCTTTATAAGACAGTTAAAACAAAGTTATTACCCAATTATTGTAAAAACTTGAAAACTAATTACTACCTTTGCGCGTCCTTTTGACAGGCTCTCTTATGTCGAATAATTTTGGGGTGGGAGTAAGTCAAAAAAATGAAGGGCTTTTTACCACAAAAGATATTTGAAAATTTTTAATGAAAACATTTGAAGAGTTAGGGGTTGCCGCGAATATTCGCAAAGCAATCGAAGAAATGGGTTATGAGAACCCAATGCCTGTGCAAGAAGAAGTGATTCCATATTTGCTTGGCGAAACGAATGATGTAATTGCGCTCGCGCAAACCGGAACAGGAAAGACCGCAGCTTTTGGTCTTCCTATATTACAAAAAATAGATACAAACCAGAACGTTCCTCAGGCACTTATCCTTTGTCCTACACGTGAACTATGTCTGCAAATAGCAGGAGACTTATCCGATTATTCAAAATATATAGATAACCTAAGAGTCCTTCCCGTATATGGAGGATCAAGCATCGAAAGTCAGATAAAATCACTAAAGAGAGGCGTACAGATTATTGTTGCTACTCCGGGACGACTGATTGACCTTATCAACCGTAGAACAGTAGAGTTATCGAATGTAAAATATGTAGTACTCGATGAGTCGGACGAAATGCTTAACATGGGATTCATGGAAAGTATCGACGAGATATTATCTAAAGTGCCGGATGAGAGATTGATGCTGTTATTTTCGGCTACTATGCCTAAAGAAATAGCTAAGATCACAAAAAAATACATGCAGAACCCGAAAGAAATTACTATCGGAAGAAAGAACGAAGGTTCGAACAGCGTGAAGCATGTATACTATCTTGTTCATGCTAAAGATAAATATCTGGCATTAAAACGCATAGCAGACTACTATCCGAATATATACGGAATTATATTTTGCCGTACCCGTCGCGAGACACAAGAAATTGCCGACAAGCTGATACAAGATGGTTATAATGCAGACTCTCTGCACGGTGATCTGTCTCAAGCTCAGCGTGACTATGTGATGCAAAAATTCCGCATAAAAAACATACAGTTGCTTGTAGCTACAGACGTAGCAGCAAGAGGGCTGGATGTAGATAGCTTGACACACGTTATCAATTATGGTTTGCCGGATGATATAGAGTCATATACTCATAGAAGTGGACGTACCGGTCGTGCCGGAAAAACAGGTACTTCTATCGCAATTATCCACGTAAAAGAAAAAGGAAAAGTAAGAGAGATTGAGAAAATAATCAACAAAAAGTTTGAGCAGGGAGCTATACCTTCGGGTGAAGCTATTTGCGAAAAACAGTTGTTCAGTCTGGTAGACAGAATAGAGAAAGTAAAAGTAAATGAAGATGAAATCTCAAACATACTTCCTTCTGTTTACAGAAAACTCGATTGGCTCGAAAAAGAAGATATCATCAAACGTGTAGTAGCGCTTGAGTTCAATCGTCTTATCGATTACTACCGCGATGCACAAGAAATAGAATCACCATCCGAACGTTCGTCTCGCGATGATAAGTCATTCCCTAAACGTAAAGACAGAGACCGTTCCGATCGCTCGGACCGCTCGGATCGTTCATCCGGCGGACGCTCTGCCGAAAGAGGGTACTCTCGTTTGTTTATTAATGTAGGACGTACCGACAATGTAAATCCGGCAACGCTGATGGGACTTGTTAACGACTATGTTCCGGAAAAGGTAAATATCGGACGTATCGACATAATGCAAAACTTCTCTTTCTTCGAGGTGCCTGAAAAAGATGCACAGAAGGTTATAAAATCCATGAGCAAACAAGAACAGAACGGACGACGTATTTCTGTAGAGGTAGCTCAAGGTGGTGGAGGCGGAAACGCTAAAGACCGTGGTGGAGATAGAGGCCGTAAAAACTTCAGCACTCGCTCAGATATCGGAACACGAAAAAGCTCTGATTATAATTCACCAAAACACTCTGATAAGAATAAAGGACGGAGTGGGCGAAAACCAAAATATTCTTAAATACCCATTTATACGAAAAGCACCGAATTTTAAAATTCGGTGCTTTTTTTATTAAAAAACATCCTATATTTACACCTACCGGTAACAATAGATAATAAAAAAAGGGAATCTCAGAAAAAAATCTAAATACTTTGTCCCGAAATTAAAAACCCGATTGTCTTATAAATACATAACAGAATTATTAACTTAGAATAAAAAATAATGAAAGAATTTTTATTACTCATTCGGGAAAATGCAGATTATGGAGATCTGTCCGTAGAAGATATGCAAGCAGACATTCAGGAACACATCAAATGGGTAGAAACACTGGTTGAAAACGGGAACTTTAAAGATGGAAATCCCCTCGATTCTGCTGGTGTTACCTTGAAAGATGGTATTGCTACAGACGGTCCTTATGTTGAAACCAAAGAGTGTGTGAGCGGCTATTATTTCCTCCTTGCCAACTCTTTAGACGAAGCAAAAGAACTGGCAAAAGGCTGTCCCGATCTGAAACGTGGAGCAACCCTAGAAATCCGTAGAATCATCAACACTGATGAAGAACAACATTGACGAAAATATAAAAACACTTACGAGCCATCTTTTCAGAGAACATTATGGAAAGATGGTTTCCTATTTATCTCAAAAGTATGGCTATCATAAGATTGAGGATATACTAGACGCAGTTCAAGAATCTTTCGAAACAGCTCTAAACACATGGAAGTTTGGAGAAGTTCCCGAGAGTCCCTTTGCGTGGCTTTATAGAGTTGCAAACAACAAGTTACTGAATAAAATCCGGCAATCAAACATCGCACAAACACACCTCAATTACCTTGCATCCACAGAAAAAGACAATGACGAATACTCCGAAAAGGAAGTAGAGGAGAGCTTACTTAAATTATTGATTTTCTTTTCAAAAGCGTCTTTCTCTGAAAGGAGTAAGCTAATTATTTCACTTTATTTCCTTTGTGGATTCAACTATTCGGAAATTGCCAATGCACTGATCATTAAAACAGAAACCGTCAAGAAAGTTGTTTTAAGGAGCAAAGAAACTATCAAGGAATTTTCAGAAATTCACGATGATTTTCAGATTCAGACCATTGAGGAATTAAGCCATCTGCTTAAGATTATATACCTGCTCTACAACGAAGGATATAAAAGTTCGCAGAGAACCGGAACCATAAATTTAGACTTGTGCTTTGAAGCCATCAGGTTAGGTAAATTATTACACCAGTATCATCCCGAAAACCCTGAAATCAATTCTCTGCTGGCTGGTATGTTTTTCAACTCCTCAAGATTTCCTGCACGAACCGAGAACGATACGTGGATATCGTTGGAGAATCAGAACAGAACACTTTGGAATAATGATTTAATAAAAGAAGGTTTCTATTACTTGGAAACAGCAAAGAAGCACTTGCAAACTTTAGATAAATATTATTTAGAAGCTTTGATTTCATCCATGCATTGCTCTTCCGAATCGTATGAAAAAACAGACTGGAGAACGATTGTTTATCTATATAAACAACTCGAAAAAATGGAACCATATTCGATTTCAGTAAAGCTAAACAGAATTATTGCTGAAAGTAACTTTAAGAGTCTGCACGATCTGCTGCCTGAGCTAATTACTATGGAAAGCATGATGAACGAAGAAACAGAATTTATCTATCTCAGCACCAAGGCTCACTTTTATGCAAAAATGGAGGAATGGAATTTGGCCATTCATAATTATGAATTGTCGCTGAATTGCACCAAAAATAAAACCGATGTAAACTTCATCAGCGGAAAAATAAATCTTATAAAGAAAAAGTTGGAGAATTAATAATGATTCATTTTCTGAGAAAGTCCCAAAATCAAATTTTGATCAAAAAAATCGAAACATTTTAACTTTACATATCCTCATAATAAATAGTAACAAATACGGACTACATGCTTGTTTACATTCTATTTACAAAGAACATTAATCAATCTCTTTTGTTTATATTATTATAACTAGGTCTAATCCTGTCTTATTTTTAAGAGAATATCTTATTCTAAATAGCTTTTGTTTTATATATTTGCTTGTTTATTACAATAGTAATAAAGATTTTTCTTCATTCCAATAGAATTTTTATGGACGAACAAAACAACAATATATCAGTATTACAGACAATAAACTCTCCCTCTGACCTTAAAAATCTAAGCATCGAGGAGCTTGAGTCTCTATGTACTGAACTTAGAAGTTTTCTTATTGATCAACTAAGCAAAAATCCCGGACATTTTGGCTCCAGTCTCGGTACAGTAGAGCTTACTGTGGCTCTGCATTACATATACAACACACCTTACGACCGCATTGTATGGGATGTGGGTCACCAAGCATATAGCCACAAAATACTGACAGGCAGAAGAGACCTGTTTCATACAAATCGTAAATTTGGTGGTCTTTCAGGGTTTCCAAATCCAAAAGAAAGCGAATACGATGCCTTTATTGCAGGACATGCTTCAAATTCAATTTCGGCAGCACTAGGTATGGCTGTCGCTTCCTCTCTCAAACATGAGAAGAGGCATGTGGTAGCCGTAATAGGTGATGGATCAATGACCGGAGGATTAGCTTATGAAGCTCTCAACAATGCAAGCTCTCAACCAAATGATATCCTTATCATACTCAATGATAATGATATGGCTATAGATGATAATGTTGGGGGTATGCGCGATTATTTGGTAAAAATGACGACCTCGCCCACCTATAACAGGGTAAGGAATGATGTTTATCAAAAGTTCAAGAAAGGAAACCTTATCACCGAACAAGGTAAAAATCTTATCCTTCGTTTCAACAATAGTTTGAAATCACTCTTGACCAAACAACAGAACATGTTTGAAGGCTTTAATATACGATATTTTGGCCCTATCGATGGACACGATTTACCAAACCTAATTCGTATACTACAAAATATAAAGGATATGAAAGGCCCTAAGATTCTACATATCCACACTATTAAAGGAAAAGGATTTAAGCCGGCAGAAGTTTCGGCTACAGTATGGCATGCTCCGGGTAAGTTTGACAAAGAAACCGGAGAACGTATTGTGACAAAATCAAAAGATCAGCCACAACTCTTTCAGGACGTTTTTGGACATACGCTTGTAGAACTGGCTAAGAAAGATAAACGGGTTGTAGGTATTACACCTGCTATGCCTACCGGATCGTCTATGACCTATATGATGAAAGAATTCCCGGACAGGGCATTCGATGTAGGTATTGCCGAAGCACATGCTGTCACCTATTCAGCCGGATTGGCAAAAGAAGGACTATTACCGTTCTGTAATATCTACTCATCATTTATGCAACGAGCTTACGATCAGGTTATACATGATGTAGCACTTCAAAAACTGCATGTAATTATGTGTCTCGACCGAGCAGGATTGGTAGGAGAAGACGGGCCAACACATCATGGGGCATTCGATCTTGCTTATATGCGCTGTGTTCCAAACCTGACTATCGCCGCTCCTTTCGACGAGCATTACTTGCGCCACCTGATGTATACTGCCGCTTACGGCAACGAAGGCCCATTTGTGATCCGATACCCAAGAGGACAGGGTGTACTGAAAGATTGGGAATGCGAAATGCAAAAGCTGGAAATAGGAAAAGGACGCAAGTTGAAAGATGGTAAAGATCTTGCCGTTTTATCAATAGGCGCAATAGGAAATACTGCACGTGAAGCTATCCACATCGTTGAAGACGAAGGCTATTCTATCGCACATTACGACATGATATTCCTTAAACCTTTGGATACTGCAATCTTAAAAGAGGTGGCAGAGAACTTTACTCATGTATTGACGATCGAAAACGGTGTTATCAACGGAGGATTCGGTAGTGCTGTTTTAGAATACTTTGCTGACAATAACTATTTGAACATAAATGTAGTGCGTGCAGGCATACAAGATAAATTTGTAACGCACGGTTCGGTTGCTGACCTGAAAAAACTATGTGAGCTTGACATACAAGGATTGGTAAAACGAATGCAGTCTATCTTGCATAAACAAATAAGCCCTAATAATATAGAAGAAAAAATATATAAGTAAGAGTCGATGAGAATTGTAATTGCAGGTGCGGGTGCTGTAGGAACACATTTAGCAAAACTATTATCAGCAGAAAACCAAGACGTTGTACTCATGGACGCTGATAAAGAGAAGCTCAACTTCCTTGGCTCTAATCTTGAAATAATGACGATGACCGGGTCTTGTACTTCCTTAAAAGATTTGATGGAGGTGGATATAAAAGAAGCGGATTTCTTTATTGGTGTCACCCCTGACGAATCTACAAACATAACAGCCTGCTTATTGGCTGCGAATATGGGAGCAAAAAAAACCTTTGCTCGCATCGATAATTACGAATACCTTTTACCCAAGAATAAAGAGTTTTTTGAAAAGCTAGGGATCAACTCTATGGTTTATCCCGAAATGCTTGCGGCAAAGGAAATAGTATCAGCCTTAAAACGTCCGTGGGTACGCCAATGGATAGAACTTTGCGATGGCAATATATTACTCGCCGGAATCAAGATAAGAGAAAACTCGGAGTTGGTAAATAAATACCTCTTCGACTTAAGCAGCAAAGACAAAAAATTCCACATCGTTGCCATTAAACGAAAGAATGTAACTATCATTCCTACAGGAAAGGATATGGTTTTAGCGGGCGACATCGTATTCTTTACTGCAACAAAAGAAAACGTGAACGAACTACCCGTAATAGCAGGCAAAGCCAGTTTTGAGGTAAAGAACATTATGATAATGGGTGGAAGCCGTATAGCTATCCGTACCTGCCAGTATTTGCCGGACAATACAAACATCAAACTATTAGAATCCGATAAAGAGAAAAGTTACCAACTTTTAGAAAAGCTACCAAAGAATGTAACCGTGTTTCATAATGACGGACGCAATGCTGAGTTTCTTTTGCAAGAGGGAATCAAGGATATAGACGCATTTGTGGCTGTAACCGGGAACTCGGAAGCTAACATTCTCGCATGTATGGCAGCCAAACGCTTTGGAGTACGCAAGACTGTAGCCGAAGTAGAAAACATGGACTATATGTCGATGGCTGAGAATCTGGATATCGGTTCTATTATAAATAAGAAACTAATAACAGTAAGCAACATATACAGATTTCTGCTCAGTGCAGACGTATCTAACGTAAAGTCATTAACAATCGCCAATGCAGACGTAGCGGAGATTATAGCTCGACCGAACTCTTATGTAACCAAGAAGGAGGTAAAAAAGCTAACGCTACCCAAGAATGTTACTTTGGGCGGATTGATACGCAATGGAGAACCGATGATGATTGATGGTGATACTTTGATAGAGCCTTACGATCATGTAGTCGTTTTCTGTTTGGATGACACCCTACGTGATGCCGAGAAAATGTTCCATTAACAGGATAAAAAGTACATGAGCAATTTTAATTACCGGTTTGTACTAAAAACAATTGGATTTTTGCTTGTCATCGAATCGCTATTCATGATGAGTGCTACCATTGTTTCATTTTACTTACACGAAGCGGCCGGCGATGCAATGCTCATAAGCTCTACAATAACATTCTTTGCAGGAGCTTTAATCCGATTGGTAGGAACCGAAGATTTCCCAAAACCGATCGGAAAACGAGAGAGCTTCTTTATGGTGGCTATTTCGTGGATCGTACTATCTGCATTCGGTATGCTTCCTTATTATCTGAGCAACTCGATACCCAGCGTCAGTAATGCCTATTTCGAAACCATTTCGGGACTAACAGCAACCGGTGCAACCATCCTAAACGACATAGAGAGTATGCCCAAGGGACTTCTCTTCTGGCGCAGTATAACCCAATGGATGGGAGGATTAGGAATCGTATTGTTCGTGGCCACGATCCTACCCATGGGAGGTAATGCATCTGTAATGTACGATGCTGAAGTCACAGGGATAGGCTACGATCGTTTTCGCCCCCGCATATCACAAATAGCTAAACGGCTATGGCTGGTTTATATATTCCTCACAGGAATTCTTGTCATACTCCTTTGGATAGGGCCAATGAGCTTGTTCGACGCTGTTTGCCATGCTTTTACAACAATATCCACTGCCGGATTTTCGACAAAGCAAGATAGTATCGCCCATTGGAATTCAGCCTATATAGAATATGTCATTACCCTCTTTATGTTCATCGGAGGAATAAACTTTACGCTAATCTACTTCTTTATGAAAGGCAGTGCCAAAAAGTTGTATCAGAATGAAGAATTTAAATGGTATGTATCAATTATCATTCTCTTTGTTGTCATTATTGCCATCGGGCTTTACAGTTCGGGCAAGATAGAAGGAGTAGAAAAAGCTTTCCGAACATCGTTGTTTCAGGTCGTATCGATGCTTACCACCACCTGCTTCTCTACTGACAATATAATAAGTTGGGGTTCTTTCTATCAGTTCTTAGTTGTCATCTTTATGGTGTTCGGAGCATGTGCCGGATCTACTGCCGGAGGTATCAAGATAGTCAGGATCATTATCTTGTTCAAGAATTCGATCAATGAGTTTAAACGTCAGGTACACCCCAATGCCATACTTCCTATCCGATTGAATAACCATGTGATTTCAATAGACGTAGTAACCAAGGTCTTGGCTTTTATCTTCTTATACCTTGCCATCCTTATTTTCAGCTGTTTACTTTTGTCCTTATCGGGAATGCAATTCGAGAATGCTCTCGGTGCAGCAGTTTCGTGCCTCGGAAACGTGGGTGGCGGACTGGCAGAGATAGGCAATACAGGTAGTTTCTCAGAAGTACCAACCGAGTCGAAATGGTATCTCAGCTTCCTTATGCTAACAGGACGTTTAGAGCTATTTACTGTACTTTCTTTATTTATGCCTGCTTTCTGGAGAAGATAACAATCACATATTCTTCCACTTACACAATACACTATCGAGCAGATCGACGATCAGGAATAAGATAAAACCGATCAGAGAAAGAACAATTATACCAAAATACATTTGTATATAATCTACTCGCATTTGCGAATCGGTAATGTAAAACCCCAATCCTTTATCCGTTCCGAATGTCTCAATAAAGAATAAGGCCGATGTTGCGATACCCAATGCCACACGAAGCGAAGAAAAGACTTCGGGCAAAATAGCAGGCAAGGTAATATGTCTCATTTTTTGTAAGCCCGTTGCCCCAAATGAAATAAGAACATAGTAATTTTCTTTCGATATATTTTTTACAGCATCACGTATCGTTATGATCAACTGAAAAACGACTATCAATATAACAATAACAATCTTTGATGTTTCACCCAAATCGAATAATACCATGATGATAGGCAAAAGAGCTAATTTAGGAATAGGATAAGAAAAATAAATCATAGGACCCAACAGACTATTCACCCTCTTACTATATCCCATCCATACACCTAATACTAAAGCTATCCCCAAAGATATACCTATGCTATATGCTATCCGTCGTAAGCTGGCGAATGTGTGGTCTAATATCCCGTTTTCGAAAGCTTTGGAGTATCCACCATAAACCTCTGTAGGGAAAGGCAGTGCCTTCAGGCTGAGACTGGCAGCAAGAATATACCATATAACATTAAACAGGATAAAGCCGCCTATTATGTAGCCGAAATAATTGAAAATATGTTTTCTACGCTTTGTCATCAGTACCCTATTTTATTGATAATAGATGCCACAAACCTCAACTTTTCCTCTTGGTACTCAGATACGTTGAACAAGGGGTTTTCTACCTGATGAATAATTCTTCCCGGCGATTTGCTCATTACAATAATATGCTCACCAATAGATACAGCCTCATGTATATTGTGTGTGATAAACAAAGTGGTTACTTTGTATTTCTCCCACAGGCGCAGAAAAAGTCGTTGCGATGCTTCGGAAGTAAATGTATCTAATGATGAAAACGGTTCGTCCATCAACAGAATATCGGGCTGAGAAATAAAGGCACGAGCCAGAGCCACACGTTGTTTCTGCCCCCCACTCAATTGCGAAGGATAACGGTTTTGAATATCATCAATCTCTAACGAGTTGATAATCTCTGAAACTTCTGCTTCTCTCAACACCTTAGTGCTATTCAGCTTATAGGATAGGAAGATGTTTTCTTTCACAGTCTTCCATCCCAGCAAACCATAGTGTTGTGGTACATATCCAATAGATACTTCTCTGGGTGTAAACGCTCTCCCATTAAAAGCAATCTGCCCGCTATAATTTCTTATGATCCCGCAAAGCACCTTCAATAAAGTAGACTTACCACATCCCGAAGGGCCTATAAGCGAATATATTTCCCCCTTTTTTATAGTCAGGGAAAAATCATTCAAAGCTACAGTATTTCCGTATTTTACCTCCAGGTTTTCTATCGACAGCATCTCTATTATTTAGTCAGTTGATCATTTATAAGGTTCTCAACTTTGAAATCAGCTTTAAGCAGATTTTTGCCTCCAAGCCAGCTTATGACTTGTTGTATATCTTTGTCTGCAACAGTTACAGGCTGCGCATCGGTATAAGCAGGTAGAGTGACTTTCTCAGCAACAGGTTCAGGAAACTGAAGCTCTTTTACCAATATATCTTTTATATCTGCTACAGTATGTGAGTTAAGATAAGCCACACCATCATTGTATGCGGCATACATTTTCTTAATAGCCTCACTCTTCGTGTCTATCACCCTCTGTGAAAAGACAATACCTGTAACAGTATATTTCAGGCTATCCATAGATACAAGCAGCTTGCAACCTTCGCTTGCAGCGATCAGAGCAAACGGATTAGGTAATCCCGTAGCATCTATTTTATTATTCCGCAACATCTCGAAGCGAGTCGGAATTTTATTTATCTCCACTTTCTCTACATCATTAGGAGTAAGGCCTACACTAGCCAAAGCCATATCTACACAGAAATCGATCACTGTGTTTTGAGAAACGGCTATCTTCTTGCCTTTCAGCTCCGACAAGTTCTTTATCCCCGACTGCGCACCGGCTACAATATAAAATGGAGCTTGACATTTAGAAGTAAGCTTCATATCAAACCCACCCGAAGCTAGCAATGCTGCACTGGTATAGTCGGTTACTCCTCCGTCTACAGTTCCGCTCTGAAAAGCCATATCTCTTTCATTGGCAGACATAAATTTTTGAATTTTTACATCTACACCATGTTTTGCAAAGTAACCTTCACGCTGAGCTACTGCAAGAGGAAGATAATCCATCGAAGACATCACTCCTACCGTAAGCGTTTGCACCTCTGCACTTTCTTGTTTTTTACCCGAACAAGCACTTAACAATAAACTGATAGATAGAATTGAAAATATAATATGTTTCATAATTTGTATAAATAAAATAATATGTGATTACAAAAATAAGGGAAATAAATCAATAAAATTAGCAGAACGACCACAAAGAAGCAGCACAGACTCTCTCATATATCCAACTCGAAATTGTTAAAAGTGACAACCAGCGGTCACAGGAGCGAAGCGTATGTAAAGGTGACAGTTTTCAGCACTTTTTATATTGTCACTTTTCATCATAACCAAACAACGACTAAGAGCCATCATGTATAAGACAATTATATCATTAATAAATAATACGACAATTATCATAACGCTGAAAATTACCCCCTGACATTAAATATCTCATGCCCCTGACCTTTTACTCACAACTTCTTTTTACCTTTGCATCCTGAATATTTTTAATCGATAAGTAATGTCACAACCTTCAATTCCTAAAGGAACAAGAGATTTTTCGCCGGAAGAAATGGCGAAGCGTAACTATATTTTCGACACTATCCGTGAAGTTTTCAAACTCTATGGCTTTCGTCAGATAGAAACTCCGGCAATGGAAAACCTATCAACACTGATGGGAAAATACGGAGAAGAGGGAGATAAGCTTCTATTCAAAATACTCAATTCGGGCGATTACCTGAAAGATTTATCCGATGAAGAATTATTGGAGAAAAACTCTACCCGCCTTGCAACCAAAATAAGCGAGAAAGGTCTCCGTTACGACCTCACTGTCCCATTTGCACGCTATGTTGTAATGCACCGAAACGAAATAACATTCCCTTTCAAACGTTATCAGATACAACCCGTTTGGCGTGCCGACCGACCACAAAAAGGACGTTACCGCGAATTCTTCCAATGCGACGCTGACATCGTTGGATCCGACTCCCTTATCAACGAAGTAGAGTTGATTCAAATAGCAGATGAAGTATTCAGCCGCTTCGGCATTCGGGTGAGTATCAAACTCAACAACCGCAAGATACTGTCAGGTATTGCTGAGATTATTGGAGAGGCAGAAAAAATTACAGACATTACTGTTGCTATCGACAAACTAGATAAAATAGGTCTGGAAAAGGTAAACGAAGAACTTGCTTCGAAGGGTATTCCACAAAAAGCGATCGAGCAACTTCAACCGATTATCCTTTTGCAAGGAACAAACGAAGAGAAATTAAATACCTTGAAAACGGTTCTCAAAGATTCTGAAACCGGAATACAGGGCGTTAACGAACTTGAATATATACTCAACAAACTAAAAATTGTAGGAATCCGTTGCGAGCTTGAGCTCGATCTTACTCTTGCCAGAGGATTGAATTACTACACGGGTGCTATCATCGAAGTAAAAGCTCTTGATGTGCAAATAGGCAGTATCACCGGAGGCGGGCGCTATGATAACCTGACAGGTATTTTCGGATTGTCAGGCGTTTCGGGCGTGGGTATTTCCTTCGGAGCAGACCGCATATTCGATGTATTGAATCAACTCGATTTATACCCAAAAGATTCTATACAGAACACACAGGTTTTGTTTGTCAACTTTGGCGAAAAAGAAGAAGCTCACATATTGCCTCTGATCTTAAAAATCCGTCAGGAAGGAATCTCTACAGAGATATTCCCCGAATCGGCAAAGATGAAAAAGCAAATGTCGTATGCCGATTCCAACAAGATTCCTTATGTAGCTATAGTTGGTGAAAATGAGATAAATGAAAACAAAATCACACTGAAAGATATGACTTCCGGCGAACAGAAATCATTGACCCTCGAAGAATGCATATCCATCCTTAGCTAATTTATTAACAGACATATTAATAAGTCCTGCCTTAGTTATTAACAAGGCAGGACTTATTTGTATATAAACACCTAATAATCAACAAACATATTCTTATCTCCCATTGTTAATATTGTGTTTATAACCTGTTCATTTCATGTTGAAAACTTTTTCATACATTTTAAGTGGGGAAAAGTGGGGAAAAGTGTATAAATTTTATACCTTTACGTCGAATATTGTATATTGTTAAAATTCAAAGTATTAATGTTACAGTTTTTGGGAAATATCGAAGCAAAAATAGACGCAAAAGCACGTCTTTTTGTACCTGCTTCTTTTCGTAAGATATTGCAATCTTGCGACCAGAACACATTGATACTCAGAAAAGATCTATTTCAGAACTGCCTCGTTCTCTACCCGCTGGTAGTATGGGAAGAGGAAGTTGCGAAATTACGCTCACGTCTCAACAGGTGGGACATGGAGCAGCAAGCGTTGTTTCGTCAATTTGTTGTTGACGCCGAACGCCTCGAGATGGACACCAACGGACGTATCCTTATACCAAAAAGATACTGTCAGATGGTGGGGATTATTACAGACGTAAGATTCTTAGGAGTAGACAATACAATCGAAATTTGGACAAACGATGCTCTGGATAAAACGCTGATACCTGCCGAGGAATTCAGTGCTCGCATTCAGGCATTAATGAATAACAGCTCACAAAACGACTAATCATGGCCGATGCATATCACATACCGGTTTTGCTTCACGAGAGTATTGACGGGATGAATCTTCACCCTGATAGTATTTGCGTCGATGTTACATTTGGCGGTGGCGGACACTCGAGAGAAATACTGTCACGTCTCGGAGACAAAGGACATCTCTATGCCTTCGATCAGGATGAAGATGCGATAAACAACATTGAAGCTAGCAGTAAGTTCACTTTCATACGCAGCAATTTCCGATATCTTAAAAATTTCATCAAGTATCATAAAGTAGACGGTGTAGATGCTATACTGGCTGATTTGGGCGTTTCGTCACATCACTTCGATGCCGAAGACAGAGGATTCTCTTTCCGTTTCGAAGACAGTGACTTGGATATGCGTATGAATCGTAAGGGAGGAAAAACGGCTGCGCAGATACTAAATACATACACAGAGGAAAAACTGGCAGATGTTTTCTACCTGTATGGTGAACTAAAACAATCGCGGCGGATTGCTTCCGTGATTGTGAAAACAAGAAAAGAAAAACCTTACAAGAAGACGAGTGATTTGCTTGCAACACTCAATTCATTTGTAGGAAGAGGAGAAAAAGAGAAAAAGATACTGGCTCAGGCATTTCAGGCTCTTCGCATAGAAGTAAATGAAGAGATGGAAGTATTGAAGGAGATGTTGGAGCAGGCTCTTGACATACTAAAACCGGGGGGACGGTTGTCAGTCATTACATACCATTCGCTCGAAGACCGTATCGTCAAAAACTTCTTTAAAACAGGAAATTTTGAAGGCAAAGTAGAAAAAGACTTCTTCGGGAACTTCGAAACTCCGTTCAAGCTGATAAACAATAAAGTAATCACTCCATCGAAGGACGAGGAAGAACGCAACCCCCGATCAAGGAGTGCTAAACTAAGAGTTGCTGAAAAAGTTTGATATGACAGTAAAAGATATAAAAAAGAAGATCATGTATATTCTTGGGGGGACTGTTCTCACCGAGGATTTCTTTTGGAAAAACGCACGTTTTATCATCACGGTCTTCGTTATCATTGTGCTGTACATCAGCAATAGGTATAGCTGTATCGAGAAAATGGCGAAAATAGAATCTCTTCAACGCGAACTAAAAGATGCGAAATATGAATCTCTCACCATATCAGCCGAGCTGATGGGTGTAAGCCGCGAATCGAAAGTAGAAGATATGGTTCAGAAAAACGGTGTTGATCTGAAACAAACAAAAGACCCAATATATAAACTGGGAAAGAAATAAATAGCAAGAAAGAATAGAAGATGGCGAAAAAATCTGAAGGAACATCAAAGAATATAGCGATCAGCCGATATGGATGGATTGCACTTATTATGTCCCTGATATTTATTGCAATTCTAATATGTATATTCAATATAAAGTATGTAGAAGGCCCCATGTGGCGCGAACTAGGCATACAAGAAACCGTAAAGAAAGATAGAGAAATACGCCCCAACAGAGGTAATATTTATGCCGACGACGGACGCCTGCTGGCAACAAGTGAACCCCTCTACGGAGTATATGTCGACTTTATGGCCGATGGCATAAAGAAAGATACATTAATGAAATACGTTACACCTCTGTCACAAGCTCTAGCGAAGAAGTTTCCCGACAGAAGTGCAGCCCAGTACAAAAGAGTAATATTAGACGGATGGGACTTGAGCCGTAAAGAGCTCGCCCAAATAGAAAGAAATAGGGAGAGCGGTTCAAACCAAAAAGTAAAGGTTCGCAGCCGCTATGTGCGTATTATTCGCCCCGATATAAACTATATAGACCTGAAAGAAGTTCTCACCTACCCATTCTTTAGTCAGAGAAGCAATAGAAGCGGCTTGTTTACAGAAGAAAAAACAATGCGTTTAAAACCTTTTGGTCGCCTCGCAGGAAGAACCGTAGGATCTATATACAAAGACTTCGACGCAGGAGGAGCCAGTGGTCTGGAACTAAAATACGACTCTATACTAAAAGGAATTCCGGGTCTGAAAACACGCCAACGCGTACAGGGTCGCTGGATAGACGTTGTATTGAACGAGCCAACCGATGGATGGGATATAAAAACCACTTTGAATGTAGATGTCCAAGACTTAGCAGAGAAAGCTCTCTACAACAAGCTGGTAGAGACCAATGCCGAATCTGGATGTGCTATTGTAATGGAAGTGGCTACAGGAGAGATAAAAGCCATAACCAATCTCGACCGCATGTCGCCCGGTGTTTATGCCGAAGGTAATCCAAATGCTTTTTCGTACATGTCCGAGCCGGGGTCTACCTTCAAGACAGTGTCACTGATGATTGCCCTCGAAGACGGAGTAGTTACCCCCGATGAAGAAATCTTTGTCGGCAACGGATTGTTCGAATATAAGGGACGCATCGTAAAAGACCATGACTGGCGTAAAGGACAAGACAAAGGCTATGTAACAGTGGCGAGAGGAATGTACTCTTCGCTGAACGTTGCTATCGCAAAAATGATATTAAAAGGTTATGAGAATAACCCTCAAAAATATGTACAGCGCATCCATGATCTGGGGCTTACAAAAAAAATAGAATGGGATGTTCCACTGCAAGGAAAAGAAGGAACTTCTGTCATTCGCTTCCCCGATGATAAATCAAACCCATGGTCTAAAACGACATTGCCATGGATGTCATTCGGCTATGAGACACAGGTACCACCTATTTACATGCTAATGTTTTATAATGGTATTGCAAATAAAGGGAAGATGATCAAGCCGTTTCTCACCAAAGCCTTCATGAGAGACGGAAAAATAGAAGAAGAATTTGAAACCGAGATTATAAATCCTTCATTATGTTCCGAAAAGACCCTCAAAGAGGTGCAAGATATTCTAAGAGGTGTTGTAACCGATGGTACAGGAAAAACCATTGAATCGGAAATGTTTCCTATCTCAGGAAAAACAGGAACAGCGATGATTGCAGCCAGAGGGGGATACGAAGGGTATTATGTATCATTTTGCGGATACTTCCCATCAGACAATCCCAAATATACTTGCTTTGTAGGTATACGCAGACCACAGGGAATTCCATCGGGAGGACTTATGCCGGGAGCGGTATTCAAAACCATTGCCGAAGGGATATATACTCGAAATACTGTAGCAACCCCTATCCTTGCTCAGAAAGATACAGTAAACTCACTTATACCTATCGTTAAAAGCGGTTCGTTCAAAAATACAGAGATTGTTTTGAAAAAATTAAAACAAGATTACAACTATTCGGGAGATAAAGTAGACTGGATAAATACAGACTCTTCGATCAATGGTATTCTTCTTCAAAGCAATTCTTCTATCAAGCAAGGATTAGTCCCTAACGTCATAGGAATGGGCGCACGTGATGCCATATATTTATTAGAGATTGAAGGACTGAAAGTAAACCTTATAGGTGCAGGAAAAGTGAAACAGCAATCTATAGCTCCGGGACCAAGAACAACGAAAGGAGCAACCATAACCATAGAATTAAATTAACGAAAAAAATACAGATATGAAGTTGCAGGATTTACTTAAAAACATAGATGTAATAGAAATAAAGGGAGAACAGGATATAGATGTAACCGGAGTTTTTACAGACTCCCGCAAGGCAACTCCCGGATCGGTTTTCATTGCTCTTAAAGGCGTTCAGGTGGATGGTCATCTATATATAAAAAACGCTTTGGAACTAGGGGCTAAAGTTATTCTTCACGAAAGCAAAATAGATACTTCTAACGAAGGCATCACATATATAAAAGTAAAAGACAGCGCCGATGCTGCCGGAAAGATAGCTACACATTGGTACGGCGACCCGTCAAACAATCTGAAGCTGGTAGGTGTGACAGGCACAAACGGAAAAACAACAACAGCCACATTACTTTATGAGATGTTCCGCAAGCTGGGATATAAAGTAGGCTTGTTGTCAACCGTAGCCAATTATATAGATGGCAAAGTATATCATGCCACACATACTACCCCCGACCCTATTTCGTTGAACGAAATGCTCAAAAATATGGTAGATGCAGGGTGCGAATATGCCTTTATGGAAGTAAGCTCGCACGCTATTCATCAGAAACGTATAAGTGGTCTAAAATTTGAAGGGGGAATATTTACCAACCTTACACAAGACCATTTGGACTACCATAAAACAATGGGCGAATACCTAAAAGCGAAGAAAGCTTTCTTCGACCAACTACCCGAAACAGCATTCGCTCTTACCAATATCGATGACAAAAACGGATTGGTAATGTTACAAAACACAAAGGCTAAAACAAGCACTTATTCTGTTCATTCCTTAGCCGATTTCAAAGCACGAATTATCGAAAAACACTTCGATGGTACTGCAATAGAAATCAATGGCAAAGAGTTGCAGGTACAGTTTGTGGGAGTATTTAATGTATACAACCTGCTTGCTGTCTACGGGGCAACCATATTGTTAGGACAAAGCTCGGAAGAAGCTCTGCTTGTACTTAGTACTCTAAAACCGGTATCAGGCCGATTCGAAACAATCCGTTCATCTCAAGGCTTTACTGCGATTGTAGACTATGCGCATACGCCCGATGCTCTCACCAATGTATTGGAAGCAATACACGAGGTATTGGAAGGAAACGGCCGTGTAATAACAGTTGTAGGTTGCGGAGGAAACAGGGATAAGACAAAACGTCCGATCATGGCACGCGAAGCTGTGCGTTTGAGCGATCAGGTTATCCTTACTTCCGACAACCCTCGCTACGAAGAGCCGCAAGCTATAATCAATGATATGGCAGATGGGCTAAACAGCGAACAATTGAAAAAAGCACTTCTGATTGTAGAACGTGAACAGGCCATAAAAACGGCATGTGCATTGGCTAAAGCGGGAGATGTAATCCTTATTGCAGGAAAAGGGCACGAAGATTATCAAGATGTAAAAGGAGTAAAACATCATTTTGATGATAAAGAAATAGTTAAGAACATTTTTGGAGAATAACTAGAAAAATAAGAAAGACAAGATGCTATATTATTTATTCGATTACTTAGACAAATTAGATTTCCCGGGAGCAGGGATGTTTCGCTATGTCTCATTCAGGGCAGCCATGGCTGTAATATTCTCCTTGCTGATTTCTACTATTATAGGAAGACGGATCATCGACAAATTGCAAAAGCTGCAAATAGGTGAAACAGTCCGTAATCTTGGTCTTGAAGGACAACTAAGTAAAAAAGGAACCCCTACCATGGGCGGTGTTATCATCATTATAGCAATACTAACACCTGTGCTACTTTTTGCCCGAATAGACAATGTATATATCATTCTCATGTTGATCACAACAATATGGCTTGGTGCACTGGGCTTTCTGGACGACTATATAAAAGTTTTCAAAAAAGATAAAGAAGGGTTACAAGGTAAATTTAAAATAGTGGCACAGGTCGGACTGGGATTGATAGTGGGTCTGACAATATACCTGAGCCCCGATATAATTATCCGTGAGAATATAGAATACCGTAATCAGGACAATGTAATAGAGCGTGTAAGCTATGTAGCTGAAGGAGTAAAATCCACTCAGACAACAATCCCATTTATGAAAAATAACAACCTCGACTACGAGGATCTTGTTGGCTTTATGGGAGAATATGCTGAACCGGCAGCATGGATACTGTTTGTGTTCATCGTTATTTTTATTGTAACTGCCGTATCCAATGGAGCCAACCTTACCGACGGACTCGATGGATTGGCAGCCGGAAGCTCGGCCATTATCGGAGTAACACTCGGCATACTCGCATATGTTTCAGGGCACATGGAGTTTGCGTCTTATCTCAACATTATGTTTATACCCGGCAGTCAGGAACTCGTAATATTTGCCGCTGCATTTATCGGGGCTACAATTGGATTCCTTTGGTATAACGCCTTCCCGGCACAGGTTTTCATGGGAGATACGGGTAGTCTGACATTAGGGGGAATTATCGGCGTTTTTGCCGTTGTTATTCACAAAGAATTGCTACTCCCTATACTCTGTGGAATATTCTTTGTAGAGAGTATTTCGGTAATGATGCAAGTGGCATTCTTCAAATTCACAAAGAAAAAATATGGAGAAGGCAGACGTATTTTCAAAATGACTCCTTTGCACCATCATTTTCAGAAAGCAGGAAATTCGGGAATACAAGCCTTGTTTCAAAAACCAATAGGGCCTATACCCGAGTCGAAGATTGTAGTCCGTTTTTGGATTATTGGAATTATTCTGGCAGTACTTACATTGGCAACATTAAAAATGCGATAAAATAAATGATGAACAAGATTATCATATTAGGAGGAGGAGAGAGCGGCGTAGGCTCGGCTATACTGGCACAGGCAAAAGGATTTGATGTTTTTTTGTCTGACAGCGGACCGTTAAAAGACCAGTACAAAGCCGAACTCGATCAGTATGGCATACCTTACGAGGAAAAAGGACATACCGAAGACCTCATACTGGCTGCAACCGAGATCATCAAAAGCCCGGGTATTCCTAATTATGCACCTCTTGTTCACAAAGCAGCAGAGAAGGGAATTCCTATCCTATCGGAGATGGAATTTGCCAAACGCTACACTTCCGCAAAAATGATCTGTATTACAGGCAGTAATGGGAAGACAACCACTACCAGCCTCATCTACCATATACTGAAATCGGCAGGACTAAATGTAGGTCTTGGAGGAAACATCGGAAGAAGTTTTGCCCGTCAGGTAGCAGAAGATAATTTCGACTATTATGTATTGGAACTAAGTAGTTTCCAGCTTGAAAACATGTACTCGTTTAAGGCAGATATCGCCATTCTTTTAAATATCACTCCCGATCATCTCGACAGATATGATCATGATATGCAAAAGTATGTTGATGCCAAAATGCGTATTGTGCAAAACCAGACGGAAGAAGATGCTTTTATATTTTGGGAAGAAGACCCGATTGTAAGCAAAGAAATACAAAAGCTGATATCGAAAGGCAAGCAATATACATTTGCCGACCACAAAGTGGGTAATGCTATTGCATACCCCGAAAACAATGAAATAAAAATAGATACTCCTAAATCGGTTTTCATTATGAAAGAAGATTTACTAGCACTCGAAGGAACACATAACCTGTATAACTCGCTTGCATCAGGTATCACGGCAAAGTTGCTGGATATAACAGATGAAAACTTGCGCCACTCACTTAGTGATTTTCAGGGAGTAGAACATCGCCTTGAAAAAGTGGCCAAAGTGAGAGGTATACAGTTTATAAACGACTCCAAGGCAACTAATGTTAATTCGTGCTGGTATGCTTTACAAAGCATGAAAACGAAGGTTGTACTTATTTTAGGAGGAACAGATAAGGGGAATGACTATACAGAGATCGAGCAATTGGTTAAAGATAAAGTTCGCGCTTTGGTTTTCCTCGGAGTTGACAACAGTAAGCTGCATAAATTCTTTGATGGTAAAATAGATAATATTGTAGATACCTCATCAATGAAGGATGCAGTAGAAAAATCTTACGCATTGGCTCAAGAGGGAGATACGGTTTTACTATCGCCTTGCTGCGCCAGTTTCGACCTCTTCCAGAATTATGAGGATAGAGGTGACCAGTTTAAAGAATACGTCAGAAAACTGTAATCAAAAATGGAATTCAATTTTTTAGGGCGGGCATTCAAAGGAGATAAAGTTATATGGTGTATATTTATCGCACTGTGTATTATCTCTTTGCTTGAAGTATTTAGTGCTACAAGTACAATTGCCTACCGTCAACATAGCCACTGGGCACCGATTCTGCGACATGCGGCATTCCTGCTTATTGGTTTTGCCCTCGTCATGTTTTTGCAGAGGGTTCCCAGCAAATATTTCTCAGTATTACTATTGGGAATACCGCTATCTGCTGTTCTCCTTGTTGTCACCATGTTTATGGGGCAAGATGTGAATGGGGCACAACGCTGGCTAGGTATCGGTGCATTTACGATACAACCTTCCGAGTTTGCTAAAATTTCGGCAATCGGGTTTGTCTCCTTCTTTTTAAGTAAGATGAAGCCTGATAATGAAGGTTGGATATTCAAGACTCTTATTATTGGTATTGGAGCTCTATGCTTACTTATTGCACCCGAAAACTTATCTACGGCATGTCTCCTTTTTGGCGTATGCTTTATGCTTATGTTTATCGGACAGGTCAGCCTCAGAAAGTTAGGACTGATTGCTTTTGTTGGTCTTGCTGCTATAGCTATTTTGCTAGGCAGCCTTACGCTCCTACCCGACTCTTTTGCAAAAGAGTATTTACCGGGACGTCTGGCTACATGGAAAAACCGTATAGAAAGGCACTCGGAAGAAGATAAAGAGATGAGGAACGCCGACGGAACTATTGCCTATAAAATAACTGACGACAATTACCAGGTATCGCATGCTAAGATAGCTATAGCTAACGGCGGTATAATCGGCTTGCCGGGAAGCGGTGTGGAACGAGACTTTCTTCCACAAGCCTATTCCGACTTTATCTTTGCCATCATCCTTGAAGAAACAGGACTGCTTGGGGGGCTATTCGTCTTGCTTTTATATGTAGCTCTGATGTTCAGGTGTGGCGTTCTGGCGTCAAAATGCGAAAAGAAGTTCCCGAGGTATCTTATACTCGGATCTGCACTTATACTCACAATACAGGCTTTGGCTAATATGGCCGTAGCCGTCAATTTGATTCCTGTTACAGGACAACCTCTGCCTCTGGTAAGCCGGGGTGGAACGTCTACCATTATCACATGTGCCTATTTTGGCATTATCCTGGCATGCTCATCCCGACTCAACGATTCAGATCATGAAGATGTGGACGAAAGCATTGCCAATATAGATTTTGAACCCTATGTAAAAGATACAGAAGAACAATGAAAAATCTGAGAGTTATTATTAGCGGAGGTGGAACAGGAGGTCATATATTTCCGGCAATAGCTATTGCTAACACCATCAAAAAACGTTACGCTGACTCCGAAATACTTTTTGTGGGAGCCGAAGGACGCATGGAAATGGAAAAAGTTCCAAACGCAGGATACAAAATAGAAGGGTTAAATGTAGTCGGGATTAGCAGAAAAAATCCGATTAAGATATTTTCTACAATCTGGAAATTTCAGAAAAGCCTCAATCGGGCCAGCAAAATCATAAAAGGATTTAAGCCCGATATCGTGATTGGCGTGGGAGGATATGCCAGTGGCCCAACGTTGTATAAGGCAAGTAAACTTGGTATCCCTACCCTCATCCAAGAGCAAAATTCGTATGCCGGAATTACAAACAAGTTTTTAGGCAAGAAGGCTTCCAGTATCTGTGTTGCCTACGAAAATATGGAAAGATTCTTTCCGAAAGATAAAATAGTGATGACTGGCAACCCTTGTCGTGAAGAATTATTATCATCGAATATAACGAAAGAAGATGCCTATACAGAGTTTAACCTCGACCCGAATAAAAAAACGATTCTGGTTGTAGGTGGCAGCCTTGGTTCGAGAACAATAAACAAAAGTATATTTAACGGAATAGAAGCTTTGTCAGAGTCAGACATACAAATCATTTGGCAATGTGGGAAACTATACTTTTTCGAACTGAATATGGATCTGGCATCGAAAGGGAATCCACAGAATATTCATATCCATGAATTCATTTCCCGAATGGATTTAGCATATAAAGCAGCCGATTTGGTCATCTCAAGAGCAGGTGCAAGCTCTATCTCCGAACTATGCTTGTTGGGCAAACCGGTTATTCTTGTTCCTTCTCCAAATGTATCGGAAGATCATCAAACCAAAAATGCAATGGCTCTGGTAAACAAAGATGCCGCTATCCTCATAAAGGATATTGAAGCGAACGATTTGTTGGTTAAAACAGCTTTGGAGACAATAAAGGATAAGGACAAGCTAAAAACTCTGTCAGAAAATATTTTAAAATTAGCGCAACATGATTCGGCAAACCGAATTGTAGATGAAGCAATAGGACTAATAAAGCGAAAATAAAACATGAATAATATAAAAGCAGTATATTTCATCGGAATCGGTGGTATCGGGATGAGTAATCTGGCTCGCTACTTTATGTCGAAAGGTAAAAAGGTAGCAGGCTATGATCGTACCGAAACACCATTGACAAAAGAACTGGTAAAAGAAGGCGCAGAAATTCACTATTCGGATAGTGTAAGCCTGATACCTGAATACTGCAAAGACAAGGATACGACATTAGTGGTTTATACGCCGGCTGTTCCATCCGAGAACGAAGAAGTTATATATTTCCACGAGCAGAATTTTACGATACAGAAGCGTGCTCAGGTTTTAGGAACTATCACCAAGTCGAGCAAAGCTCTTTGTTGTGCGGGAACACACGGAAAGACAACAACATCAAGTATGCTGGCACACATCCTTAAACAATCGCACCTCGATTGTAATGCTTTCTTAGGCGGTATACTAAAAAATTATAGCAGCAATCTAATGCTTTCAGACAAGAGTGAGTTTACCGTTATCGAAGCTGATGAGTATGACCGCTCTTTCCACTGGCTGCATCCGTATATGGCTCTTATTACCTCTGTAGACCCAGACCATCTGGATATCTATGGAACGGAAGAAGAGTATCTCAAAAGCTTTGAAAAATTCACTACTCTCATCCAACAAGGAGGAGCCTTGGTGATGAAACACAATATAAAACTCTCACCCAAAGTTGCAGAAGGAGTTAAGGTATATACCTACTCTGAAGATAAAGGCGATTTCCATGCAAAGAACATAAAAATAGGCAACGGTGAAATTCGCTTCGACTTTGTTACTCCAAAGGAAGTAATAGACAACATACAACTTGGCGTTCCTGTAAGAATAAATATAGAGAATAGCATCGGAGCAATGGCTCTGGCATGGCTCAATGGTGCTACAACTGACGAACTGAGACATGCAATGCTCACATTTCAGGGGGCAAAACGTCGTTTCGATTTTATCCTTAAAACAGATAAGATCGTGATGATAGACGACTATGCGCACCACCCTCAGGAACTAGCAGCAAGCATTACATCTGTAAAGGAATTATATCCTGACCGTAAGGTTACAGGAGTTTTTCAGCCTCACCTCTATAGCCGGACAAAAGATTTTGCCGATGAGTTTGCAAAGAGTCTTTCTTTGCTTGACGAACTCATTTTACTGGATATATATCCTGCAAGGGAAAAACCGATAGAAGGTGTGACTTCAAAAATAATTTTCGACAAGGTTACCTGTCCTAAAACATTGTGTAACAAGCAAGAATTATTACCTTTATTGGAAAATAAAAATGATATTGAGGTTCTATTAACAGTCGGAGCTGGAGATATCGATCAATTGTTGGAAGCAATAAAAGAAGTTTTAAAAGAGAAATGATAAAAAAAATATTAGTCATCGGAGGAATATGCCTTCTTGCAGGCTATCTTATTTTCTCGGCTTTTTATTTCGAAAAAAAGCCGCAAGATGACTTTTGTACAAGTTTTGAAGTAGAAATAAAAAATAGCGCCGAGGGCAATAAGTTTATCGAAACAAAAGATATTGTAAGTTATATCAAAGATAAAGGGCTTGACCCTACAGGCAAACAATTAAAAAACATTAATACAAACAAGATAGAGGAGGCCATAATGGCCAATCAGCTGATAAAAGAAGCCAACGTATTTGTTACAAACAATAGAGCCGTAAAAGCCGTAATTGAAGAGCGGAAGCCGATTCTGCGTGTTATAAGCAGCCTCGGAGGAAACTATTATATAGATAATACAGGCAATAAAATGCCTCTTTCTAATCGCTCTACAGCATACCTCCCTATAGCAACAGGAGCAATAAAAGAAGAGTTTGCAAAGACCGACTTATATAAATTTGCATTATTTTTGCATAATGATGAGTTTTGGAATGCACAAATTGAACAAATAGTCGTACTACCTAACCAGGATATTAAATTAATACCCCGTGTCGGTGATCATCAGGTCATACTAGGCAGTGTGGACGGATGTAAAGAGAAGCTTGCCAAATTGCTCACCTTTTATCAAAACGGGCTTAACGAGACCGGGTGGAATAAATATTCAGTCATAAATCTGAAGTTTAACAAACAAGTTGTTTGTACAAAACGTTGAATAAAGAACAAGATCTGGACAATTCTTTCGAATTGGACTGTAAAGGAGAAGAAGATATATGGAACAATCAGGATTTATTGTAGGTATTGACCTTGGCACATCAAAAATTGTTGGTGTACTGGGACGTAAGAATGAACAAGGCGTTATTTCCATCTTGGCATCGGAATGTATACCTGCCGATTCATGTGTAAAATATGGGACAATATATAATATAGATGATGCCGCCGGCAAAATCAAAGGACTTATTCACCTGTTAGAAAACAAGACAGGGAAGAAAATAGGAAAAGCTTATGTTTCTGTTGCCGGAAAATCACTTCGGGCAATAGAACACAAAGAGACTAAATTGCTCGATGGCAACACTCCTATTACATTTGCCATACTCGACGGAATGGAACAGCAAGCTAAGCTGAACAAACCTGATTTCTTTGCCAACTATAGCGTCCTTGCTCCTGAATACTACCTTGACGGACAATACGAAGAAGACCCGATTGATAAGGTTGCTTCTGTAATTGAAGGCCATTACCGTTTGGTTATCGGACGCCCTAATATAAAGAGCAATCTTGCAAAAAGTACAGAGAAGGCTCAGATTGATATTGCCGGATTTATTGTGGGCCCTGTAGCCGCAGGTGCTCTCGTCCTGGAAGAACAAGATAGACAAGCTGGATGTGCTCTGGTCGATTTTGGCGCAGGCACTACTACATTATCCATATATAAGGGCGGATTGCTTCGCTATATGGCAGTTATTCCGTTCGGAGGACGTACGATTACGAAAGATGTTCAGGGATTAGGCTTTGTCTTCGAATCTGCCGAAACATACAAAATACGTTATGCAAAATTAGGTAAAGAAAAAGCAAGGCCAACCAGTGATACTTCAGCCGATATAGATCTCAGAGAGTTGAACAAAGTGATACAACTACGTCAGGACGAGATTATCTTGAATGTGATTCATCAGATAAAAGAGTCAGGATTTGGAGATAAACTGGATGCCGGAATTATTATAATAGGTGGAGCATCGCAAATGACAGGGCTGGAAGAATACTTTGCAGACAAAGCACAACTTCCGGTAAAGCGGGCAACACCAAAACGTGTATATATTAATAATGCAGCCGAATTACTGCAAAATCCAGTATATACACAGGCTCTTAGCTTATTGCTTTTTGCAAATGAAAATTGCGAAAGGAAAGAAGCCTTCAGACCGGAACCTGTACCGGTTCAACAAACAACTCCTACTCCACCTGCTCCCGAAATTGAGGAAGAAGAGGATGAGGAAGAAGCTCCTAAGCCTAAAAAGGGAAAGAAAGATAAAAACAAAGGGCAAACATCGCTCTTTAGGTTCTTCGAAAAAGTACAAAACTTTGGAGGAACAGTATTCAACGATGAAGAATAATCGAAGTAAATCCCTTAAGTTATAACAAAACAAATACGCTAAGATATGGATGAAAAAATACTGGATTTTCAATTCCCAAGAAAAACTCAGACAATCATAAAGGTTATAGGTGTAGGTGGTGGTGGTGGTAACGCCGTAAATCACATGTTTAATGAAGGTATACATGATGTATCGTTTGCATTGTGCAATACCGATAATCAAGCATTGTGCGAATCTCCGGTAGAAACACGAGTCCAACTGGGAAGAAAAACCACGGAAGGGCTTGGAGCAGGAAACCGCCCCGAAGTTGCAAAAGCTGCGGCAGAAGAGAGTCGTGAGGATCTGGAAAAACTATTGGGAGACGGAACCAAAATGGTATTTATCACTGCCGGAATGGGAGGTGGTACCGGAACAGGAGCAGCCCCTGTAGTAGCCCGTATTGCTAAAGATATGGGAATACTTACAGTTGGTATCGTTACCATACCATTTGTATTCGAAGGCCGTAAAAAGATTATACAAGCACTGAAAGGTGTGGAAAATATAGCACGCAACGTTGATGCACTGCTTGTGATCAACAATGAGAGACTGATTGATATCTATGCCGACCTGACTATCCCCAATGCTTTTGCAAAAGCTGATGATACGCTGACAATAGCAGCTAAAGGTATTGCGGAGATAATCACAGTACACGGACATATAAATCTGGACTTTGCCGATGTGAAAACCATCTTGAAAGATGGTGGAGTAGCCATTATGAGTAGCGGACGAGGTGAAGGAGAAAATCGTGTGGAAGATGCAATTGTAAATGCGCTTCACTCTCCATTATTGAATAACAATGATGTATTTGATGCCAAGAAGATTCTATTTAATATCTATTCGAGCGAAGAAGAACCGCTCATAGTAGAAGAGATGGAAGCTGTTGCCAACTTTATGAAGCGCTTTGGCCCAGAGATAGAAGTTATTTGGGGTACTGCTATAGATAAAAATCTAGGCAAGCAGGTAAAAATAACTTTGCTGGCCACAGGATTTGGTATGTCGAGCATCCCGGGCATGGAAAGTGATCTTATCGAAATTGATGAGGAAGAAGAGGAAGAAAGAATCAGGCAGGAAGAAGAAGAAAAACGCCGTATCAACGAAATGATTGAAAAGCATTACGGAAAAGATGGTGTGCAAACTGTAGCTGTCCGTTCTTCGTTTTTCGGACAAAAGCCGATTATCCTATCTACAGATGAATTGGATAATGATAAGATTATTGACGCTTTGGAAAATACTCCGGTATTCAAACGTGATGAAAAATTCAACCCAAGCGAATACAAACCGGAAATGAAGAAACAAGGTGGCCTTTTTAATGACTAAATCATAATAAAAAAATACAACAATGAACTTATTTGATAAAGTAAGCGAAGATATCAAAGACGCAATGCGCGCAAAGGACAAAATAAGACTAGAGGCGTTGCGAGGAATGAAAAAAGAATTTCTTGAAGCAAAAACAGCAAAAGGAGCTAATGATGAATTATCTGACGAAGCAGCAACTCTTATCTTGCAAAAGATGGTGAAGCAACGTAAAGATAGCGCAGAAATATATAAGAATCAGGGGCGTGAAGACCTGGCCGGAGATGAATTAGCACAGATTGCTGTTATAGAAGCATATCTGCCAAAGCAATTATCACAAGAAGAACTGGATGCAAGAATCACCGAAATTATAGCTCAGGTAGGAGCTTCATCTCCTGCTGATATGGGTAAAGTGATGGGTGTAGCGACAAAAGCTCTTGCAGGTATTGCTGCCGGAAAAGCTATTTCTGAAACAGTAAAAAAGCTGTTGAATAAATAACACTGGTATAATTTTATTATAAATACAAAAAGCAGAATATTCGAATATTCTGCTTTTTGTATCTTATAGAGTATGAGAAATAACCGTCTCTAACATACTACTATTAAAAATAGATGCGGGGGAAATTACAACCTCATCTTTCGGTATTTTATCGCCGTATCGTTCTTTTAGTTTCTGTTGGACTTCTTCCCCTGTCAAGTCAAAGTCTCTTAAGTACTGGAGCTTGCCAACTTCAACTTCTGCGCCTCGCTTATATATTTTCCAGACAAGTTCAGAAGAGTATATTTTTTCGTCCGACCAGTCAAATGCAGAGTCATAACTTTTTCCTAAAAATTTAGACCCCTCCTCTTTCATTTTCTTCAGCGTGTTAAAGGTTAATATTTGATTTGCAATCCTTAGCCGTTTGATTACATAATGACCATCCTTTCCCTTTGCTACCCACTCATCTAAAGGAGTCAGCTTTACAGTTTCAGCAGCCTCATAGACATAGAATCTACCATTATTCTTATAAATAATGCCACAGTGAGAATACTTTGAGTTTGTAGCTTGTTGAATAGCCTCACTCTGAGCCGAGAGTGAAGTCTGAAAGATTATATCGCCATCTTCTATCTGTTCTTCCCGAGTAGCTTTAGCCTTATCGGTAGAGACTGTCGTTGATGGATAAAAGTAGTAGGCACATAGCCCTAAAATAAAAAAGATACTAAAGATGAGAGAGATAATTTTCGCCTTTCTCATAGATAAATAGTTTAAGATTTACTTGAACATTTTCTCTATCGCATCATCTTCGAGCATAGAGATAATTGTTTTTCCGTCAGGAGTATGTTTATATGCAGAGGAAGCAAAAAGCTGATCGACAATCTTATTCATCTCCTCTGTAGACAACGTATGTCCATAAGGGATTGATGCAGCATAAGCCATCGAAAGTGCCAGTGCCTCGCGTATTTCCTCTTTTACATCGCTGCCGCTCTCTATACTCTTATTTATCATATTGTGCACAAGCTGTACAGAGTCTATATTAGTTATTTCGGCAGGTGTACCATTTATAGCATAAGAATTATTCCCTAAATGACTCAGATCGAAGCCTACAGCCTCAAGATCGTCTGTCAGATAAGGCATCATAGCAGACTCTGATGGAGACAGCTCGATAATCTCGGGAAATAGTGCTCGTTGTGAGATGCCTCTTTTATGCTCTATCTGAGATAAAAACTGATCGAACAATATACGAATATGAGCACGATGCTGATCGATTAGCATTAGCCCCGATTTAACGGAGGTAAGGATATAGCGGTTCTTGTATTGATAATGTACCACCATTTCGGGAACTATCTTTTCAGAATCACCTGTTTGTTGCTGACTAAAAATATCAACATCGGGGACAACCTCTGTCGAAAAATCGGCAGTATTTTTATCACTTTCAAATCCTTTGTATAACTGATCCAAATCGAACTTTGGACGCTGATAGTTTGTCCTTGCAGGCGACTTGAATGGATTATATGAAGGATCTACATTTACACGAGGTTGAGATATATTTTTTGAAGGATCGTGTATCGGTATATCTATAGCTCCTTCGGTATCAAAATCGATTGTAGGCACTTCATTAAACTTACCCAATGCCTCCTTGATGGCTGCGGTTAGAATTTGCCAGATAGGCTGTTCATTTTCAAACTTTATCTCTGTCTTTGTCGGATGTATATTTACATCAATAGTAGAGGGATCAACTTGAAAATAAATAAAATAGTTTGGATACTCGCCGTTCAGAATCAAAGGGTCGAATGCAGACTGTACAGCCTTATTAAAATATGCATGACGCATATACCTGTTATTCACAAAAAAGAACTGCTGGGCTCTGGCTTTTCGTGCCGATTCGGGCTTACCTATAAAGCCGGTTATCTTAGCCAGAGAAGTATCTATATCAATAGAGATAAGCTGCTGATTGAAGTTCTTGCCTACAACATTAACGATACGCTGCCGTAAACCTCCGGCCGGAAATTTTAGTACCTCTACATCATTATCTATAAAAGTAAATTCGATGGAAGGGTTGACCAGAACAATACGCTCCAGTTCGGTAAGAATATTCCTACGTTCGGTATCGTTCGATTTCAAGAATTTACGACGGGCAGGAACATTATAGAATATGTTCTTTACAGAGAAATTACTCCCTACGGGACAAGCCACAGGCTCCTGACTTTCGACTCTCGACCCTGCTATTTGCAGCAAAGTACCGAGCTCATCTTCAGCCCTTCTTGTTTTAACTTCCACATGCGAGATAGCGGCAATAGAGGGCAAAGCCTCACCCCTGAACCCCATGGTGTGAAGATCAAACAAATCATCCGCTTTTCTTATCTTAGATGTAGCATGCCGTTCAAAGGCCATACGGGCATCTGTTGCCGACATTCCTTTTCCGTTATCTATCACCTGAATCAGTGTACGGCCGGCATCCTTAATGATAAGCTGTATACTGTCCGCACCGGCATCGATGGCATTCTCAACCAATTCCTTCACCACTGACGAAGGCCGTTGAATAACCTCTCCTGCCGCGATTTGATTGGCTATAGAATCGGGTAAAAGATGTATTATATCACTCATTATTATTCTATGGTTATTCTTCCCGATTAAAAACAGATGTTTTACTCCGTTGAGGCTTCACATCTGATGCTTTACGAGAAACTTTCCTGAATATATCATCTTTATCTAAAGGTCGTAAATAATCGTACCAATAGAAGTCTGTTAAACGCAATTGTTCGGGAGTAATCAAGTCGAAAGGTGTTGTTTTCCCTACAGATTTTGGCCAGGTGACAAGCTTCTCGAATGCTCCGTCCTTCATGAATATCTGTAGATAACTGCTTTCAAGCCAATTGAGAATACCTGACAGTTCCTTATTTTTCTCTTCGGGATACGATATTGTCTCCACATTTCCTTCTGCCAATACTCTTTCCAGCTGTTTATTCTGGAAGAAAAGCTTCATAGAACGCGATTTCAATTGATTGTAATGTAGCGAGTCTTTTTGCTCTATCGAGAAACTATATCGTTTGACATGCATATGATCGATTGTGCTATCATTCATATAAATGTCTATCGTATCGCCATATAGTTGCCTGTTTGTATTCCACAGCACAGGGTCCTTATACATATGGAGTATAGAATCTCTTGAGTTGAACTGTAAAGAGTCACAAACCCCCTGCATGTCGGACCTATAAAAACGCACTCCGTAATATGCCTTTATCTCTCGGTAAGTAGTCACTTTAGGCTCTTCCTTTTTCGCGGGAGGTAATGCCGATGGCAAAGGTTCGAGCGAAGAAGATATATTTACCGGCTGAGTATGCAAGGAATCGGAATGAAGCTTACCTATAGAATCGCTATGTAAGGAATCCGCAGCGACTTTAGTATGCTTTTGTATCTTCTGATTGGTGGGTTTGATGCTATCTACTATTGCAATCAGCTTAAGAGTATCTGCATGGATATATAGTGTATCGCCTTGCGAATACTCGATACAGTAAGCCGAATCGGTAGCCAGCGCATAGTCTGTCAACTCATTATAGAAACCATAATGACCTCTTAGGATAACTTTTTTAGTAGTATCTTGCAAAAACATATTGCCAAATACCTCGCCATATCCTTTTGCCTTATGGTACGAGATGGAATCTCCTCTCAATATACGATTACCCTGCTTGTTTACAATCGTGGATTGATCCAACAAGAGAGACTCCTCGGTTGCAGTATTGTACCAGCCTTTGCTGGAATAAATAATGCCACTGTCGGAAACAATTTTGGTAGGAGTATAGATTGTTGCAATCTTAGTATCCGTATTATACTTGAGACGATCGGAGTATAGCTTAAACTTATTGTTCACAAGAATCACACTATCCTTGAAAGTTGCCAGCTTGAGTGCAGGCTCATATTGCCCCCAGTAGGACGTAAGTTCATTCAACGAATCGACAAGCATACCTCCATCAAAGTAATAACCGATATTCATCATACGGTCATAGTTTAAACTGTCGGTAAACAGTGTTCCGCTACCATGTTCGAGGCGTACATTCTCTCTGAACATTACAACTCTTGTATTTCCATCATAATGCATATAGTTGCCGTAGAGAAAAAGGGTATCACCCTGTTCCATCCGTACGTTACTAAATGCATTAAAAGAGTTCATCTTTTCGTCATAGTAGGCACTATCGCAATACAGATACGCCCCATCGTGAAAGAATATAACACTATCTTTCAATATCTTAACATCTGAACCCGCTCGGGTAAAGAGCTCCTTGCTAAATACAATGTCTATTACTTTCTGCTTTCCTTTTGCCTGTTGAGGTTTTTGCTGACTCTGAGGCTTTTGAGGCACCTGAAGGATATCCACATCCACATGTGGAGAAATCATCATTTGTGCGGATGCATAAATAGCAATCAGGCATAAAACACTGATTGCAGATATTCTATGCCTTTGAGTTATGTATGTAATAAATTTCTTAAACACTTGTTATATTTACTTGCTAGCCTGATCTTTTTTAATCCAGTCGGGATATTGGAAATCACAGTTTTCCCAATCCTTATCTATTCTTACATAAGTACTCTTTATTTTTGTTTGGAGCCACTTTTTCAGAACCTCTTCATGCTTTTTGTTTTCTACAATCGCTTTCAATGTCTGATAGTCGTCAGATACATTTGCAACATGTCCTTCGGTCTTGCTTTTCAACTTTATAATGGCAACAACTTCTTTACCGCTATTCTGCTTCATTGTGAACGCAGGCGATATATCTCCTACTTTCATATTGTTTACGATCTTACCTATTTCGGTCGGTAGCTCTTCCATTGTAAAGCGAGGAGTACCATAGTTTGTACTCTCTTTGTAGTTTACCATCAGCCCGTTATTCTTCCTTGTATTTTTATCGAAAGATAGGACTGTAGCATCTTCGAAAGTAAACTTGTTTGCTCTTATATCATTTGCAATAGAGTCCAGTCTGAATTTTGCTTTATTCATATCTTCTGTCGATACCTTCGGACGAAGTAGTATATGGCGGAAGTTAGCCCTATCACCTCTTCTTTCTATCAATTGAATAATATGGAAGCCGTATTCAGTCTCTACAATATTTGATACTTTTTTAGGATCAGACAAAGAAAATCCTACACTTGAGAACTCTGGCAATAACTCGGCACGTCCCATAAAGCCCAGTTCACCACCATTTGGAGCCGAACCCGGATCTTCGGAATACATAATTGCTAAAGTAGCGAAGTCGGCGGTTCCCGAGTTTATTCTGTTTGTATAATCTCTCAGTCGATCTTTTACCTGATCAATATCTTTTAATGGAATCACAGGTTCATTCGTAATAATCTGCACTTCAACCATTGTAGGGATATAAGGCAAACTATCTTTTGGTAGCTGAGCATAATATTTTCGAACTTCGGAAGGTGTCAGATTGGTCTTTTTACCCACCAAGCTCTTCTTTACTTCTGAAACCAGATATTCATTACGAATTTGTTCGCGCCACTCGTCCCTGAGCTGTGCCATAGTAGAGCCTAGGTATTCTTCGGCTTTCTCTTTTGAACCTAGATTAGCAATAACATTATTCTCGTATCTCGATAGCTGGCTGTTAACTGCTGATGCCGGCACTTCTATACTATCTATCTTTGCCTGATCGAGGAACAGCTTTTGAACAGCAAGTTGCTCCGGAATCAAACAATAAGGGTCTCCCTCGATGCGTTCTCCGCGGGACAACATCCCCAAGCGAACTTTTTCCACATCCGATTTCAGGATAGCTTCATCCCCTACTACCCATATTATTTCATCTATAACATTATTCTGAGCGTAGGATAAAATACCCGACCCCAATAGTATTATTAATAAAATTAATTTTCTTGCCTTTTGCATCATTTTTGTCTGTTTATTAAAAAGTGGCGTAAATATAGTGATAATGTATCACTTTTTCTTAACGTAAAAAAAGAAGTTATAGTCTACTTATTATAAAACTTAATTTCATTATCCGAAATGGCCTTATTATACAAGTCCTGTTGCACCTTATTGAGGTAATCACTTTTCCTTTGTTCTGTATAAATTTCCATCAATTGATTTTTTATATACTCATAAGGAGCCTCACTTCCCACAGTCCTGTACTCTTTCACATTCAAAAGATATACGAATGAAGAATCCCGGGCTTCTATATTCTTGTTGATTTTCAAGAAGTCTGCCCCGTTATCCACGGATAGTGGCATATTATCTATAATCTCGTTGAAGCTCACCCACCTATTGTAGAAATATTCGTATCCAACTGCATTCTTCAATGTATTCTTTTCTATATTTTCTACAGCTGCATCGGTCGGTTGTTTATACCACTTCAGAAAATTATTGAGCTCTTTTGAGTCAATCGGAACTTTCAGATACAGTCCCTTTATTATATTTTCTTTAAGCTTCAACTTATCTTTATTCTGTTCGTAAAAAGATTGCAATTCCGCATCGGATACGGATTTTGATAGATGCTCCGTCAACAATTGCTCTTGATATAAATTCGAAATAAGAGTTTTCCGATAGTTTTCTATCAATCGTTCTATCTCCTCTTTATTTACTATGTTTTTTTTCGCCTTGTCATACAGCAACTGATCATTTATCCACATTTTTATGTATGCATCTGCAGCAGCAGTACTATCTTGGGAAGACAGTGTGCGAGGAACCGTATTGTTGAGCTCATCCATATACAAGGTTTTATCCCCGACAGTGACTACAGGAACTTGGCTCAGATCAGGTGCATCAGTACTTCCTTTACTGCATGACAGCATAGATATCAAAATTGATGCAGATATTATAATAATATTATAGATTCTCATTTTATTGTATTCAATACAGAATTATTTATCTCCACTTTATATTTCTTGCGTAAATCAGCCTTCCATTGTTGTTCGAGCTGAGCTTGATAATCAGACTCAACAGCATGTCTCACATCATTATAGTCTATTGGTTTTGAAACAAAGTCACCCAAAACAATAAAGTACGGATAGCCCATTTTTGCTTTTACTTCTTTTCCCTCAAAGACCTTATTATCTACATACGGGTTTTCGCCCTTAGCCCATATTCCGGGTTCCATCAGCACCCTGAGAGAATCTTTATTCAGAACATGTCTTATTTTTTCAATAAGAACATCTCTGTTATTCACACTCTTGGACAATGATGTAGCAACAGTTAGTGCTTTTTCATCTTTTGCATAAACAATTAGCCCTCTATACTTTGTTCCGCCAAGGGAATATTTACTTTTATTTTTCTTGAAATATTCCGACAAACCTTTTTCGTCGGTAGCGGCACGCTCCCATATATTCTTATTCATTACGCCAAAAGATAAAAGACCATTTGAAATTTCATCTAATCGCTTCTTATATTCAGGTTCTCTATCTGGTAGAGATAAGTAATAATAATCAGTCAGGCAACGTGAATAATATGCATTAAAATATTCTTTCAACACATCTGTGGATAACGAATTATTGATAGCCTCAGTGTATACTACCGTTTCAGGAGCATCGGTAGGCTTATTATCCATCAAGTTTTGCCTCAATCGAATATATTCAACAAAGTTAGCAACAGTATACATCTTCTTATCTCCAAACGAAAATAAAATATCGTTATTATTATCAACATTTTTCAAAAAAGAAGAATCTTTAGGAGATATCTTATTTGCTATTTCATTCAGCCTGTCATAAGCCACACGATTGAAGTTAAAACCTAATTCTTGTGACATTCTTTTCCGTTTCTCAATAGTCATTTCTTCCGACTTGTCACTTTCAAGTATGCGAGCTTTCAGCGAGCTCTTCATATCAGCATAAGACGGAACCGGGATTTTTTTCAGCAGCCGGATAATATGAAATCCATATTCAGATTGTACTGGTTCGCTCACATCTCCTTCTTTCTTGAGATTAAAAGCTGCTTCTATAAATGTTGGAGATAGACGGGATTCCAAATTTAGAACTCCAAAATGGCACCCTTTTTCACCCATTTGCATTACACGAGTAAACTCATCACATAACGATTGATAATCTGAAGCTGTACGCATATTCCGATATTCTCTCCAAGCAACCTTCCCTACACTGTCTATTTGATTGAGGTCGGCAGGGATACGGGAAAAATTAAATAATACTTGCTCGATATCCACCGAACCTACAGCAGGGCGTTTATTTAAGACCTGTATAATATGATATCCATCCGAACATCTTATAGGCATACTGACCTCGTTAACAGGAAGAGAGTAAATCACCTCCTCTACTTTAGCATTAAACATAAAAGGAGCAGCCCAGCCGATATAGCCGTTTTGTCGATTATAATCCAAAACAGTAGAAGACGACAATACTTTATTATACCCTTCGGCAGCGAATCCATTTTTAGATAATCTGCGTTGCAGCTCTATCGCTTTTTGATATAGAACTACTGTATCGGCAGGATATATTATTTTTTCTTCGAATGGGACAAGTACGTGATTTATTTCCACGTTTTGCTGCATCCTATTATATATCTTCAACAAATAATCATTTTCGTAAATCGTATCTTGCATATATTTACGAGACATGCCTACTCTTGCCGCAGATAAATCTCTTATATAATTTCCGGTTGTATCAATTCGCTGAGCTTTAGCTTCTGCAATATTCAACCTAAAATCTATGTAAGATTGAACAAAGTCGGCAAGAGATTCTTTTTCACCATCAGGTCTTGAGGCATTACTTTCTCTGTAAGCTTTCTCCAATTCCGATTTCAATACAGGTTTTCCGTCAATCTGAATAGCGACAGGGTCTACCTGCTGTGCATGCAGATAGAAAGTAGCATGTAGTGTGATAAGAAAGAATATAAGTCGTCTTTTATTCATATATCAAGCTGATAAACTGTATAAAAAGCAAAGATACAAGAAATAAAGGCTCACAATGTTTTAAAATATTCTAAAATAAAGGAATACCAATAGTTTTTTTAATCTAAGCAAAGGTTAGTTAGCAGAAGTAATACCATCGAATAAGATGATAGAATATAAATAAATACGAATGGCTACCAATTGGTAGCCATTCGTATTATAATAAATTTTGTCGAATCAAATTTTATTCTCCTCTGCTGTAATTTGGAGCTTCACTTGTAATAGCAACATCGTGAGGATGGCTTTCTGCAACACCAGCATTCGTGATACGAGTAAACTTAGCATTGTGCAGCTCATCAATATTCTTTGCTCCGCAATATCCCATTCCGGCACGAAGACCACCGGTCATTTGGTAAACAACCTCAAACAACGATCCTTTGAAAGGAACGCGGGCAGCAATACCTTCCGGCACAAGCTTTTTAATATCAGCTTCCATATCTTGGAAATAACGGTCTTTTGAGCCTTTTTCCATTGCTTCCAAAGAACCCATACCACGATATGACTTAAACTTACGTCCATTGAAAATAATTGTTTCGCCCGGAGACTCTTCTACTCCGGCAAGCAACGACCCCATCATAACAGAGTAGCCTCCTGCAGCAAGAGCTTTCACAATATCTCCCGAATAGCGCAAACCTCCATCCGCAATCAACGGAACATTTGTCCCTTTCAGCGCTTTAGCAACATCATAGATAGCCGATAACTGAGGAACTCCGATACCTGCAACTACACGAGTAGTACAGATTGAACCCGGACCGATTCCCACCTTTACTGCATCTGCTCCGGCATCAACCAGATATTTTGCAGCATCGCCTGTTGCTATATTACCCACAACAATATCGATGTTGGAATAAGTAGCTTTTACTTTTTTCAACATTTCAACCACACCTCTTGAGTGTCCATGTGCAGTATCAATAACAATTGCATCCACTCCGGCCTGTACAAGAGCATCAACACGCTCTAAAGTATCATAGGTTACTCCTACACCGGCAGCAACACGCAAACGTCCGTTTTCGTCTTTGCAGGCAAATGGTTTATCTTTTGCCTTTGTAATATCTTTATATGTGATTAGTCCGATTAGTTTATTATCGGCATCAACTACAGGTAGTTTTTCTATCTTATGTTGTTGAAGAATATCTGCTGCCGCTTCAAGGTCTGTAGTCTGGCGTGTTGTAATGATATTTTCTTTTGTCATCACATCATCGATCAACTCATTCATATCACGTCTGAAGCGCAGGTCACGATTGGTCACAATACCAACCAAACGGTTGTTTGTGTCCACAACAGGAATCCCCCCGATTTTGTATTCAGCCATCATTGCCAAGGCATGACCAACTGTTTTGTCTCGAAGAATACTTACAGGATTTGAGATCATTCCGTTTTCTGCACGTTTAACAAATCGAACCTGCTGCGCTTGAGCTTCTATAGACATGTTTTTGTGTATAACGCCTATACCACCTTCACGAGCTATTGCGATAGCAAGCTTAGCCTCGGTAACAGTATCCATTGCAGCCGAAACGAACGGAATATTTAATTTGATATTGCGTGAGAAATTTGTCGACAAATCGACTTCGCGGGGGAGAACTTCTGAATAAGCGGGGATCAACAATACATCATCGAATGTCAATCCATCCATTACAACTTTATCTGCAATAAACGACATATATTAAAGAGCTTTTGAAATTTATTGCGCGCAAATATACATATTTTTGACGAATTATTAGCAACAAACTTTCAAAAAACAATACTTTTTTAACTTAAAAGGTTATTTCAATCTTAAAATAGGCTTATCTAACTTCCACATTAGATAAGCCTATTTAATATAACCTGAAAAGATTGTCAGGAAAATATATATTTATTTGTCAAATCATTTTTTTCTTATCAGTCTAATCAATTCGCCAATCCAGAGAACAACAGATGTGCCGCCTATAATAATGCCCCAATCTTGAATGGTTAGCGGCATAGTACGAAATACATCGCCGCCAAAAGTAACGATCAATATCTGTCCTACAAGAATAATTAAAGCTACCAACTCAAAGCCTGCGCTTTTATTTAATCCTGCAAAAGCGGATTTGCCTGTGGCATAAGCTTTGGCATTAAACATATTCCAGAATTGTAGTAGAACGAAGACTGTAAAGAAATACGACAAGAAGTAACGCTCTCTATCTCCTTCGGCAACATAGCTAAAGAATGAATTCAAGTGAACAGGATCTGAAAAATAATACATCATTCCGAGAAGTAATATAACAAACATTACGCCTGTAAAAAGAATATGTTTTGCAATGGAAGGCGTCACGATAAAATCACTGTTCTTCCTAGGCTTAGTTTTCATCACATTCGGGTCAGGTGGTAATGAAGCTAATGCTCCGGCCGCAAAAGTATCCATAATCAGGTTTACCCAAAGCATCTGCGTTACGGTTAACGGCAATTGTTGTCCAAACACAGAACCCAAAAACACGATCAAAAGTGCAGCCACGTTGATAGTCAACTGGAACAGCATAAAGCGCTGTATGTTTTTATAGAGCGAACGTCCCCACATCACAGCAGTAGCAATACTGCTGAACGAATCGTCAAGCAGGGTTATATCACTCGCCTCTTTGGCAACTGAAGTTCCCGAGCCCATAGACAAGCCTACATCAGCATAATTGAGAGCAGGAGCATCGTTTGTCCCGTCACCGGTAACAGCAACAATCTCCCCTTTCTGTTTCAGGAGATGCACAAGCCGTTGCTTATCTGTCGGACGAGCACGACACATTATCTTCAAGCCTTGCACTCTATTGAGCGCTTCCTCATCAGAAAGCTTTTCGAAGTCTACACCGCCAATAATATTCAGATCGGTATCCTCATCATCTTTCCAAATACCAATCTGACGTCCTATTTCTTTAGCCGTACCATAGGTGTCGCCTGTAACAATTTTTACGCCGACACCCGCACTCAAGCAATGTTGCACAGCCTCAGGAACATCAGAACGTACAGGATCGGAAATACCTGCTATTCCAAGAAATATTAATTCTCCTTTAATCAAATCTTCCACAGCCGCTTTTGCATCATCTACATACTGGTATGCAAAACCAAGTGTACGCATTGCCTGATTCTGATATTGCAATAGCTGACTATTAATTTTTTCTTTGTACTCATTTACAGGAACGAGACCTTCAGTAGTAATTACGTGCTTACATTTACTCAAAACTACTTCTGGTGCACCTTTTACATACAAAACTTTCTTTCTGAGTTTTGGAGAGTCTACAAAAGTTGCCATAAACTTACGTTCGGTAGAGAATGGCAATTGCTCTATGATAGCTTCTTTGTTACGAATATTACTATATAGTATTTTACTATTGTTGAGCCAAAGCAGCAAAGCTCCTTCGGTAGGATTTCCTAAAGCCGCCACTTTCTTAGGGTCTGAGAAATCTAAAAATGCAGTAGAGTTTACCGAAATATTTCCTATCACAAGACGGCTGATCTCGCTGTCGGTTAATCGTTGATCTTCCAATCCGTAGAAATTAGTGCTGGCAACCTGCATTTGGTTTTGAGTCAATGTTCCTGTCTTATCTGTACAGATAACAGTGGTAGCTCCCATTGTTTCCACAGCATGCATTTTGCGCACAAGATTATTCATCCTCAACATGCGGCGCATACTAAGCGCAAGACTAAGCGTAACACTCATCGGCAAACCTTCGGGAACAGCAACAACAACCAATGTAACCGCCACCATAAAGGCCTGTAAGATCTCTGTAGCCGTATCCAGATTTATCCACGAACTACTATTCAGCGGATCTACGCCAAAAATATATCCGATCGATGAAATGGCAACCGTCAACAATGCTCCTGTAAAAAGCCACCTCAACCATCCTCCTTCTTTCACAGACTTAGGAAGTTTAGAGTCTTTACCGAGCAATTCGAGACCTCCATATATAATAGGCAACCATACTTTTATCATGCCCACTGCTACCCCCAACATTGCACCGGCAAGCAAAGCAAGTTGTCTTTTTTGCATAGGTACAATAGGATCGAAAACAACATCCTTAAGAACAAGGACTAAAAATGTGAAAAGTGCTAATATAAGACCAACAACACCGATAAACTTAGCCAAAGAGTCTAACTGACGGTTCAATGGTGTTTCACCTTCAACTTTTTCGGTCGCCTTCACCGCCACTTTTCCAAATTCGGTATTATCTCCAATACGATGTACTTCAAAAACACCGTGCCCATTTATAACCTTCGTTCCTCGAAGCACCCAGTTTGAAGGATAAGTAACTCCTTCTTCAAAATGTTCGGGGTCTGTAGTTTTATCTATGCTCAGCTCTCCTGTAAGGCAGGACTCATCTATCTGCATTGATACAGCTTCGAGCAATTCGCCATCAGCCGGAACCTCATTGCCTATCTCAAGCAAAACGATATCACCAACTACAATATCTTTTTTTGCAACCTGCTTTACATTTCCGTTGCGCATCACCATAATCTGGTCTTCGTCATTCACCTGATTGAGGACGTCAAACTTTTTATTAGCATCCATTTCGAACCAAAAAGAGACGCCTGTTGCCAGAAGAATAGCACAAAAAATACCGATAGTCTCTATATACTCATTATGTATAATAGAAATCCCTAAGGACAAAAATGCAGCAATAAGCAAGATACGAATGATCGGATCTTCAAACTTTTTCAAAAAAAGTTTCCAAAGAGGTTCTTTTTTGGGGGGAGTGAGGATATTTGCACCATGCTTCTGCCTGCTTGCTTTTACTTCACTATCGGAGAGACCTATGTATTTTTTTCTACCTTCCATTATTTATTGGTTATTTATCTTTAACGTCTTTAAAACCTTATTGGTTATTCAAAACCGACAAAGTTACGTTCATTTAACATAAGATGGAATATCTGTCGGTTAAATTATTGTTACAAAATCATCTCCCCCATCATTCGATCATCATATAAACTGGGATTTAGAATCATATTTTTATTTACTTTACCTTATATTAGCACAAATGTGAATTTGATATTTTCTTATATTTACTCAACAAAGTAGAATGTTAATGTAGATGAAAAAAATTATCTTATATAAAAGGGGCTAATATGATTTGGAGAGAAAAGTTACAATCAAAGATGAACTAAACCTGTTACTTTTGTCACCTTTTTATATTTATCCAATTCTTTTATATTGCTTATATTTGTAAACAAGATTCAATAACATGATTAAAGAGCTATTAAATAAGAATCCTTTGTACGTTTTTGCACTAGAGAGTGAAGCCTCAGATAAGTTTGTAAATGAAAGTCCGCTTTTTATTGGTGTGGGAAAAGTAAATGCAGCGTATCATTTAACAAAACAGATAGCACAAAATAAACCAAGTATTATTATCAACCTCGGATCGGCAGGCAGCAACTTTTTTGAAAGAGGGGCAGTAATCTGCTGCACCCAGTTTATACAACGTGATATGAATGTAACGACACTCGGTTGTGAGTTATATGAAACGCCTTTTTCTAACACAAAACCGATTCTGAAGTATGGAATCCGAGTCCACGGCGTGCAAGAAGGCATCTGCGGAACCGGAGACAGTTTCGAGGTGAGCCACAATACATCAGATTACAATATCGTGGATATGGAAGCATATCCATTGGCATATATTGCGAAAAAAGAGGACATTCCATTCCTGTGTCTTAAATATATTTCGGATGGTGCTGACGACAATGCCGCCGAAGATTGGAATATTACAGTAAAAAAAGCCGCGGAGGCACTCAGACAAACAATAGACGAGCTAAAAAGATAGTAGTATTCAATCGTATAATAGCATTGGGGGGTTTCATTTTTTAAGTTAATAAGGTGGATGAAAAGAATCACTCTTTCTCATCATCAAACAAAAAATCATCGGAACATAGTTCTTCTATAGCAAGTGCGAGTTGCACATTTGAACTATCTTTCCTGTCAAGAGATTCGATTTCTTTCTTAGGAGCGTATTTCAAATTCTCCTTCTTGTTCTTGTCATCTTTCATATCCAATGTTCTTATTAGTGTATTTATCTAATTAGACGATTTAGATTTAAAAATATTTCAATTTACTTCTTTTTTTTCTTTTTTTATGATTTTACCTTTATTACGGCTTCAAAGGGAATATATTTGCTAATTTTACATCTTCAATAAGCCAAATCATGCTGAATAAGATTAAATCGTACATGATGCCTATAGCTATGCTTACCGGCATTCTGTTACACAAATATATGGGCGAACTTTCGTTCCTTACCCCTTACCTCATAGCATTAATGCTATTGATCACCTATTGCAATATTTCGTTTAAGGAGATACATTTTTCTCGACTGCATTTTTGGCTTATTGCGATACAGATATTGGGGAGTATTGGCGTTTACGTATTACTTCGCCCTTTAAATCCCATTGTCGCTCAAGGGGCAATGATTTGCGTTTTAGCACCCACAGCCACATCTGCGCCTGTAATAACAGGCATGCTTGGAGGGAATGTTCCTAGCCTGATGGCTTATAGCTTACTCTGCAACATAGTCATTGTTATTGTTGCACCCATCCTGTTTTCATATACGGGAGAAATAGAGTCTAGTTCATTTCTTCAATCATTCTGGATTGTATTTCAAAAAGTCTCAATATTATTATTTCTTCCTCTGCTTGGTGCATTCTTACTCAAGAAGTTGTTACCCAGAGTACATCATGAGATTCAGAAAGCAAAAGGATTGTCTTTCTATCTTTGGTCGATAGCGTTGGTTATTATTACAGGAAAAACCGTACAGTTTATAATCGACCAAGAAAGTCCCAATTTTATAATAGAACTGTCGGTCGCTTTATCGGCTTTGGCTATTTGCATCGCTCAATTTCTTGTAGGACGCCGTTTAGGCACTTATTACAACGACACGATAGCCGGAGGGCAGGGATTAGGGCAAAAAAATACCATCCTTGCTATCTGGATGGCTCAAACATATCTAAATCCTATATCATCTTTAGGACCCGGAGCTTATGTATTGTGGCAAAATGTGGTTAATTCTTATCAGGTATGGAGAAAGAGAAAAACCCTATAAAGAGAGTTTTTTATACTGATTGGCTCGCTTGATTCTCTGGAGATAGCAATACCATATTTTTAAGGTACTCAAATTCCAGTTCAAAACATTCACTAAAGATTTCATCGGCAAAACCCGCCTCTAATTGTTTTATAGTCCAGAACTTTCCATTCAATTTTCCGGTTCTCTTTATACTAAACTCATCGTCAACATTGGCTACAAACAAGAAATTCAAACGCTTTGTATCGTCATTCTCAAATACGTATTTGAGAACAAATTTCAAAGGAATATTTGTTTCTTCACCAAGCATTCGCCTTATACTGTTTCGTGCCGATAGGTTGATCTCATGATTAAAGAGCATATATTTTTCGAACGGATAATCCAGTTTCGAAGGGTTCAGCAAATCATTCTTGGGACGTTCCTGTAAATATATTTTCGATCCTGAAATGAGAGCTACCCGAACAACAGGATGCATAAATCGGTTCTTCATATTCAAGGATACGCTCTTGGCTATTTTACCTGTCACCTCCCCTTTCTCTGTAACGATAGGAATCCAATCTTCTTGTTTAAGTTTAGAGACCAAATTTCCAACTTTCACCGTTTGATATATACCTATCAGAGAGATAATAAAGACCGGCGTAGCAACGAATATAACGATATCCGATGAGCGCAAAAAGTTATAATTAAAAGAGAACTGTCGATATAATAATATGGCAAAAATATGCAAAGTCAGGCCATACTGAACGAGTGTTGCACAACCATAAAACTCGCTCATGAGTGCCTTCTGAAGATGGTTTCTATGTCGAAAAAATCGTGTAGCAATATATGTCTTGCTTACTCTTAAAAGCATGAAGAGACATATTATTACAATTTCGCATATCACCAGATAGGTATTTAATTGCCAACTATATTTATGAGTTAGCAACCAGATAAACAAGGTAATAAAAATAGCTATTGCTGAAATATAGAACGTAATACTAAAGCCTCGGGTTTTGCAACACAGACGGACAAGAAACTCCCCAACTATAGCTGAGAAAAGACTGATAATTAGCGCTAATCCCTCTTCCACATTTGCTATATGAAGTATTACATATAAGAGAAATGGTAAAAGCCCGATTACCGGGTTGGAGACATATTTTTTTATACCTTTGTTAAGCATTCCACATTAAAAATTCAAAAAAAATCTAGCTGAAATAAACAATAAACACTACTGAATATCCCTTCTTACCGGTAGTTCATTGTAAAATTTTAGAATACAAAATAAGTAAGGTTATCCTTATTCCTAATAGAACAATTAATATGGAATTTTGTTTTTAGTTGCTCGTGTAATTATTGCATTTATAATGTTAAAATATTACGTCTTACCTAGCCTCACTTTTGCTTGAAAGTAAAAAACTTATTAATTATAAATTGAATAGCAGCCACAATACATATAGCAAATGCTTTTGCCAACATATCATCCATCTTCATGACCCCAATAAACAATGTAAGCAACATGGAGCTTATAACCATGCCTACGACAGCTATACCGGCAAAAGAAGTGAAGCGCTTCAGCTTGTTATCAGTTACCTTAAATGTAAAATAGCTGTTCAGTATAAAATTATTAATCACAGCCAGAGTGGAACTTATAATATTGGAAATAAGAATATCAAGCATCCCAACAGACATCTTTCCAGCTAAAAGAGTACTTATATGATTTGAAAAGGGGTAATGCACAGAATATTTAGTAACCAGTAAGTAGTAAACACCCATATCAATAACAAGTCCCACCACACCAACGAGACCATATTTTATCAATTGTTTTATCGAATCACTTTTAATCAGGTTACTAATTTGTTGCTTCATGTGTCTCTAGTCGTTTGCTAAGGCTGAGTTAATTCCTCGATTTTATTCTATAAAATAACATCGAGGTTCTGTATTCGTTTAACTTATCGCTTTTTTCTAAAAGTTCAAACTCGTATTTATTTCCATATTCTTGACGAATACTATCTGAATATTTCTCTAAGGTTACAAAATAACCTTCTTTTGGGGATTCTAAATCTATGTTCTTAAAGTTATTGTGTAGATAAAAATTTAACGCATAGAGATTGAAATACTTTTTCAGATTATTCGTAACGTATATCTCTCCATCGGGCTTATATTTTTCAGAAATCATTTCAGCAAATGGGCGAGCCGAATAAGTATCTTTAAAGTTAGACAGCAAATAAGAATCCATGAAAACATTGATGGAGAACATGATTCCAAAACCTGCCATCAATATCTTTATATTGATTTTTTTGCGTAACAAATAAATGCTATTAATAGTAGCACATAGCAAAATCGAAATTCCAAATAAGCCTAACCAACCTGGGGACTTGAACATGTCCGAGAAGATTTTGATATCCTGAAGGGTTCTCTCTCTCTTAGCAAAATGTCCTGCAATAGATTCTATATCAATAATTCGTGTATATGCGAGTCCTATTATCAGAAGAGCAATAATTGAAATTCCTAACAAAATAGAAGTTGAAATACGAACCGCTTTCGGTTTTGCATCAACAAGATAGATAAAAAAGCGAGCGATAAATATTGCAATAAATGGATACACGGGCATTATATATACGCTCCTTTTCGACACAGGAATAGAGTAGAACAGTAGCGAAACAACAATAACTATAAGGCTATACAAAAGCGCTTTGTCCGTAGTCATTATTTTACCGACAATATTATTTATGATTTGTTTTACCGAGCCACTCATTCTTTTATATTTCAAGAAGAAAAGAGATATCACAAGCAAAATAGTCCAAGGTAAAAAGCCTGAAACCAGATATACGATGTAAATCCAAAACGGCCCGTCATGCCCCAGCTCATAGCTTGCATCCATATCAGCAGCCTTCAGATGAAGAAATCTGCCAAAATTCTCATAGAACACACGGTCGAAGAATGCCTCTCCTTTTACCTTATAAGCAGCATAATACCAAATCAAAGGTATGATAAACGCAGGAAGTGCAATCAAAATGCATTTTACTGTTGCTTTAAAGAAGTTTTCTTTTTGGAACAACAAAAACACGCCGAATATCATGCATGGCAGTAAGACCCCTATAGGCCCTTTGGTGAGGGTAGCCATACTAAGAAGCAGCCAGATGGAAATAAGCTGATACGCCCGCCGCTTTTGATACCAAGCATACATTTGAATAATCGCTGCCACGAGGAGAAATGTAAGTACCATATCTACCCGAGTAGTCATGGCAGCCCTGTGTATTTCGAAGCAGGTAATCAGGATAAGACACGAAACAAAAGCCTCTATAACAGGTCTGCGACGAGCAAAAAACATAAAGCAGACCCCAATCATAGCAATAAATGCAATTGTAGATGGCAGACGCGATGTAAAAGGAGTAACTTCGCCATGCGTCAGAGCTAAAGAAAATCCGGCTATAAGCCAATGATTAAATGGCGGTTTATATGCAAATTCATCTGCATAACTGGAAGGAATAACCCACTCTCCTTTCTCGATCATCGATACGGCCAATGCAGCCTCACGAGGCTCGCCCTTGGTATAAAAATCTCCTAATCCTATCCAAGGAAGAGTAGATAAGGTCGCTATAAGAAGAATCAGGAAGAGAGGTTTTTGCAAGTATAATGTTTGCAGAAAATGGGATTTCTTCATAGATAGTTATGACTGAATATTTCTGCAAATATAAGTTTTTATTTTTTTAATTATAGGTACTTGCTACAGTTATAATTTTGATATTGGACAAAATAGCATACTAAAATATTGTTTCTGAATAAAGAAAAATTTTAAGGTCTAGAACTATTTTCTCCGTTCAGAAACAACATATATGAATTTACGAGGCTGTGAGACAACTGGTCATCATATCATAAAATGCAGGCGATTTTGCAAGTTCACCTCTGCAATACCTCCATCGATATCCAGATACAAAATATTCATATTCGGATATATTTCCTTTATCCGCTTTTCTACCCCCTTGGCTACAATATGATTTGCAATACACCCGAACGGTTGCAGACAAACAACTTTGTTTACACCCTTACGAGCATAATGAGCAATTTCTCCGGGGATAAGCCAACCTTCCCCAAACTGATTGGAGAGGTCTAAAACTTCTGAAGCTGCTTCCGCTTTCGCATAGATAGATTCTGAGGGCTCGTAAAATTTAAACTTGCTCAATATCTTCTCCGATCTTTTCACCTTACTATTTATATACCACCAAATAAGGGGTTTTAGAGTCTTCGAAAAAATTGTTTCTTCACTAAGTCCATTTTCTACATTCACCTTACTGTTGACAAAAAATTGCATAAGGAAATCTAACAATGGAGGAGTAGAAACTTCTACATTACGAGACCGTAACCATTCGGATATATTTGACTGTGCATAATTGTTGTACTTCACAAATATTTCTCCAATAAGCCCCACTTTAGAATATTCTTTATCGTAGATAGGCACATTATTAAAATCCTCAACAGCCTCTTTCAGTAATCTATACAATGTTTTCGCATCCTTTGCCCGAACAGCATCAATACCTCGTTCTATATAGAAATCAAATATCTGTTGCGACACTCCCTCCTTTTTTTCACGCACAGAAATAGCACTATGCATCTGTTGCAAGCCATCGCCATACAATACAATTGGAACTGCGATCTTTGCTATTTTTTTCCATTCCAATGTAAATTCACTCTCGTCATTCTGATACGTTTCTCCCGAACTGAGTGCTATTACAGGAATATCATTAAAGCCTGCATTTTGCAATCCGTTCTTGATCTGTGCTATATAGTTTGTAGCACGGCATTGACCTCCTGTCTGTGTAATGGCAAGCACAATATCTTTCGCATCATGGTTCCCCGACTGGAGTGCATTGATAATATCTCCCAGAATGAGGGTAGACGGATAGCACACTTCATTGTTTCCATACATCAAACCAAGATCAGCAGATACTTTGTTCGATTTAGGAAGATTCTCTACCTTCAGCCCAAGAATTTCACCCAATGCCGGGGCAAATGGCGAAATAAAATCACAAAGCCAAGGAATAAGAACCGTTTTATTTTTGTCTTTCTCTTTTTTATATGGGGCGGAATAACCTTTATATGAATCGCTTGCTACCAAATCATAAGACTTTACAGCTTTGAGTGACTCTACCAATGAGCGCAAACGCAAACGAATAGAGCCCGGACTGGCTATCTCATCGATACGAAGAACGGTTATATTTTTGCCGGCAGCCTTCAATATATCACGCGTCTCGTCCATAAAGAAGGAGTCGGGACCACAACCAAATGAGTTGAGCTGTACCAATTGTATATTTTGCGGCAACTTGGCTACCTCCATCGCTGCCTGTACAACACGGTTGGGGTAAGACCATTGCGAAATAATATTCAACTTACTAAAGCCCTGACTTTCGGGTTTACGAAATACATCATCGGTGAGTACTATAACCCCGAGGTCTGAAAATATCTGACCTACCTTCTGATGAATCAATGGGTCTGTATGATACGGACGACCTGCAACGATGAATGTCAACACTCCCGTCTCTAAGGCTTTATCCAACAACTCTTTCTGATAACCATAAAGTTCTTGTTTTAAACTATCCTTTACAACTAAAGCTTGTTGAAATGCCTTATCAAAAACATCTTTAGATACTCCCAAGCCCGACAGATAGTTATAACAACCTTTGGCCAAAGCCTTATCACTGCTGAATGTTATCACCGGCTCATCATAAGGGATGCCATGTCTGCCTGATGGATCTATCGAACTTTGTATAACGTCAGGATATCCACTAACCACAGGACAATTGAAAGAGTTAGACGATTGCCCAAATTCTTTTTCTTCTTTAGGTACAATCGGATAAAAAATCCTATCCACTTTTTGCTCTATAAGAGCAAGTATATGTCCGTGTACAAGCTTGGCAGGAAAACAAATATTATCAGACATCACCCCTCCCACTCCTTTTTGATATAAGGGGAAAGTAGATTCGGGAGATAATCTCACATTAAATCCGCATGCTGTAAATAAAGTATGCCAGAATGGATAATTATCGAACATATTCAGCACACGGGGGATGCCTATCGTTTTTCCTTTTTCTATATTATCAGCTTTTACAGGACGATTGAAAAGAATTTCATTTTTCCTGTCAAAAGCATTATAGCCTTCCTTACGGTCATTATTTTTATTATAGAAAACTTTCTCACATTTATTTCCGGCATAGCTGATATTCCCGTTGTTAAACTTGAATCGTAATACCGAGCATAGGTTTGTACAACCTTTACAGGTCAACTCCTTAGAGTTAATTGTAGACAGATCAAATAATGCCTCTTCTCCTGAAAAAGTTGTTACGTTTTGGTTTTTCTCCCATAATCGTTGAGAATATAATGCGGCTCCCAAAGCTCCCATCAATTCGGGATGATCGGTAGAACTTACAGTCTTACCCGACAACATTTCTAATGCACGATAAACCGCATCGTTTCTGAATGTACCACCTTGTACAACGATATGGTCTCCAAGCTGCTTCAGGTTAGATATTTTGAGAACCTTAAACAAACAGTTCTTAACCACAGAGTAAGCTAAACCAGCAGCAATATCATCATTTCCGGCATTCTCCCTTAAAGACTGCTTTACCTTTGAGTTCATAAACACCGTACAACGAGAACCCAAATCACTTGGATACTTAGCCAAACAAGCAGCACGAGCAAAATCAGAAAGTTCCATGCTCATTGTAGATGCAAAGTTTTGCAAGAAAGAACCACAACCCGCAGAACAGGCTTCATTCAGCTCTATATTCGAAATCAATCCATTATTGATAAAGATTGACTTAATATCTTGTCCTCCTATGTCGAGCACAAACGATACATCGGGATCGACATATTGCGCTCCTGACAAGTGCGCTATAGTCTCTACAATTCCGTAATCGAGTCCGAGAGCAGACTTCATCAAATCCTCTCCGTAGCCTGTAGCGGCTGACGAAAGGAATTTCACAGTTACACCTTTCTCTTGAGCTTCTTTATAGAATAAGGATAACCCCTCCATCACTTTTCTCAGAGGATTTCCTTCGTTATTACCGTAAAACTTATATATGATATCGGCATCTGTATCCATCACTACTACTTTGGATGTAGTAGATCCGGAATCTATACCCAAAAAACATTCTACATACTTTTCCTCACCCAGAGGTTTAAACTTAAGGGCTTTTACATTGCGGTTCGCATCCCACTCGATATATTCAAGTTCGTCTTTGAACAGTGGTTCGAGTGCATCACTATGATTTGACGACGTAGATTCCGAAAGTTTATCCACCAGTTCGTGCAAATCAAACGTTTTTGCATCAGCCTCGTGGTAAAGAGCAGAACCCCATGCAGGGAAGTACTCCCCATTCTCGGGAACAATTATATCTTCACTCTGTATTTTAAGAACCTCGCTAAAAGCATTTCGCAACGCAGGAATAAAAGTCAACGGTCCCCCGATACAGATTATCTTAGGAATAATCTCGCATCCACGCGCAAGGGTAGTAACCGATTGTAAGGCAACAGCATGAAGTATAGAAGCGGAGATATCCGAAACAGGGATATTCCGGCTAATAAGATTCTGCACGTCGGTCTTAGCAAACACACCACAACGCGAAGCTATCGGATATATTTTGTCAAAATCCAGCGCCTTTACCCCTAGCTCTTCGATGGTAATATTCATCAGACTTGCCATCTGATCTATAAAAGCACCTGTCCCTCCGGCACAACTCCCATTCATCCGTATATCAGGGTGACGACCCTCGCTGAAGAATACCATTTTAGCATCTTCTCCTCCCAAGTCGATTAATGTATGAGCAGCAGGGTAAACATTCTTTACCACCTCCACGGCAGCAACAACTTCCTGTACAAATGAAATACCGACACGTTCGCCAATACCCATTCCCGCTGATCCTGATATATTTATTGTAAACTTTGCTTGGGGATATACTTCAATCACCTTTTGCAGTTCGGCTATCAGAGTCTGCTGTATATTCGCCTGATGCCTACAGTATGATTTGTAAATAATTGTATTATTATCATCCAAAACTACAATTTTGACGGTTGTTGACCCAACATCAATTCCCATTTTATATTGTTGTTCCTTATTCATAATTATTGTGTTAATTTATTTCGTTTGATCTCATTATCGCACGGTTTCAGTGCGTTTATAGTAAATTCTATCACATATTTTTCATGATTGGCTATCAGCTCATTGTAAACGCCTGACGGAATCTCCATCAATGTTTTGGCCAGATTTCCAAACATAAAAGGGAACATGCATAAAGACAATATATTCAATAAGAAATCAGCTGCCGGCGTTTCTCTTATTGTTCCCTTCTCCACTTCTTCTGCTATACGCTTTTCTATCTTACTGAAAGAACTGTAGGGATTTTTATTCTTTATACGCTGGGTAAGTCCCTCCGGATTGAGGCTCACTTCATTTAGAATAAATGCTGCAATTTCAGGATATTGAAATAGAATTTCATAGTAAGTGTGTATCCATGTTTCGATTAACTCAAAAAATGGAAGATCGGAGGTTACGGTCTCGAATATTCTTTTAGTAAGTACATCCAATGCGTCTTCGAATATAATCTCAAATAAATTATATTTCGACTGAAAATAATAATTCACCATTGCCACATTCGTACCCGAAGCCTTAGCTATATCCCTGACACTGGTACCTTTGTAGCCGTTTTTTATGAAAAGGATTTGTGCTTCACTCAGAATCCGTTTCCTTACTTCCGAAGAATCTTCATTATTAAACATGTGTTCTAAACGATTGTTTAAGAAGCAAAAATAAAAAATAAAATCAACTTAAACAAGCGTTTAACTCATAAACAGAAATCTATATTGTTGTTTAAGATTTACTTATTTCAGCAGCTTTATCGCTCTTTCCATATCTTCGGGAGTATCGATACCTATTGTTTCCACATCTGTATAACCCACTCGTATACGGTAGCCGTTTTCTATCCAACGGAGTTGCTCCAGCGATTCGGCTTTCTCGAGTGAAGATTGCGGCAGTTGGGTGATTTCTTTTAACACATCCACACGATAGGCATACATCCCTATATGCTTATAAAATATATGTTTATCAAGCCATTCTGTATGATGGGCATCTCGTATATATGGAACAATGGAACGACTAAAATAGATTGCTTCGCTCTTCTTATTTATAACTACCTTTGGAGAATTAGGATTGAACAAAACATCAAAGCCGTCTTCTTTTTTGAAAGGTTTTACCAACGTTGCCAACTCCACATCTTTGCTATCAAAGCACTCTTTCAGAGATTCGATTTGCTCGGGCTGAATGAACGGCTCATCCCCTTGCACATTGATAACCACATCAAAATCTTCCCCAATCTTAGAATAGGCTTCTTGAATACGGTCGGTTCCACTCCGATGCTCTGTTGAAGTCATAACAGCTTTTCCCCCGAACGCCTTTACAGTTTCGAAGATGCGGGAATCATCTGTTGCAACCCATACATCGTGAACCGCTCGCTTCACCTGTTCATATACACGTTGTATCATCGGTTTACCTCCCATGTCTGCCAGTGGCTTTCCGGGAAAACGAGTAGAGGCATATCGAGCCGGAATTATTGCTATAAACTTCATATTTTTACTATTATCCTACAAATGTATAAAAATGCCTCAGAAATAAAGTTTCGCCGTTCATCCTATTTCGAAAATGCAGCGTATATTTGCACCTATTATGAACAAAGCGCTTCTCTGCATAGGAACAAATGAAGATACAGAAACAAATTTAAGACTCTGTCATCAACTGCTCAACAGCTCTTTTGGAGGAATATCTTACTCCGACACTTCTGTCACTACTCCTTATGGAGCACACTATAAGAATGACTTCCTAAACCAACTGGCTGTTATATATACCGATCAAGACAAAGAAGAAGTCCGCCTGAAACTTAAGTCTATAGAACGGCAGATAGGACGTGAGTCTCACGACAAAGAAAAAGGAATTGTAAAAATAGACATCGACCTTGTTATCTGGAATGACGAAGTTCTGAAGCCTGCCGATATAAGTCGCAGCTATATTGTAGACCTACTACCCAGCTTAAAAAGATAAGCATCTGAGACAATCTAGTATACTTTTGTGACACACCTCCAATTTGTTCTTTAACAAATACATATAGATTATACAAACAAAGTATTTTTACATAAGGATTTTTTAATCCATAAAACATTTGTTATCACCATAATCTATTAACACATGAATAAATTTAATCTAATTATTATTAGTCTATTATTGGTTGCAAGCGGTTGTGCCCAAAGACAACAAATAAGGTATACAGACTATGTAAACCCGTTTTTAGGAACAGCCACACTATGGGATAGTATCGACTTAGGCTACAAGCCAACTCGCAGAACTTGGGGAGCCGAAGTATTCCCCGGATCATCCCTTCCTAATGCAATGGTTCAGGTAAGCCCGGTAACATTGTTCAGAAGCGGCTCCGGTTACCAATATGAAGACACTGTTATATATGCCTTTACACATACCAACAAAGGTCATTGGAATCTTTGCCATATTCCGATTCTCCCCGCAACAGGGAATTTTACAGCAGATGATTATTGTTCGACATATAGTCACAACAACGAATCTGCCCATCCAGGCTATTATCAGGTTTTCCTCCAGCGATATGGGATAAATGCAGAAATGACATCAACCCTGCGCTGTGCATATCACAGGTTTACATTTGAAGCCGGAAAGGATAAAAAGCTGATAGTAGACCTTTCTACATCAAACGAAAGGATTAAAGATTGGCAAATAGCGCAAGAAAGCGAAAACGTATTCTCAGGCTTTCAGGAGAATAGCGAAAAAATGTACTTCTACGCAGTTTCCAATCATGCAATAAAAAATATAGATTCGATAAGGAGTGAAAGCAAAAGCCTGTCAATCGTAAACTTTGAGAATAACAAAGAACCTCTGGAATTAAAAATAGGATTCTCTTTCGTTAGCATCAAGAATGCAAAAGAAAACCTAGAGAAAGAAATAGGCAACAAAGATTTCGCCGAAATAAGGAATGAAGCTACAGAAACATGGGAAAACCTATTGTCAAAAATAAAAGTTTCCGGGGGCACTGAAAAGCAAAGATGGGTATTCTATTCCTCACTATATCGTTCCTTCTTATGGCCGGCACTAAGAAGTGATGCAAATGGAGAGTTTACCGATGCGAAAGGCGAAGTTGTAAACAAGGGCTTCCGCTATTATACAGACCCTTCGTTTTGGGATGACTATAGAAACAAACTGATCTTGCTCGGAATGATTTCGCCCGATGTTGCAGCAGATGTAATTAACTCCATCACCGACAAAGGAGAAAAGATAGGATTTATGCCTACGTTCTTTCATGGCGACCACGCTTCCACTTTCGTTACAGGTTCTTACCTCAGAGGGCTAAGAGGATTTGATGTCAACAAAGCATATCATCTCATCCTGAAAAATGCCACAGTAGAAGGAGGGCGTCCTCATCTGATTGAATATATAGCAAAAGGATATATTTCTGAGATGGACATTAAAAATCCGAAGATAGAAACCGTAGCGAAAGCAGCTGTTACAAAAACGCTAGAATATGCCTACGACGACTACGCTGTTGCTCTATTAGCTAAAGAGTTGGGAGACGAGGAGAACTACAATATGCTAATGAAAAGAACCGGCAATTACAAGAACCTCTTCGACCCTTCCACCGAACTGATGAGAGGTCGACTCGAAAACGGTGAATGGGTTACCCCATTCGACCCTGAATTCCCTTACTATGAATACCTATACCGTGAAGCGAATGCCTGGCAATCATCTTTCTTTGCACCACATGATACTAAAAGGTTGATAAATCTTTATAAAAGCAAAGATGACTTCGAGAAGAAGGTCGACTCTTTATTTACCATTCCTTGGGGAGGATATGAGGCACATAACCTATCGGGATTTATCGGGCAATATTGCCACGGGAATCAGCCCGATCATAGTTTCCCTTTCCTCTATTACTTTGTCGACAAACAAGAGAAATCACAAGTCATATTAGATAGCTGCCTCAATCACTTCTACGGAATGGGCAAACATCAACTGGCTCTTGCCGGAATGGACGATGCCGGAGAAATGTCTTCATGGTATGTATTTAACGCCATCGGGCTTTATACATATTCCCCAGCCGACCCTTCGTACATCATATCAGTTCCTCTTTTCGACAAGATAGAATTCACGTTCGGTGATGGCACTCAGTTTTCTATAAGCAAGAGAAACTCGGGCAGGAAAATTACCGATATTACTTACGGAGGTAAGAAAGTTAATGGTTACTTTATATCACATAGCGATTTGAAGAAAGGCAAAGAATTGCTAATTAATACCAATCAATAGCCACTTAGGTGATATGATTTCTTAGAAGAGGGTTCTGCTCGACTAATCTTGTTTCCAAAGTACGGTACGAATCCTCTCTATAATGCTTTCACTATCATCATTAAACTTACGAGCAAAATAAGGGAATCGCCGCCCAAACTCATCATTGAATTCCATGCGAGTTTCTAACAGATCAATATGACGCTGCTCTATTATAGCAGGAGGATTAGGTACATCCCAATCGGTATATGTAAGGTTTGCATGTGTTCTATCTCTATAGCGAGAGTTACCTATAATTGTCTGGAAGAAAGCTTCATCCGGCACTAATGTATGACGGAAAAAGTCAAGATACCTTCTATCATCCTTTACGGTATTCAGAATATATCCCACACATTCACGGGTAAGAGCAAACCACTGTGAACCGGCATATATCTTAAAAGGAGCTTTTCTTTTTATTCTCAACTTTTTAAGCAATACTTCAATTAAGAACTTAGGGTTGTAATGTTTCAGATTGCGCCGATTATAATCGAAGTAATAATACTCGTAACGTTCAGCAGGCTTGTAAGGCACAGGGAGAGGTGCAATATCTATATACTCTTTTCTTTTTTCTAATAGCTTATGCAAGAAAACTTTCGAACGAATAGGATAATCTACACCACTAAGCAATATATAATAGTCGGCATCAGAGGAATGTTGCACTCCAAACTCCAGCAGTGCCAATGTGGCCTCTACCATAGAAACCCCTCCCCAGTTTATATCAATGGAGGTGGGAATAATTGTAGCATTACTCTTTTTAGGAATATAGTCCTGCCCTGTCTTCTTATCTAAATGAATATAGAAAGTACTATCTGCATCATCCAAAGCATCAATCAAGCGATCTAAATGCCTGAAATTATTATGAGCTAATATAAGGTAGCAGATCTTCATCAGACTATATTTTTTTAAGATATCAATACAAATGTACTGAAAAAGGTTATTCCTTTCGAAATAACCTTTTCATATTTCGTGAATGTCTGATCAAAATACAATCTGCATTTGCCCTAATACAGCATTCGAATTTTTCTCACCCCAACTCTTTGAATAATCCGAGTAAGTATAATTTATCTGGAAACGGCATGCTCCGTAAAAATAATAGTTCAAGCCCAGTGTATAATCAATCACCTCCTTGCTTGTGTCTCTATTCTGATTCAGATAATCTACCTTTGCAAAAGCATTGAACTTTTTAGGAACAAAATAATAGAGCCCCATTCCGTGAAGACCTTCTTTGCTGATACCTCCATCATTGCCTCTTATCCATTCGGCACGAGCATACACTCTCTCTGAACGATAATCGGAGCTTGCAATCCAACGATTACGAACATGATCATTTTTTTCTGTTTCTCCAGGTTTTATATACTTAGCTTCTCCAAGATATACTCCTCCACCAATTCTAAAATTCTTTATGGGTTGAAGCATCAAGTTTGCAGCGAAGTCTTTTGAGTTATTATTTTCTGTAGTATTAATACCTGTCCCCTGAAACAAACCAACCTTATATTCGAGTAGGTCGTGCGTCTGCGTTTTTAACAAGTTACCGTATGCCATCACACCTGCATCACGTCCTGTATTATTCTTATTATTTTGTTGTCTCTGTACATCATCGCCCATTCCGATAAGAGCAGAAATAGAACGAGTGTTGAAAACCCCTTCAATATCGGTTAATGATATTTGATTTTCGAGAGAAAGAGGCGTCTTCATCTGTCCTAGCCTGATATTAAACTCTTTAGCCGGAGTCCATTCTCCCCAAAATTCGTACGGCATTGGGTTAACAAACTCTGCCAAAATAAAATATTTCAGATTTTTGGTCAGTTCGCCACGCATCGATAAGAATATTACTCTCGGTTCAAAATCATGCTTAACATTCGCTACGTCGCTATATCTGTACATGAATAATCCATATCCTCCGAAACGCATGTATGGAGTATTAAAAGCCTGCCTGATTTTTTCGGTAGTACCGTTTCCCAATGCACTTTTAGCTGGTGCATTTCCTCGTATCGAGTCGGCTTCACTTTGAGTCAATATATTTTTCTCCACTAATTTTTTTAACAGTTCACTATTTGAGTCCTGAGCATACACAAGGGTACATGCTACACATAAAGAGAGCACGAATAAGAGCTTTTTCATTAATATAATTTATTATTGTTTAAATTAACCTTATTTAAAGAAGCGACAAAATTAGTGTTTCCATCTAATATCAGCAAGACCCTAATTCTTAAAAGATTTCAGATTTTAATCTTTTCTCCCAGATACTTTGGCTCTTTACCTGTAGCGATATCCACAAAGACTTTTACCCTTGCAAACAACTCCCTTATTTTTGTTCTGTATGACGATCGGTTAAGCGATAAATCTTTTGCATTATATCCATAGGCTGTCATCCCGCAATTCTGAGCCAAAAACACAGCCCGTTCGTTATGAAACTCTTGCGACACGACAATAAACGAATCTTGACCAAATATTTCATTCATCCTCACCACCGAATCGAGTGTGCGCAAGCCCGCATAATCGCAATGTATAATACTGTCGGGCACGCCGGCTTCGACAAGAGCGGCACGCATATCGTCTGCCTCATTATAATCTTTGCGGCTATTGTCTCCGCTTACAACAAAGACCTGCACCTTACCGGCATCATATAATTCTTTCGCAGCCTGAATGCGGTAGGTGAAGTATAAATTGGGACGATTGCCTATATTCTTAGCAGCACCCAAAACCAACGCCGCTTTCTGAGGGGGTATGCTATCTACTTCATTATATACAAAACCTTTGGAATCGTGGGGAATCTTCCAGTTAGCAAAAAGGATTGCTAAAACCGCTAAAATCAGTCCGATTGATAATACCCAAAACATCCGCTTGAGCCTCTTTTTTGTTTGTGCCTTCATTAAATACGCTCTAATACCTTCTTTATTAAGTCTTCTATCGAACCCTTGTAATTTGAATTTGATTCTCCTGCCAAACGATTGGCTATTATTGTGCATACAGTCATGGCCTTATGCCCCATCAACCGGCTCATTCCTGCCAACGGTGCGCTTTCCATCTCGTAGTTGGTAATCGAATCTTCACCAAACCTGAACGACTCTATTTTACTATTCAGATCGGGATTAGCCAACGGCATGCGTACATATCGCCCCTGTGGCCCATAGAAACCAATGGCAGATATGGTAACTCCTTTTATCATGTCATGTCCTATACGTTCTACCAATTCCTCATCGGCCTTTACAACATACGGAGCGCAGTGCTGGGGATTCCAGCCAACATATTTCTTAAAGGTATCCTCAAAATCAGCCAATGTCACTTTATCACGATTTGCATAATAGTTGAGTACTCCGTCGAAACCGATCGACTTTGCTGCAACCACATACGAACCGATTGGGCAATGAGGCTGCAACCCTCCTGATGTTCCTACACGCACCATTGTGAGCTGTTTGAAGTCTTTCTTTACTTCACGTGTCTTGAAATCGATATTAGCCAACGCATCCAATTCTGTAATTACAATATCTATATTGTCGGGGCCGATACCATGCGAAAGAGCAGTAATGCGTTTCCCTTTATACGTTCCGGTAATCGTATGAAACTCCCGGCTTTGGATATCACATTCTACACTATCAAAAAAAGATGCGGTAAGGCTCACTCTGTCGGGGTCGCCCATCATTATTATTTTGTCCGATAATTGTTCCGGCTTTAGATGTAAGTGAAAAACACTGCCATCACTGTTTATAATCAGTTCTGAATCGGGAATTATTCTCATATCGTTTATTTGTGTTTATTTACAAAGATATAAATTGTTTTACTTGGTTCTATTCTTTAGTTACTATTCATATAAAAAGTGACAAAACCCGAAAAACACGCAACACTCTATATCAGCACCTTACAGCCAAAAGGTGACAAAAGTGACACTTTTTGAAATGTTTTTTGTTGTTACCTTTTTCTTTGATTTTGTATATCAAAGTCTACTCTATTAGATAATTTTATTCTTAGAAAGCGAATTGCTATAAAGGAAATCATTCGATAGTCAATTCTTGGGTAGGATCCCAGAATACTTTCTTCCAATTGATGATTCTATCATTTACAACACCAACTCCTTCCTCTTCTAAGAGCTTCTGCATTTCGTTCGAGTTTCCGAACGCTTCTTTGGCTGAGAGTACTCCTTGACTATTTACTACCCTATGCGCCGGAATACCGGAAATAACAGAATTGCACTCTCCCATCACCCTACCTACCAAACGTGACATATTGGGATAGCCGATAGCCTTAGCTATTGCGCCATAACTTGTAGCCCGACCATACGGAATACTCCTCACAACATCATACACTCCTCGTCTGAAATCTTCTTTATCCAAATGTGCCATTCTTCTTTTATTACAAGCTCTATTTTATAAAATATAAAGATATAAGCTTTAACTATAAGAATATATTATTCTATGAGAATTGTTATATTTGTACACCGTGATGATCTTAAATAAAAATCTAAATATCTAAAAAAGTAACCCATGAGTAAAACACTAAGATTATTCCTACTTTTAGTGTGCGCGCACACAACAATTCTTTTTGCCAATGAACCCGAGAAAACGCAACGAGATGATGGCGAATTATTTAAGGTAGCCATAGCCGGATATACATTTGTAAATTTCAATCTGGATGAGACCCTCAAAATGATGCAAGAGGTAGATGTACACTATCTTTGTATCAAAGATTTCCATCTTCCGCTGAATAGCACCGACGAAGAAATTGCCGCATTCCATGCTAAACTGGTAAAGTATGATGTTACAGGTTATGCTGTAGGCCCTATCTACATGAAGACCAAAGAAGAAGTGGACAAAGCGTTTGATTATGCCAAACGTGTTGGCGTAAAACTTATCGTAGGTGTTCCCAATCATGAACTACTGCCTTATGTAGACAAGAAAGTAAAAGAATATGATTTCAAATATGCCATTCACCTTCATGGACCTGACATCGAATTATATCCGCATGCAGCTGATATCTATGAACATGTAAAAGACCTAGACCCTCGTATCGGAATGTGTCTCGACATTGGTCATGATGCACGTGCAGGACATGATCCGATTGCCGACCTAAAAAAGTACAGCGACAGAGTGTTCGACATCCATATGAAGAATACAACCGCAGCAACTAAAGCCGGAAAGACAGGTGAAATCGGTCGGGGCATAATAGACATTCCTGCTTTTGTGAGAATGCTTCGCGAAGTGAAATACTCAGGAGCTTGCAGCCTCGAATACGAGCGAAATATGAAAGCCCCTTTAGCGGGAATAGCCGAATCTATAGGTTATTTCAGAGGTGTGATTGATGCAACGAAATAAGGAAAAAACTTATTTTTTATATAACAGGATAGGCAGCAAGAAATTGTTGCCTATTTTTGTAATGAAAAACTAGAAAATATGAAAATCATTCTTCTCGCTATAGGCAAAACCGATGCAGGCTATTTTGTAGAGGCTATCAACGAATACCAGAAAAGGTTAGAGCATTATATCCCTTTCGAAATACAAATTATACCTGATATAAAAAACACCAAAAGCCTTACGATGGAACAGCAAAAAGAGAAGGAAGGTGAGTTGATATTAAAAAACATACAGGCGGGAGATTATCTCGTTCTGCTCGATGATAAGGGAAAAGAATATACCTCGATGCAGTTTGCCTCCTATATAGAAAAGAAAACACATACGGTAAGCAAGCGGCTCATATTTGCCATCGGAGGCCCTTATGGTTTCTCGGAAGCAGTATATCAAAAGGCGAATGAAAGACTAACACTATCACGTATGACTTTTTCGCACCAGATGGTACGTCTTATATTTGTGGAACAGTTGTATAGAGCAATGACAATCTTAAACAACGAACCTTACCATCACGAATAATCTCTTATTCGAAACGAAGTGATTTTGCAGGAGATATTTTTGCTATCAGATAAGAAGGCCCAACCATAGCCAATACCGACAAGGTTAACGTAGCAATGTTGATAAGAATAATGTGTAATATATTTATATCCACCGGCATTTCGGATACATAGTAAGTATTGGGATCTAGCTTTATCAAGCCAAAATACCGTTGAAGCAACAGCACAGTTAGGGCTATAATATTTCCCCACAACATCCCTTTCAGTATCAGGAATGAAGACACATAGAGAAATGTTTTACGAATATTAAAATTTCGTGCACCAAGGGTTTTAAGTATACCAATCATATTGGTGCGCTCCAAGATTATAATAAGCAATCCCGATATCATCGTAAATACGGAAATAGCAAACATCAAGATCATGATTACCCATACATTCATATCCAACAGATCGAGCCAACTGAATATCATCGGATTCATTTCTTTAATAGAGCGGGTCAGAAAGGTATTCCCATCCACATCCCGATAAGTCATCATATCTAAATAGATATTTTGTGTAAGCTGGTCAAGTTGCTCAAAATCGTTTACAAGCAGCTCTATACCGCTTACCTGATCGGGTTGCCACTTATTAAGTCTTTGTATAAGTCGGATATCTGTTATAACAAATAGTTTGTCGTAATCTTCAAAATTGGTACTGTATATCCCCGTGATATTAAACTTACGGGCACTGCGTTCCTGAACAAAATACGAAATAAAACTATCGCCAGTCTTCAGATTAAGTTTATCGGCTATATTCTTCGAGATAATAACCTGATTGGTGATTGTGGTATCATCAGGGTTGATGATCTTACCATCAATCATATTCTTCTTGAAGAAGTCCCAATCGTAGTCTTCCCCTACCCCTTTTAGAATTATCCCCTGAAATGCACTATCTGTTTTTATGATACCCGGTTTTGTGGCATATATCTGTGCATGTGCTATACCTGTCTCATGGCTCAATGTATCTAAAAGACCGGGAGTAACAGCTACCGGCAATGTTTCGTAAGACGTGGTGTTATTCAGATTGGTAATCTGAATATGAGAGCCGAAGCCAACAACCTTGTTCCGCACCTCTTTCTTAAAACCGATAACAATAGACAATGCCAAAATCATAGCTGCCAATCCTATTGCAACACCTGCAATAGCTATTTTAATAGCAGGTGAAGACGCTTTTTTCTCTCCTTCGCCTTTACTAAAATGGATCCGCTTAGCTATAAATAATTCTAAGTTCAATGTTTTATTCTTTTAAAATAGAAATCCTTGCTCGCTTTCTCTTTTCCTTCCCAGATGCTTATAGGCAAGGTCTGTCACTTCACGTCCACGAGGAGTACGTTTCATAAAACCTTCCTTGATAAGGAACGGCTCATATACCTCTTCAATAGTTCCTCCGTCTTCTCCCAGTGCGGTTGCTATTGTGGAGATTCCTACCGGCCCCCCCTTGAATTTATCGATCAGGATAAGCAATATCTTATTATCTATCTCATCCAATCCATACTTATCTATATTCAATGCTTCGAGAGCATAAGAAGCTATATCTTTGTCTATCTTACCCGATCCTTTTACCTGAGCAAAGTCACGCACACGGCGCAGCAAGGCATTCGCAATACGGGGCGTACCACGACTACGTGAAGCAATTTCTATAGCAGAATCTTTCGAAGCAGGTACATTCAAGATATCTGCCGATCGTAAGATGATATGCACAAGGGTATCTATATCGTAATATTCGAGATGCATGTTTATCCCAAAACGGGCACGCAAAGGGCTCGTAAGCAAACCACTACGAGTAGTTGCACCAACAAGGGTAAACGGATTGAGTTCTATCTGTACAGAACGTGCGCTAGGCCCTTTATCTATCATTATATCGATGCGATAGTCTTCCATCGCACTATACAGGTATTCTTCCACAACAGGCGAAAGGCGGTGTATTTCATCTATGAAAAGAACATCGTTCGGTTCCAGCGAAGTAAGCAGTCCGGCTAAGTCTCCGGGCTTATCTAATACAGGGCCTGATGTGATCTTAAACCCTACACCAAGCTCATTGGCTATAATATTCGACAGGGTTGTTTTTCCAAGTCCGGGAGGGCCATGCAACAGAGTATGGTCGAGCGATTCGCCACGCATTTTTGCAGCTGTCACAAAGACTTGTAAATTTTCTACAACTTTACTCTGTCCACGAAAACTCTGGAAGGTGAGAGGGCGCAACGCATTCTCAAACTCCTTCTCATTTTCATTTATATTCTCCCTGTGTATATTAAATGTTCCTTCCATAATGTATGGTTGCAAATTTACATCAATATATTCAATTTACAGACAGATACCGATTGATTTGCAATTACTAAAAATATAAAAGATTTAAATATTCTTCATTTTAATCGTAAAATAATATTTCTTTGTGGTTCATTTTCAAGATATACGCTAATGCTTCGCAAAATTATAGAATGGGATAAAGAACTCTTTTTGTATCTGAACAGTAAACATATGGGTTGGCTCGACCCTGTTATGTTATTTTTCAGTTCGTACCATTTTTGGATAATTATGTGTATCCTGATGGCTGTGTTTATCTATTACAGATTAGAGGTTTGGAAAAAAACGAGTGTTATATTTTTCTTGCTTTCTATCGGTGCAAGTGCATTATTAACCAATATTATTAAGATGATGGTAGAACGTCCACGTCCGATACATAATCAAGATTGGACAGGTGCTATACATGCAATAGAAAGGTACAGTTCGAGTACAAGCTTCTTCTCATCGCATTCTGCAACAACGTTTACGATGGCTACTTTTTTCCTTTTATTATTCCGTAAGACCGGCTCTAAGTATTACGGTTATCTGGCAATAATTTGGGCTACAATTGTCGCATATAGCCGCATCTATCTTGCCAAGCATTATCCTATCGATGTTGCTTGCGGTATATTATTTGGAATCACAATAGGGATTATGGGATACAAGCTCCTTGAATATTATAAAAACAAGAAGAAGGGATTAAACCCTTAAAATATCTCTACCGATGGTTGATAAAAATGAATACAAATGTAACTAAAGAAGAAGCTATCACAACAAACAAAAATGATAAAACCATACTTACCAACGTCTTACATACAGTCTTGATAGGTGAATTCTTTCCAAACAATTGTATATATACCCAAAATTGATATAAATAGCAAAATAAGAAAGTCAGCAATACGCCCCATATGGAAAGGGTGAAATAATAAATAGGATAAGTCAAAATAAGAATTAGTATCTGCATTCCTACTATATATGAGTTTATAACCAAAAACTCCACGAAATTGTAACCTGACTTCTTAAATACTATATAGGATGCTAATGCATAAAATGGAATAAAAGCTAGCATAACAAAAGAATAATGCCCATACATCCAATCGAAAACCAATTGACTGTAATTATTGGCTGCAGCATCTGTCTGGAGATAGGCAAATGAGTTTTCAGGATATACTTTTAGGAAAAAACATATAAATCCGTATATAGTCCCTAAAATAAGAATAAATGAAAACGGTTTGAAATGGGTGATTCTTTTACCCGATAAGTATTCGCGAATAGAGTCACCGGGTCTCGTAATGAGTTCTTTTATTGTGTGTAAAATTCCTCTATCTACATGAAAAATACTATGTTGTATTTCGTGTATAATATAATGGAAATTAATACGTGCAGTAGCTGTTGATTGTCCACAGTTTGAACAATATTTTCCAGAGACAGGAGTACTACAATTTTTACATATATCTGACATATTATTATTTACTCTATTAGATTTAAATTCTGTAATTACAACCATTTCCCAACTTTCCGCTTTTCCAATCCGGAATATATTTTCAGGAAAATAGGGAAAGCTCTTCCAATAGGAAAAAAGAAACGAAACAACAAGGATGGGTAAACATTCTCCTTCCCTTTTTCGATCCCTCTGATAATTTTTTTTGCTACAGTTTGCGAGTTTTGTGTAGGAAATGGCAAAGACGTACTATTTTCTCCGGTTGCCTTATCAAAAAATTCAGTGCGGGTGGCAACTGGATAAACTGCTGTTATCTGTATGTTTTCAGACTGCTCGTACCTATAGGTTTGCACAAAATGGTGCAGTGCGGCTTTTGTAGAACAATACAATGAGTAAGCAGGCAAAGAAACCAAGCCTGCGCCCGATATAGTACAAGCAAATGCAACTCTTTTATTATTGCTGCCAGCGAGGAGTTTCTCCAGTGAATAGATAGGGGAAAATACGTTCAGATTGAAAATATTCTCTATATGCTGCCAATCGGGATTATTTATTTTTTCGAGGTAAGCAAAACCGGCATTAGCGATAAAGACATCAACTCCCCCGTCAAATATTTCCTGAGCATAATTGAACACATTATCAACTCCATCTTTACTGCTTACATCAGCAGCATAAGGGTATACAATTCCTTCTTTTTGAGGGATACGGTCAGCATGACGGGCAACAGCTACAATTTTGACATTCGGATATAAGGCTAAAATATCGAGCATATCTCTCCCTATTCCTGAAGAGGCGCCTGTGAGAATGATATTTTTACCTTTTAAATCCATGATTTTACGTCCTTATTTTATCAAAACCCTCGCCGTAAACTCCCCGAACAGTACTTTGTGAGATAAAAGCTTTCTCGTCAATACTTTTAATCAGGCGGAATATTTCCAGTGCTTCGTTGCGTTTAGCTAAGACAATCAGAACCTTTGTAGGCTTCTTCGTATACCACCCCATACCATCCAAAACGGTACAGCCCCGGTGCAATTCATGATTTATGGCAGTGGCTATAATCTCATATTTCTCGGAGAAAACAAGTATCTGAACCGACTGACGAAATCCGTTGATAACCATATCTATACTATATGTCATCACCCCCATCACAATAAGCCCGTATATAATAGTCTGATAATTCTGGAATACAAAATACGAACAACTGATTATCACAAAGTCGCACAGAAGCATTCCTCGCCCAAAAGCTATATTTTTATACTTATTGATAAGTGCTACAACGATATCTGTGCCTCCCGTACTACCATTCGAACTGAATACCAAACCTATCCCGACTCCGCACATCATCCCTCCGATAACACCTGAAAGAAGCGGCTCATTTTTTACAATGGGTTCGGTTATCATGGATTGACAAATAGTAAGTAGAAAAGTGAGCACAACAACTCCATAGATGGTCTTTATCATAAACTTAAGACCAAGAACCTTAAGAGCCACAAACAACAATCCACAGTTTACAAGAAAATAGGTATACTGCAAAGGAATCTTCGCATTTGTAGCGTATTCCACAAGCAGGGCTATCCCTGTTAACCCTCCGGTAACGATACCTCCGGGTTTTATAAATCCAATAAGCCCTACGGCATACAGAGCCAGTCCAACAAATATAGTTGCGTAATCCTTCCAGTAAAACTCCTTTAAATATCTTTTAGGCATGGATTGTTATTGATTACAATACGACATTTATCATTTTCTTGGGAACAAAGACGACCTTCTTCGGAGTTTTTCCGTCAAGCCATTTCTGAGCCAGCTCATGACTTAACACCGCTTTCTCAACATCAGCTTGTACAGCATCTGCCGAAAACTCAAGTTCGAAACGTACCTTACCGTTAAAAGCGACTCCATATTTGAATGAATCTTCTGCAAGATATTCTTCATTAAAAGCAGGCCATTTTGCATCACAAACAGATGTTGTATTACCCAATGCAGACCAAAGCTCTTCGGAAACGAAAGGGGCAAAAGGAGCAAGCAAGGTAACCAACTCTTGTAAAATCGCTTTTTTACTGCATTTTAAAGAAGTCAATTCATTCACACAAATCATAAATGCTGAAACAGATGTATTGAATGAGAATGATTCGATATCAGCAGACACCTTCTTTATGAGCTTATGCAATGATTTTAGCTCTTCTTTTGTCGGTTCTTCATCGGTAACAACAAACTCTTCACCTTTATAGAAGAGACTCCATACTTTACGTAAGAAGCGGTGAACACCATCTATACCATTCATATCCCAAGGTTTGGACTGCTCCAATGGCCCAAGGAACATTTCGTACATGCGCAGTGTGTCTGCTCCATACTTTTCAGCAACATCGTCAGGATTTACGACATTGTGATATCGTTTACCCATTTTCTCGATATTCCATCCGCAAACATACTTACCATCTTCAAGTATAAATTCGGCAGTCTCGTATTCAGGTCTCCAAGCTTTGAATCTATCTATATCAAGCACATCATTATGCACAATATTTACATCCACATGGATTTCTGAAGTTTCATATTTGTCTTTCAGGTTATAAGATACAAATGTATTTGTTCCATTGATACGATATACTAAGCTGCTACGCCCTTGTATCATACCCTGATTAATCAGTTTTTTGAATGGCTCATCTTCACATGAAACGCCTATGTCGAATAAAAATTTATCCCAGAAACGGCTATATATCAAGTGACCTGTAGCATGCTCTGTACCACCGATATACAAATCAACATTGCGCCAGTATTCATCTTTCTCTTTCGAAACTAGTTCCTGATCATTATACGGATCCATATAATGCAGATAGTACGCCGATGAACCGGCAAATCCCGGCATTGTATTCAGTTCGAGAGGGAATATTGTTTTGTGATCTATTTTAGATGTATCTACAACCTTTTCATTGGCTTCATCCCATGCCCATTTAGTTGCACGACCTAATGGCGGTTCTCCCGATTCGGTAGGCAAATACTTATCTACTTCGGGCAATTCAAGGGGAAGTTTATCCAATGGCAACATGTAAGGAAGCCCCTCTTTATAATATACAGGGAATGGCTCTCCCCAGTAACGTTGGCGGGAGAAGATAGCATCACGAAGACGGTAATTTACTTTTACACGTCCTAGTTTGTTTTCTCTTACATATTCTTTTGTTTTCTCAATCGCTTCCTTAACAGTCATCCCATCCAAGAATCCTGAATTCATCATGATTCCTTCTTTTGCATCAAAACTTTCTTCCGAAACATCACATCCTTCAATCAAAGGTATAATCGGCAAGTTGAAATGTTTAGCAAAAGCATAGTCACGGCTATCGTGTGCAGGAACAGCCATAATTGCACCTGTACCGTAACCGGCAAGTACATAGTCAGAAACCCAGATCGGTATTTCTTTGCCATTAAGAGGATTTATAGCATACGAGCCGGTGAATACACCGGATATTTTTTTATCCATCAGGCGGTCACGCTCAGTCCGACGTTTTGTAGCATCCAAATATTTTTCTATTTCGGCTTTTTGCTCGGCAGTTGTCACCTGAGGAACATATTCGCTTTCGGGAGCAAGTACCATAAATGTAACTCCAAAGATGGTATCGGCACGGGTAGTAAAGATTTCGAATTCAACATCCGAATCTTTTACTTTGAATTTCATTTCTGCACCTTCGCTACGTCCAATCCAGTTGCGTTGTGTTTCTTTGATAGAATCACTCCAATCTATTTTATCCAGACCTTCGAGCAAACGCTGTGCATACGCCGACACACGCAAGCTCCACTGGCGCATCAAGCGTTGTTCTACAGGGTATCCCCCACGCTCCGACAAGCCATTTATAACCTCATCGTTAGCCAATACAGTCCCTAAAGCCTGACACCAGTTTACAGTTGTTTCGCCGCGGTAGGCTATACGGTAGTTAAGCAATATTTCTTGTTTTTGTTTTTCGGAATATGACTTCCACTCGGCAGCGCTAAATTGCAATTCTTCGCTGCAAGCTATATTTAAACCTTCTGTACCAACTTGTTCGAAAGCTGCGATCAGTTCGGCGATCGGGCGTGCCTGGTTCTCATCATAGCAATAGTAGCTATTGAACATTTGGATAAATGCCCATTGCGTCCATTTATAATATCTGGGGTCGCAGGTCTGTATCTCACGGCTCCAATCGTATGAGAAGCCAATCTTATCCAACTGCTCACGATAACGGTTTATATTCTGCGCAGTAGTAATGGCAGGATGCTGTCCTGTCTGTATAGCATATTGTTCGGCAGGAAGCCCGTAAGCATCATAACCCATTGGATGGAGAACATTGAAACCTTTCAGCCTCTTGTAGCGGGAATATATGTCGGATGCGATATATCCGAGCGGATGTCCTACATGCAGCCCTGCTCCTGATGGATAAGGGAACATATCAAGGACATAATATTTAGGTTTGCTTTTATCCTCTTTTACTTTGTAAGTTTTATTATCAATCCAATATTGATGCCAACGTTTTTCTATTTCTTTAAAGTTGTATTCCATAGCCGAATATCTTGCAATTTTTTATTGGCGCAAATATAGTTATTTCTTCAGATTTAAACGAATTAATAACGATGCTTTCAGAGCATAATTTGTTCGAACTGCAAGTCTTAGATAAAGATAAAGCAATTAAACATGCCTATTGGCTATTGTTTAATTGCTTTACGAAGCATGATACTTATTTTGAAATTATTATAAAAACTTCTTGCGCAACCACTCCCGAATAGGCAGATCATAAAACCTCATAGCAAGATACGCTGTAGCAACAGCAGCTATTACAACAAGTAAGCCATAATGCCATGACTGTTCTAAAGTTAGATTGTTATTTGTTACCCATGCCATGTATACATATGCAATAGGGAAATGAGTAATATAAATCGGATATGAGATATCACCGAGGAATTTGCATACTTTAGAAGCCTTATATCCTTGCACTTTGCCTCCTGCTCCTAGCCAAATTATAAAAGGAAACATTATGATAAGACAGAAACATTCGTATAGCCCGTTTAGCCATAGACTATCCGCATCGCCCAGACGTGGCACGGAAAGCAAAACAACCAACAATAGAGCCGCAGATAGAAAAGCATTTTTCGTATAACGAAGTTTACCCATTCTGGCCAACAGAAGCCCTGCTAAGAAAGGGAATGCCAAACGAATAAACCCGATTTTCAATTGAGTAGAATCATCGATAGACCATCCTCCTATAATATCTCCATTGGGATTGGTTAAGGCGTAGTGAATGGTAAATCCGGCAGCAACCACGACTAAAATAGCGAGTACAATTTTTGATATCCGACGCAAAACAAGCGCATAAACAATATTAGCGATATATTCGAAGAAGAGAGACCATGCCGGTCCATTGAGCGGATGCATTTCATTCCAACCTCTTATATCCAAACCTTTTCCTACTGGTATTAGGGTGAAACCAATGAGCATCACTAACAACATCTTCCAAACCGGAACTTCGTTTATTCCACCCCACCCTAATGCCGGCGAACCCTGAAAATAAAACAATAATGCTCCAATAATAGACCCTATAATAATCATAGGTTGCAGACGAATAATACGACGCTTAAAGAAATCTTTCAATGTCATTTTCCCCCAGCGATCGTCATATGCATACCCAAGCACAAAACCCGAAAGTAGGAAAAAGAAATCGACCGCTAAATAACCATGATTGATAATCTGTTTACTATGGTCGCCATGTGAATGAATCTCAAAGACATGAAAAAAAACCACTAACGACGCAGCAACGCCTCTTAAGCCATCAAGTATTTCATAATGGGGCTTGGAGCTTTTAATATCTATTGCTTCTTTCATTTACCTTTACAAATTAAAATTCTATTATAGGCAACAAAAATATACCAAAAACAACATACTCAATTGTTTTATATTTTATTATACTTGTCTTATATTTGCCTTTTATAAACCGAATACATTAAAAATGCTCGAAAAAGTAAAATATGCTCATATACCTGCACAACGTGAATATTCATTTCATTTCGACCATGTAAAAATCAAATGGAATGAACAAATAACACTTCATCAACAAAAAACATGGGAACTCTCTTATGTTATAGTCGGAAGTGGAACGCGCATTATAGGGGATACTATAGAGCCATTTTCAAGAAATGAAATCATACTGATACCACCGAATATCCCTCATTGCTGGTCATTCGACGAATTAGATGCTGATAAAAACGGAGAAATAGAAAACATAACCGTCACTTTCTCCGAACAGTTATTGGAGAAATGTTCTTCTGCTTTTCCAGAACTGGAGACCTATATAAAAAAAAATCAAAAAAATACTGAAGCCCTTTCTTTCAAGGGGGAGACATTAGTTCGATTGCAGAGCATTTTAGTACAAATGGCAAAAGAGACAACAATAGACCGACTGTCTTCTTTCATCAAACTGTTATCAATAATCTCATCTGTAGAAAATACGAGTGCAGTAGGCAGACCCATAGTTGAAGACAAGAAAACAAAGAGGATGCAAAAAATATTGCTTTATGTAATGAATAATTATCAGAATACCATAACATTGGAAGAAATGGCTCAATTGGTGCAGCTTGATAAATCTTCTTTTTGTATTTTCTTTAAAAAAATGACAGGGAAAACATTTTTTTCATACCTGGCAGAATACCGCATCGAGTCTTCGTGCCAAATGCTAACAAAAACAAATATGGCAATTGCCGAAATATGTTTCGCTTCGGGATTCAAAGATATCCCCTATTATAACCGGGTCTTTAAGAAAATCAAAGCAGTTACCCCAACTGAATATAGGGAAAGAATTTAGGTATATGGAATGTGATTTTTATTAATATATTATTCTGTTCAACCAGACAAAACAATAGGCATCACATTCCATATATTCAATATTTTTTAGTTTTCGGGCTCTACCCAATCACCATTCTCTTTTATAAGCTGAACAAGACGTTCTACAGCTTCCGCCGAAGAAATATTTTTCTCTATAAGGTTCTTCTTTTTGTAAAGAGAAATTTTTCCTTTCTCTGCGCCTACATAGCCATAGTCAGCATCAGCCATTTCTCCGGGACCATTGACAATACATCCCATTACGCCAATTTTAAGATGTTTCAGGTGCGAAGTTGCGCCTTTCACCAACGCAACAGTTGTCTGTAGATCAAACAAGGTACGTCCACAGCTCGGACACGAAATATATTCGGTTTTGCTTGTACGCACACGTGAAGCCTGCAAGATACCAAACATATAAGCATCGATATTTTTTAGAGGAATTGCACCTTCGTTCTGCAACATAATACCGTTCCCAAATCCATCGAGATACAATGTCCCGAAGTCTGCTGCGGCCTTTATCTGAATATCTTCCGACTCATTTTCTGTATAGTGGCGATTAAGGACAACAGGCGTATCACAATCGTTATTCATCAATGTATGAATAAAAGCTCGCTGTTCGCCTACTCCGTTAATATGATCGGTAGAAACAATAATAACGATAGACTTATCATTCTTCAGCAAAGCTAAAATATCTTTATCCAACTCAGGATAAGACAAGCGGAGGAATTTGATAGCCGAATTTATTTCGTTAATTTTATTCCAATTCGACTTATCAAACAACGGATAAGTATTTTTCTCACCTTTCCAGCCCTCAACGTCTATAATAGAAGGAATTGCCCGAGGTGCAGCAGCAGGAAGTTCTTTGCCTACATATAAATAGTCGGGCAAGAAGTGACTATTTAGCTCAAAATTACCTTGCGAGCGATCTGAAATGACAACAGGAAGGTTATCACCTCCTATATTTCCTACTACATACGTCTCACGTCTGTCTGTAGAAAAAGGGGAGAACTTATCACTTGCTGTGGCTACTATTTCAGGATGATTTTCTTTTTGCTTAATATATGCTATCAGCTTACGGGCAACCGGCACTTCATACTCAGGGTCTTCACTCAACGACACACGAATCGTGTCTCCGATTCCATCCGACAGGAGTGAACCTATACCAACCGCTGACTTGATGCGCCCGTCTTCACCGTCTCCGGCTTCGGTTACACCCAAATGTAGAGGAAAATTAAGCCCCTCTTTTTCCATACGGGCAATCAGTAGGCGTACTGCCTTTGACATGACCACCGTATTTGATGTCTTCATCGAAATGGCAATATCCTTAAATCCTTCTTCGAGGCAGATATGTAAAAATTCCATACAGGATTCTACCATCCCTTCAGGTGTATCACCATAGCGGCTCATAATACGATCGGAGAGAGAACCATGATTTACCCCGATACGGATAGCCGTCTTGTGTTCTTTACAGATATCGAGTAGGGGAACGAGTTTAGCTCGTATTTTTTCTATTTCCTGAGCATATTCTTCGTCAGTATATTCAAAGGTTTCGAACGTTTTTACCCTGTCTACAAAGTTTCCCGGATTGATACGTACTTTTTCTACAACCTTAGCTGCGGCCTCGGCTGCACGAGGGTTGAAGTGTATATCGGCAATGAGTGGAGTATTATATCCTCGCCCACGAACCACTTCTTTTATATTTTTCAGATTATCGGCTTCACGAACCCCCTGTGCGGTCAGGCGCACATAGTCGGCTCCGGCTTCTACTATTCTTATTACCTGTTCGGCACTTGCTTCTGTATCGTTCGTATTGGTGTTTGTCATCGACTGCACCCTGATAGGGTTATTTCCGCCCAGTGGAGTATTCCCTATTCTGGTTTCGGATGACAGACGTCTTTTATAATTAAAGTAATTCATATGAATTTTATGTTGTTTTTTAGTTGGGATCCGAATATTATAACAAAGATAAACTTTTTTTGTTTCACTGATAATGAATCCCTGTGAGCCTTAATTGGACACGAGAAAAATACTTGTTTCTCATTTGCTTTAAAAATAAATTTTTAATGTTTATTTTTACAGAAAAGATTTAATACCATGACAAAAAGAACATTACTCTTACCCTTTTTCTGCCTTTTGTGCTTTGCTTCAGCACTTCACGCAGAAGTAAAACTAGCTAACATCTTCTCCAACAACATGGTTCTTCAGCGTGACAAACCTATCAAAATATGGGGTTGGGCAGACAAGAATGAAGCTATTGAAGTACACTTTCTGAACCAAACAAAAAAAGTAAAGGCCGACAAAACAGGCGCTTGGGTTGCAACACTCAATCCTGTATCGTATGGCGGTCCTTACACAATGGAAATAAAAGGAAAAAAGAATAGTATTACATTGAATGATATCCTTATCGGTGAAGTATGGCTATGTTCGGGACAATCGAACATGGAAATGGCTGTACACGGATGGGGATCAGTATATAACTATGAGCAGGAAATAAAGGATGCCAATTATCCTCAGATACGTGCATTCAACGTAGTGAAAGATATCAGCATGAAACCCAAAGACAATTTAAGCGGAACATGGCAGGTATGTTCTCCACAAACCGTATCGGAGTTCTCTGCCGTTGCATACTTTTTTGCTCGCAAATTGAATAAAGAATTAAATATCCCTGTAGGCATTATCAACTCCTCATGGGGAGGGACAGATATAGAAACATGGACAAGCAGCGATGCATTTAACAGCCTTCCCGAGAAATTCAGAGAAAGATACAAAGATTTTAAGGTTGACAACTTTGATGAGTTTGCCAAAACCAATGAAGAACACAAAGCCAAATATCTGAATGCACTGAATAACGATCCGGGCATCAGTGAGAAATGGTACGAACCTTCATTCAACACCTCATCATGGAACAAGATGCAATTGCCACAGATGTGGGAAAATGTGATCGGCAATGTTGATGGTATTATATGGTTCAAATATAACATTTCGCTACCAAAAGAAAGTGAAGGAAAAGCTGCAACAATAGATTTAAGCGTGATAGACGATAATGACATTGTATGGATAAATGGTATAAAAATTGGAGAAACAGAAGGTTATGCAGTGAAGAGGAGCTACAAGATACCGGAAAATGTACTGAAAAGTGGAAACAATACCATTGTTGTAAAAATCACCGATAACGGCGGCGGCGGCGGTATATATGGAAAAGCTGAACAAATGTATCTGCAAGTGCAAGGGAAGCAATACCCTTTGGCCGGAGAATGGCAATACAAAGAAGCCGTAACCAACAAAATGTATAAGTTTATCGATATTTCTCCGAATATGTATTATTCGCTGCTATACAACGGCATGATAAACCCTATAACCGGATTGGCGATCAAAGGAGCTATTTGGTATCAGGGAGAAAATAATGCATCGCAAGCTTACAATTACCGTACCCTATTTCCCACAATGATAAACAACTGGCGTACAAAATGGGGCTACGAATTCCCATTCTACTGGGTACAGCTAGCTAGTTATACAGCAAAGGACGACAAGCCGGTGAATAGCGAATGGGCAGAATTGCGCGAAGCCCAGACAATGACACTCTCTCTTCCTCAAACAGGTGAAGCTGTGATTACAGATATAGGCGATGCAGACGATATTCACCCTCGCAACAAACAGGATGTTGGCCTTCGCCTTGCTCTTATCGCACTCAATAAAGATTATGGCAAGAAGGATATCGTATATTCAGGCCCTACCTTTAAGGAAATGAATATTGAAGGTAATAAAGCAGTCATTTCGTACAACAACACAGGCAAAGGGCTATGCGTAAAGAATAAGTACGGATACGTTGAAGGTTTTGCCATTGCAGGAGCAGATCAAAAATTTGAATGGGCAAAGGCTTATATCGACGGAGATAAAGTAGTGGTTTACTCAGAGAAAATAGCTAATCCTGCGGCTGTACGTTATTCTTGGGCGAATAATCCGGATGTGAATCTGTTTAATCAAGAGGGATTGCCTGCCGCACCTTTCAGAACCGATAATTGGAAAGGAATTACACAGCACGATTAAAAAACAGAAAAAATAGAATAGGCTGTCCTAAAAGTAGAAATTACGTTTAGGACAGCCTATTTTATATAAGTCACTATCGTCTATTACGTGGGTGATGCTCTATGATCTCCTGACGCAGATACTCTCTGTCCATATGCGTGTAAATCTCGGTAGTGGTGATCTTTTCGTGTCCGAGCATCAATTGAATGGCTCTGATATTTGCACCACCTTCAAGCAAATGTGTTGCAAACGAATGGCGGAATGTATGCGGACTGATCGTTTTCTTTATACCGGCCTGTATAGCGTATTCTTTAATGAAATGAAAGACCATAATACGGGATATCGCAGTGCCCCTGTTGCTTAGAAAGAGGGCATCCTCCGAACCTTTCTTTACATTTATTTCCTTACGGTATATCAAATATTTTTCTATTTCGTTGATCGCCGTATGCGATATAGGAACAAGACGCTGCCTACTCCCCTTGCCTTGCACCTTAATGAATCCTTCATCAAAAAACAGATCGGAGAATTTGAGTGTAGTAAGTTCAGATATACGCAAGCCACAACTATAAAGGGTTTCTAAGATTGCACGATTGCGTTGTCCTTCTTTTGTTGACAGATCGATTACCGACATTAATTTTTCTATTTCGTCGAGAGCAAGTACGGTTGGCAACTTCAATCCGATCTTCGGACTATCGAGTAATTCGGTCGGATCGTTTTGCATATAGCCATCCAATACTAAGAAATCATAAAAGGACTTTATTCCTGAGATTATCCTTGCTACAGAACGTGCATTTATCCCTATATCATACAATTGGGCTACAAACTGTTGCAGATTATCGAGCGTAACATCTTCTACTTTCAAATTCTCATTTTGCAGAAACCCCGATAGTTTAGCCAAATCAGTCATATATGCATCAATGGAGTTGGGCGATAATGATTTCTCCAACAATAGATAATTCTTGTATTTTCTGACTATATTATCTTCTTTTGCCATCCTGCTATATTGATAAGCCGATATCCATAAAGAATATCTTTTAACCTTATTTCATTTATTTATAACTACAAATATATATCTTTGTAGACGGAGTATAGTACATCCGGATTATCTTAATTGTTTTTAGTTTTTATGAAGATTTTCAAATCTATATTCAACTATCTTATTACCAGATATACAAAAGTACAATTACTTATTATGCTGGTAATCATATTTTTTGCATTCTTCATCAGCGACAGTAATATATTTGCTCGCTTTGGATACGATGCAAAAATAATGGAGTTGAATAGCCAGATAGATTATTACCGTGAAAAAACGGAACAAGATAAGGAAAAATTGAAGTTGCTGGAATCAGATAAAGACCAGATCGAAAAATTTGCACGCGAAAACTACCTGCTTAAAAAAGACGATGAAGATGTCTTTGTGGTAGAATAACATATCTAACTTTGTAATGAAGCAAAATCCTAAGCTTAAAAACATCCTGTTTCAAGTATCAGCTATACTAATTCTCTTAGCTGCAATTATTTATTATTTTCAGCCCGAAATAGCCAAATATATACTGATAGCCGGAGCTGTGGGGTATACAGCTATTACCTTCACAACGCCTTATCCGGGAAAGAGCATTCGCGGAAAGCGACTCTTCAATATAATGGTGTTTGCGGCACTGCTTATGTGTGTATCTGCCTATCTGATGTTTGTAAATATTACAGGATGGGTAGTCACCATACTTATTGCCGCTATACTTACTTTGTATAGTACCATTGCCATGTCGATGGAGTATAGAAAAGAACAAAAAGACGAGAAATAAAAATGAAAGGGATTACTAACACTACTATAACGTAATCCCTTTCCCAATCTCTATTTACAATAAATGCTTAATCACTAAGCGAGGAGATTATATTTTCAAATCCAACATCAGGGCTTCATACCCAATGCGGAAATGTATCCTGCGTTCTTGGTGCAATGTTTAAATTTCATATTTTCCAGTAAATCAGTCATCGCTTTTTTCACTACCTCTTGGTTGGGTCTTGCTGCTCGTATTTTTGCAAAATTACCTCTGTCTTGCTTGGTATACTCAACTATCAAATCCCAATTTTCGGGTTTAGGTATCGTTACCATACAGCTATTAGGAACCATTTTCTTATACGGCCAGTAATGCCATCCTATATTGTTGCGTTCCATCAGGCGAGTCCATCCGGCAATCCATTGATCTGTATTTTCGCCCGTTTCACCCATATATATCGGTAAATTTACGCTATCTCTAAACTGTACAAAATCCTGAATATTAGACTGCAATGTGTCGCACCAATAGCGATGGCAGGTATACATCAGTTTATCATCAAATTTAGAGTCTTTAAACACCTTGAAGTTTCCATTCCACTGTGCTCCGCCAAGCAACACAATATGATTCTTATCTACCATGCGGATAGTATCTACACATCTTTTGTATAGCGGCTCTAACGAATCATTCAGATGAGCATATTCTTCTAGAAAATAATGTGCTATGGGCTCATTCAGCAGATCATAACCCAGTATAATCGTGTCATTCGCATAATGCTCTGCTACTTTTTTCCATATATTACAAAACAATTCTTTGCTCGGCTCACTTTCCATCAGCCAAGGATACCCGTAGCTATCATCAATATTATCACCTGTTTGCCCCCCCGGAGCATCATGCATATCCAGTATAACATACAAACCTTCTTGACGGCACCACTCTACTACCTGATCTATCATTCCAAAACCGTCATGATCAGAAGCCTGTCCCATATAATCCTCATTCGTAAAGAGTTTATAATGAAACGGCATCCTCACTGAATTCATACCGGTTTGTTTGATATATTTTATATCTTCTTCGGTTATATAATTCTTTTTAAACTCATTCCAAAACCAATTTGTAAAATCAGGCCCTACCATTTCACAAAAAGCCTCATTGATCAGGCGATACGAGCTTGCATCCTGAAAGAAAAACATATATCCTTCGGGATTGAGCCAGTTACCCAAATTGATCCCTTGAATAAGAAATTTTTTACCATCGGGCTTTATCAAATTAGGTCCCTCTACACGGATGAAACGATCGGAAGATTGTTTCTCTTCCATCTTCGATTGACAGGATAGAAAGATTATAAGCAAGGGCAATAAGTAAAATAATTTTCTCATAGTTTTTATATTATAATTGCGTTTTGACATAAGAAGAGGCTGTCTTAAAATCAGTAACTATTCTTATATAAGACAGCCTCTTGTTGTACTTTATTCTGTCACAGAGAAAGTACCCTTTAGGGTAGCGTTGCTATGACCGCCTACCCAAACATTAAAATCACCTTTTTCAGCCTTCTTCACTAAATCTCGACCGTAGAATGCTAAATCATCTGTTGTAAGTTTAAATTCAATTGTCTTTGCTTCTCCTGCTTTCAGAGCTACTCGTTGAAAGCCTTTCAATTCTTTCACAGGGCGCACAACCGAGCCTACAATATCCTGTACATACAGTTGGGCAACTTCTGTTCCATCTACACTTCCTGTATTTTTAAGAGTTGCTTTTACTGTCAGTGTACCATTCATAGGAACAGTTGAAGCGGAGAGCGTTATATTTGAATATTCGAATGTCGTATAAGAAAGTCCATATCCGAAAGGAAATAGCGGATCTTTACCCGAATCTAAGTAAAAGGATGTATTACCAAGAGAGGTCTGCCCTGCTTCGAGTGCAATATCATCAAGTGTCATCACCTTCTCAGGAGCCGGACGCCCCGTATTATTATGGTTGTAATACATCGGTATCTGCCCCACCTCACGTACAAACGTAGCTGGAAGCTTTCCACTTGGATTGGCTTTTCCGAATAATAGATCGAGAATAGCAGGCCCCCCCATGGTTCCGGGATGGAAGTTAAATAACACCGCATCGGCATACGGAAGATCCCGCCCTATTGTTAGCGGACGACCTGCCATAATAACTAATACTACAGGTTTACCTGCACTTTTTACCGCCTTCAGCAAATCTGATTGTAATCCTATCAGATTGATATTGGACAAAGAGTGAGCTTCTCCTGAAAGGATGGCTTCTTCTCCCAAGAAAACTACAGCCACATCAGCCGCAGCAGCAGCTTGTTTTGCCTTATCAAAATTAGCAGTACTCTTATCACGGGAATATGCTAATCCTTCCTCGTATACGTAATTAACATCTTTATATTCTCCTTTGAGCGCAGCAACAGGAGTTACCGTGTAATTCTTATCACCATCAAAAACCCATGTTCCCATCTGATCGTGTGGCGCATCTGCCATCGGTCCTATAATAGCCACCTTTTTGCCTCGTGACAATGGTAATATATTATTATCATTCTTCAACAAAATAGCAGACTCTATAGCAGCCTGCCTTGCAGCTTTTAGATGTGCATCAGCATATAAGACAGATTCCTTTTTGGTATCTACATAAGGATTTTCGAATAGCCCCATCCGGAATTTGATACGGAGTATATTACGCACCGCATTATCTATCGTTTCTACCGAAACTTTTCCTTCTTTTACCAATTGCGGCAGATACTGAACATATGAACCACTAACCATTTCCATATCCAAACCCGCATTGGCTGATATTTCAGCTACCTGCTTGCCATCCTTAGCAAATCCGTGAGCGATCATCTCCGTCATGGAGGCCCAATCGGAAACCACAAACCCATCAAACTTCCATTCGTCACGCAAAATCTTTTTCAGTATATAGCTATTCCCCGAAGCAGGAATACCATCATTATCGTTGAATGAAGTCATAAGTGTTGCAGCACCTGCCTTAATTGCCTGTTGGAATGGAGACAGATATACATTATGCAACAAAATCGGAGGTATATTTGTACTGTTATAGTCACGTCCGCCTTCGGCTGCGCCATATCCCACAAAATGTTTTACACATGCAGCTACAGAATTAGGACCATTGAGATTTCCATTTCCCTGAAACCCCTTTACCATAGCAGCACCAAGCACACCTGCCAGATATGGGTCTTCACCCAAACTTTCGGCTATACGCCCCCAACGTGCATCACGAGATATATCAAGCATCGGAGCAAATGTCCATGTCACTCCTGTAGAACGAGCTTCTACGGCAGCAATACGTGCCCCCTCTTCCACTATTTGCGGACTGAAAGAAGCTGCCTGCCCCAATGGAATTGGAAATATTGTTTTAAATCCGTGAATTACATCACGTCCTATAATCAGAGGAATACCCAATCGGCTGTTTTCCATCGCTTCTTTCTGAAGCTTGTTAACCATTTCCGGATCGGTAACATTCAGCAAGGAACCTATTCCACCCGCCTTAACCGGCTGAATGATGCTATTATCTAACATCTGTGCCGCAGCTTGGCGGATTAGAGCAACCTTTTCAGCCTTGGTCATTTGCGAAGGCTTTTTCTGCCCCTGACCACCGGCAATGCCCATCCTTTCGAGGAAGGTATTCATATCATCTTCGCTATATTGAGCGATAGCCTTATCTTCTACAGCGAAGAAGCTAACCTGATTCATTTGCCCTATTTTTTCTTCAAGGGTCATTTTTGAAATAAGGTTTTCAATACGCTTCTCTACATCGTCTTGAGCCAAACATGTTGAATACAAACCAAACAATACGGATATACCTAACAATCCTAATTTTTTAATTATCATATATTTTATTCTTTTTGATATACTCTTACATAATCAATCTCATAAGTAGCCGGCAAAGCAGATTCGTCAACACCCTGAGCTCCTCCCCAGTTGCCTCCCCATGCAAGGTTTAGCTTGAGGTAAAACGGAGCATTAAACGGCCAGGTATCTTTGTTTCCTTTTTTATCATTTTCAAAAGTAAAAACAACTTTACCATCTATATATGTCGTTATTTTATCTGCCGTCCATTCAAGGGCATATACGTGAAACTCAGTCTCAAGATCCGCAACCGCTTTTTCTGCCTCTTTTTGGGTATTTATACTATGGTTATAAGATTTAGTATGAATCGCAGAGTGTGTCACATCTTTTTGATAACCTACATATTCCATAATATCAATTTCGCCATCATCGGGCCAAGCCGTGAAATTTTTTGGCATCATCCAGAAAGCAGGCCAAGTGCCTTTTCCTCCGGGAAGCTTCAGCCGTGCTTCAAAATAGCCATACTGCCAGCTTTTATTTGTATTCACACGAGCAGATAATATCTCTTTTCCAATCTTTTTAGCGATTATTTTCAGTGAACCATCGTATATCATGGCACATGTATCTGTTCCTCTATGGCCTGCAATATAAGTTTGCAACTCATTGTTTACCCAACCCGGAGCAGCCGTTTCATAGAACCATTCGGTTGAATTGGGTAATACTGCTTTTCCTTCATTTGTTCTTGGGTCATTAAATTCATCTTGCCAAACAAGGGTGTATCCCGAAGGAACATAGTTGACCTCTTTTCCTGCCTCTTGCTTGATGATGTATTCTTTTTTGTCAGTACCTCTACTAAAGGTTAAGGTAGCTGTACGTTCTGATGTTGTGTTATTGGTCCTTACATTTACTTTTATAGTTGTAGTTTCATCGGCATAGCCTATCGTAGGTGTGATTGTACACCACGATTGGTTCGACGAAATTGTATAGTACCTGTTTGATTTTATTATTATTTCTTTCTCTCCAACATCACTTGTAAAAGTTAATTGAGTCGGCTCAAATGTTATATCAAACACAGTAACCGGTGTGGGATCTTTCTCTGAATCTCCACAAGCAAAAAGAAATATGGGTATTATTGCTAGTAGTGTAATATAATATCTTATCATTATTATTCGCTTTTTCTAAAAAAATAGGAAGATCTCAGAGTTAGAATATATAAAGAATAAGAAGCCTGCTTTCAAGCTATACCCGAAAACAGGCTTCTATCAACTTATTCTCATTCCACTCTTATCTTAAAAGTCTGAGACTTATTTGTTCTCTTGTGGTTTAAAGACCCATATCCAACCGAACTCATCTTTACCTGGTACATTTTTATAAACTACAGGCACATACAAGATCAATTCATTATCTGTAAGTTTAATAATTTGATATTCTCTGTGAGATCCGGCATCCGGGTCATTTGATCCTAATAAATTAGCATCTCCTGAGATAGAGAATTTTTTAAAGTCTTTACTGAAAGAGAATTCTCCTTTTTTAGGGTTTTTATCATCTTTAGAAGAATATGTTCTAAAATTCAATGCAGCATTCTCAACATCGAATGCCATATAAGCATCCTCTCCAAAAGCAGGACAGCAACGACCTTTATCCCACCACATAGAACCTGACGACTCGGGGGCTGTCATAGCATACCATACACTTGCATCTCTGTTAAACACCCAGTTTTTCCCCTCCATATTTTTTCCCACTAAAGCATAAAAATAATCATGAAGCTTTGTATCAAGCTGCGTTATTTTAACCTTTATTGTTTTCTTGACATACTCTACTTGACCAACGTTACTGCCATCAGATAAATAAGGAGTAGTCACATAAAAAGTTAATGGCACTTCACCTCTAAATGGATATACAATATCATCAACCTGATCTGTAAACACCTTCTTCTCAAGAACATAATCCCAATACCCGGTAACTCCTTTCGTTGCCATTTTTATAGATACTTTGTTGCCTCCAGGAGTAGATTGAGTTGCCTCCAAAACAATATTGTCCGCAGAGAAACTATTCTTTAACTCATCTCTATCTTCAATTGGAGAGCAAGCATATATGAAAATCAACAAAAAAAGTATAGAAGTTGATTTAATTATTTTTGAAATATTCATATTCATCTCTTTTTAAATTGTATTAAAAATCACCATCCTGGATTTTGTGTATAAACCCCGTTAGATAAACGGATTTCAGACTCAGGTAAAGCAACCAGACCTTTAGTTTCAGGACGGTACGACACCTTATATTTTCCTGTACTTCCTGAATTATTTACGTCAATTTGTATACCGAAATAATTCTTATTTTCATTATTTACATCTCCCCAACGAACAAGGTCAAACCAGCGAAGTCCTTCGAATGCAAATTCATATTTACGCTCATTTTTAAGAGCATCTAGAGAATAAGCAACAGGAGGTAAACTCACGCGAGCACGCACCTTGTTTATACCATCAGCTGTTTCAGTAAGTTCAGAGTGCATTAAATAAATGTCTGAAAATCTAAGGTAATAAAAGTCCTGAGCCGCCCATAACTGCATAGGATCACCATTAACCATTTTATAGAGATAGAAGAACAGTCCTTTGACTCCATCTTTTCCATTATGTTGAAGTGTCGTATATTTTCTGTTTACAAGACCTGTTTCCTGATCACCCTTACTGCTCTGCCAATTAGAAGTTCCTTCATCTGCACTTTTCTTTGTCAAATCAATAACAGAAGCTTCTTTTCGCAAATCATCTTTTGTCCATGAATCATAGAAGGCGGTATGTACAGTTCCCCATCCCCATCCTTCTCCGAATGGTACCATAGAATTTCCACGAATACCGAAGAATAAAGGATAGCGATTATTATATTTTTGACCAATAGACCAATTTGCCAAACCAAAACGTAAAGCAAACATTACCTCTTTGTTTCCTGTTCCTATTGTTGATTTTGGGCCATCTTGTCCAACCCATTTCAGCCCAAGTTTATCAGCCCAAGGCAATGGAGGTTTTGCCGGATCATAATTTGCATCAAAATTCTTTGCATTTTCATTTACGTAAGCATACGGCCACAAGTTTCTATAATTTGGAGTTAGTTCATAACCACTATTATCTCTTACATCTTCAAGTTCTTTTACCACTTGAGCTTTTGTCAAACTTCCTTCAGTAAGAGGGATCTCTGTAGTAGCAGTACCTTCAAGATTGGTCATATAACCTGTATAGAAGAGATAGGTTCGAGCTAGATAGGCTTTGGCTACCCAAAGGTTAGCGTGCCCATACTCATCTAACTGAAGATCAGTTCCTTTGATGCGAGGCAAATGCTCGATAGCTTTAAGGAAATTTTCAGCAATAAAAGAAAATGTTTCGGTAAAAGATGCTCGCGGTACTTTACGATCAGCATTTGCAGCAGGAATTATAGGCATACCTCCAAAAAAGCGAGCAGCTCTATACATTAAAAATCCTCTCATAAAGTAAGCTTCTCCTAAAGTATTATTTAGGAATTCATCTGTTTGTTCTTTTGTCTCGAAGTAGGAAGAAAAATCTTTAGTCTGAACAGCTTCAATAATAGCATTCGCTCTATAAACACCATTATATGTTTCAATCCATAAAGAACGATAAGTATCCTCTGCCGGGTCTAAAAATTGATCTACATTTTTTGCACCTACATCATCAGGACCACCACCGCCTAACATACAATCGTCCATTAAGCCGGCAGAACAAAACTCTTCACTAAAAATTCCATCCACATAAAGTGCACTATAAACACCATTCATCGCTTCATCAATATCCTTGGGCGAACTATAAAAACTATCCAAATCTTTTTCATAAAGATTTTTTGTGTCGAGCTCATTTTCGCAACCACTAATCAGAAAAGGTAATAAAGCGTATATGATTGTATATACTATTTTTTTCATATTCAATAATTATAAAGTTATACTAACACCAAACATTACTGTACGAGGAAGCGGGTAAAGACCTAAATCTACACCTCCGGCCCAGCCATAATCATAATATATACCGTTACTTTTTGCATCATTACCGGCCCAACCCCTTTCAGGATCCATCCCGTCATAATTAGTAAATGTATATAAGTTGTTAATAGAGATATAAGCTGAAGCTCTTTTTATAAAATTAGATTTCTTTAACAACTTGTCAAAATTATATCCGATAGTCAAATTACTTACTCTCAAATAATCTGCATCATGCATATATATATCTGATATTAAAGTATAATTTGCATTTGTAGTATACGTCAAACGTGGAAGTCTGTTGGATGTTCCTTCTCCATGCCAACGGTCAAAAATTTGAGTTGTATAGTTTTGCCATGGACTATCAGCAAACGAGCGATAAGATTGCATAACCTGCATACCAAATTTTCCAACCAGGGTTGAGTTTACATAAAAACCTTTATATTCGGCATTTAATTGTATACCCATTTCAAAATCAGGTTGGTACTTACCTATCATCACTTTATCATCTTCATTTATTACCCCATCTCCATTTTGATCAACAAAACGTACATCTCCGGGTTTGCGAGCTATACCATCTTCAATTCCTATTTTTATAGGATTCCCATTTTTATCTACATACGCATCCACTTCTTGTTGATTTTGTAAGATACCGTCAGTTTTATAACCATAATAATATCCCATAGGATACCCAACCTCTATGCGTGAAATATAAGAAGTTCCTTGTGATAATACATCAGTAGGACCCGTCATTATACCTTCTGCATTAGCTATACGAATAATCTTATTCTTGTTATGAGCACCACTTAGCGTAACTCCATATTTAAAATCATTGTAAGAGTCATTCCAGTTTAATGCAATCTCATATCCCGAGTTACGCACATCTCCCCCATTTACAAAAGGAGCACCAGCTCCATATGTACCTAAAATTGGAGGTTTAACGAGCCAATCCTTAGTAGTCTTAACATAGTAATCAAATGTCAACCCTAGTCGAGAGGCCAAAAATCTAGCGTCAAGTCCAACATTGACCTGTTCTGAAGTTTCCCATTTTACATCAGGATTAGGAACATTAGCAGGAAGAGCACCAGCAGATGGAACCTCTTTGTTGGAACCAAAATAATATCCTTGATTCACATACCTGATATTCGAAGAATAAACAAAATTTGGTATACTTTCATTTCCATTTTGCCCCCAGCTAGCTCTTAACTTACCATAATTAAGCCACGTAGATGTTGGTTGCATGAAACTTTCTTCAGTAAAATTCCATCCGGCAGAAATCGATGGAAAATATCCCCAACGGTTACCTTTTGCAAAGTTAGAAGACCCATCGGCACGGAATGTGAAATCTACCATATATCGTTCTTTGAAATTATAATTCAAACGACCAATGTAAGAGAGTAATCCCCCTCCTTGAGCTGCCCAATCAGCTCCTGTTGTAGATATTTGTGACACAGACAAAGGGTTTTCTGCATTATTTAAATATGCATGATCAAATGAGCCCGGATATTTTGAATCAGACTTATGTCCGCTAAGTTCAGAGTTGGTCATTTGATTTTCCCATTCTGTTCCCAATAATCCACTAATTTTGTGATCATTTATTTTTCTTTCATAGGACACGGTATTTGTCCATGTTGTTGTAGCCCCCATATTCATTGATTGGTCAATTCCGTCTGTGGTATTCTCTTGGAACTTACCTAATTTATAAATAGGTGCATATGATCTACTTTTACCGAACCATGAGTTAACACCATAAGAAGATCTCAACTTTAATCCTTCTATTGGCTCAAATAAAGCATAAACATTTCCCACTATTGTATTACCGCTTCCCGAATTGTATTGGTGGCGGAAATACATTCTTGCCAAAGGATTTATAAGGTTAGAAGAAACTCCCTCAAGAGCAGGTCCATAGCCCCATGTTTTCGGCAATATATTCTCATTATCTCTCCAGTATGCAGGTATCAATGGAGTAGAAACTAATGCATCGTGCAAATCATTCCAGTAGATATTACCATTAGCTACAGCTCTGTTTATAGTATTTGTATAAGTTACATTTTCTCCTATCGTTAACATAGGCTTGCTACCTCTTTTCAATACTGTAAACTCAGTATTCATCCTACCTGTAATACGTCTGTAACCTGCATCTGTTACATTTCCGCCAATAATACTTTTTTGATCAAAATATGAAAATCCAAGAGCATACACTACATCTGTACCTGAGCCGGTGATATTGATCGTATGACTCTGAACAGGCGCATCTTTTTGGGATATTTCGTCCACCCAATCAGTACCCTTCCATCCTGACTGTAATTTATCCCAAATATATTGGCCATATTGCTGACCTACTTTTCCCACAAAAGATTCATCCAAATAAAGATTGTCATTAATTATTTTATTTTTCCAATCGAAAAGAGGAAGACCTTCGTTAGAACGAGCCTCATCAATAATATACATATATTCCTGAGCATTCAAAGTTGGCAACTTTTTATATATATTTTGAACTCCGAAATATCCATCATAATTTATTGTAGGAGATGCACCCTTCTCTCCTTTTTTTGTAGTGACTAGGATCACACCATTAGCAGCTCGCGAACCGTAAATAGCAGTAGAGGCCCCATCCTTCAAAACATCAATAGATTGTATATCTGCAGGGTTCAAATAATCTATACCTCCAACAGCAATACCATCCACGATGTAGAGAGGATCAGATTTACCAATGGTACCCATCCCACGAATAGTAACTTTTGTACCCGATCCTGGTGCCCCACTATTACGTGTAATGCTAACACCTGGTGCAACACCCTGAAGAGCCTCCATCGCTGTAGTAGGTTTGACTTCAGCTATTTTATCTCCTTTTATGTTTGTATTTGCTCCCGTTAAAAGAGCTTTCTTCTGTACACCATATCCAACAACAACAACTTCATCAAGTTCTTTTGCGGATTCGATCAGAACAACATTTATTTGTTTCTGATTTCCTACTTTTATTTCCTGACGGATATACCCTACATAGGAAAATACAAGCACATCGTTGCTATTGTCAACTTTGATTGAATATTTTCCGTCAATATCGGTCAATGACCCAACCGCTTTACCCTTAAGGGCAACAGTGGCTCCGATGATCGGTTCTCCTGTATTGTCAGAAACTACTCCTGTAATCTCTTGTGAAAACAATTGAATGTAACAGGATAATGTTAATAATAATAACAAAATTTTTCTCATGCTTAATTAATTTTGCTGAATTCAATTTGCTGATTAATGCTACTAAATTCTGTTTTGTTTATAAATTCTTTGACTGAAGTGAGATGATTCGTATTTTTCTAGAGTCTTGTATATAGACTTATGCTATCGGTAAATAAGTTCTCTAGTAAAATGAGGTAAATTGTATTTATCTTATGATATAATGAAATAAGTTTGTTTGTTTTTCTCACTCTTATGCAATCGGTTAATGTTTTTCATACTAGATTTTCGTTAGCCATGTCTATAAGGTTTTTTGTTTAGTTACAATGAGTTAAATATATAAGAATCATAACCTCTTTATTCTTTCAGTAACAGGGCGGCTTCTTTTCCCTTGAAAACCAAAAGGCTTAAATATTTACGATTCTGTATCATTTGATTATGAAAATTTTAAACTGTTTGAGAACAATTCAGGAAAAAACATCCTTCATATTTGCTAGGTCTCTATAAAGTTTTATATATAAAAATATGTATTCTGGGAATTGGTATTTATAAATAAGGTAATTAGATTAATTGGAAAACGGTATAAAGGATAATCTTCTTCTCTCCTTTTACCACATAGATATTCTTAAATTATTCTACCATGATCAGATTTAGGATTAAGTTAACATGTAAGAGAAATAGGTAACTCTTGTTTTTATTCGTTAACACAAAAATAGGGTTGATGTTTTTGTTTTTACATATTTTCACTACAACAAAAACTCAAAAAAGAACTAAATTAAACACTACATCAGTACTACACATAAAATATAATTATCTATATATAAGATATATATAAAATTTAATAAGATTTGTATAATTTCCACATAGATCAAAAAAGTATATCCAAGTCGTCCGAAAATAATATAAATAATAACTCCTTGCCCAATTTTAAAATCTAAAATAGTAGTAGTATTAGAAATATATTGGTTATTTTTTCTAATCGATTTAAGCTAAATACATAGCACTTTCACTACTACAAATAATATATATAGCACCTGTATATCAAACTATTAAAACAAAAACAAACTTTACACCCATTTTTTATAATTATATTTGTATATTTGATACCAATAGGAATATAAATGTAGAGATCCAGAAGAAAACATTAACTTCATATGATATCAACTGCCCATTTGAAATTTCGATAGTTAACCATATTTTATAAAAAAATATAACAATAAAAATTAAATTCAAATATATAAGAGGATTTATCTAGTAGTAGCGCAACTCGATTGATCATATGATAAACACATCGTTGGGAAGATGAATAAACACATACTATCTTTTATATCTTCAGTAATAATTGGAATATCACTAGTTGTTCCTGCACATTCCACGTCTATCTGGCAGCGTAAAATCACGAATTATGAACGAAGCCAGTACAAAGCCGGATTTCAGAACTGGATGATAACACAATCAGACAAAGGATGGATATATTCGGCAAACTCAAATGGCTTGTTAGAGTTCGATGGAGTAAACTGGACATCATATCCAATAAGAAATAATGTGATACGGATTATTAAAATTATTGATAACAATATATATATTGGTGGGAGTTCCGAATTTGGCCTTTTTAAACCAAATGCAATCGGTCAGCTAACATACCGCTCGCTATCAGACAAAACAAAAAATTGGGGAGGAGAAGTTTGGAATATAGAGGATGGGGGAGATGTGATCTACTTTATAAGTGAACGTTATATCCATATATACCATAAAAAGGCAGGAAATGTCAGCATGATAGATTCCGATACGAAAATAGACTGTTCTCTTTTACATGAAGGAACATTGTATCTGGCAACACCTAATGGAATCTTTTATCTAAACTCGAATAACAAACTAACATTACTGGAAGCATCCGAACTATTGAGTGGGCATAAAATTGTAAGCCTATTATCATACAATAAAGATATATTAGTAACATCGGCGAAGAAAGGTTTATATCTGTTAAATAAAAACAACATACAACAAATTAACTCCATAGCTGATAGCTTCATACAGAAGAATCAATTATTTAGCACAGCCATATCAGGATCAAAAATTGCTATTGGATCAGTCCAAAACGGCGTCATCATATTCGACCTAAAAGATCCGTTCTACAAAGAAGAGTTTAATATTAATAATGGCTTAAAGAATAATACAGTTTTAGGATGTTTTTTTGATAGTAATCAAAACTTATGGCTCGGACTTGATAAAGGGATAAGCTATATAAGCCTCAATTCTCCCATCAGGCCATTATTTGCAACAGTATCACCGATCGGCACAGGATACAGTAGCGCCATGTACAATAATGAACTATATTTTGGGACTAATCAGGCTCTTTATAAGCTGGATAAAGATAATCGGTATCAATTAATAAAAGGCTCGGAAGGGCAAATCTGGTCTACCAACATAATAGATAATACACTCTTTAGTTCGGGGGATAATGGTATAATGGTAATAACCCCCACAGAGACGTACAAAATAGACCTTCTAGGAGCTTGGGAAACTCATGCCCTAAGCGAAGACAAGAATAAGCTTATGGTTGCTACCTATTCGGGATTCTGTATTCTGAAGAGGGAAAATGGACGTTGGATGTTTTCACATAAAATCCCCGAATTTAGAGACTCATTCCGAGGATTTATAGAAGATGACGAGCCCTATAATTTTTGGGTGGCAAATGCGAATGGTACCATGCGCCGACTAACCTTCGATAAAAATTTTGAGAAAATAATCCGATACAAGACCTATACGCTAAATAATAATGCTTTCGATTCCAATATTATTATCAGGAAGATAGAGAACAATCTGGTTATATGTACCCGCAACGGAATACTCCAATATAGCCGGATAACAGACTCGTTCGATCATTATACACAACTCGAGTTGATGCTGGAAGGACCAAAGTATTATGAATTTCTCTATGTAGATAAATACAAAAACATTTGGTTTGTTGCCGATCGCAATCTAAAAGTTTTAGCATATAGCGAAGGTAAATACCAAGAATATATACACAATTGGGGGCTTTCGAACGAACTGATAGACAGCTATGAAAACATAAACATGATCGATCCCGAAACGGCTATTGTAGCCGTTGATAATGCCTTTGCAAGAATAGACATGTCAAGAAAAAATGGGAAATTCTCAACTATAAATACTTACATCCGAGAAATAACTTGTAGTAAAAACGACAGTATCTTAAGCTATGGCAGCAGCGAAAAAAGACTTTCATTGCCATACTCATTAAATTCTATAAAAATAAATTTTGCAGCAACCTTCTACGATCATTCCTCAGATATATTATATAGCTTCAGGCTGAAAGGAATAGATGACGATTGGAGCATCCCCTCGACCAATACTGTTAAAGAATACACAGGTCTCCACGAGGGTAAATATGTTTTCGAGGTAAAAGCATTTATTGATGGCAACCCCGATTCTTCGAGCATTACGTCATTTAGTTTTACAGTCCACCCCCCTTGGTACAGGTCGGTACTAGCTTATTTGCTTTATTCATTAGCTATAGTGATTTTAATACTTATCATCTATAAAAAAACAATCAGTAAGCAAAAGAAAATTATACATCAGAAGGGTGAGGAGCTAATTGCTCAAACCAGACGCTATGAAGAAGAAACAAAGCTGAAAGATGAAGCGATATATGAGCTACAAAACGAGAATCTGAAAAATGAATTGAAATATAAGACGCAAGAGCTGAATGGTTATATGCTGAATGTGATCCGTAAAAATGAGATGCTCGAAAATGTGAAACGAAATGCATTAAATATATCCAAAGCCATTGATGAAGAAAAACAAATAAGCACAATCAAACAAAAGGTGATGAGCCTAATCAGTCAGATCAATACCAATATTGAGCATGACACTGACTTCGAAATATTCCAATCAAACTTTGACCTGATACATCAGGATTTCTTCAAGCTACTTGACGAACGGTTCCCTAATTTGACACGCAATGATAAAATACTGTGTGCATACCTCAATATGAACCTTTCCTCGAAGGAAATAGCACCATTGCTCAACATATCGATACGGGGTGTAGAAGTAAACAGATACAGATTACGAAAGAAAATGGATCTGGATAGAGATGTAAATTTATCAGACTTCCTGCAAAGCTTGAAACAATATGTCTGACATTTTGACAACAACAGGTAGACTAACCGACGCTGAGAATATTCAGTCCCCTTCGATTTTCACTATTTAACTTACAGATATTGATATTTTGTCGTAAAACATATTGAGAAATATACTCAATATATTTTAGGATAAAAATATAAATCTTATCTTCGAGAGATGTAACCAAGAATCAAACATCATGGACATCAGACTTGATAATAGATTACCCGAATATCCGTCTTTTGTTGAAGGGATACGCCGTGCACCCGATAGAGGCTTTAGGCTCAGTGCTGCTCAGACAATAACTGCACTTAAAAATGCTTTGCGATATATTCCCGTCGAATTACATGAAACCTTAGCTCCTGAGTTTCTCAAAGAGCTTAAAACGCGGGGACGCATCTATGGATACCGTTTCCGTCCACAGGGAGACATCTTCCCGAAGTCTATCGACCAATATAAAGGAAACTGTATCGAAGGAAAAGCCTTTCAAGTAATGATAGATAATAACCTTTGCTTCGATATCGCATTATATCCGTACGAGTTGGTTACGTATGGCGAGACAGGGCAAGTTTGTCAAAACTGGATGCAATATCAATTGATAAAAAAGTACCTTGAAGTACTTACGAGAGATCAGACCTTAGTTATTGAGTCCGGACATCCTCTTGGTCTGTTCAAATCGAAGCCTGATGCTCCGCGAGTCATTATCACAAATTCTATGATGGTGGGTATGTTCGACAATCAGGTTGATTGGGAAATTGCGGCACAGATGGGTGTTGCCAACTATGGGCAAATGACAGCCGGAGGATGGATGTATATAGGACCACAAGGTATAGTACATGGTACATTCAATACATTACTAAATGCCGGACGGAAAAAACTAGGCATTCCTCAAGATAAGAACCTGGCAGGCTATCTGTTTGTTTCGTCAGGCCTGGGAGGCATGAGTGGAGCACAACCCAAGGCTGCCGATATAGCGGGTGCTGTTTCTATTGTAGCCGAAGTAGATCTCTCTCGTATCGAAACACGTTTCAGACAGGGATGGGTACATCATATAATATCCGAAGCAAAAGAGGCTTTTGATATGGCTAAACAGGCCCAAAAAGATAAAAAGCCTTGTTCCATAGCTTATCATGGCAATATTATTGATCTGCTGGAGTATGCAGAAATAAATCAAATTCACATAGACCTACTTTCAGACCAGACCTCCTGTCATGCAGTATACGAAGGCGGCTATTGCCCTGTTGGGATATCATTTGAAGAGAGGACAAGATTATTAAAAGAAGATAGGCAAACATTTCACAAGCTAGTAAACGATTCTCTTAAACGTCATTTTGAAGTTATCCGCAAACTAGTTGCTAAAGGCATATATTTCTTTGATTATGGCAATTCTTTCATGAAAGCCATATACGACTCGGGTATAAAAGAAATATCTAAAAATGGTATCGACGAAAAAGATGGCTTTATCTGGCCTTCGTATGTGGAAGATATTATGGGACCCGAATTGTTCGATTATGGATATGGGCCTTTCCGTTGGGTTTGCCTCAGCGGAAAACACGAAGACCTCATCAAAACAGACCATGCGGCAATGGAATGCATCGACCCTACACGAAGGGGACAAGATAAAGACAATTACGAATGGATCCGCGAAGCTGAAAAAAATCAACTTGTAGTTGGTACACAGGCACGTATCTTATATCAAGATGCGCTGGGGAGAATGAATATTGCCTTACGTTTCAACAAACTGGTTAGAGATGGAGAAGTCGGCCCGATAATGTTGGGGCGCGATCATCATGATGTAAGCGGAACAGATTCTCCATTTCGGGAAACAGCAAATATAAAAGATGGCAGCAATGTAATGGCAGACATGGCTGTACAATGTTTTGCCGGAAATGCGGCAAGGGGAATGAGCCTCGTTGCGCTTCACAATGGTGGAGGCGTTGGCATTAGCAAAGCTATTAACGGAGGATTTGGATTAGTTTGCGATGGTAGTGAACGAATTGACGAAATTATACGTTCATCTATGTTATGGGACGTGATGGGAGGAGTAGCACGCCGTTCGTGGGCACGAAACGAACATGCAATCCAAACTTGCGAGTCTTTTAATGAGACTCACAACGATGGTTATCATATCACTATACCCTATATTGCAGACGATGAATTAGTAAAGAATATTATAGAAAATAATTAATGAAGAAACTTATCACAATTATACTTCTGCTTTTATCAGCTAATGTTTTTAGTCAGAATATAGACCTAAAAAAGATAGCCGATCAAATTACCGAAGAAGGAAAATACCTTTACCGTCTCGAAATTACAGCATGGCATGGGACAGATATTTTTACAAAAAGCTTCAAAGAGAAAGAGCGCATCGGTGGATATTTCTCCTATATTGATAATGGAACTGCAAAGTGTTTGTTCTTTTCAAGAAGCGCAAACCCAAAAGTAATTGGAGTCGTTTCGTTCGGAGATATCAAAATAGTAGAAACAGCAACTATAGACTTCAAGGAACGAGACTTCAGGGAAGATGAAAAGCAGCTGTTTACTATACGGCAAAAAGCTTTAGCCGAAATACAGGAAGACAGCGTCTTATTCAAGACATATAGCAATACAAGCTTCAATCTTATCCCCTATATCCGCAACGGAGAAAAGAGAGTATATGTATTAACCGCACCAAAGGTTACAGGAGTAATGCTCTTCGGAAACGATTATCTGCTAACGTTTGACGAACAAAACAATGTGAAAGAGAAAAAAGAAATTCACAGAAATCTAATTCCTATCGACTTTGACGGAGGAAAAGATGCCGTAGTCTCTGTTCACTCTCATGCTCCTGAGACAGGTGACTTTATTACGCCTACTGATATTTGTACGTTGATGCTTTATGCACAGTATGCCGGATGGGACACACATATCGTACTTTCCGACAATTATGTAAGTATCTGGGATTGTGATACCGAAACACTTACCTTGGAGACAAGAGCAGATTATGATAAAACGAAATAAGCAGGATAATAAGTAAAATTAAATCCTGCCTGTCATCCTGAGTTACGAAGGTTCTCCAAAAATATCTGCACGCTATAAAAAAGGTAGTAACAAGTCTTAATAAAATAATATCATGAGTTCAAACAAAATCGTTGAATGCGTACCAAATTTTAGCGAAGGACGCGATCTTGAGAAAGTAGAAAAGATTGTAAATGCTTTCCGTGCCAAGGAAGGAGTTAAGCTGTTAGACTATAGCACAGACAAAGACCACAACCGTATGGTAGTAACCGTTGTGGGCGAACCCGATGCTCTAAAAAAAGCAGTGATAGAAGCTATAGGCATAGCAGTACAAGTAATAGACCTTAACCACCACAAAGGACAACATCCCCGTATGGGCGCTGTTGATGTAGTTCCTTTCATTCCTATCCGCAATGTAAGTATGGAAGAAGCCGTCAATCTCTCGAAAGAAGTAGGACAGGAAGTCGCAGAACGCTATGGATTGCCGGTATTCCTTTACGAAAAAGCAGCATCTGCTCCTCATCGCGAAAATCTGGCTACAATCCGGAAAGGAGAGTTTGAAGGACTGAAAGAAAAGATGACTCTACCCGAATGGAAGCCCGATTTTGGACCCGATCAGCCACACCCAACAGCCGGAGGTGTTGTTATAGGGGCACGCATGCCGTTGGTAGCATACAATGTAAACCTGAATACCAACAAGCTCGAGATAGCGGACGCGATAGCAAAGAAGGTACGATTCTTAGGTGGTGGATTACGCTTCTGTAAGGCTATGGGAGTGGAACTGACAGAAAGAGGAATCGTACAAGTCTCGATGAACCTGACAGATTTTACTAAAACAGCTATCTACCGTGCTCACGAATTGGTAAGAATAGAAGCAAATCGCTACGGAGTATCTGTTGTAGGAGCAGAAATCATCGGTCTTGTTCCGATGGATGCCCTGATAGATACGGCAGCTTACTATCTGGGGCTTGAAGATTTTTCGACAAAGCAGGTATTGGAAACACATTTGATGGAGTAGACTTTCCTTGTCATTCTGACCAAAGGGAAGAATCTTTTGTCTCAATAGAGTCGAGATGTTTCGTTACACTCAATATGACAATAATGGATAACACATGAAAAAAGGAAACATCATTATAAAAAACGCAGCACAATTAGTTACTTGTTCCGGCTTTTCGGCAAAGAAAGGAAGAGAAATGTCTAACCTATCGATCATCGAAAACGGATCAGTCATTATCACAGGAGGTATAATCACATTTGTTGGCAAAAGTGCAAATTGCCCTCCGCTGTCAGATTTTCCCGAACATATAATCATTGATGCTACAGGTAAAGCTGTACTCCCCGGATTTGCGGACTCTCATACACATTTTGTTTTTGGAGGCTATCGCGAGGAGGAATTCTCATGGCGCATGCGGGGCGACAGCTATATGTCTATCATGGAGCGGGGCGGGGGAATACACAATACAATGACAGCGACCCGCAATGCTTCTTTTGAAGAACTGAAAGAGGCCGGACGCAAAAGGCTCGACAAAATGTTCGCTATGGGTGTAACCACTGTAGAAAGTAAGAGCGGTTATGGAATGGACAAAGAGACAGAGCTTAAACAATTGGAAGTGATGAAAGCCCTGAACGAAGAGCATCCTATAGATATCGTAAGCACTTTTATGGGAGCACACGCCACACCACAGGAATATAAAGGCAGAGAAGATGCCTTCTTAGACTACCTGATAAAGGAAGTGATACCTTTAGTAAAGGACAAGAATCTGGCGGAGTGCTGCGACATATTTTGCGAAAAGAATGTATTTGACATACAACAATCACGAAGATACTTAACAGCAGCTAAAAATCTAGGCTTTAAACTAAAAATACATGCAGACGAGATCGTGACACTCGGTGGAGCTGAACTGGCTGTAGAATTAGGTGCATTATCGGCAGACCATCTGCTACAGGCATCAGACAAAGGAATTGCAGATTTAGCAAATAGCAATACTGTTGCGACCTTATTGCCATGCACCGCATTTTCTCTGAAAGAAGATTATGCACGAGGCCGATATATGATAGACTCGGGCTGTGCTGTCGCTTTAGCCACAGACCTCAATCCAGGAAGCAGTTTTACAAATTCCATACCTCTGTTATTTGCTTTGGCATGCATTTATATGCAGCTTTCGCCCGAAGAGGCTGTTACTGCGCTCACTATAAACGGAGCGGCAGCTTTAGGAATAGCAGACAAGATTGGTAGTATTGATGTGGGCAAGCAGGGCGATTTAGTGATATTGGAATATCCTTCTTACAAGTTTCTGCCTTACCATATAGGAATGAATATTGTAGAAAAAACAATTAAAAATGGAGTTATTTTTAATTAACAATTAATTTTCGGGCTTAAATTTATCTATTATAGAGTATTTTATATTAAGTTAGAGGGATAAAAAAGTAACAACCGAAAACATCAAAAAACTGTTACTTTTGTTACTTTTTAACAATTAAGCGTTTTACTATGCAGAAACAATAAAATCTATTATAAAAACTATCTTGGTTCTTGTTTTAATATGTTTTATCATACTGCCGGTAAGAGACATTCCATATACTAATGGAAAAGGAAATGACAAAAAGAAAGAAAAACATATTGCTAATAATTTTTATCTTTCCGATAACTATCATTATTGGTATGTTGTATTTTGTCAAACTGGGAGGATACTTTATTTTAAATAAAGCAGAGACAGGCATATATATAAATGATATTAAGAATAGTCCCGAGCTGCCAAATAGATTCTATGAGATATACAATATAATCTATCCGGATGCTTTAGATAACAACGCTTGGGAGCATTTCTTAAATAAAACGTTAGAGAAGAATGATTCCCCCTGTGCATGTGAGGAAGTGATCTACATAAGCTGGCATCCCCTACACACAAAGACATCTGAAGTAATACTACTCACATCTTTGACAGAAGATTACGCATCACAAAAAGAGTGCTTGAGATATTATGCCTCAAAATTTGTATTCCCTAATAAAATAATAGGGGTGCGGAATGCTGCTGTACAATATTTTCATAAACAAATTTATTTCTTGAGTGATTCAGAGTTTACAGAACTCATATTAATAATGAAAAATCCATTCATTTATAATAAAAAACGCTATCCGAATAGAGTGCGAGCAGACATAAATAATATTCTTAAGAAATTACATAATTCTTAACCTTTTAAATTGTAGTACCATGCTAGTAAACCTATCAGTTAAAGATTTTTTAGCAAAGACAGCAGGAAATGACCCTGTACCCGGAGGAGGTAGCATTGCAGCATTAAATGCAGCAATAGCATCAGCATTGACAGAAATGGTAGCCAATCTTACCATTGGTAAAAAAAAGTATGAAGACAAAGAAGGATTGATGAAAAAAATTGTCGCTATAACAGAAAACTATAGGGCAAGCTTTATGAAAGATATAGATGCCGATTCGGAAGCATACAATAATGTTTTCGCCGCATTCAAACTCCCCAAAGAAACAGACGAAGAGAAAACAGAACGCAACAATCAGATACAGGAAGTAACCAAAATTGCAGCAGAAATACCAATGGAAGTAGCACGCAAAGCCGTGGACATAATGGATGTTATAACACAGGTAGCTGACCAAGGCAATCAGAATGCTATAACGGATGCCTGTGTAGCTATAATGACAGCCCGCACTGCTGCGATAAGTGCTATATTGAATGTAAAAATAAATCTTTCCTCAATCAAAGACATAGAATATGTAGCGCTAATGACACAGGAGGCAAACTACCTGGAGAGCGAAGCCATCATGAAAGAGCAGGAGTTATTGAGTAGAGTAAGTAAAATACTATAAGTTTATGAAGAATGTCTATTATATCGGTTCCGGAGAGTTGGACTTCGAAATCATTGAACAAATAATCAACAAAAACCTCAAACTAGAATTAGCAGCTGAGGCTAAAGAACGTATACAAAAGTGCAGGGATTATCTGGATCAAAAAATAGAGTCGCAAAAAACACCGATGTATGGCATTACCACAGGTTTCGGTTCGCTCTGCAACAAGAACATATCTCCGGATGAACTTACACGCTTGCAGGAGAACCTTGTTAAATCACATGCTTGCAGCGTAGGTGAAGAAATCTCTCCTGTTATTGTCAAGCTGATGATGCTTCTCAAAGCGCACGCCTTATCATTGGGATATAGCGGAGTACAAGTTATTACTGTACAGCGGATAATCGACTTTTTCAATAACGATATTATTCCCATCGTTTGCGATCGTGGTTCACTGGGAGCATCAGGCGATTTAGCTCCACTGGCAAATCTATTCTTACCCCTTATTGGTGTCGGCGATGTTTATTATCAGGGGCGTAAACGTGAAGCGATGAGCGTTCTCGATGAGTTTGGATGGAAGCCAATCCGCCTGATGAGCAAAGAAGGGCTGGCTCTGCTGAATGGAACGCAGTTTATGAGTGCGAATGGCGTATTCGCTATGTTGAGAGCATTCAAACTATCTAAAAAAGCGGACTTAATAGCTGCCCTTTCACTCGAAGCTTTTGACGGTTGCCTCGATCCGTTTTTAGATTGCCTCCACCAGATGCGTCCGCATAAAGGACAAATAGAAACCGCCGATAATTTCAGAAAACTACTTGAGGGAAGTGAGCTTGTCGCCAGAGAAAAAGATCATGTACAAGACCCTTACTCTTTCAGATGTATTCCTCAGGTACATGGAGCAACAAAAGACGCTATAAGATATGTAGCTTCGGTACTGTTGACAGAGATAAACTCAGTAACGGATAATCCGACCATCTTCCCCGACGAGGATAAAATTATATCGGGAGGAAACTTCCACGGACAGCCCCTCGCTATTTCATACGATTTTTTGGCAATTGCCTTAGCCGAATTAGGAAACATTTCGGAAAGACGTGTAGCCCAACTAATTATGGGACTACGAGGACTACCTGAATTTCTCGTGGCTAATCCGGGAGTAAATTCGGGGTTTATGATACCTCAGTATGCTTCGGCTTCGATGGTTAGCCAGAATAAGATGTATTGTTATGCTGCATCGAGCGACTCTATTGTTTCATCCAATGGACAAGAAGACCACGTGAGTATGGGAGCCAATGCTGCGATTAAGATATTCAAAGTAATGGATAACTTAAATCATATACTCGCCATCGAATTGATGAATGCGGCTCAGGGAATAGATTTCCGTCGTCCTGCAAAAACATCACCGATACTCGAAAACTTCCTGAAAGAGTATCGCAAAGAAGTAGCCTTCGTAAACGACGACATCGTTATGTATAAGGAAATACACAAGACTGTAGCTTTTCTGAATAGAATATCACTTGAGTTTATGGACTGAGAATTTGTTGTTTAGTATAAAATTTATAAAAAAATATAGTAAAGTAAATATTTGCATTATAGTACTGTCAAGATCAATAAGTTAAAATAACTTCATAAAAATATCTTTAGTATGTGATTTTTAATTGGAAAGATTGTCTTATTAATATAACATATTACAATCTAATATTTGATACTTAATCTTCTCATACTATGCGCAGATATGACATTGACAGTTTACGAGTAATCGCCTTTGCTCTATTGATTTTCTACCATGTGGGAATGTTTTTCGTTCCGTGGAGTTTTCACATAAAAAACTCGGTGATATATGAAGGAACTGTTTTCCCGATGCTTTTTCTCAACCAATGGCGGTTGGCTTTGCTCTTTGTAATATCAGGAATGGGAACTTACTATGCTCTGACAAAGCGAAGTGCTATCCAGTTTGCGATAGAGCGTCACAAAAGGCTTCTAATTCCACTTATCGTAGGTATGATCTTTGTCGTTCCACCACAAGTTTATTTCGAACGATTAGATAAGGGGCAGTTTAGCGGCAGCTATTTTGATTTCTGGCCTAAAGAAGCATTCATCGGATCATATCCCGAAGGGAATATATCGTGGCATCACCTATGGTTTATACTTTACCTACTGATATTCTCTATGGTAATGCTTCCGGCTTTTCTTTATCTGCGGAAGCATCCCGAAGCATGGCTGATAAGAAAACTGAAAGCCATCGTATCAAAAGCTTTTGGACTCTATATATTCATCATACCACTCTTCTTATGGCAGTTATTTCTAGCACCTTACTTTCCGCAGACAAACGGGCTAATAAATGACTGGTACAATCTTGTTAATTATTGTACATTCTTTTTCTTTGGTTATCTGTTAATTTCATTGAAGGATTCTTTTTGGGATGCAGTAACTAAAAACAGACTGAAATTTCTGATTAGTGGTATCATTGGGTTTCCTCTGTTGATGTGCCTTTGGTATGTGATCGGTGATTTTCCTTTCAAGGGTGAGGTGCAAGCTTTGGTCAAGGTTTTTAATGCCTGGTCATGGATTTTAACGTTGATTGGCTATGCCGCTATATATCTCAACAAACCAAGTAAAATAGTGGCATACGGAAACGAAGCTGTATATCCATTTTATATCCTGCATCAAACAATTATCATTGCTTTGGGATATTATCTGAAGTATGTCGATATAGGGTTCTTTCCTAAGTTCTCAATCATGGTGATAGGAACATTTACTATTACATGGCTGATATACGAATTTGGGATAAGACGCTATTCTATCATAAGGCCTTTGTTTGGGATGAAGTCTAAAAATAAGAACAAGGCTGATATATAAAAAAAACGGCTAAAGGAGTTCAGATTATCTTCCTTTAGCCGATCTTTTATAGTTATTTTTATTTCTCTGTCAGCAAATCGTCTACTACTTTATTGAAGTCTTGTTTAAACTCCTCATAAAACAGTCCGGTAGCAGGACCATTGAATCCGGTGTGTATCTTTCTTACAATTCCTTTCTTATCGATAAAGATAGTAGTAGGATAACCCATTATTTTACTCACCTGCGGAAGAGCCTTAGCAGTAGCATCATCACCCAGCTTGCCTGCAAACAGGATTTCATAATCTACATTGTAACGCTTAACCAAGCGGGAGAGCACAGTCTTTACATATTCCGGATCATCTTTACGCTCAAATGCCAACCCGATGATTTCAACACCTCTCTTACTGTTTTCTTTATACCATGGAGATAGATATTCCATTTCGTCTAAACAATTTGGACACCAACTACCAAGGATAGAAACAATTACCACCTTGTCTTTGTAACGAGGATCGGATAAAGAGACTTTCTGACCTTCTACATTAGGGAATGTGAAATTGAGGCGATCCTCTCCTTTCTTCATATAAGCTAAACTATATGGATCGGCAAGAGCAGCTTCCGCATTGCGTTTACCAACAAGCTTTGTTACACCTCGTGTGGTATAGAATTCCCCTGTAAAACTATCATTTCCTTCAAACTTTCCTTTTATCAGATATGGACTAAGACCCGCAAATGCAGAAAACTGAAAGCCATCGTTTGTCAAAGCTCCTTCGAGATAACGAAGGTCTCCTGCATTGGTCAGAATAGAGCCGGTAAGAATATTTTTATCCTGACTGAAAATCCCTACATTGTGAGCAGTATCTCCTTTTTGTCCTATAAACTGGATATCCCATTTACCGGCAAGGGAAATCTCTGTAGCTTTGTCCGCAACTTCAAAGCGCGGAGCATCACTTTTTTCTGCCGAGAAAGATACACCCTCATCGTTATCTATAAATAGCTTTTTGAATTTCCCTTCAAATTTACCATTGGCTATTTTACCTGTTAATACAGCATCATAAGCCAATATTGGAATAGTTACCGTATCGTTGGAGTAAACCACACCTTTGAGTGGAACACGCTCTGCCCCATTTATCAGATACACGGTTGTTGAGTCTGTTGCAGAACCTTCGACGTCAAACAAGAATGGAAATTTTTGATCTGAAATAGAGAATTCACCTCTCCATTTTCCGTCTGTCAGCTTATGTTCCGATGCCTTATTACAAGACATTAGTACAAATGCAGCAGCCATCATTATTAAATATTTCTTCATATCTTTATTATGCTTTTGTTTGATGTAAAGCTACAAACTACTTTTTAAACACCCACAATTTTGTTTCTATTTTATCATTACCCTGTGCAGACAGAGCTTCTTGATAGTTGCCTTTATTCACATTCTGTTCCTTAGTAGGATAGTATAAACGTCCCGGAACACCCCCATCTCCAAACAACGGATCGAAACGATATGTTACTCCTGCGCCATCTATCGTCCCTTGAAATACAACATCTCCTTCTTTTACCAAGAATGAAGGATAGCCTGTACGGCGATATTCACTCCATGATTCGAGACCTTGCATATAGAGAGCGATATATTTTTGTGTCAAAACATTCTCTTTACTAGCAGCAGGAAGAGACTCCAAATAAGTATTCACATTGTCGGCTGAGACTCCCCACTTTTCGAGAGAAGCCCTAACACCTGATGCATAATCAGCCTGAGACCAAGAATTATATTCTGAGACTAAGAACTTTACTTCGGCATATTCCATCAATACCTCAGCATAGTTTGCCGCATTGATAACTGCTCCCGGCAAACTCACTCCTGTTGCTGCGAATTTACCCGCCTGATCGTTTGCTAAGCCATAAGGAAGTCCTACATAAGTATTAGTAGCTGTTGCCGGCAAGGCATATATCGGTAAACGAGGATCAGAAACGGGCAAAATTGTATTCTTCCCTTGAAGCAGATCCACAAAGATTTTAGATATAGCAAAGTCTTTCCGGTTGGCTGTAACCGTAGCTCTATATAAAGGAGCTTCGTTAGGAGAAGTAGTAGAATACTTGAATGCTGCATTATCAGCATTACTTGTAAACACACCTTTACTCAATGCATCCTGAAAGTGTTCTTGATACAAAGCCTGATTCTTATCTTTTATACGTGTAGAAAAGCGTAGGCGCAGCGAGTTTGCAAACTTTGCCCACTTCTGATTGCTACCTGCATAAATAATATCGGCCTTGCCAAAAGTTGTTTCCGATTGATATTTGATCAATGTATCTCCGGCTGCTTTCAGCTCATTCAATATGTCTGCATAGATTTTCTCCTGCGACGCATACTTAGGGGTTATATTCTCAGGGTTTTGTTGTAGTGCCTGAAAGTCTTCATCTTTATTGCCGTAAGATTGATAAGGGATATTCCCAAACACATCGGTAAGAGCATAGAATGCATACGATTTCAATACACGGCTTATTGCTATCTGAGTAGCATTACGTCCTGCACCATTAGCGGTTGCCACATCTTTTGTTAAAGGATCAGTATTCAACTTTACTACCTCCTCCAGATTGTTTAATGTTTTATATAACCCCTTCCAGTAATCATCAGAATAACTAAAAGGAATATCATAGCGTGACTGGGTAGTATATGTATTCTGAGAAAAATACTGAACAAACAACATGGAACCTCTCAACGATGCCTGTTCGCTACGGAGATTATCAACCAGCAATTTCTCAGCAGAAGTGATTAAAGAGGTGGTTGGCACTGATGTTGGGCGGTTGGGATCTTCATTTATATCATCAACACAAGAGGACAATAAAATTGAAGCGAATAAGCCTAATATATATAGTTTATTAATTTTCATACAGATAGTTTATTTTAAAATTTGAAACCAAGATTTATACCGTAGGTCACAGGAGTAGGTAGGTTACCGCCTTCTATCCCTTGTACATTACCACTACTATTAGTTAGTTCGGGATCGATATCCTTGCTCTTGGTATAAATATTCCATAAGTTGCGGGCATAAGCCGTTACGTTTATACTCTTAACTTTCCATTTTGGAAGATTGAATGTATATCCAAGAGTCAACTCACGAAGCTTAATAAATGTAGCATCAAAAACGGTATATGCTGTTGGCCCGTTATACTGATTCTGTGCCCATGCCTGAGCAGTTACACGCTTGTCGTTTGTAGCCGTATTAGAAACAGTATATGTTCCGTCGGCATTAAATACAACATTACCGGTAACGCCATCAAGTACAATACCATCTTCACGAATATTATTTGCTGCTGTAGATTCTAAGATACCTGAGTACATACCCACTTTGTAAGTCTGAGAGAAGAACTTACCACCAACACGCGAATCGATCAGGAATCCGAATGTAAAGTCTTTGTATCTCAACTGATTCTGGAAACTCCATAAGAAATCAGGCAATACGCTCCCAAGCGAAGCAAACTGATCGGTACGCATATATACGCCATCACTGTTTACTACCTTCTTTCCATCAGGTGCATATACAAAATCATAGCCTTTTATCTGTCCGTAACTCTCGCCTTCTTGTGCGACAAGCGAAACCAAAGTATTACTCAATTGTAATGTATTGACTGCATCAGACAATTTGATAATTTTATTACTGTTTTTTGAGAAGTTTGCAATTGCTGTCCAGTCCCAATCTTTTTGACGGATCGGATTCACGGTCAACGTAGCCTCAATACCCTTGTTGTTTATCTTCCCTGCATTGATCAGTTTATAACTATATCCGAAAGCATCTGATGTAGGTAATTGTATGATCTGATTACGACTATTATTATTGTAATAAGTAACATCCAATCCGATCAGATTATTAAATAATTGCAATTGCAATCCGGCCTCCCAAGATGATGTAATCTCAGGTTTTAGATTAGGATTATTTAATTTATCTGATAAAGTATAAGATATATTTCCATCAAATGCATTCAAAGCCTCATAAGTTTTATACAACTGATAAGGATCAGTATCGTTACCAACTTCTGCCCAGCCTAAGCGGACTTTACCGAATGACAGCCAGTTCTGATCTTTAAATGCCGGAAGCTCTGTGAATACAAAAGATGATGTAAGGGATGGGTACAAGAACGAATTATTATCTGTAGGTAAGGTCGATGACCAGTCGTTACGGATAGTTCCATCTAGGTACAACATACTTTTCCAGCCATACGAAACACTTCCGTATACTGATGATATTGCTTTCTTATAAAGACCTGTAGACGGGTTTATAATGACAGAGGAAGCATTATTCAAGCTATAATATGCCGGAATCATAAGTCCGCCGGATGTTTGTATATCGCTTACACGTCTGTTACGTCTCATATAATTGGCCCCAAGGTTAGCGATTAAAGAGTGATCACCCCAACGGTTATTTGATGTTGCCAAGAATTCATAATTAAACTCATCAAACTTTTGGGAATATTCCTGATACATCGACTGCGAACGAGAGTAATATGCAATACGATCTTGCGAATTGTATTGATACACATCACCATTTATACGTCCTGTCAGACTCAACCATTTAGTCGGGGTAATCACTAAACCTATATTACCATACAACCTGTCTCTGTTCTCTTTCAGATAACTTTCGTAGGCTGACCAATAAGGATTATCTATATATTTTGTTTTCTCGGCAGCTGTTGTATTTTCCCAGCTTGTACGATTCCATGCACGAGGTGTACCATCGGCACGTTTATATTCACTTAATCTTTTATAATCTACCTGTACTTGTCCCCATTGATATGCTTCGAGGATAATATTACGGTTCGAAGCTCCTGTCCACGGACGACCTGTAGATTTATTATTTATATAGTTTACATTTCCGAAAAATGAAACCAGATCTCCTTTTGTACTACCCGATATATTCACTGCATTTCTGCTCAAGGAAGAATTGGGTACTGTACCTTTTACATTCTTATTGGTAAATGATACACGAAATGCACTACATGATGAATTCTTTGAAAACGCTATATTATTTGTATTGGATACTCCTGTACGAAAAAAGTCGGTAACATCATTCTTTGGATAAACCCAAGGCTCAGGATTCAGGTAATCATTGGCATACTCAGGATCGAGATTATACCAGTGCAATACAGGTGTCCCGTCGAGCTTTGGCCCCCAGCTCTCATCAGCCGCGTAATCTACCACATTGTATTCTTTTCCGTCTATGGTTACCTTTTGGAACGAAGTACTATATCCACCACCATATAATTTCTGACGTTTGGGCAGTCTTACTACATTTTCAAGCTCGATACCCGTATTTACCTGAATATCTAAACGATCTGTATTACCGCTACCTTTTTTTGTTGTTATCAGTATCACACCATTTGCAGCACGTGTTCCATAAAGAGCTGCAGCCGAAGGGCCTTTCAATACATTTATATCTGCTATATCGTCCGGATTTATATCCTGTATTGTACTTCCAACATCTTTTCCTGCACTACCATTAATTGTAGAAGAGGTATTCATGTCGGTATTATCGAGAGGTATTCCGTCGATAATATACAATGGCTGATTATTTCCTGTAATCGAATTTATACCACGCAGCGTTACACGAGAAGATCCTCCCATATTTCCTCCACTAGATATAACTTGCAAGCCTGATATTTTTCCAGAAAGAGCACTCAACGCATTGGTTGGTCTTGTCTCGAGAGCTTTCCCGGATACGGCTTGTACGGCATAACCCAAAGCCTTTTTTTCGCGAGGGATATTTAATGAAGTCACTACAACTTCATCCAATTCGGTACTATTTTCTTTCAAAACCACATCTATCGGTTTGTTCGATAATACTTCAACCTGATGTGTTTCAAATCCTAAATATGAGAATATCAGAATTTCGTTTTTTTTCACTGATATGGAGTAATGACCATCTATATCCGTCAGGGTTCCCGACTGAGCATTACCCTTCACTTGTATTGTCACCCCGGGCAGGTCTGTACCTCCAGCATCTGTTACATGTCCTTTTATAGTGTATATGTCGCCTATTTGTGCGGAAACAAATAAAGTAAGAACAGTAAATAATAACAGTAACTTTAATTTTCTAAAATTTAGCATAACCTTTTTATAATTTAACTCAAACAATCTTTATAGATATATTAGATATTTATTTGTTAAAAACAGATAATATCTATCACAAAAGTATAATGAGCAAATTAGGTATGAAATCCCCTTGATGTGGTATATTTATACCTCAAACATGGTATGCTTTTTATGAGTTTGATAAAATGGCCATCCGTATGAAAAAATCGACATTTTCATAAAACACTAACGAGCAACAATATAAAATCGCCCAGAGATTTTAGTTTGTCTGCTTAATCTACATCTACTATTTCAGGCAATTTAACATTTAATGCCTGACCTATCTTATACAATGTTATTATTGTTGGATTTGTACGCCCTTTTTCTATTCGTATCAGATTATTATATTCTATATCCAGCATATCTGCCAAATCCATTATGGATAAGTTTTTACCCTCCCTTATATTCCTGATTTTCAGACCAATTTTCCTTTTGAGGATCTCCTTGTCCATATTTAAACTATCATTAATGATTGTTGTTAAAGAAAATTGTTTAGATTTGCATTTCAACAATCTTTAATGATTGTTTTGTTAAAAGGAGTATGCTGAAAATCCTATTTAACAGAGTAAGCCCAAATATTAAACATTTTTAAGGAGATGCCCGCCATGAAAACATAGTATTCAAAAGCCTAAAACCAAAATCACACCACACCTTAATCAAAATCCCAAAATTTAAAGTCGATTATTAACAATTTTACTTAAAATTGATGAAGACACAACAAAAATTTAATACCCGGCCTATCAGATCATTCAAAATGTTTTCCTTATTAACTTTTACAATAGCAGGAATCACATTATGCCCATACAACCTTCAGGCCTCCGACCGAAACGATACGAATAAAGCCATAGTGCACGAAACAGCACCTTTGCAAAAAGGTAAAACAGTAACAGTAACAGTAAGCGACAATGTTGGCCCTGTAGTTGGCGCCAATGTAGCGGTAAAAGGAACTACAAATGGAAATATCACAGATATCGATGGAATAGCCAGATTGGACAACGTGCCCGAAAATGCTACTTTGCTTATTTCATTTGTAGGATATATATCGAAAGAAATATCCGTAGCCGGGCAAACATCTTTTAACGTACAGCTACAAGAAGACACCAAAACACTGGATGAGGTAGTCGTAATTGGATATGGTACATTAGAGAAGAAGCAAGTAACCAGTTCGGTAACATCCATATCAGCAAAAGACCTGATGACAGGAGTAGGCGGATCGGACGTATCCTCCGCTTTGCAAGGTAGAGTTAGCGGACTTATTATGAACAATATCGGTAGTGCAAATGCAGGAACTACATTCCAGCTGCGAGGGATGACTTCTATAAACTCAGGGAAGTCGCCTCTTATCGTTATCGATGGGTTTCCGGGAGGGGACATACGCTCACTCTCGCAAGACGATATCTTGACTATCGACGTCCTTAAAGATGCCTCTGCCGGAGCTATCTATGGAACACGTGCTGCATCGGGTGTAATACTCATTACCACCAAAAGCGGATCGAATACAAGCGGTAAGGTGAAAATGACCTACTCGACCGAAATGACAAAGAAACAAAATTACGGAGCTCCAGAGATGCTAACAGGAAGAGAATATGCAGAGCATAAGATCGGTACAGATTATGGTACAGATACAAATTGGTGGAAAGAGCTTATCAACGATGATAACTTTTCACAAAAACACCATCTTTCTCTCGAAGCCGGAACAGAGAATGCCCAAATATATTCTTCCTTTTTTTATGAAAAAAATCAGGGAATTTCAATCAAAGATGAACGTCAGGATTATGGAGGAAGATTTAACGCCAACTTTAAAGTTCTTGATGGATGGCTCGAAATCAGACCGAGCGTAGATTATCGTCAGGCGATGCGCAATAACAACTATCCAAACTTCCAGCAGGCGATGCGCAACAACCCAACCAGATCTCCTTACGACCCTGATAGCGAAACAGGATACAATGTATGGGCTAATGAAACACTGGATTATAACGTTTTAGCTGATGCTAACCTAAGTACTTACGAAGGATTGGACAAATGGTTTAAGCCTGAAGCTACTTTCAAATTGAATATAAAACCTATACCCGGCCTGTCATTCCAGCAAGTAATAGGATATGAAAACCGCCAGTGGGAATACCATTTCTACAAATCGCGCTATCACCGAGAAGAGATAGAAGACAGACGAAGAGGAGCCGCAACCCTCACTTTCGACAAAACAGAAAATCTTACTTCCGAAGGTTTCGCAACTTACATCAAAGAATTTGATGGCGGACATGTACTAAATGCTGTGGCCGGGTATTCTTATTTTGAGAAAAACGGTGAAGGATTTAGTGTTTCCAATTACGATTTCGATGTGGATGGGATAAAATTTTGGAATATCGGTGCGGGGTCGTACCTGAGTGACGGCAAAGCCGGAATGAGTTCAGGCAAGGATATCACAGAACGTTTATTCTCTGTATTTGCACGTGCCAATTATTCCTATCAAAACAAGTATCTATTACAGGCTTCACTCAGACATGAAGGTTCATCGAAGTTTGCCGCAGACAACCGCTGGGCTGATTTCTGGTCTTTATCGGGTGGATGGCGCATCTCTGGTGAAAAGTTTATGAAAAATATAAGCTGGATAGATGACCTCAAAGTCCGGGTTGGCTATGGAGTAACAGGAAATAACGACTTCAGCTCCTCTTATATGGCAGATATGCTGGGCTCTGATGCGTACTGGATGCTTCCTGACGGAACATGGGCATACTCATTTGGTAAAACTCAAAATATAAATCCAAATCTGGGATGGGAAGAAAAGAAGGAATGGAATTTCGGTTTGGATTATTCGCTTTTCGATGGTCGCCTATATGGTAAATTCGATTATTACAGACGTAAGATCGACAACCTTATCTACAGTGTTAAAGTTCCTCAACCACCATTCACACAAGGTTCTCAGTACCAAAACATAGGAAGTATGGAGAGTAAAGGATGGGAGTTTGAAATTGGCGGAGACATCATCCGCACTAAAGATTTCACATGGAACAGCAACCTCAATTTAGGTCACAATTCAGGTAAGATTCTTACTCTTTGGGGGAATAATACATATTACAACGGAAATGGTTTTCCTGCCCCGGGTAGCCCGGGAGATGCAGCACGCATAGAAGAAGGTTCTACAATAGGTGCGTTCTATCTTTGGAAGTTTGCAGGATTCGACGATGATGGAAAATTCTTACTCTACAACAAAGAAGGAAAAATAATACCGGCATCCGAAAAAACCGAAAATGATAAACAATACATCGGAAATTATACACCTAAGCTCATCCTGGGATGGAGACACACCTTGCAGTATAAAAATCTCGATATGGGAATCAGTCTGCGAAGCTGGATCGACTTTGATGTATACAATGCCCTAAACATGTACTTCGGAATTCAAGGGCAGGGAAATACGAATGTATTAAAATCAGCATATGGCGAATTCAACCATATTAAAGGGGAAAAACAAATCTGTGATTACTATCTCGAAGACGGTACATTCTTAAAGATAGATGCGATCACACTCGGGTACACCCTTTCTATGAAGAAATATACGAAACTGATAGACCGCCTACGCATATACGGAACCGTAGGTAATGTTTGCACCATTACCGGCTATAGCGGCATGAACCCCCAAGTGAATATCACAGGATGGGAAGGTGGTACGGAAAAATTCTGGTCAAGAGATGATTTTTATCCTACAACCCGCACTTATACATTAGGTCTTCAGTTAAATTTCTAAACATACACAAAAGATGAAAAAGTTTAAAATATATAATTCCGTCTTAATCGGAATTACGATTTGTCTATTCGCAATTACTTCGTGTAGCGTAGAACCTACATTTTATTCACAGGTAGTTCCTGAGACATTCTACACCTCTCAGGAAGCTGTTTGGGAACGTTTCAACCGTCCGTTTACACATTGGCGCTGGTATATTGCCAACAATGAGCCTCGCTGGATGTTGCAAGAATTGGGTACTGATGAATTTTGCTTGCCTACACGTGGTAGCGACTGGTATAATGGAGCCTTGTATCAAAAATTCCATCACCATGAATACACTGAGGACATGGCTTTTATAGAAACAGGATGGACTAACTTTGCTATGGGAGTGGCTCTCGCATGGGATGCTCTCGAAGATTTAGAAAAAGTAAACTTCGATGCTTTGGGATTTGCTGAAGGCACACGAGAATCGATGCTAAATCAGCAAAAGGCACTTGTAGCCTCTTTCTATCTGGATGGTCTGGATTTCTTTGGAGGAGTACCTCTATATACTACTACACAGAGTGAAGTAAAAGGACGTTCTACTGATAAAGAGACTTTCGATTTTATAGAGAAATTACTCAAAGAAGCTATCCCTAATCTTCCTGTAAAAGAAGAGCTTGGCGGATTGGAAAACGGAAGTATCAATCGGGCTGCTGCAGCAGCTTTATTGGCTCGTCTTTATTTTAACGCCAAATCATATATCGGCGAAGAAAAGTATTCAGAAGCAGCAACAATCTGCCAGGATATCATTGACGGAAAATACGGCAAATACAAATTGGATACAGACTGGACAAATATATTCGGATTCGATAACGAAACTAGTCCCGAAATTATTTGGTCTGTACCAAGCGAGAATGCTAAGCTGGAAACTGATGGTATGTACTGGAGCTATATGGTACCTTACAACTACAAGAATTATTTGGGAGGACTAGAAGGCTCAGGCTCTAATAACGGTATTGGACTAATACCAAGCCTCGATCCGACAGGTAAAAAATATTCTTACAAATTGGGTGGTGCTTATGCCAAATTCAACGATAACGACATTCGCAAACAACTATATGTATACGAAGGAGCCGGCAAGTATCGTGGAATGTTTATTGTAGGAGAACTTGTAAATCCGACAAATCCAAGCTGGACATGTACAGGGAGCCGAGAATACAGCGGAAAAACACTTGTAGTAAGAGATCAGGTTGCTTATTTTGCAAAAGTTGGATCGGCAGAATATCCGACATTGGAGTCACTTCCATCTACAATTGCCACAGCAGAAGAAGCTTCTTGTGTGCGTGTTACCAAACGTAGCCCACGTCCTAATCAGAGTGAGAAAAACCGCAAATTCGATCCGGACGTTCCTGTAATTCGTCTTGCAGAAATTTATTATACATTGGCAGAATGCAAAATGCGGGCAGGAGACAAAGATGGCGCAGCCGAATTGATCAACACCGTACGTAAACGCTATTTTGCAAATGGCAACGACCCTGACCCTGTAACGGGCTCTAAACTGGATAAATACCGCATGCTGGATGAATGGCAATTAGAATTTTTGGCAGAAGGCAGAAGACGAACCGATTTAGTACGTTGGGATGCCTATGTAACAGAAAATTGGTGGGATCATAAAGCAACTAACAATACAGACCTGAATAGATTCCCTATTCACTATAGTCTGATAGGGGCGAACAACTTATTGAAGCAAAATCCCGGATATTAAAAATTAAAAATCTCTGTAGTGCATTCCTCTCTGTTTGCACTACAGAGATAATAATCGATAAAATGACAACTAAATGCCCTCAAAGTCTCTAAAAATCTTTAATTAAGCAACATTTTAAGAACAAATGAAATATTTTTATCTAGTTCCTTAAATAATAAATATTTACCTTTGTCTTTCTATAAATACATTATATATGGAATCGTTGGAAAATGGCTCATTTAAAGTCCGCTTCGGAGTTATAGGCACAAATTTTATAGTAGACAAAGTTCTGGAAGCGGCGAGACTTGACCATCGTTTCGAACTTACAGCAATCTATTCCCGTACACAAGAACGCGCAGATGAATTTGCGAAAAAGCACAACGTTCCCCATACGTTCACTTCTCTTGAAGATATGCTTTCGAGCAATTTGATAGATGCGGTATATATTGCATCGCCGAATTCGCGACATGCTTCACAAAGCATTTTGTGTATGCAACATGGCAAACACGTATTTTGTGAAAAGCCATTTGCATCGAATGCGAATGAAGTAAAAGCCATGATAGCGGCAGCCGAGAAGTATAATGTAACGCTAATGGAAGCAATGAAGCCGACAATGACCCCAAACTTCTCTACAATAAAAGACAACCTAAAAGAAATAGGTACAATACGTAAATATTTCTCTTGTTATTGCCAATACTCCTCTCGGTACGACAAACTAAAAGAAGGTGTTATATTAAATGCCTTCGACCCGTCGTTATCTAACGGAGCAGTAATGGATTTGGGCGTATATACCATATATCCGATGGTGGTCTTATTCGGGCGACCTAAAAAAATTAGTGCTACAGGCCTTAAACTGTTTACAGGGGCCGATGGACAAGGAAGTGTTAATTTTGAATATGAAGGCATGGATGCAACAATCATGTATTCCAAAATAGCAGATTCGAGCCTACCAACAGAGATACAGGGAGAAGAGGGTACAATAACTGCCGACCGGATAAATATCATAAACAAAGTAACACTAAAAAAACGAGGAGGAGAGGAAACTATAATAAGTACTCCCAATCCTACACATGAGTATTATTTTGAAGTCGCAGAATTCATTGACCTAATTCAAAAAAATGAAAGAGAATCGACAATCAATAGCCTTGAAAATTCATTAATTACAATAGAAATTATTGATGAAATAAGGAAACAATTGGAGATAATTTATCCTGCAGATAGCATATAATATTAAATTGTCACAAATACGCGTTTGTTTTATTACATTATTTTGAATAAAAAAAGATTTTTGCTCTAAGAGATTTACTATTGTTATACAATTTATTATAAATACCAACTTTTTTTAACAGTAATGAGAGATTTACTTATTTAAAATATTCCTAGCTTTATTCCGCATTTTCATTTACTTTTTAGGATTGAATAAATGCTACCGTGATTGCACATTATAGCACTCATTAACAAAAACTTAAAGCCGTCTTGTTTGTCATTGACAAAATAGGCTCAAGACAACAAGAAAAATGCTCAGCTTTTTATAAATTATATGAACAATTAAACAATCTATATTTTAACTTTCTTGAAAAAGACAGAACTTATTATTTACTAACCCATGAATAAACTAACATCTTATTCGCGCCCTCAGACCCTCTGGCTGGTAATACTCAGATTACTGATTGGCTGGCATTTTTTATACGAAGGTCTTGTAAAACTCTTCAGTTCAAGTTGGACTGCTTATCCTTACCTTATGGATTCACGAGGATTTATGGCAGACTTCTTCCACAGTATTGCCGAAAACGCAGAATTTCTAGCCTTTTCGAATTATGTTAATATCTACGGATTAACACTTGTCGGACTCGGACTTATACTTGGTTGCTTTTCGCGTTATGCATCTATCGGAGGTATCGTTTTTCTTAGCCTATACTATTTGTCTCACATACCTTATATAGGCGCAAATTCTATGATGCCAACCGAAGGCTCTTATCTATGGATAGACAAGAACCTGATAGAGATAGGAGCATTGATGGTATTAATATATTTCCCTACCTCGCACATTATCGGATTTGACCGATACATTTCAAGATTATTAAAACGCAAAACAGCTTAACAAACATGACATCCGAAGATAAGATAGTTCCAGAGCCAAATAAAGATAACAACGCTCAGTCTAACGACAGTCAACTGCCCGAATCACAAGGCAGACGAGAAGCATTGAAGGCATTAGCTACAGTTCCTGTATTGGGAGCTTTAGCCTATGGTGTTTATAAGAAGCAAAAATATGATAAGACGATGCACGATGTGAGCGACGTCTTTAAATTAAGTAAAGAAACAGCAACTATCCCCGAACTACAGCCAAACGGAAAACAGATTCGATTAGGGATTATTGGTTGCGGCATCAGAGGGAAACAATTGTTAAGAGCTGCAGGATTTGCAACTCCAGAGTCTCTCCAAAAGCTGATTGACTCTTCAAAAAAAGATAAAAAGGATACTAGATACCAACTCTTTAGAGAACAAGAAAACCTCAATATCGTCTTAACAGGCGTGTGCGACATATTCGATACATTTGCCGAAGAAGGTATTGCAGCCGGATCAAATATAAACAGGGAAGGTGTAGGCGGTAAACTGGGACCTGCTCCAAAACGATATCGTCACTATCAGGAAATGCTTGCAGCCGACGACATCGACGCTGTTATTATTGCTACACCCGATCACTGGCATAGCACAATGGCTATGGATGCAGCAAAAGCAGGAAAACATGTCTACGTAGAAAAACCGCTTTCGTGGACTGTACCCGAAACGTACATGATAAGAGAGGTTATTAAACAGACCGGCGTAGTTTTTCAGCTAGGACATCAAGGCAGACAGGTAGACAGCTATCATAAAGCTAAAGAGATATTAGACAAAGGACTACTTGGCCCTGTTACGCTTATAGAAGTTTGTACAAACCGTAATGATCCTAACGGAGCTTGGGTTTATGATATTCATCCTACAGCAAACCCACAGACAGTTGACTGGAAACAATTTGAGGGTGATCCTGAAAGAGTGAAAGAATATATGGACTATATGACAGCGCATAATCTTGCCAAATATGTGGGTCCGGATGCTAGAGATAAGTTTAGCCTCGAACGTTTCTTCCGTTGGCGTTGCTGGTGGGATTACAGTACAGGACTAAGTGGAGACTTGCTTACACACGAGTACGATGCTGTAAACCAATTGATGGGCGTGGGCATTCCTCATTCTGCAACTTCTTCCGGTGGTGTTTATTTCTTCAAGGATGGAAGAACCGTTCCGGATGTGCTGCAAACAACATTCGAATTCCCTGATAAAAATATGACAATGTTATATAGTGCAACATTAGCGAGCAACCGCAATAGGGGAAAAGTAATCATGGGGCACGATGCATCGATGGAAGTCGGAGATACGCTAACCGTTAAAGTAGATAGTGGATCTACAAGATACAAGGAGAAGATTGAAAAAGGAATCATCAAACCCGATGTACCTTTCTATACATACGTTCCGGGCAAAAGCAATGTAGACGCAGTAACTTCTGCCACCGAGTTGTATTTTGCACAACGTGGTCTCTTATATTCGTATCTGGGAGGGAAACGGTATGATACAACATTCCTTCATATCAGAGAATGGCTGGAGTGTATCCGCGACAACAGTAAGAAAACTTCTTGTGGTATCGATGCTGCTTTCGACGAAGCCATTACAGCACACATGGGAACTCGTGCATATCTGGAAGGTCGTACAATGTATTGGGATAAAGACAAAGAGGAAATAGTAAGAGGCGAAATAAATTAATATATTTAGCAGTGAAAAGTGAAAACTAAAATATACCATTAAATCTAAAAACAATATTAACCAAAAAACAAAAAAAATTATGGCATCAGACATTTCGAGAAGAAAGTTCCTCTCAACAGGAGCAAAAGCCGCTATTGGACTGACGATCATCCCAAGCACTGTATTGGGGAAAAACTTTGGGCATGTAGCTCCGAGTGACAAATTGAATATTGCTGCTGTTGGTATTGGCGGCATGGGACATGCTAATATCAAAGCTGTGGAAGCTACAGAAAACATAGTCGGACTATGTGACGTAGACTGGAAATATGCGAAAGGTGTATTTGAAAGATTCCCAAATGCTAAAAAATATTGGGACTTCCGTAAGATGTACGACGAAATGGGTAAATCCATTGATGCGGTAATAGTAGCAACAGCAGACCATACACATGCTATCGTTTCTGCCGATGCAATGACAATGGGCAAACATGTGTACTGTCAAAAACCGCTTACTCATACAGTTTATGAATCACGCTTGCTAACTAAGTTGGCTAAAAAACATAAAGTCGCTACTCAAATGGGTAACCAAGGCTCATCGGGTGAAGGCGTTAACCTCGTTTGCGAATGGATTGCCAATGGCGAGATAGGTGAAGTAACAAAAGTTGAATGTGCTACCGACCGTCCTATTTGGCCACAGGGACTGAATGCCCCTGAAAAAGTAGACAAAATACCAAGCACCCTAAATTGGGACTTATTTTCAGGACCTGCAAAAGTACGCCCTTATAATGCATTATATACTCCTTGGAACTGGCGTGGCTGGTGGGATTATGGTACAGGTGCATTAGGCGACATGGCTTGTCACATCATGCATCCGGTATTCAAAGGCTTGAATTTGGGCTACCCTACTAAAGTACAAGGTTCATCTACCCTGCTGTTGCAGGATTGCGCACCACAAGCACAACACGTTAAATTGACATTCCCTGCTCGCGATAATATGCCGAAAGTGGGTATGCCTGAAGTGGAAGTACATTGGTATGATGGCGGTATGATGCCGGATCGTCCAAAAGGTTTCCCTCAAGGAAAACAATTAATGGGCGAAGGCGGTGGATTGGTTATCTTCCATGGAACAAAAGATACACTGATTTGCGGATGCTACGGAGTGAACCCTTGGTTGTTGTCGGGTCGTGTTCCGAAAGCGCCTAAAACACAACGCCGTGTAGAAACATCTCACGAAATGGATTGGGTACGCGCTTGTAAGGAAGATGCTTCCAGTCGTGTAATAACTAAATCCGATTTCAGCGAAGCAGGCCCATTCAACGAAATGGTAGTAATGGGAGTATTGGCTATTCGTTTGCAGACCTTGAATAAGGAATTATATTGGGATGGAGACAATATGAAGTTCACAAATATCGATCCTAACGAACAAATTAAGATATTAGTTAAGGATGACTTCAAGATCGTTGACGGCGACCCTAAATTCAATAAGATCTGGACTGATCCTATCAATGCTCAGGAGTTTGCAAATGAACTGATCAAGCATACATATCGTCAGGGATGGAAATTGCCTGATATGCCATAACTAAGTAATATTGTTTTAATTTAAAAATCAAAATAAAGATGAAAAAAATTATCTATTCATTAAGCTGTTGCATGATTGCCGGAGCATTTATTGCTTGTGGCGGTGGGGCTAAGAATGCTGAGAAAAAAGGGACTGATACTGATTCAACAAAAACAACTGAAGCAATGAAACCTGAATATACTGTATTAGACAAACCTCAAGTAGACCTGTCTAAATTCAAAAAAGATAAAGACGGTTATATCGTTATCTTCGATGGCAAATCTACTGAAGGATGGAGAGGATACGGAAAAGACGTCCTACCTGGAAAATGGAGTATAGATAACGGAGCTCTGAAATTTACTGGTTCTGGGAAAGGTGAAGCTCAGGAAAAAGACGGTGGCGACATTATCTTTGCTCACAAGTTCAAAAATTTTGAACTGGAACTAGAATGGAAAGTAGCTAAAGGAAGCAACTCCGGTATTTTCTATCTGGCACAAGAGGTTCAAACAAAGGATCCTAAAACAGGAGAGTTAAGAATGGAACCTATATATATTTCAGCTCCTGAAGCTCAAGTATTAGACAACGCAAATCACCCTGATGCAAAATTGGGTAAAGACAACAATCGTCAATCAATGTCATTGTATGATATGATTCCTGCTAAACCACAAAATTCCAAACCTTTTGGTGAATGGAACAAAGCGAAAGTCATGGTTTACAAAGGAACTGTGGTTCATGGACAAAATGGCGAAAACGTAGTTGAATATCACCTATGGACTCCACAATGGACAGAAATGCTTCAAGCAAGCAAATTCAGCGAAGAAAAATGGCCTTTGGCATTCGAACTGCTAAACAACTGTGGTGGACCTAATAGAGAAGGATATATTGGTCTTCAAGATCATAGCGATGATGTTTGGTTCCGTAATATCAGAATCAAAATCCTTGACTAATAACTAGTTTTTTCTATTAAAATATCTTCCAAATCCTTGAAGGGCTTGCCTCTTCTTGGATTTGGCTTTTAAATAATCTTACATTATCATGAAAGTATCAATTATTATAGCTACTACTCTCCTTATGTTAGCTTCTTGCAATCCAAAAGCAGATGCAACTCAGCAACAAGCTGCACCTGTAAAGAAAGATATTTCTCTACAATTGTACTCGTTGAGAGACGATATTGCTAAAGACTACGATGCAACAATCAAGAAAGCCGGAGAAATGGGATTCACATCGGTAGAGGCTGCGAACTATGCAGACGGAAAATTCTATAGAAAAACACCTGAAGAATTTAAGGCAAGCATAGAAAAAGCCGGAATGAAAGTGCTTTCTTCTCATACAGGAAAAGGCCTTACAGAAAAAGAACTGGCTTCTAAAGATTTTACAGAAGCGCTTAAATGGTGGGATCAATGTATTGCAGCACACAAAGCAGCAGGAATGAAATACATTGTAACTCCATGGATGGATACACCTAAAACATTGAAAGACTTACAAACATATTGTGAGTACTATAACGAAATAGGAAAGAGATGCAAAGAAAACGGCATGCTCTTTGGCTATCACAATCACGACTTCGAACTGAAAAATAAGATCGAAGATAAGCTTATGTACGACTACATGCTAGAAAACACAAACCCTGAATATGTATTCTTCGAAATGGATGTATACTGGGTAGTAAGAGGAGGAAAAAGTCCTGTAGATTATTTCAATAAATACAAAAACCGTTTCACTTTATTACATATCAAAGACAACAGAGAACTTGGACAAAGTGGTATGGTAGGCTTTGACGCTATTTTCAACAATACTGATGCTGCAGGAGTTAAACATCTTGTGGTAGAAGTAGAGCAATACAGCTTTACTCCTGAAGAAAGTGTAAAGAAAAGCCTAGACTATTTATTAAATTGTCCTTTAGTAAAAGAAAGCTACGACAAATAAGAAAAATTAGATATGCTTTTGTCAGATTGGACGGAGTGGTTTGAAAATCTATTTAGCAAATGTATATTTCTTTAAAGAAATTCTTCTCTCCGTTCATTATGACAAGCCGCATCGCTAAAAAAGTATATAAGCGAATAGATGAACGCAATAATGGCCGACAACGGCTCCTTCTACTACAATATACAAGGTAGAGCCGAAGGAACCAGTTATAATATTATATATCAAGATAGTGAAGATAGAGATTTTCAACCCGAAATAGAAGAGCTGCTTGCCTACTTTGAGAAATCATTATCGGTATATGACAATGAATCCATTATTTCGCGAGTCAACAGAAATGAAGACGTAGAAATAGATGATTATTTTTATACAGTCTTCAACAAAGCAAAAGAAATAAGTGCCCACACAGAAAATACTTTCGATATCTCGGCAGAGCCGCTATTCAGGGCTTGGGGATTTAGCTCTCAAGAAAAATGTCCGCCCAATAAGGAGCAGATAGAAGAGATGAGGAAGTATATAGGAATGGACAAAATAAGCATCAAGGACAGACGCATTGTAAAAGATCATCCCAACATTGTATTGAATGTAAATGCTATTGCAAAAGGATATTCTGCTGATATTGTAGCTTTATTCTTGGAACAGCATAAATGCCTTAATTATCTTGTAGAGATCGGAGGAGAAATTCGAGTAAGAGGAGAAAACCTTCATGGCGAAGACTGGAGAATAGGTATTGACCGCCCATCCGAAAGCAACCTCATTCCCGGACAAGATATGCAAGCTATTTTACAAATTACAAATAAAGGAATAGCGACTTCCGGAAATTACAGACAATTTTATATCGAAAATGGAGAAAAAATAACGCATACAATCAATCCGGCAACGGGCTATCCGGCACAGCATAATCTACTATCCACAACAGTGATAGCGAACGACTGCCTCACAGCAGATGCTTATGCCACAGCATTTCTGGTTGCGGGAGTAGATAAGTCGTTGGAATGGATAAATAACAACGCTGAGATTGAGGCTATATTTATCTGTGACGAGGATGGAGAATATAAAATGTACTGTACTCCGGCATTAGAAGACAAGATCATTCAAGGAGACGAATAAGATGCCTTTCTTACTGTGTTAAAAAGAAATAAATATTAAAACATATCCGCTTTGTTAGATATTATTTGTATTATTTTGTCAACTGAAAACAATCTAACAGAAATAATATCATAAAGCACTAAAAAAACAAAAATCATGAATACCTTATTATTTTTAGGAAATCTGGGAACAGGTGAAATCATCATCATAGCCATAGTTGTACTTTTACTTTTCGGGGGACGCAAAATACCTGAACTAATGAAAGGACTAGGGAAAGGTATCAAAAACTTCAAAGAGGGAGTTAAAGGTATAGAAGATGATATAACCGGGGATAACGATACAACAACTAAAAAAGATTGATGTAGTATACTTCTATGGAAGAGAACAGTGGAGGAATGTCCTTTTGGGATCATTTAGAAGAACTACGGTGGACCCTTGTCAGGTCTATAATTGCCTTATTTGTTTTTGCGATACTTGGTTTTGCAATCATGCCGTATATATACGACAGCTGGATAATGGGTCCTACCCGTGCCGACTTTGTATTGTATAAATATCTATGTTATGTGACATCATCCGTACCCTTTATGCCCGACTTCTGCGATGATACATTTCATATTAAGATTATAAACTATAATCTTACTTCGCAGTTTTTCAGGCACATGACCACTTCATTTTGGTTTGCTCTAATATTGACATTCCCATACCTTGCATTTGAAGTGTGGCGCTTTGTAAGCCCTGCTCTCTATTCTAATGAGAAGAAGAGTATCAGATGGGTATTTCTGTTCGGAACAGGTATGTTCTTTATCGGATGTGCTGTAGGATATTTTCTTGTATTTCCTATGACATTCCGATTCTTATCGACATACCAGTTAAGTGAGATGATCGAGAATACAATTTCGCTCGATTCATATATGGATAATTTCCTTACATTGATATTCATTATGGGAATTGTATTCGAACTTCCTTTGGTATCGTGGCTTTTATCTCAATTGGGCTTTTTAAATAGATCTTTTTTCAAGAAATTTAGAAGACATGCCATTGTCGGACTATTGGTATTATCTGCCGTAATCACTCCATCAGGAGATCCATTTACCCTTTCGGTTGTATTTGTGCCGCTTTATATGCTCTTTGAATTGAGCCGCTTTATGGTAAAACCTGCACCGAAAGAAACTGATGAGGATGAAGATGAAGATACTGCCGATATAGAAATAAAGACTTCGTAATTGTAAATATTACTTGGGAGAGAAATCATCAAAAGAATCTGTATTTCTATTAAAAGATAAAATATCGATAAATAAAAAACCCCGATTGGTAACCAATCGGGGTTTTTATTATATATAAGATTTCTTATGCGCTTAAGCCTCTGCCGGAGCATCTCCGTTTGCCTTCTGTACAGGCTTCTCTGGTCTTGGAGGACGAGGAAGAAGAACCTTACGAGACAGTTTGAACTTACCTGTCTTAGGGTCGATATCGATGAGTTTCACCTCAATCTTATCACCTTCTTTCAATCCTACTTTTTCCATGTCTTCTACGCGATCCCACGAAATTTCAGAGATATGAAGCAATCCGTCTTTTCCTGGAAGGAATTCACAGAATGCACCGTAAGGCATTACCGAACGTACTTTTGCAGTATATACCTCTCCGACTTCCGGTACAGCAACGATTCCTCTAATCTTAGCCATTGCAGCTTCGATAGCAGTTTTGTTAGTAGCTGAAACTTCAACGCGTCCATAACCATCAATTTCTTCGATAGTAACAGTTGCTCCTGTTTCTTCCTGAATACCTTGAATGATTTTACCACCGGGTCCTATTACAGCTCCGATAAATTCTTTGCTGATAATTAGAACTTCGATACGTGGAGCATTTTCTTTGAAGTCGGCACGTGGTTCAGGTAATGTCTCAAGGATTTTACCCATAATATGTAAACGCCCTTCACGAGCCTGATTCAATGCCTTTTCTAGAATTTCGTAAGAAAGTCCATCTACTTTTATATCCATCTGGGTAGCTGTAATACCATCTTTTGTTCCACAAACCTTAAAGTCCATGTCTCCCAGATGATCTTCGTCACCCAAAATGTCTGAAAGTACAGCAAAGTTAGTACCTTTCTTCTCTGAGATAAGTCCCATTGCTATACCTGTCACCGGCTTTTTAATTTTCACCCCTGCATCCATTAATGCCAATGTACCGGCACAAACTGTAGCCATAGATGAAGAACCGTTCGACTCTAATATATCAGATACCACACGTATAACATAAGGGTAATCGGAAGGAATCATTGGTTTCAATGCACGGTGTGCAAGATTACCATGACCGATTTCACGACGACCTACCCCACGTTGTGGTCTTGCGTCTCCTGTTGAGAACGGAGGGAAATTATAATGTAGAAGGAATCTCTCCTTACCATTGTTCAATACATCATCAATGATTTTCTCATCAAGCTTTGTGCCTAATGTTACAGTTGTCAATGATTGTGTTTCACCACGTGTGAAAACAGCCGATCCGTGAGCTCCCGGAAGATAATCTACTTCGCTCCAGATAGGACGTATCTCTGTTGTTGTACGACCATCAAGACGTTTTCCTTCGTCTAAGATAGAACGACGCATCGCTTCTTTTTCTACATCATGGTAGTAACGAGAAATCAATGCACCTTTTTCTGCAAGCTCTTCCTCAGTAAGGTTCGCTTTATATTCTTCTTCTATAGCCTTGAAGTTATCTACACGCTCATGTTTGTTTGTATTTCCTGATGCTGCTACAGCAAAAGCTTTATCATAACATTTTTCCCAAACATCTTTGCGTAGGTCTTCGTCATTTGTTTCGTGGCTATATTCACGTTTTTTTGTAGTACCAACAAGTTCCATCAATTCGATCTGAGCCTGACATTGTACTTTAATTGCTTCGTGAGCAAACTTGATAGCTTCCAGCATTTCTGCTTCCGAAACTTCTTTCATTTCACCTTCCACCATCATAATGTTATCAATAGTAGCACCTACCATGATATCCATATCAGCTTTAGCTAATTGAGAAAATGTTGGATTTAAAATGAATTGTCCATCAACACGAGCTACTCTTACTTCTGAGATAGGACCATTGAACGGTATATCTGAAACAGCTAAAGCTGCCGAAGCTGCCAATCCGGCCAATGCATCAGGCATATCTTCACCGTCCGAAGAGAATAGAGTCACATTAACAAATACTTCCGCATGATAATCGTCCGGAAACAATGGACGAAGTGCACGGTCTACCAAGCGGCAAACCAATATTTCGTAATCTGAAGCACGTCCTTCTCGGCGTTGAAAACCTCCCGGGAAGCGGCCATATGCTGCAAATTTTTCTTTATACTCTACCTGTAAAGGCATAAAATCAACACCCGGATTTGCATCTTTTGCGGCACATACAGTGGCTAATAACATCGTATTACCCATCCGTACCATTACAGACCCATCAGCCTGTTTTGCCAATTTTCCGGTTTCAATGGTGATAGTCCTTCCATCACCTAAATCGATACTCTTTGTAATCGGATTAATCATAAATTTTTTTCTTAACGTCTTAAAATCAAACAAAGGTAAGTAAAGTTTTTGAAAATTAAGGGAATGGAGATCGAAAACTCCATCGGGAAAGACGAAATACAATAATAATATCAAGGTTTTCTTTTACTTAATTTCATTCATCTAACCACCCGTTTAAGTTCAATATTCCTATTCTAGGCTTATTCTGAGAATAAAAAATATCACTACATGTAGTGATTGACTGCTATTTTAAGTTTTCATACATTTGCAGATCAACTAAAAACTATAAATATCAACACATTAAGAAATAATGAGATCAAAGTCCTTTCTCTTTTTGACCCTCTTATTCTGTGCCATTATCAATAATACTTATGCTGATGATATCGTCATTGATAATGATTCTATCAAAATGAAATACACAGCAAAAGAGGTTGTAATAGAATCATTTAAGCAAAACAGTGATTTATCGATACAACCTGTCTCGGCATCCGTTCTATCTGAAAGTATTATTAAAGAAAACAATATAACCAACATAAAAGAGGTGACGGCTTTTGTACCCAATCTATTCATGGTAGACTATGGCTCTAAAATGTACTGCCCGGTTTTTATACGAGGAATAGGGGCTGCAAAAAACACGCCTTCTGTAGGGCTATATGTAGATGGAGTGCCGTATTTCGACCGCTCAACTTTTGATATGAACATTAGCGATGTAGACCGCATTGAAGTTCTGCGAGGGCCACAAGGAACTATCTATGGCAGAAATACGATGGGGGGCATCATTAATGTTTTCACAAAATCCCCATTAAAGACAAAGGGAACTTTTTTGAATCTCTCTGCCGGTAATTACAATACTTATCAGACCGGAATCTCGCATTATGGAAATGTAGATAATAAAGTAGGCTATTCACTATCCGGTAATTATTCCCATTCGGGAGGCTACTTTATGAATAAAACCACAGGTAAACGAGCCGACCCCATTGATGGTGTTTCCACTCGTGCCCGACTAAGTTGGCGTATTATGCCACGGTTGACGATGAACCTTATTTTTGCTTATGAATATTCCGATCAGGATGGTTATCCTTACCGTATCTATGATAAAAAAACGGGCAAAATAGAAGATATAAATTATAATGAACGGAGTTTCTACCGTCGTAATATGTCTAACAATGGACTGAATATAGAATATGTTACAGATAATTTCAAACTGAGTTCGCAATCATCTTTTCAGTTTTACGACGGGAAACAAGGTATCGATCAGGACTTTTCACCCAAAGACCTTTACTACGTAAACTTCTATCACCGTCAGCAAATGTACTCTCAAGAGTTTAATATCAAATCAATAAAAGAAGACAGCAAGTATAAATGGCAGTTTGGAGTATTTGGATTCCACCAGAATTATTTCCAAACAAACGATACTGACTACCGCACATCGGGAAAACATGCAATCCAAAATGTAAACAATCCGACCGAAGGAATTGCTCTATATCATCAGTCTACTCTGAACGATATCTTCATTCCGGGACTATCGGCTACTCTTGGAATTCGCTACGACTGGGAGAAAACAAAATCTTCATTGACACGCATCACTGCAAATCCGAATGCAGACCCTGTTGTCGATCCCGAAGTAAAGGCTAAGGACGATTTTTCTCAAATTACACCAAAAGCATCTATCCAATATGCGTACAATCAGGATGGATTGACATATTTATCTGTAAGTAAAGGATATAAAACAGGAGGTTTCAACAATACGGCCGATGAAGATAAAGACCGTACGTTTGATCCTGAATATAGCTGGTCTTACGAATTAGGAACAAAATCAAGCTTTCTGAACAACTTGCTTTATCTCGACTTCAGCCTCTTTTATATTAGATGGAGCAACCAACAGATTTCGCAGGTTAAACCCACAGGGCAAGGTTTTTTGACTCGCAATGCAGGGAAATCGGAAAGCAAAGGCTTTGAGTTAACAACTCAGATAAACCCTTCGAGAAATCTGAACTTCCAGATAGCCTATGGTTATACGCATGCTAAATACAAAGAGTATAAAGAAAGTGAGACGGTAAATTATAATAATAATTACTTACTCATGGTGCCTAAGTATACATTGGCGATATCTGCAAATTACACCATAGACACAAACCTGAGATGGCTCGACAATGTTGTGCTTAACGCTCAATATACAGGAGTAGGTAAATTATATTGGAATGATGCCAACGATGTCGAACAACCGTTTTATGGAGTGTATAATGGTAAAGTTTCTTTCGTTAAAAAACAATTTTCACTAGATTTGTGGGCTAAAAATATAGGTTCTAAAGATTACATCGCATATTACTTCGCAACATCAGGTAATAATTTTGTACAAAAAGGGAAGCCTTTCACATGTGGATTAAATCTGAACCTTAAATTCTAATATGGGAATAAACATTCAAAAAGGAGAAAAGCTATTTACATTCTTTTGCCTGTACATTGCACAATCGATACCAATGAGTTTCTTCTCTACGGTGATACCTGTAATTATGCGGCAACAGAACTTCTCGCTCGAAAGTATAGGGATGCTCCAATTGCTAAAACTCCCTTGGATACTAAAATTCCTATGGTCTCCTGCAGTCGACCGTTCCACTTTCAGAATAGGTGATTTTAAAAGATGGATTTTCTCCTCAGAATTAATATATGCATCCATCATATTTGCTGTCTCATTTCTCGATTTTCAAACCACACCTTATCTTATTATTGGGCTTGTAGTATTATCTTTTATCGCTTCGGCCACACAAGATATTGCAACCGACTCACTTGCTGTTCTATCTTTTAGTAAAAAGGACAAAAGCCTTGCAAACAGTATGCAGTCGATGGGAAACTTTGCTGGCGCTATGATTGGCGGCGGCATATTACTGTTACTCTATCATAAATTCGGGTGGGGAAATCTATTACCATTCCTCGCTGTATTTGTTATTATAGCTCTAATTCCTCTAATATTTTTCAAGAGGGGAAATAACCAAGTAATCATAAAAGCAAAACAAGAGAAGAAGCCAACCCCCGACGATCTTCTTGGCTTTTTCAAACAAAAAGGTATCTGGAAACAAGTTGTCTTCTTATTTGTCTATTATGCAGGTCTTATTGGTGTGTTAGCGATGCTTAAGCCCATGCTGGTAGATTATGGCTACAACATGAAAGAAATAGGCGTCATGTCCGGGATTGTGGGTACATCTATTGGCTGCCTTGCTTCTTTTGGGGGAGGCTTTATCGTTCGAAAAATAGGTAGACATTCCGCTCGAATATTGTTTGCCGTTTTCACATTGATTACCACTATCTACTTCTGCCTGTTAGTATCTGCTCTTCCCGTAAATATAGCAACTCTGCATTTAGGCATCTCATTACTTTGGGCAAGCTATGGTATGGCGGTTATTGTTGTATATACCACAGCTATGGACTGTGTACGTCCGGGTTTTGAAGGAACGGACTTCACAATACAAACTGTGATTACACACCTGAGCGGAATTATTATGGGTGTAAGCTCCGGTAAAATAGCAGCAATGATAACATACAAAGGACTCTTTGTTGTGGAAATGTGTATCGCAGCCATATCTCTGGCATTTATCTTATTTGCATTCAAACTTAAAGCACCGAAAGAACAAAATGAAACAAGAATTACTGAATAAATATAGCATCCCGGTTCCAAGATATACAAGCTACCCTCCGGCTAACTTTTTCAATGAATCATTTACTGCCGATTCATATAAGGAAGCTATTATACAATCAAATGAACAAAACCCTCAGCATATATCCATCTATATACATATCCCTTTTTGCTACCACATGTGCTATTATTGCGGCTGCAATTCACAGTTGCTCAAAGACAAAAATGTAGTAAAAGAGTATATAGAAACCTTGAAAAAGGAGATACGGATGGTGCTTCCCCTACTCGACCATAGTCGTAAAATATCACAAATACACTATGGAGGAGGAACACCTACGTCACAGCCCGTCTCCGTTCTAAAAGAGATCAACCGGATAATCTTATCCGAGTTTGAATGCATCGAAAATCCGGAAATTGCAATAGAGTGTCATCCCGGATATCTGGATGAAAACTATTGGAATGATCTGATTGATGCCGGATTCAACCGAATAAGTATTGGCATTCAAGATTTTAACGAAGGAGTTTTGAAGGCTTCCGCCCGTAAGCCATCACGAATGGCGATAGAGGATATAGTACACATACTCAGGAGTAAAGGCGTATCCGTTAACATGGATTTTATATACGGACTACCTCTACAAACTCCTGAATCTTTTGCAGAAACTATTCGGAAAGCAATATCCCTCAAGCCGGACAGAATTGTCACTTTTTCTTACGCCCATGTTCCTTGGGTAAATGAGTTGCAAAAAAATCTCGAAAAGATTGGCTTGCCATCAGTTTCTACAAAAAACGAAATATACGAAACAGCTAAGAAATTGCTAATCGATGCTGGATATAAAACGATAGGGCTCGACCACTTTGTATTAGCAAACGATGAGCTCTACGAGGCTTTACAAACAAAATCACTGCATCGCAATTTTCAAGGATACTGTACCCGCCGCACGACAGGTCAGGTTTATGCATTCGGAAATACCGGGATCAGTCAATTATCTACAGCTTACAGCCAAAATGCAAAAGATCTGAGCACATACATATCATCAGTAAATGAGGGTAAATATCCGATAACTAAAGGGTATATACTGAATAAGGAAGAACAAATTACCCGTGAAGTAATAGCTTCACTAATGTGTAACTATACAGTAAGTTGGTCGGATATAGCGACCCGAATGAATATGTCTGAAAAGGAAGTAAAAAATGCTCTGAACTATAACAAAGAGCAGCTCTTTGATTTTCAAAAAGATGGAATTATCGAATTTTCGGAAGATCACATTACAGTATTACCGGAAGCTGCTCCCTTTGTCCGCAATGTTGCTGCTTCGCTCGACAAACTGATGGTAAATAACGAAAAGCGTTATTCCAAATCGGTATAATCAATTTTTGGGTAATAGTTTATTAAAGAAAAGATCTTTCAAGCATGGCTTAATTAATAAAGAATGTATATCTTTAACAAATAGATTAAAAATTAACATTAATACTATGAAAGCTTATTCACAAATATTACTTCTTTTCATCTTTATGTCTTGTCTTTTTATATCCTGCAGCAATGATAAAGACTTACCAGAAGAAAATAAAACATACACATTTCATTCTATTATGTGGAAGTTAGAAGAGGGAGATAAACAAGAGGTAATAGAAGACCATAGAAGCATCTCTATCCATAACAACGTAGACGAACAAGCTATAATAACAAATAAATCAGAAGATTACATTAAGGACTATTCCCATTTTCATAACTCAGAGGATGCAGAACTATTAACCCAATTAATGGGTGAAGATTATACTGTCTCTATACCATCTGAGATCAGTCTATTATCTTCTGATTATGTTTATTATTCAGGTAAAGAAGCTCCGCTACGCATTGGAGAAAAAGTAGAGCTAGAACCTTCCACGAAGGTTAAAGAATCTACAACATTACCACCACATAGCAAGTTAACTACTAATGTGACGATATATCAGAATAAAATAACAGCCACATATCGCATTCGTCTAGTGGCAGACGATGATTCTTTTGATTACAAAGATATACATGGAAAATGGACCGGCGTATTTTTAAGAAATATGGAAAGTAGCTCTGTCGTTGAAGAAATAAAATAAAAACGAATCATTGGACAACATAATAATAAAAAACGGCTTCAATATAATTTGAAGCCGTTTCTATTTTGATACAATATGTTTTTACATACCTCCTGTAACAGGAATAACTTCTCCTGTAACATAAGCGGACAAATCCGATGCAAGGAATACAGCAACATTCGCTACATCCTCAGGTGTTCCTCCACGACGTAACGGAATTTGCTCTGCCCATTTTTTCTTTACATCCTCAGACAATACTCCTGTCATTTCTGTAATGATGAATCCCGGACAAATACAGTTTGCACGAACATTTCTCGAGCCGAGTTCTTTTGCTACAGATTTAGCCAAGCCAATCATCCCTGCCTTAGATGCAGAATAGTTAGCTTGTCCGGCATTACCGTTAAGCCCAACGATAGAACTCATATTTATGACATTTCCGCTCTTTTGCTTCATAAATATTGGAGTAAGTGCGTGAATAAAGTTGAATGCAGACTTTAAGTTTATATTGATTACCATGTCCCATTGCTGTTCAGTCATACGCATCATCAGTCCGTCACGGGTAATCCCTGCATTATTTACAAGAATATCTATCTGTCCGAAATCTTTAGCTATTTCTTCTACCACTTTATGAGTGTCTTCAAAATTTGCAGCATTAGATGCATATCCTTTTGCTTTCACTCCAAATTTTTCAATCTCTGCTTCAGTCGCTTTTGCGTTGTCATCTATAGCTAAGTCAGTAAATGCAATATTTGCTCCCTGCTCTGCAAATTTAAGTGCGATGGCTTTACCTATACCACGAGCTGCACCTGTAATAATAGCGGTTTTACCTTCTAGTAATTTCATAATTTAAAGTATAAATTAAATTTATATAGTTTACAATCTACTTTTTCTTCTTTTTTATTCCCTCAAATATAAGGTAAGCAATATTTTCTCTTTGCGATTCGGTTTGCAGGCTCTCTGCTCTAATCTGCCCTCTGATGTAAGGTACTTCCAATCCTTTGAGCGCATGGTGAAGTATTTCAGCTGTAGCTTGAGTGTCGGGCATCTCGAAAGTACCCTCTTCCACTCCTTTGTTCAGAATATCTTTCAGTACCTGAATTTCTTTTCTATCAAACGATTTCCTTACATTTTGCACACGCCAGATATCACGGAAGAAATCGGCTTTCAATGTACCATTCCTTGCCACAACATTTTTCACTGCATCAAATCGCGTATAAAAAAACAAAAGAAGTTTCTCGTCTGCGGGAAGATTCTTATTTGCTACAGTCTGCAAAGCATGGAACATCTGATCGAGCTCCGTCTCCAGAACCGCCTGATACACCTCATTCTTATTATTGAAATATGTATATAGTGTCCTCCGCCCTTTGTGCGAAGCTACTGCAATATCATTCATGGTGGTATTTTCCACCCCCAACCTTGCAAATAGCTGACGAGCTACATCTATCAGGATATTTCGGGTTTTGTTTATGGCCATAAACTAAATTTGCACACAAATATTACAAGTGTGCAAATTTAGCATAAAAATATTGAATACATAAGATTTTCCTTTGGTTTTATCACTTTTAGGAATTTTATACATACAGAATAAGTATAAGCCTACTCATGCTTTTTATCCTGTCGACTACGTATATATCAATAGCAAATGCTTAATATAATCAAAATAGACAAATTGCCCTGGGAGATTCCGGAGGTTTAAAAACCTCTCTGTCGCATCGCCTCAAATGTAAGGATGGCAGTAGAAACAGACACATTGAGCGAATCGATCTTACCCCTCATTGGAATCTTTACGCGATAGTCAGCGTTATCGAGCCAAAAGTGAGTCAATCCATCTGCTTCTGTACCCATAACGATAGCAGAGGGTTTAGTAAAATCGGTATCCTGATACCATTGTGAAGCATTCAGTTCAGCAGCATAAGCCTTTATACTTCTGCTTTTCAAATAGCTCAATGCTTCCTGAGATGTACAAACGGCTGTCTGCACAGTAAAAACACATCCTACGCTAGAGCGTATTGCATTCGGATTATAGATATCAGTGGCAGGATCGCAAACAATTACAGCATCAGCTTGCGCTGCATCGGCCGTACGTAGAACAGCTCCTAAATTACCGGGTTTTTCTACAGATTCGAGTATAATAAGGAACGGATTATCTGAAAGTTTAAGATCTGCCAACGTATGTCCTTTGGGTTTAGCCAAAGTTAAAAGCCCATCAGAGCCTTCACGATAGGCTATTTTTTCAAAAACAGCTTCCGAAACTTCAAATTTTTTATTGTCAGATATAGATTCTAGAACATGGGGATAATCTGTTTTCACAAACAGTTCGGGACAGACAAACACTGAGTCTGCCTCATAGCCCGCCATCAGAGCAAGATTTAATTCCCTAGCCCCTTCTATTATAAATAAATTTTGCTCTCTCCGTTCTTTTGCTTTCGAAAGCTTTACAATATTTTTTATCCTCGAATTTTGCAGGCTGACAATTTTTTCCATTATATCCTAATTGTTATCATAATGCAAAAATAAGAATTAATTACCGACAAAATCCTGTTATTTTATACCTTTGTAAGCTTTATTAGACAATCAATTTATATATACAACTCTAAACGATAATTATTTTATGAGATATATCTGGATGCTTTCCGTTGGTATTCTATTCTTAATAAGTTGCAGCACAAAAGGAAAAAACAAAGAAGAGGTTCCAACCGAGCCAAAGAAATATACTCGTTTCAACGGGAATTACAATCTCACATTTAACGATTTACCGGATTTACATATCGAGGCCGCCGAAGCAAACGGCGTAGGACCTTTGGAGACAAGAGCAGACACTGCATTATATCAGGACAAGCTTGTACGTATCCCAATAGAACTGGATATTTACCGTGTTGATAAGCTTACACACTCAATGCCTTTTCTAGTTCCTAAAGCAGCAAATTTACTATCCGAGATCTGTATTAACTTCAGAGACTCGCTCATCAGTAAAAAAATGCCGCTTTATAAGCCGATCATTACGAGCATAACACGCACTAATGATGATGTAAAAGGGCTAAGCAGAAGAAATAGAAATGCAAGTGATAATTCTGCACACCGTTATGGAACAACAATAGATATAGCGTGGACCCGATTTGACAAAGTGAACCCAACAGACAGCCGGGTTTTGGACGACGGCAGACTAAAAGCCATATTGGGGCAGGTTTTGCATGATCTGCATGAACGCGACAGGTGCTATATAAAACATGAGAGAAAACAATCTTGCTTTCATATCACGGTAAGATAATTTTTAAATAAGCAATTAGTTGCTGCTAAAAATATGAAACGCTACTTTATATACCTTGCATACAATGGAGAAAATTACTGTGGTTGGCAGATACAGCCGAATGGCGTATCGGTACAAGAAACCATAGAAAAAGCTCTCACAACGCTACTGCGTACTCCGACAACAATAGTGGGTGCGGGACGTACCGATGCGGGTGTACATGCGCGAATGATGGCAGCACATTTTGACTATGAGACTGAAAATCTTGATTTGCCCCTTCTTGCCAAAAAACTAAATAGCATACTCCCTAAAGATATTTCGATATATAATATTGTAGAAGTAAAACCCGATGCTCACGCACGTTTTGATGCAACAAGCAGACTATACAGATATTATATCACTACAGAAAAAGATCCTTTCTTACATCATTTGAAATATAAAGTACATGGAAATCTTGATATAGATAAGATGAATGCATGTGCCGATATCTTATTCAAATATGAAGATTTTACGAGTTTTAGCAAGTTGCACACCGATGTAAAGACGAATAATTGTACCATTCTAGCTGCACAATGGGAGAAAAAAGGCAATGATTACATCTTCACCATCAAGGCAAATCGCTTCCTGCGCAATATGGTACGCTCCATAGTAGGCACATTGCTGGAAGCAGGAAAAGGGAAGATAGATTCGGGAGAAATGCGAAGGATTATAGAGGCTAAAGACAGAGGTGAAGCCGGAACATCCGTTCCGGGACATGCTCTTTTTTTAGAAGAAATAGAATACAATAATGACATTTTTATACAATGAGAATAAATATTCTTAGCGGTAGGACATTAAGAGGGTTCATGGAAAGTGAAAAGTCAGGAGGACTTGTGCTTATTGTTTGCACAATCGTCTCCATACTTTTGGCAAACTCATCATGGATTGGAGAACAATACAGAGGCATCTGGGAATTTGGGGTAGGAAGCCATAGCATTGCCGAATGGATAAACGATGGTTTGATGGCGGTATTCTTCCTATTGGTAGGACTTGAACTTATACAGGAAATATACGAAGGAGAGCTGTCTAATATAAAACGTGCGATGCTGCCCATATCCGGCGCATTAGGCGGCATGTTAGTACCCGCAGGTATTTATATGTTTCTCAACCACGGCACACCTACTCTATCGGGTTTTGGTATTCCTATGGCTACGGACATTGCTTTTGCATTGGGTATTTTATCCCTGTTGGGCAATCGTGTACCTACTTCCTTGAAAGTGTTCCTTACGGCTCTGGCTGTAATTGACGATCTGGGCGCAATTATCGTAATTGCCATATTTTATACATCCTCTCTATCTTGGGTTAGCTTGCTGATGGCTTTAGGAATATTTGTTCTTTTATTATTGCTGAATAAAAAATTCCATGTAAATAATATGATCCCTTACATTGTCGGGGGGATCGTCATGTGGTATTTTATGCTCAACTCGGGAGTACATGCCACTATCGCCGGTGTATTATTAGCTATAACGATCCCTTTCAAGAAAAGGGAGAAGAGATGCATGTCGAATCGTTGGCAGCACTTTTTGCACTACCCTATAGCTTTCGGAGTATTACCTTTGTTTGCTTTGGCCAATACAGCAATGATAATAGAAGGAAACTGGGATCAGTCGATAGGTGAACCTTTCGCACAAGGTATCCTGCTAGGACTCATTGTAGGAAAACCAATCGGAATCACTCTCTTTAGCTTTATCTTTGTGAAAACAGGTATTTGTGCCTTGCCAAGAGGAATCAATTGGAAGGGGCTATTGGGTGCCGGCATGCTTGGAGGAATCGGATTTACAATGTCCATTTTCATTACTCTTCTTGCCTTCGATGATATACATTATATCAACGAATCAAAATTGATGATACTGCTGGCATCTTTGGCTTCAGGTATTATCGGCTATACATGGCTAAACTTCGTGATGAAAAAAGAAAGAGAACGAATTTCGTAGATAATAAGATTTAAATAAATGTGGCTAGCTCTCGCCTTTGTTTCAGCGTTCTTCCTTGGATGCTATGATATTTGTAAAAAAAAATCAGTAGATGGAAATGCAGTAATTCCCGTATTATTTCTTAACACGCTTTTTTGTTCCTTATTGCTGCTTCCGTTAGTTGTTATATCAAAAATATCTCCTGATATTCTTTATGGAACAATCGGATATGTACCGTCGGTGTCGATAGAAACTCATGGGTATATTTTTGTTAAGTCGGTTATTGTACTTACATCATGGATATTCGGCTATTTCGCCATAAAACATCTTCCCCTGACAATTACAGGGCCCATAAACGCTACACGTCCGGTTATGACTCTGGTGGGAGCATTGCTGATATTCGGTGAGAGGCTCAATTTATATCAATGGATAGGGGTGATTATCACTATTATTTCATTCTTCCTGTTATCCCTTTCGGGCAAAAAGGAGGGAATCAGCTTTCACAAAAACAAATGGATACTCTTTATGATTCTGGCTGCTATAGCCGGTTCAGCAAGCGGGCTATACGATAAATTTCTGATGCAGAAATTCAGTTCTACCGCAGTTCAATTCTGGTTCAACTCGTACCAATGTCTGCTGATGCTGATCGTGATGGTTGTATTATGGTATCCTAAAAAAAAGAACAACACTCCTTTCAGGTGGAAATGGAGTATTATCTTGGTTTCTGTTTTCCTTACAATAGCGGACTTTGTGTACTTCTATGCCCTTACAGACCCGGATGCAATGATCTCAATCGTATCTATGGTAAGGCGCAGCAGCGTGCTTGTTTCTTTTGCCGGAGGAGTACTCTTATTCCATGAAAAAAACTTAAAAGGAAAAGCGATAGACCTTGTTTTAATAATCATAGCAATGTTTTTCCTATATTTGGGGACAAAATAATTCGATACAAAATGAGAAAGTTTATACTTGCAATTATTATCATATTCAGTATTGTTTCCCGAGTTTCGGCTCAGGATCTGAAAACAATTTTTCTTGCTATGCCTGAAAACATGATTACAGGACTCGATGCTGCCGGAAAAGAGAAACTACTTTCGAATCCGAATGATACAACAGGCATTACAGCTCCAAGGGGCTCTTTTGGAGAAGTAGAAAGAATTGGTATTTCTTCTGATTATATATCCCTGCAAACTTCCGAGGCCGGAACAGTTCAGATAAAGCTTTTACCTTTGATAAACGAGTCGAAAATAATTTGCGTTGTAAAGACTGTTTGTGGAAAAGCGTGTGACAGTCAAATACAATTTTATACTACACAATGGTTCCCGATACCTCAAAATGATCTGTTTCCGAAGATAAACAAGGATACTTTCATTATAGCAAATGCAGACAAGAATAGCCAGGAGTTTCGCAACGCTTATGCTGCACTGGATATGAATCCGATAACAATAGATCTTTCGCCCGACAGCACATCGTTAGAAATAAGTTACGATATAGAGAATTATCTTACCGGGGAAGATTACAAGATGATAGAGCCTTTCCTCATCGAAAATCCTAAACGGTATACATGGGATAAGCTCTCTTTCAAGCCCGAATAAGTGCTACCAGTTTAGCACATGAATAGAATGACATGCGGCTAATGCAGCTGTCTCGGTACGCAAGCGGCTTTCCCCTAAAGTAACAGGTTGAAAGCCATTTTTTATTGCCTCTTCTACCTCCTGCTCCGAAAAATCGCCTTCAGGACCAATCAAGATCAGAACATTTTCCCCTAATTTATAAGCATCCTTCAACGATTTTTTTTCAGAGGGGTAGCAATGAGCGATAAATTTTTGTCCTTTAAAATCTTGTTTAACAAACTTCGAAAAAGATTGCATTTCATCCAATTGAGGAAGGATTGCTTTTTGCGATTGCTTCATTGCCGAAACGAGAATTTTCTCTATTCGCTGAAGCTTTATTTCTCTGCGCTCCGAATGTTGACAAAGAAGCGGAGAAAACCGATCTATACCTATTTCTGTTGCCTTCTCGGCAAACCATTCGATGCGATCTATATTTTTTGTAGGGGCAAAAGCAATATGAATATTACATTCCCAGTTTTTGGGCTGTACTATTGTTTTCAGGATATTTACGTGACAATGTTTAGGGTTAGCCTGTATGATTTCAGCATCATAAAAGCACCCTTTCCCGTCTGTTAAAAGGATCTCATCCCCCTCCTTTTTACGCAGTACCTTTATACAATGTTGCGCTTCCTCGAGAGGTAATTCGGGATTACTCAATATATCGGGTGTATAGAAAATTGTCTTATCCATTCTTCTTAAAAATCAGATCCTCTTTACAAAGATACATACTTCTTCATAAAGAGGACACTACCAAAATGTTTAAATCACTTACTTCTATTCTTCAAAAATAATTTTATTCGCTCCCAATTCTTTTATTTTAGCTAGCGACTCTACATGAATCCCGAGCTCGCGCAAACGTCGTCCACCGTCCTGAAAGCTTTTCTCGATGATAAAGCCCATACCGTATAGTTCAGCGCCCGATTGCTTAATAATATCATATACACCTACCGCAGCATTTCCGTTTGCAAGAAAGTCATCAATAAAGACCACCTTATCATCCTTTGTAAGAAAATCACCACTTACCGACACGGTATATTCCTTGTCTTTTGTAAAAGAATATACTGTAGTAGACAACATATTCACCATTGTTTTAGGTACGGCCTTCTTTACGAAAACAACAGGCAGCTCGAGTAAGTATCCCAACATAATAGCCGGAGCAATACCACTAGCTTCAATTGTAACAACTTTGTTGATAGGCATATTCCCAAAACGACGAACAAATTCAACGCCTATCGATTTCATCAGGATAGGATCCATCTGATGATTGATAAAACTATCTACTTTAAGGATTCCCCCTTCAAAACTTTTTCCGTCTTTTAGAATACGATCTTTAAGTAATTTCATTGTAATATTTTTTATTCCTTAATACGGATAACAACATTAGCGATTATAGCAACTACACCTCCTGTAGTAATACCGGACGAGAAAATACCGCTTATGGTAGCAGGCATCTGCGAAAGAATATTAGGTACTAGTTCAACTCCCAGTCCGCATGCAAAGCTTACTGCAAGTACAAGTATTGCTTTTCTGTCGATATCCTGAGAAGCAATAATACGCACACCAGATGCAGCTACCGTACCGAACATCAAAAGTGTAGCTCCACCCAATACAGGCTCAGGCATAATAGAGAATATACCTCCAACAAAAGGGAAAGCACTCAGAATAACCAGAAATGCGGCAATATAATAACCTACACGACGACTGGCAACACCTGTCAACTGTATCAAACCATTATTTTGAGCAAATATTGAATTCGGGAAAGAGTTGAGTACCCCAGCCAAAGCGGAATTTATACCATCGGCCAATACGCCTCCTTGTACACGTTTCATAAATTTAGGACCTTCAATAGGTTCTCCACCAATCATCGAATTGGCAGTAATATCACCATAAGCTTCTATCGAAGTTATAAAGTAGATAAGAGCAACCGCGATAAATGCCGACAGGTCAAAGCCCAGACCGTATTTAAACGGCTGAGGAATTGTTATTGCCCCTATCGCTCCCATCTTAGAGAAATCTATCCAGCCCATAAAATAAGCAGTCACATATCCTATGATAATACCTATGATAATAGAACTCATGCGGATATATTTATTTCTTATACTGTTCAATACAAGTATAGAAACAAGAACAAGTGCTGCCAGACCTAAGTTCTGCATACTGCCAAATGATCTTGCACCCTCAACACTCATTGCATTGAAACCTCCTCCACAAGAAATAATCGCTACTTTTATAAGAGAAAGTCCTATCATTGTAACCACGATACCTGAAACAAGGGGAGTGATAATCTTTTTTGTATATTTAAGTAATCGGCTAACTATCATTTCCACAGGTGATGCGGCAATACATACTCCGAATATAGCGGCAAGTATAGCAGCTTCGCCCATATCACCTTTGGCGGCAAAACTAGCGGTAAGCGCACCAATGAAGGAGAAACTTGTTCCTTGTATACAAAGCAGGCCACAACCTACGGGGCCAAACTTACGGCATTGTATAAATGTAGATATACCCGATGCCAATAAAGCCATAGAAACAAGAAACCCTGTTGTTTCGACTGTAAAATTTAGAGCCTGGGAAATAATCAGCGGAGGGGTTATTATTGCTATAAATATAGCCAAAAGGTGCTGTAGACCGGCAAAGACAGCCTCTTTAAATGGAGGATTATCTTCTATCTGATAAATAAGATCTGTTTTACGAATCGGTTGGATAAATTTATCAACCTCATTTTCTGTCATTTCCATTTGAGCCTCCTTCTTTTTTGATTATTAACCTTTTATATTCATCGATTCCATATTGAAGCTATATACTTCTTCAATCGGAATAGCATTTCTTTCTATAGTATTGATGTCTTTAGCTTCTTCAGTCCACAAAAAAGGGAAAAAACTATATGCATAGTCAGGGCGCAGATGCATTACATCCTGTTGCCAGCCATCCCACCTCATACCGGGATAAAATTCATCCATATCTGTCTCGAAGCAGAATAAAAGAAACTGGCTATATTCCATTTCCAAAGGAATCCATTGAAGCATATCGGGAGCAAAGTAGTACAGGTTTCCGGTGTCTTCTCCCAAAAAACCGCCGTTAATTGCATAAAACCCGCCGATGGCATCGTCTGCAACCAATAAATATGGAGCAGGTTCTCCAAATTCAGAAAAAGATTTGCCCATATTCCAGTCGGGAAGAGTTCTTTTCATACGATCACTGCCTGATCCAAGAATACGAATCCATCCATTGTCGATTAATAGCCCGCCTGTTTCGTAGATAATTGCTCCCATCAGAGAGCGTGTGGTAACTTGTGCGTGTATCAGACTTTTTTCGGCTCGTTGACGCTCGCAAGGCAGAATTTCCACCTTGTTTTTGGCCTGATCAATCCATTTTTTTACAATCGGCCAACCCGGGTCTTCCGTGTTTACAAGCTCTTGTAGCGTACGCATTGGCACATATACTGATGGTAAAACGTCGTTTACCTCATTTTTAATTTAAGGTGCAAAAGTAGTATATTTATAGATATTCTCTAAATAATTAATGAAAGAATAATAGAATATATACGGACACACCACCAAACATACATTTAAACAATTGATTATAAGAACAAAATATCGGCCTAATCAATTATAAAAGAATACAAAATAGCAGCTGTTTGCAGTATTAAAAATCCCATTCAACAAAAAAAGAATGTCCAAGTTCCGACAATTTTTATTAAATTTATACCCATAAAAGCGTGAAATACTGTATTTTTAACCATTTCCTAATTGCTAGGATTACCGAAGGGTTAAATTATATTCACAAATAATAGATTATATAGAGTATTCATTTGTAGATAAATAAACTATCCACATGAAATAGTTTTGTCTAAAAAGAAAGTTCTAGTTCACATATAAAATAAACACAATGACTCATTTACCATCTATAATTAGCGATTTAGCTTTTATATTGATAATTGCGGGAATAATAACCATCATATTCAAATGGTTAAACCAACCTTTAGTATTAGGGTATATAGTTGCTGGATTCTTGACAGGTCCACACTCTAGTTTTTTCCCTACAGTTACCGATGCTGAAAATATAAATATCTGGGCAGAGATTGGTGTTATATTCCTCTTATTTGGTATGGGGCTTGAATTTAGCTTCAAGAAACTCATCAGTAATGGAAAGACAGGATTTATAACACTCATCATGATTGCCATAGGGCTCGGTGTATCCGGTTACTTTATCGGGCTATGGCTCGGATGGGGTACATGGAACAGTCTTATACTGGGCTGTATGCTCTGTTTGTCGTCCACTACTATTATCGTAAAAGGATTCGAAGACCCAAAATATAGAGGCAAACGTTTTACAGAAGTAGTTTTCGGCATACTTATATTTGACGACCTTTTTGCCATCCTCGTCATGGTATTTATGGGAACAATTGCCGTAAGCCGCCACTTTGAAGGCACCGAAATGTTGCTCAGCTTAGGGAAATTGATCTTCTTTATGGTCGTATGGGTTGTATGTGGTATATTCCTTATACCTACCTTTCTCAAAAAAGCAAAAAAATGGCTCAATGATGAAACACTGCTTATCATTTCCTTAGGCTTGTGTTTGGGTATGGTAGTCTTTGCTACAGAAGTTGAACTTTCTTCGGCATTGGGCGCATTTATCATGGGATCTATTTTAGCAGAAACAATAAAGCTCGAAAAAATAGAAACCCTCACCAAACCTATAAAAGACTTTTTCGGAGCTGTCTTTTTTGTTTCGGTGGGTATGATGATGAATCCTACCGTAATACAAGAGAACTTCGTGAGTGTAATCATAATTACATTGGCAGTTTTATTAGGAAAAATAATATTCACTGCTATAGGAGCACGCTTATCCGGCGAATCGATGTTAGTATCCATTCAGTCGGGATTCAGTATGGCTCAGGTTGGCGAGTTTGCTTTTATTGTGGCAAGTTCGGCGATAGCCTATCAATTGGCAGACAATTTTATTTACCCTATTATTATTGCCGTTTCTATACTTACTACGTTTACTACTCCATACCTTATGGCTGCAAGTATTCCTTTTTATAATTGGATGATGAAAACCATACCCGACTCATGGAGGCAGAAAATACTTGAAAAAGACGAAAGGCTTGAAAATCCTAAAAATCAAAGTGACTGGAGTGTATTTCTAACTAATTACATATCGAATGTCATTGTTTTCATATCATTATGTATTGGTGCTATTATCGTTACATCGAGCTTCATCGCTCCATTTATCAACGAACATATAGCAGAACCTTGGGGAAATATTATTTGCCTTGTAATCACTTTTCTGGCTATCTCTCCAATTCTCAAAGGGCTTGTCTATAGAGGAGGGCAACAGCCTTACCTGATATTGAAACTTTGGCAACGAAGTGTAAGAAACAGAATTATACTATCTTCGTTAATACTACTTCGGTTTATCATTGCTTATGCTTTTATCTATGTTCTCTTATGGCTGTTTCTAACCATCCCTATTTGGGTATCGGTACTGATTGCTGGCGTGCTTATCTTCCTTGTGATACAATCGAAGCACCTGCTCAAGCTGTATTGGAAAATAGAATACAGGTTTGTAGTAAACTTTAACCAGAGGATATTGGAAGAAAGACGAAGAAATTCCCTAAAGCAGAACGGTGGAGTAGTCGTTTACGATCTCGACAATACAAACTGGATAGAAAGCAACCTGTATGTAGGGAAATTCAAACTGGAACCCGGCTCGGAATATGAGCATAAAATGCTTAAGGATACCGACTTCAGGCAACGATACGATCTGATTATCATAACAGTACGTAGAGGCGAAGAAGATCTATATTTTCCCAATGGAGACTTTGTGCTAGAGTCCGGCGACCTGCTCTTAGTGGCCGGAAACATTATGAATATCGACCGCCTGATGACTATGAAGAATTGCATAACAATGTTCAAGAGCACCTTGCGCACAATACACGAATTCTCTAAGCAGCAAGACAATGATCCGCATTCTAACATCAAATGTATATCCCTCATCGTGGAAGAAAATTCTGTTCTGAATAACAAAAGCCTATACGAATCGGAAATGGGCAAAGAAAAGAAATGCTTTGTTGTGGGATTTGAGAGTAAAGGAACTGTTAAGATCAATCCCCCGGCAAATACAACCTTCTCTACAGGAGATATTTTGTGGATTATTGGAGATAAGCAAAGTATATATGGTTTTGTAAAAGAAAATCTTCATCTATAAAAAGTTAGAAAGATAAATCGGGATATAATTTTTTAGCAACAACAATAATGAATATTTACAAAGCAACTTTGGATGATATTAGCGATCTGATCCAACTTCGGATTGATTTCTTGACAATGGATCAGGGACGTTTATCAGATCAGAACGAAAAGGATATCCGGGCTCAACTAAAAGTTTATTTGGCAAAGCATATCCCGTTGGAAGATTTCATAGCTGTGATAGCTAAACACCCAACAGGCAAAATAGCATCTGCCGCATTCCTCATCATACAAGAAAGGCCTGCAAACCCTTCTTTTATCACAGGATTGACAGGTACATTGCTAAATGTTGTTACTTATCCTGAATTCAGGCGCAAGGGCATTGCCTCACAAGTTATTGGAGAGATCATAAATGAAGCGAGACAAAAAGGTGTTTCTTCTATCGATCTGTACGCAACAGATGACGGTAGAGAACTATATAAAAAATTAGGTTTTGTAGAGCCTTCATATACATCCATGCGTTTAAAATTATGACAGACAAAAACAATCATCTATTTTTGTCGTTATATTTTAAACATTTTGATCGCAATATATGCTGATTCAGTTTCTTTTTATACTTGCCGCAATCATTGTAGGCGCGCGTTTGCAAGGTATCGGCCTTGGAGTGATGGGTGGTCTCGGATTGGCTATTCTGGTCTTCGGGTTTGGTCTGGAGCCAACCTCCCCTCCTATCGATGTAATGCTGATGATAGTCGCTGTGATAGCAGCAGCGGGCTGTATGCAGGCAGCAGGCGGGCTCGACCTTATGGTATCCCTTGCCGAAAAATTCCTGCGTAAACACCCCCAACGGATCACACTGTTCAGCCCAATCGTCACATATCTATTCACATTCGTAGCCGGAACAGGGCATGTCGCCTACTCCGTACTGCCAGTGATAGCCGAAGTAGCACGAGAAACGAAAATACGCCCCGAGCGACCTCTTTCAATTGCCGTAATCGCCTCACAACAAGCCATAACCGCCAGCCCAATCTCTGCGGCAACGGTTGCCCTGTTGAGCATGCTTGCCGGATACAATATATCCTTACTCAACATCCTAATGATAAGCATACCCTCAACCCTGATAGGAGTATTGCTTGGTGCATTCGTGAGTATGCGCATGGGAAAAGAATTGCATGAAGACCCTGAATATCTTAAACGCCTCGGTGCAGGAATGTTCAGCCAAGATAAAGTCTCTGACAAAAAAATATATAGTCTAAAAAGTAAGGCAGGGTTATCTGTCCTTATCTTTATATTGGCTACCGTTCTCATTATTCTTTTCGGATCTATAGATGGTTTAAGGCAAATAGGAGGTAAAACGCTGAATATGCCCATCATTATAGAAATACTGATGCTTTCGGCCGCTGCACTCATTCTGCTCTTAACACGTACCGATGGCATAAAAGCGGCTCAGGGGTCTGTATTCGTCGCAGGAATGCAAGCGGTAGTTGCCATCTTTGGTATTGCATGGATGGGAGATACTTTTATCAACGGCAACATGGAGCAACTTCGTGCTTCTATAGAAGGAGTTGTTACCTCCATGCCCTGGATATTTGGTGTCGCATTATTTGTTATGTCTATTCTATTATACAGCCAAGCTGCAACCGTACGGGCATTGATGCCATTAGGTATTGCTTTGGGTATATCGCCCTGGATGCTTATCGCATTGTTCCCTACAGTCAACGGGTACTTTTTCTTACCCAACTACCCAACAGTAGTGGCTGCTATCAACTTTGACCGCACAGGAACAACCCGTATCGGACGGTGGGTACTCAATCACTCGTTTATGATTCCGGGTCTGGTGGCTACGATCACCGCTGTATGCGTAGGGTTATTAATCATCACTTTAACAGGTCTATAAAATATACAAAATGAAAACAGAGAAAGAGAAAATGCTGGCAGGCGAATATTATGATCCGGGAGATACCGAATTAATTACACGCTGGCATTTGGCAAAAAAACTAACACAGCAATACAACCAAACAGCAAGCGACGATAAAGAAACGCTAGATAAATTGCTCGGTCAGATCCTTGGATCGAAAGGAGAAAACGTTTGGATTACTGCACCTTTTTATGTCGATTATGGTGAAAATATCCATATTGGAGACAATTGCGAAATCAATATGAATTGTGTGTTTCTTGATTGCAACAAAATAACAATCGGGAATAATACAGGTATAGGTCCTAATGTACAGATATACGCTGTTTCGCATCCCGTAAACCCGAATGAACGCTTATCTTACAATACCGATGAGAATGCTGCGCCTTCGTTCTGGAAAATAGATTCGGCTCCTGTTACTATCGGTTCCAATGTATGGATATGCGGGGGATCTATTATACTTGCCGGTGTAACTATCGGCGACAATACTACTATCGGAGCAGGGAGTGTGGTCACAAAGTCGATTCCAGCAAATTGTCTTGCAGCAGGCAATCCATGTAAAGTAATAAGAGAATTAAAGTAAATTGAGTTTGCTTTTCGTTTTTTTAATTACATTTACACCGATACTCTACAACAAAACATTATTACACCAGAAATAAACTGTAAAATATTGCTTAAACCACTCCTGAAATATTACATCACAATATTCAGCTTTATCTGCTTACATTTTACTTCGCTAAATGTATTGGCACAAGATAATGCGGATGATTCTATACCTGTGCGCATTGGGCAAAATATAGAAAAGCCTATCTATTCTAACGAAAAGAAAAAGCACAGTTCGTTTTACACCTGGGCGTGGGGTAAACATTACAGAGACGTATACTACAAACCCATCACAGCCAAAGCAGCGTCTTTAGATTCATCTTATGGAGGGCTATCCATTATCAGCGAACGCCCGATGCTTCATGCGTTTATTCTGAAGAACAAACGAGACCAGCTATTTATGCTAAAGCCACTTGGCGGTTCTTCAAGCTTTTTGGAGTCCAAATTTTTCAGAGATGTATATCATCATGAAGATTTTAAAGATACATATCTGGATGATTTTATTACTGAAGCGTATACAATCGTTCATCCATATATGTTTCTTGTGTCGGAAAAGCTGGCAAGGTCGGCAAATATTTGTTCGATGAATACCCGTATTTACTACATGCTTGATGACGGAACGGACACGATTATAGACGATAATCAGTTAAAGAATAAACTCGTGAGTATATCAGAGCTGCCCGCTTTGAAGAATAAAAAAATCCTCACCAATGTAGAGGCATTAATAGATAGCCTGCACAGTACAAATCCTACATCAGTAGATCAGGACTTATATATCAAGATGCGATTGTTTGATATGCTTATCGGCGATTGGAACAAAGTATCGGAAAACTGGTACTGGATATCAACTCCGAAAGGTGATTCTGTTGTATATCAACCTCAGGTGATAGACAGAAGCCATGCTTTCTCCAAAGTAGACGGCTTTCTCTTCAAAGGACTATTAGGGATGCTGGGTGTCGGCTTTATTACCAACTATGAAGCTCATATAAAAAATATCAAGAAAATAAATACACTGGCTCAGCCTCTCGATATTGCAATTACACAAAGAAGCACAGCCGAAGATTGGCAAGAGCAAGCACGAATCTTAAAATTAGACTTAACAGATAGGGATATAGATAATGCGTTTTCAGCGCTACCGAAGGAAATGCAAAATGAGGATATCAACAAACTAAAAGAAAGACTTAAAGCCAGAAGAAAAAATCTGGAGGATATCGCTTTGAAATATTATACTACTTTACAAAAGAATCCGGTTATAACGGGTACAGATAGGAGCGAGAAGTTTGTAATAGATCAGAATGGAAAGGAATTGCACATACGCATCTTTGATAAAAATACCAATAAGCTCACTTTCGACAAAAAATATTCGCCAAAACGGACGAAAGAGATATGGCTATACGGACTAGGAGGTGAAGACAGCTTCGAAGTAAATAAACGGAGAAGAAATATTGCGATCTTACTTATTGGGGGTAACGATAATAACGACTATGATGTAAAACAAGGGAATAACGTATTTATTTACGAGTCGAAGTCGGAGAAAGAGCAGCTAAAAGCCATCAACAACGCAAAAGTAATTATCCCTAACGACGAAAGTGCTTTGGAGTATGACTATCAGCGGTTGAGACACACATCACTTTCTGTCACTCCGATAGGAATATATGATTCCGATTTGGGTTTGAATCTCGGAACATCCTTTTCATATACCGTATACGGCTTTAGGCGAGCTCCTTATACTCGAAGACATCAGATAAGCTACGATTTAAACAATGGGTTTATATATCAGGGAATTTTTCCAAGCTATGATGAGAAAAAAAGCCTGCACGTATTGGCTCTGGTGGGTAGCCCTTCTTATTTTAGCAACTTCTTCGGGTTCGGCAACAACACGGATGGTTATAAAAATGAGAACAAGAACTACAATCGTGTTAATATCAAAAAGTACATGTTAAAGCCGTCTTTGTATTACAATATCAACAAAGACCAGACATTCAACATCTATACTTCCATAGAATCGTATCAAGTGAAAAACCCTAAAAATCGTGATCGCTTCATCAATACATTCTACGATGATGACAACTCCATATTCTCTACCAAATACTTTGTTGATCTTGGGGCGGCGTATGAGTTCAATAAAAAAATACAATCTTTTGTTTCGTCTGTCAAGTTCTCCGTTTCATCAGGATGGACTGTAAACGTAACCAAACCCGAGCGTAATTTTGCCTATACAACAGGAGAATTCGGTTTGAATCTTAAACTAACAGACAGAATTACTTTTGCTACTCTACTTAAAGGAAAGAGCTTATTCTCTGACAAATATGATTTCTTTCAGGCAGCAACAACCGAACTGAGAGGATATAGGAGTAACCGTTTCATCGGTCGTCATTCATTCTATCAGTACTCGGATATACGGCTTGATATGGGACGGCTCAACAATCCCCTCACTCCGCTTAACTATGGAGTATTTGTTGGAGTAGATCATGGACGTGTATGGTATCCTGACGATGTTTCACAAAAGTGGCATTCCTCTTATGGAGGAGGATTCTGGTTAACATTACTCCGCAAATTCACAGGTAAATTCTCTTATTTTGGTTCGAGCGATGCCAACAGGTTAATGTTTGAGCTTGGTATGGGATTTTAAGTCTGTAGTTGAAAAGAAATCACTTGTTGCGCTGTCATCCTAAACGACATGAAGAACCTCTTGCAAATAAGACAGACTGTGTTTTATAATCCATAATTTATCTTATATCAGTTACTGATCAGGACAAAAAGGTGACAGATAAAAACAGGCTAAAAAGTGTCACTTTTGTCACCTTTCATTCTCAAAACAGCTGATAAAAACATTATAATGTGACACTTAACAAGCTTCTGGGATTATCGTATAAAAATCGTATTTTGTCACTTTTTAAACTTTATGATGTTGGAAATAAAAAAGATGTTGGAATAAGTTCTTTTTCATAACTGTAAAAAATAATGTAGATTTGTATCTGTAATACTTTCAGAAGAAATTTGTAACAAAAAAATAGTTAGCCCGTGAAAACAGAAAATGAAGACAAGATAAGCGGATTACCTGAAAACGCTTTTCATGAGCTCAAAGAGGGAGAAGAGTACAACCCCATAATGTCTCCCAATAAGCAATACAAAGAAGTTACGCCATGGTCGGTTATGTGGGGACTACTGATGGCCGTTTTGTTTAGTGCTGCAGCAGCCTATCTGGGTCTGAAAGTAGGACAAGTATTCGAAGCCGCTATTCCTATCGCTATTATTGCCGTAGGGCTATCGAGCGCCACCAAGCGTAAAAACGCACTTGGTGAGAATGTCATAATACAATCCATTGGGGCAAGTAGCGGGGTTATTGTAGCCGGAGCTATATTCACCCTGCCTGCACTTTACATCCTGCAAGCTAAATATCCCGATATTTCGGTCGATTTCTTTCAGGTGTTTCTTAGTTCATTGCTCGGAGGTATTTTAGGAATCTTGTTCCTTATTCCTTTCCGTAAATATTTTGTTTCCGATATGCACGGAAAATATCCTTTCCCCGAGGCTACCGCCACTACACAAGTACTGGTATCGGGCGAAAAAGGAGGAGATCAGGCCAAGCCCCTTATTATAGCCGGGCTGATCGGAGGACTTTATGACTTTGTTATAGCCACATTCGGTACATGGGGCGAAACCTTCACATCACGTGTGATACCTTATGGTGAGACCTTAGCCAATAAAGTGAAGATGCTATTCAGCGTTAATGTTGGAGCAGCAGTTCTCGGCTTGGGATATATCGTAGGACTAAGATACGCCGCTATCATCTGTGCCGGCTCTGCATTGGTTTGGTTTGTACTTGTTCCTCTTCTGCCATTATTAGGAGATACGACACTGCAAATGTTAAATCCTGCACCTTATTTGCCGGGAGGAGGGCTTATTGACGGAATAGCATCTGCCAGCCCTGAAGTGATATTCTCATCTATGGCACGCCATATTGGTATCGGAGGTATTGCAATGGCAGGTATAATCGGTATCATTCGGTCATGGCCTATTATCAAAAGTGCTGTAGGACTTGCTTCTAAAGAGTTTAAAGGAGGTAATAAAGATGCATCGAAAATAGATAAGCGCACTCAGCTTGATCTCCCCATGAAAATAATTTCTATCGGAGTAATAGTCGCTTTGCTTGCAACATTCATTTTCTTCTATCTGGGTGTAATGCACAATCTGTTCTATGCTGTCATAGCTATTCTGGTGGTAGCGATAATTGCTTTCTTATTCACCACCGTAGCTGCCAATGCGATTGCCATAGTGGGAACAAACCCTGTTTCGGGGATGACACTGATGACCCTTATCCTTGCCTCAGTTATCATGGTGGCAGTAGGACTGAAAGGGACTTCGGGTATGGTGGCAGCCCTGATTATGGGAGGGGTAGTATGTACGGCCCTGTCTATGGCGGGTGGATTTATAACCGACCTAAAGATCGGTTATTGGCTGGGAACGACTCCGGCTAAACAACAATCGTGGAAGTTTCTAGGAACACTCGTTTCTGCTGCAACAGTAGGAGGAGTAATGATCATATTGAACGATACGTACGGCTTTACCGGAGAGGGTGCTCTTGTAGCTCCACAGGCTAACGCAATGGCTGCCGTTATAGACCCGTTGATGTCGGGTACAGGTGCGCCATGGATACTATATGGCATTGGTGCATTGATCGCTCTATTGCTTACATTCTTTAGAGTGCCGGCTCTTGCCTTTGCTTTAGGAATGTTTATCCCGCTTCAACTGAATGTGCCGCTATTAGTTGGTGGTGCAGTAAACTGGTATGTAGGCAGTCGCAGCAAAGATAAAGCTTTGAATTCTGCTCGATTGGACAAAGGAACATTATTAGCGTCAGGATTCATTGCGGGAGGCGCTTTGATGGGGGTTGTTAGCGCAACCTTACGTTTCGGAGGAGTTGATCTTGTTGACAAAGAGTGGTTAGACTCTGCCGGCTCACAATGGCTCGCATTGTTCATGTATGCGGTAATCATATTCTATCTGGGCTATTCATCAATGAAGGCTAAAAAAGACGGACTGAAATAAGACGAGATATATGTTAGTTTGAAACAAAAGCAGATGATTGATGATTTTGTAAACTTAACAATAGAAAACCTTACCGATGAACACTTATGCTGCATTATCCGTAGTAAAAAGACTCATCAAGGTATTGAAGCAAAAAGACAATGGCTCTCAGACAGACTGACTGAGGGCCATGTCTTTAGAAAACTAAATGCAAAAGCTACCGTTTTTATTGAATATGCCCCTTTGGAAACGGCTTGGGTTCCCATAATCGGAGACAACTATTACTATGTATATTGCTTGTGGGTTTTAGGCAATTACAAAGGAAAAGGTTATGGAAGATCGCTGATGGAGTATTGCTTGGCTGATGCAAAGAAAAAGGGCAAATCGGGCATCTGCATGCTCGGAGCGCAAAAACAAAAATCGTGGCTCTCTGACCAATCATTTGCAAAAAGGTTTGGGTTCGAGGTTGTTGATACAACCGTAAATGGATATGAATTACTAGCACTTTCTCTTGACGGAACAACACCAAAGTTTGCACAAAACGCCAAGAGCCTGAAAATAGCAAACAAAGAGCTTACAATATATTATGATATGCAATGCCCCTATGTCTATCAGAGTATTGAGATGACAAAAGAGTATTGCGAAACGAACAATGTCCCGGTGTCATTCATTCAAGTGGATACGCTGCAAAAGGCAAAAGAGCTGCCTTGCGTTTTCAACAACTGGGGAGTGTTTTATAAAGGAACTTTTGAGACTGTGAATCTGTTAGATATATCCTACTTAAAGAGAATACTCAAAGGCTGAAAATATACTTCCTTATACGACCTTTTTCTTCAAACCAAATCTGAATCCTTTCTCGGCAACATATACACCGAATAGAATAAACACAGACCCTAGAAGAGCAACCAATGTAATATGTTCATCTATTACAATGGCAGAAGTAAGCAGTGTTACCAGCGGTACAAAGTAGATATAGTTGGATGTCTGCACAATACCAAGTTCTTTTACAGCTGTGTTCCATGCTATAAAACAAAGCAGTGAAGCGATCAGCCCTAAGAACAACAGGTTAGCAATAATAACAGGCTGCACAAGCAATTCAGGATGAAGGGATGAAGGACTAAAAGCAAGAAAAGGAAGCATGGTAATTATACCATAAATAAATACCTTACGGGTAATAAAAAGTGTTGAATAACGCCCGTTGACCTTGCGCAATACAATCCCATAAAAAGCCCACGACAGGGCAGACAGTATTGTCAAAATATCACCTAGAGGATTGATCTGCAATATAAAGCTACCATTGAAAACAACCAAGCCAACCCCAAGCAGAGCTGTGAGAGAACCAAATATAAGGGATGCTTTCAATTTTTCCTTTCTGTACATCAAGTAGGAAAGAAAGGCGGTAAATATAGGAGAGGTACATATAATAAGAGATACATTGGATGCCAGCGTTATTTGCAGTGCGGTATTTTCGAATACAAAATAGAGGGAACCCCCACATAGTCCGGCGGCAACAAACAGAAGCTCATCTTTAACAGATTTAGCAAAAAGCCTTTTCGGGCAGACAAACCAAATACCTATATATGCCAACAGGAAACGATAAATCAGAATTTCGGAAGGGGATAATCCATACCCTATAAGAACCTTTGTGGAAACAAAGGTAGTACCCCAAACAATTACTGTGAGAATAGCAATAGTATGATACCAGTAGTGTTTAGATATAGCCATAGCGTTTTGTTGAGATAAACCTGAATGAGATTGCAAAAGTAATAGGTATTATCTCATATGGCAACGATCTGCTAAACAATCTTCAGAACAGAGTGCAAAAGAATTATATCTGTCTATATATTAAGATGGTATAAAGCATATCCAGAGTGGAAACAAACAGCCTATCTGATTTGTTTTAATTAAAATATATTCGGATATTAGAGGATAGTATTCATAAATATAATAACATATCATGAAATTCTTTATCGACACAGCGAATTTGGATCAAATCCGCGAAGCTAACAATTTAGGAGTATTAGACGGAGTAACTACCAATCCGTCCCTTATGGCAAAGGAAGGAATAAAAGGAGTAGAAAATCAACGGAATCATTATTTGGAAATCTGCAAAATTGTAGATGGAGATGTCAGCGCAGAAGTGATTTCAACGGATTATGAAGGGATGATACGTGAGGGTGAAGAGCTTGCGGCTTTACACAAAAACATTGTTGTGAAAGTTCCTTGTATAGAGGATGGAATCAAGGCGATTAAATATTTCACGAAGAAGGGAATCCGCACTAACTGCACATTGGTATTTTCAGTTGGTCAGGCTTTATTAGCAGCAAAAGCCGGGGCTACCTATGTATCTCCATTTGTTGGGCGCCTTGATGATATTTCAAGTGATGGCATCGAGTTGGTAAGTAAGATTGTAGATATGTACACTACTTATGATATGTCTACTCAGGTGTTGGCTGCATCTATCCGCAGTACTCAACATATTATACAGTGTATCGAAGTCGGGGCTGATGTTGCTACTTGCCCGTTGTCTGCAATCAAAGGATTACTGAAGCACCCTCTTACAGATAGCGGATTAGCCACATTCCTTGCAGATTATAAAAAAGTAAATGGATAAAACTGAAATATTTTTTGTTGTTCTGAGTGAAGTGAAGAATCTATTTTGAGTCTGGCTCTAAAGATGCTTCGTTTCCCTCAGGATGACAAAAAGATTATAAGTGATGGTTTAATATAAAATCAGGTATTCTATTTTTTTAGCTTGAATAAGAACTCCAAGCCTCCTTCTTTTCTATTTTTAGCGATAATAGAACCATTGTGAAACGCGATGGCATTCTTAACAATAGAGAGCCCTAAGCCCGAACCTCCTGTGTCACGAGTGCGACCTTCATTGACTCTATAGAAGCGTTCGAATAAGCGTTTCAGATGTTTTTCATCAGAGATTCCTACCCCTGTATCGTAGAATGAGAAGTAATAATAGTCTTTGTCTTCGTTATATACACTTACACATATCGTTACATCTTCTCCTGCATAGCGAATGGTATTATCCACCAAATTACGAAAGATAGAATATAACAAACTCCTATTCCCGTTTATCGCCAAACCTTCAGGAATATTATTGGTTGTCATTACTATATTTTTGCTCTGCAAAGCTGTCGCAAGATCGTCATTCAATTCATTAAGCAACTGATAAATATTCACTTCTTCTTTTCGGAAAGAAGTGGGTGCCTCCTCTATTTTAGTTATGAGGCTCATATCTCCGATCAATTCCGAAAGGATAATTGTCTGATTGTAAGCCTTGCTTATAAAGTGCTGCTTCTTATTTTCGTCTAAAGCCGATTGTACAAGGACTGTTTCAAGATATCCCCGTATGCTTGTTACAGGTGTACGCAATTCGTGTGCTATATTGCTTGTCATTTCCTGTTTCAGTAATCGGGTTTTTTCTTCCTCTGTCATGTCATTCAGTACGATCTCAAAACTACGGTCTTCAAATATATTCAACCGCAGAATAAATAGTCTTCCATGCTTTCTGATATGTATCTCAAAATAATTCTCTTCCTTATCTTCACGCAACAGAAAATCATTGAGTTCATCAAAAGCACTATCTGAAAATATTTCTTTGGGATTGCTATTCGGTTCACTCGAAATTGTGTTGAGATATTGAATAAATAGCCCATTATAAAATTCAACATTTCTATCTGCCGAAAAGAAACAAATTCCTTCTTCGGATGAATGAACGTGTTGCAATAGCTTCTCTCGTTCGAGAGCTATTCGCTTTTGGCTTCTTCTTAGCTGTTTGTAATTTTCTACAAGCTTGGTACTTATTTGCCCCAATTCATCATTCGGAAAATCAAGCTTCGGAAGCTTATCACTATCTGAAGTCATTACAAAATCTCGAAGCTGCCTGATGGATTTTCCAAAACGGTTTGTTATGGCATTCAGCAGAATGAGTATAATAAAGAAAAATGCTAATATAAAATACAAAAATAAATTATCAGGCTCCAAAAAACGACGTGTTTGAATATCATACGGAAGGGCTACCCGAACATAACCGTTGCCTATTTTCTTTGCATAATATAGATATTCCTTGTTGAGAGAAGCAGACATTCTTATATTACTACCTCGTCCTTTTGCTATTGCAGCTTGTACTTCGGGGCGCATTGTATGATTTTCGAGAGAATGTACATCTTTTACAGAGTTGTCGTACAATACATTCCCGTCATTATCGATTAAGGTAAGGCGTATATTTGAAGGAAGAAGCTGTTCGAGGCTATCCAGAGACAGGAAACCATGACTAGAGTTAATGATTTCCGCATAAGCATCCAATTTTTCTTCCAATGCTTCAGTCCTCAACCTCCGCTCCCTCGACTGCTCGAACACAAAGATTCCGGCAGTAAATAGAGTGAAAATAATAGCAAAGTATAAAAATAATCGTTGCTTATAAGTCAGCTTCATTATTCTCCTATATTAAATCTATAACCATAACCCGAACGATTGGCGATAAGTGAGGAGTATTCTCCCATTTTTTTCCTCAGGCGGGCAATATGCACATCCACAGTCCGCTCTGTAATATAAGGGGTTTCACGCCATACAGTCTGGATAATATCTTCACGAGAAAACACCTTATCTACATTTGTTGCCAATAAAGCAAGTATCTCAAATTCGGTCTTTGTAAGTGCTACTTTTTCTCCATCCACAGTTAATTCTTTTTTGTCCATATTGATCACAATACCGGCAAAGGTTAACTCAGTAGTTGACTCTTTTGTATTTTTTTTGACTTCGAGCCTTTTTACCACTGCCTTGATACGGGCAATAACTTCCTTTATAGAGAATGGCTTCGAAATATAATCATCTCCTCCCACCGAGAAACCAGTAAGCATATCATTCTCGGTATCTTTGGCCGTTAAGAAAACAATAGGAATATTATTGCCTTCTTTCCTCAACTTTTCCGCCATTTTGTAGCCGGACATTCCGCCCATCATTACATCTAGGAGGATAAGAGAAAAATCGGGGTTCAATTTCTTAAGGGCTTCTTCTGCCGAATAAGCTAATTCAACGTCAAAGCCTTCGTTGCTTAAATTGAATTCTAATATCTCGCAAATGTCTTTTTCGTCATCAACGATCAGAATCTTATTTCCCATACATTCTGTATTTACTCTTTACAAAGATAAGCTATTCAAGAAATTACTCATCTTTTTTTTCAATTTTTCCTATTTTACCCGAGTGTTTAAGAACTTTGGCATCAACATAAAAGACAATCTCTTCTACGATATTGCTACAATGGTCTCCAATGCGTTCCAACTTGCGAATAAGCAATAAAAGTTTCAAACCGCAATATATAAAAGTAGGATTATTTTCCAGATAGACTGTCAATACATCTATGGCATTGCGATAGATATTATCTACCTCTTCATCTTTGGCTAATATTTTACCCGCTATTTTTGTATTTTCCGACTCGAGAGCTACAAATACATCCGAAAGCATTCCTATCAGGACATCGAATACTCTTTCTAATTGTAACTCTTCCAACAATTGTGAGCCCGGCTTATTACAGTCATCATCAATCACATATCGAGCTATTCCATCACAGAAATCACCAATACGTTCCAACGTGCTACTAATCTTTATGAGTGATAAGATCAGCCTTAGGTCTACAGCCACAGGACTGTAGAGAGCAATATAGTTTTCACAATCGCTATCTATTTTCAGCTCGAATGCATTCACGCGCTTCTCACGGCTTACAATCTCACGGGCAAGCTCTACATCTCCATTAAGAAAAGATTGTTTTGCTTTTTCTAACTGAGATATAACCAACTTCCACATCTGATTTACCTCTTCTCTCAGAGCTAACATTTCCCGTTCTGTATGTTTCATCATATTCATCTCTTTCTTCTTTTAATAGTAATTTTAAGAAACTAATTTTAATTCAACCTCCTTCTTAACCGAATCTTCCGGTTATATAATTTTGAGTTTCTTGCTTTTGCGGGTTCAAGAACATCTTTTTTGTCTCGCTGAATTCAACCAATTCTCCTAACATGAAGAATCCGGTTTTATCACTTACCCGAGCCGCTTGTTGCATATTGTGAGTAACAATAACAATTGTATAGTCTTTCTTAAGATTGTGGATCAATTCCTCTATTTTTGAAGTAGAGATCGGGTCGAGAGCCGATGCCGGCTCATCCATCAACAGGATAGAAGGAGAAACGGCTAATGCCCTCGCAATACAAAGACGTTGCTGTTGTCCTCCCGATAATTCGAATGCCGATTTCTTTAGTTTATCTTTCACCTCATCCCATAAGGCTGCTGCCTTGAGAGACTCTTCAACTCGCTGCTCCAAATCTTTTTTACTAGCCATGTCATTCACGCGCAAGCCATAGGCTACATTTTCAAATATCGATTTGGGAAAAGGATTAGGTTTCTGAAAAACCATCCCCACTCTTTTCCTCAATTCATCTACCTGAACTGTCTTATCGTATATATTTTCATTTTCAATTAAACACTCTCCGGTAAGTCTTGTTCCGTCGATAAGGTCATTCATCCTATTAAAAAGGCGTAGGAATGTAGACTTTCCGCATCCTGAAGGTCCGATGAAAGCCGTAATAGTATTGGCCTCCATTTTCATATTTATACCCTTCAATGCATGAAAGTCTCCGTAATAAAAATCTATATTTTTTGCTTCAATCATTTTCTTATTCTAATTAATTAGTCTTTACTTTTTTGCCGAAGTAACGTCTTAAAACAGTAGCTAAAATATTCATAAACAATACAATGACAATCAACACCAATGCCGTTCCGTAAGCAATAGGACGAGACGCTTCTATATCGGTACCACTAGTGGCAATTACATATAGATGATATGGCAATGCCATGACCTGATCATACATACTTTCGGGCAACTTAGGCAAGAAATAGGCTGCAACCGTAAATAGAATAGGAGCAGTTTCTCCTGACACACGCCCTATAGACAGAATTAAACCGGTAGTTATATTGGGAAGAGCAGCAGGCAAAACAACCCTGCGAATGGTTTGTAATTTAGTTGCTCCCAGTGCCAGACTTCCCGTGCGGTACGAATCCGGTACAGCTTTGAGTGCTTCTTCGGTAGTACGAATAATAAGAGGAAGAACAAGCAAGCCAAGTGTTAATGAACCGGCAATAATAGAATCCCCAAAACCGAGCGTATTTACAAATAAAGCCATACCAAAAAGTCCAAAAACAATGGAAGGAATACTCCCCAGATTATTGGTCATTACACGTATGAATTTTACAATCCAGCTGTTTCCGGCATATTCATTTGTATAAATAGCAGACATTACTCCCAACGGGAAAGCAAATATCATACTGCCTATAATCAGATACATAGTTCCTACGATAGCCGGAAATATTCCACCCGAGGTCATACCTTCTGTTGGAGCTGAAGTTAAAAACTCCCAATTGATAACTCCTATACCGTTGTAGATAATAAATCCTAATATCCAGAAAAGGATACCTACTACTGCTATACCCAGTATACGAAATATAATAAATGCAATGCGCTGACTTAATTTCTTATCCATAACTATAATCCTTTATTATATTGCTTTTTAGAAATTGCCTCAGCTGTAATGCTGATAATCATAGTTATCACAAACAGAATACATCCGAGCAAAAACAAAGCCTGATAATGAGCTCCTCCTGCCGGAGCTTCACCTAATTCAGCGGCTATAGTTGCAGGAATTGTCCGCACCGATTGGAACACTGAGTGAGGTATTATAGCTGCGTTCCCCGTAACCATCAACACTGCCATAGTTTCACCTATAGCCCTGCCTATACCTAATACAACTGCGGCTGATATACCCGATATCGAATAAGGAATAACTACTTTGTAAACAGTTTGCCAATGGGTAGCACCTAATGCCAGACTTGCTTCACGCATAGCCCGAGGCGTATTACGCATCGCATCTTCGGCAACAGTTATAATGGTAGGTAATGCCATAATAGCAAGGATAAGGCTACCTGTAAATGCCGTTTCGCCGACAGGTAAGTGAAAAACCTTTTGCACAATCGGAACCAAAACCACTAAGCCGAAGAAACCATAGACCACAGAGGGAATTCCCGCTAATAGCTCAATTGTTGGTTTCATAAGCTTGCGTGTTCGTTCATTAGCCAGCTCTGATATATAGATAGCAACTCCGAGCCCTAAAGGAAGTGCTATTAGAATAGCAACTATACTCACAAGTAGAGTTCCCAATATCAAAGGTAATACCCCGAATAAAGGAGCAGGCGTTGCTGTGGGCATCCACTGCTTTCCTCCAAAAAAATCCTCAACATTAATATTCCCTGTTGTAATCACCTTCACTCCGGGCATATTTGTTGGAGCGTATTTTTCGGGTAAAAATGCTATGATATTCGGGTTCTGTGCAATCACTTCACCTAGCTTTTGTGGTAGTAGAGCATAATCTTCTCCAAATTCTTCTTCAGAATACATATTAAAAATATCATCTATTCTGAAAATCTTTATTTCTTCATCTGCTCCGCCAAGCTCTGCCCAATTCGTTATTTCTGAATCAAATATCTCTTTTATCTCAAGAACATTTAATTTGTTAACTGCATTCTTAGAGTTTACAACAAGTGTATAGCCATGTTCGACAGAAGGAGAATTAAACAATCCGAATCCTTCTTTGAATAAGAATATTACGATAAGGAGTATAGCGATGCTTGTTACAGCACCGCTAACTGTTAGTATGCTTTCAACTATCCGCTCTAATATTCGTTTTAGTTGTTTCATGTTATTCCTTTTGTTTCTAAAATCGTTATTTTACAGGGATAAATCCAACGTCCGATACTATTTTCTGTCCTTTAGCCGATAATACATAGTCAACAAAAGGTTTTACTGTTTTCTCTGATTTTGCTTCGTAATAGAAGTATAAAGGACGTACAACAGGATAAGTCTTATTCTTGGCATTGGCTACTGATGGCTCTATAAATTTCTTTCCTCCATCATACGATACATGCACTGATTTTACCGATTTATTAAGATAAGCAAGCCCTACATAGCCGATAGCCCCCTTCGTTTGTCCTACCGACTGGATAATAGCTCCTGTTGCCGGCAAGCTCATTATTCCGTTTACATAGTTTTTATTTGCCAGCACGTGCTCTCTAAAAAACTCGTAAGTACCGGATGATGTTTCGCGAGAATAAGGAACTATTTTTAAGTCTGCTCCACCCACCTGTTTCCAGTTAGTTATCTTTCCTGTAAAAATACCTTCCAGTTGTTCGCGAGTTAAGTTCGATACTTTATTCGAAGGATGTACTACTACCGCAAGTGCATCATAGGCAATAATTACCTCTTTCGCCTCTTTCCCTTTATCTTTTAGCTGTTGTCTCTCCGAGAATTTAATTTTTCTTGAAGCCTGTGCGATATCAGTAGTTCCTGCCAAAAGCGAAGATATACCAACTCCACTTCCTCCACCTGTTACTGTAACAGTTCTGGATGGATTTGCCTTCATAAAACTTTCTGCTTCTTTTTGTGATAAAGGCAATACTGTGTCCGAACCTTTAATCTTTTGAGCACTAACACCAATACTTAATGATAGTAATGCTATAGAAACCAAAATTGTTTTTTTCATAATCTTTTTATTTTTAGTGATATTTTATTCCCTTGTTTTTACAGCAGCAAAATTATTACACTGTTGTTACAGCCTCTTTTCTATTTTGTTACGTTTACGTTAAGATTTGTTTAGGAAAAAGTCTATCACACACCAATCATTCGCCTGGAATATTGATATTTATGAAAAAATATTTGATGTAAGAATCTATCTACCCAAAAATACATCCATGGGAAGTTTCTCTAAGATTTAAGATGTTTTTTAGAATGGTGGGTAATAAGGAGGAGTTGCAATACTAATCACTTTATTGTAAGAGCCTGTTTAGATTTTATTTAAACAGGCTCTTATATGTTTTATAAATAAAAAGGAGTACCTTTTGATCTGGTCTGAACAATAGTAGATACCGGACAAGTTACGAATAAAATGTGTTCTCTTTATTCGTTTTTTGGGAGAAGGTGCTTAGCTTTCCCTTTTCTAAAAATCATCGTATCATTTTTAATACCCTTGCGCAATATCTTTCTCTGCTCTTGAGGAAGTGTAACGATATTTTTGCAAGCATCGGAACAGCAATTATGCATCTTTTGGGCACATTTCGAGCATTGTATAAACAAAAGATGACAACCTTCGTTTGCACAATTAGTATGCGTATCGCAAGGCTCTCCACATTGATGGCAATGAGCTATAACATCATCGGTGATTCGTTCTCCGAGACGATTGTCGAAAACAAAGTTTTTGCCTATAAATCTCGATTTCAATCCTTCCGACTTTATTTGACGGGTATATTCGATAATACCGCCTTCTAACTGATAGACGTTTTTGAAGCCTTGGTGCTTGAAATATGCACTCGCCTTTTCGCAACGAATACCACCGGTGCAATACATCAGTAGTTTTTTAGACTCTTTGTAGTCCTTCAATTGCTCATTTATAATCGGAAGCGATTCTCTGAATGTAGTAACATCGGGAGTGATAGCCCCGTCAAAATGCCCTATTTCACTTTCGTAATGATTACGCATATCAATAACGATGGTATCGGGATCGTCCATCATATTGTTAAAGTCTTGTGCTTTCAGATGAATGCCTATGTTCGTAACGTCAAAGGTGTTGTCGTTAAGTCCATCGGCTACAATTTTGTCTCTTACCTTTATCTTCAATTTGAGGAAAGATTTATTGTCATGCTCTACTGCTATGTTCAACCTGATGTCTTTCATAAAGGTATAAGTGTCCAAAAAATCTTTAAAGGCACTCATATTATGAGCGGGTAATGATAATTGGGCATTGATCCCTTCTTTGGCTACATATATACGTCCCAGCACATCGAGCTCGCTCCATCTGACAAAGAGTTCGTCTCTGAACTGTTGGGGATTGTCGATGTGGGCATAAGCGTAGAATGATAAAGTAAGCCTATTAACACCGGCTTGGTCTATTAATTTTTCTCTTTCTTCGTTACTTAATGTATTATATAATTGCATTTTATATATTAATTAAAATAGTTGAACAGATTATAAGTTTCGATACGAGTACAAATATATAATATGATTTACTGATATAAGTGAAGATTTAATAGATATAATCAATGCGAGATAGGTGAATGTTTGCCTTAAGTGCAGATAGGTATCGTTGTTCGCTATAAAGTTTTGTTGTACCGTAAGCGAAATCCGTCTCTCGATCAGATAATCTACCGCTTCGGGTTACTTGTCAAAAGCAATTTCATTAAACATCATAACTTATTGTTTAAATGAGTTAATGGCTCAACAATAAATACCTCATTTATGGTATTTATGATTAAACGAAAGTCTTATATTTTTGCAATTGTTATATAAGTTAAACAAAAAATATGAAAATGATTATGGAAAAACTACTAGAGGTTTATTCACTGTCTCGGCGAATAAACCATTCATCAATCAAATACAAAAAGCTGAATTTACTCTTTCGCTTTTGTAACATCAACCACCTTCTATCTCCTAGCCTACTTAATACAGCCCCTTACTTTTCAGCACGAATGTGTTGTTGTAGATAATACTTTCCCCTTACATTCTTTATTTTGACTTATTATAGTTCATTAGTAAACAAAAGTTAACTGATTGAATTTTGCATCAAGAAGTTTTATAATATTATTGAGTTATACAAATAAGCAAGATGTGTTACAATCTTATATAAAAAAGAGAAGTTTTAATTATAAAAATAAACACTTCCTCCTCCGACGGCAATTGGTATTGGAAGTGTTCAATCTAAAATAGAATATGACAAATATATTTATTTTTTGGAAAAAAAAGTATCAACCCTCATGTGTTAAAAAGCATATTTATGTATTTTTAGTATTATTGATGCTATCTACGTTTGGGCTTTATTCCCAAACCATTATAAGAGGGAACGTAATAGACGATAAAACCAAAGAGCCTATTATCGGAGCTTCCGTCGCCTTAAAAGGAACGACAAATGGCACTCTTACTGATGCTCATGGTGGATTTTCGTTACAAGTAACAAAAGCACTACCCGCTACTTTATCTATAAGTCTGGTAGGATATAAATCACAAGATATTGATGTTTACGATGCAGAAGAACCTATCATCCTATCATTAAAAGAAGACTTTAACTTTCTTGACGAAGTTGTTGTAACAGGCTATACATCCCAACAACGAAGATCAGTCAGTGGAGCTATAACTTCCATTAATCTTTCAGATGGAATAAAAGAAACTGCGGCTTCCGGATTTGACCAGCTATTACAAGGAAAAGCTCCCGGCGTACAGATCTCATCAAATACCGGAGTTCCCGGAGGTGGTGTTATTTTTCGTGTAAGAGGTAGTAACTCTATTAATGCAGGAGTAGACCCATTATACATTATTGATGGTGTATTTATTAGCAACAGCAATCTCATTTCTACCGGTATGGGAGGACAAACCCAGTCAAATCCATTATCGGACATTAATCCATCAGACATCGAGAACATTACTGTACTTAAAGACGCTAATGCGACCGCAATATACGGATCATTAGGAGCAAATGGAGTAGTTATAATAACAACTAAGAGAGGTAAACAAGATACAAAAGCGAAAATATCGGTATCCCTGTCTCATGGATGGGCAAATGCTATTAAAAAATTCCGATCTATAACAGGCCCTGAAACGGCTATACTCGCTAACGAAGCAGCCTACAATACAGGTATCGATAGAGGATTGTCTCCATCTGACATAAAGTTACCTTTTGCTGATCCCTCCGGTATGCCCACATACGATCGCAATAGTGATTTATTTAGAACGGCTGCTTTATCAAATTATGAAATCTCAGCGCAGGGAGGTAATTCCAACAGTACCTACTATGTCGGCCTCGGATACACCAAGCAGGAATCTGTTGTTAAACCTTCCGATTTTGAACGCTATTCGGGACGACTCAACTATGACAATAATTTAACAAGCAAATTGAAAATAGGTACAAGCATTAACCTAAGTAAAGTATATCGTAATGTAAGTAGCAATGACAACAATCCAAAAGGAGTAATCAATTCTGCTATATTTGTTCGTTCATATTTACCTATTTACAATGAAGATGGCAGTTATGCAAGATATGGAAGTTTTGATAACCATCTGGCGCTGATAGAGCATCTTGATAATAATGCTACTACATGGCGAACTATCGGAAACTTGTTCTTGGAATATAACCTTCTCAAAGAACTTAAATTTCGTTCAAGCTGGAGCTTAGATAATACTGATCTGACTGAAAGCAATTATGCTGACACTTTTATCAGTGCCGGGATAGCAACTAATGGTTCTGCCACCTCATACAAAGCTAAAAACATTGTTTATACAGCAGAACAATTACTCACCTATAATAAAGTCTTTAAAGATAAACATGCACTTAATGTTTTACTTGGAAATACCGTCAATGCTGTACAAGAAGAGTACACCAGTGCATCGGGACAAGGTTTTGCAACCAATGATCTAAAAGATATTTCTGTAGCAGCAACTAAATCGGGTTCAGCATCCAAGTCTGAAAGTAGATTGCTATCATTCTTTGGAAAAGCTAGTTATACGTTTAATAATAAATATACAATAGATGGAAGCATAAGGGCTGATGCCTCATCTAAGTTCGGGAAAAACAAGCGTTGGGGCTACTTTCCGTCTGTTGGGCTTACATGGGATGCAAGTCAGGAGAGTTTTATAAAAAACATAAATTTCTTTGATGCGCTCAAATTTAGGGGCAGTTTTGGATATTCGGGAAATCAAAATGGAATAGGGTCATACGCTGCTTTGGGTTTATGGTCAGCAGGATCGAACTATTTAGAGACTGCCGGCACTGCCCCTTCTCAATTGGCAAATCCAGACTTGACATGGGAAACCACACGTCAGTTAGACCTCGGCTTTGATTTTGCAATCCTGAAAAATGCAATAAGCTTTAGTTTCGACTATTATAATAAATACACATACGATTTATTATTGAATGTTCCTGTTCCTTATCGTTCAGGGTTTACATCTTTTCTTCAAAACTATGGTGCTGTAAGAAACAGTGGGGTGGAATTAGGAATACAATCGACTAATATCAATAAAAAAGACTTCAAATGGACTACTGAATTTAATATATCATGGAACAAAAATAAAATAGAGAAATTAGCTTCTGATATTACCCTTGGAGCTTCGGGACGTAACGCATCCATATTACGCGAAGGCTATTCAGTAAACTCTTTTTATTTGTACAAACAGCTATATGTAGACCCTGAAACAGGGAATGCTGTTTATGAAGATGTTAACAAGGATGGTTTTATCACTTCAGCGGACAGACAAATTGTAGGTAATGCCTTACCTAACTATACCGGAGGCTTTACAAATGATATTACCTATAAAGATTTTTCTCTGAATCTATTCTTTTATTTTCAGCAAGGGAATAAAATTCTTAGTATGCACGATTTCTTCTTAGTACATGGCGGTACTCAAAACAATATAGGCTTTATTCCGAGACAGCTAGAAAGATGGCAAAAAGCGGGAGATATAACTGATATTCCCCGTCTGACCACATATAGTGGCGACCCTACTATTAACGGAGGTTCGGCAAACAACTATGGAGGGAATGTTGCAAATATGAGTAGCCGATATTTGAGTGACGGATCGTTTATCAGGCTCAAGAATCTGGCTCTAAGCTACAATCTGCCTAAATCTATTATAAGAAATTTGCAACTAAGCAGACTCAGAGCGACAGTCTCGGTTACCAATCTGTTTACCATTACAAAGTATAAAGGACTCGACCCGGAAGTAAATGCACAAAGCAGTAGCCAGAATACTTATGGATACGATTGGGCAACAGTGCCACAACCACGGACTATTCAGCTCACATTGAATGCTACATTCTAAAAAAAGAATTCATATTTAAGTTCCACAAAAACAAAAACAATGAAAAAGTTATATAAAAACTTAATTATCATAGCAGCTCTCTCAACACCCTTATTGTTCACAGCTTGTGAGGATTTTTTAGATTTGTCCCCCACAAATTCTATACCTTCTACGGTTGCAATAACGAATAAAGGAACAGCAAATGCTGCTATTATCGGAGCGTATAATTCAGTTCAGAATTATTATTCTAATTATTACATAACATTAGGAACAATAACGGCAGACAATGTTTCCTACAATGGAACATTGAGCCAATACTTACAACTCGATCAGAATTCGGTTTCTCCTGATAATGCGGGTACTGTTTATGTTTATCAAACTATTTATGCGGGCATCAACTCTGCAAATTCTATAATCGCAGCCATCGGGAATGTAAATGATCCGTTATTTACTGAAGCTGAAAAGAATAAGATTCTAGGCGAAGCGTACTTTATAAGAGCCCTTGGTTATTTCGACCTCGCTCGTGGATGGGGCGGAGTACAACTTCAATTAAACCCAACAACAGATTTGGGAGCATTATCAGGGATAAAAAGAAGTACTCTCGCTCAGACTTACGATCAGGTACTTGCCGATCTGACAAAAGCCGAAGAATTACTTCCTGAAGACGATTCGACAACACGCAACAGAGCTCAAAAAAATGCGGCTAGAGCTTTAAGAGCAAGACTCCATCTTTATAGAGAACAATGGGCAGAGGCGGAAACATATGCTACATCGGTAATCAACAGTACCAAATATTCTCTGGTGAAACCTTTTAAAACCTTTTTTACTTCACCATTTCTGTCTCCTGAATCTGTATTTGAATTAACTTTTACATCAAACGATAAAAATAGTTACTGGAATCTTTGGTATCCAAGCACTGTAGGAGGGCAATATACCTTAAAGCCGTCGGATGCATTAGTTGCCAAACTGAACGATTCGGATGTAGGGGGAACAAGAAAAGAAATTATAAAAGGTAGCGGTAACTCAGTATACGGAGTATTGTATAATACCGTATCAACAAGTACCGACCCGGCTTATGTTATTCGCATTGCTGAGCTATACTTAATACGGGCTGAGGCCAGGATAAAAAAAGCAACTCCGGATATATCAGGTGCTTTATCAGACTTAAATAAGGTTCGTAATAGAGCGGATGTTCCCGACTTTAATAGTACGGATAAAAATGTAATAATTCAAGCTATTGAAGATGAGAATAGTATTGAGTTTGCCTTTGAACCTCATCGTTGGTTTGATCTGGTTAGAACAAAAAGGACAGGATCAGTCCTCGGTCTGACAAATACCGACTATTGGTTGTTTCCATTCCCCGCTTCCGATATATTATCGGATCCTGATGTTGAACAAAATCCGGGCTATTGATAAATATTTTGCCTTTGGCTGATATTACAGGTTTGTAATATCAGCCAAAGTTATTATATCAACAAGTAAATATTATAACGATGAAAGAGTATAATGTTACAAATAGTGTATTAGACATGGTGGGCAACACGCCCATGATAGAAATTACAAAAATAAATACAGGCAAATGTAGATTGTTTGTCAAGCTCGAAAACCAAAATCCGGGGGGCTCGATAAAAGATCGTATAGGATTATCGATGATAACCATTGCCGAACAAGAAGGAAAGTTGAAACCCGGAGATACAATAATAGAAGCAACAGCGGGCAATACGGGTTTGGGTCTAGCCCTCATTGCTAAGATGAAGAACTATAAATTGAAACTGGTGATTCCCGACAAAATGAGTCAGGAAAAAATCAATCACCTCAGAGCCTTAGGCGTCGAAGTAATAATCACACGTTCTGATGTAATAAAAGGACATCCCGAATACTATCAGGATTTAGCACAGCAAATAGCAAAAGACACAGGAGCTTATTACATTAACCAGTTCGAAAACCCGGCTAACCCCCTAGCCCACGAAACTACCACAGGTCCGGAGATATGGAAACAAATGAATAAAGATGTTGATGCTGTCGTTGTCGGAGTTGGATCTTCAGGTACATTAACGGGACTAACTCACTTTTTTAAGAAAGTTTCTGATAAAACAGAATTTGTATTAGCCGATCCCAATGGATCAATATTAGCCGATTATGTAAATAAAGGAATTATACGATCCAACTCAGGATCGTGGTTGGTAGAAGGTATAGGTGAAGACTTCATCCCATCAATAGCCGATTTCTCACTTACTAAAAAGGCTTATTCCGTATCAGACAAAGAGAGTTTTGATGCAGTATACGAACTTCTTAATAAAGAAGGTATTCTTGCCGGATCATCTTCAGGAACACTTCTTTCGGCTGCCATTAAATATTGTAAGGAACAAACAGAACCGAAACGCGTAGTGACTCTCGTTTGCGACAGTGGAAACAAGTATTTATCGAAGATGTACAATAATTACTGGCTGCAAGACAATGGACTAGAACATAAAAAAGTACACAACGATCTTAGAGATTTTGCACAACGTAATATAGAAGATAAAGCCATAATATATGCGCAACCTTCTGACACATTACTGACTGTATATAAAAAAATGAAGCTTTACGATATCTCTCAATTACCTATACTCAAAAATAATAAAGCAGTAGGGATTATAGATGACTCAGACTTATTAAAGGCATATATAGAGGGATATACAAACAAGACACCGGTATCTCAGATAATGGCTAAAAATCTAGTCACTATACCATATACTGCCAGTTACGAACAACTCCTTGATATACTCAACGAGGGTTATGTAGCTATATTAGAAGGTAATTCAGGACTCTTTGTGGGATTAGTCACGAAAATAGACATTCTTACTAAAATCAATAATAATCGCACTGTACAAGCATAACTAAAAGACGAATTTCATGAGAAATGTATCCATTTTAGATACAGGTAATGCTGAATTTCTAAAATCTCGCTTTAGTATTGTTCCTGAGCTGGATGCCGATCTTAGAGTTAATTTAATGAAAATAAAATAATTAAAACGATATGAGAAATAAATATAGTCAATATGGATTTGACACAAAAGCAATTCATGCAGGAGAAACACCTGATTTCAGAGATGGAGCAACCGGAGATGTTGTAGTCCCAATACATCTGTCTACAACTTTTGCTAGGGAAAAAGTTGAGGAACCCACTGCCGGATACGAATATACGCGGTCGTTGAATCCAACCAGGAAAGCTTTGGAAGAAAAACTAGCTGCTCTTGAAAATGCAAAATACGCATTTGCCTTCAGTTCCGGATTAGCTGCTGAAACAAGTGTGATATTAGCCTTATTAAAAGCAGGAGATCATATCATTGCCTCTGACGATCTGTATGGCGGAACGAAGCGGCTATTCAACAAAATATTCAATGAGTATAAGATCGAGGTATCCTATATTGATACTATAGACATCCTGAATTTAGAAAAAAGCGTACGTCCTAATACCCGTTTAGTGTGGCTGGAATCACCAACGAATCCTTTACTTAAATTATCGGATATAGCCGCAGTATCAACCATCACGAAAAAGGAAGGATTAATTTTGGTAGTAGACAATACTTTTCTCTCTCCATATTTTCAAAGACCACTTAGCCTAGGAGCTGATATTGTACTACATAGTTCTACGAAATATATTGGAGGTCACAGTGATGTTTTGGGCGGATCTGTTATGCTGTCTGATGATAATTTATATCAAAAGATACAGTACTATCAAAATGCAGTAGGCGCAGTTTTATCCCCATTCGATTCTTACCTCACCTTAAGAGGAATTAAAACATTAGGACTAAGAATGCAAAAGCACGAAGAAAATGCTTTATTAATTGGAGCTTTTTTAGAAGAACACCCGAATGTTAGGAAGGTTATTTATCCGGGTCTTAAGAGCCACCCTCAATACGATTTGGCAAGAAAACAAACAACAGGTTCTGGTGGAATTATCTCATTTGAACTAAAAGGAAATATAGATAATTCGAAACACTTTCTAGAATCTCTTCATCTATTTGCTCTGGCCGAAAGTCTTGGAGGTGTAGAATCTCTTATCGAACTGCCGGCATTAATGACTCATGCTTCTGTTTCGAAAGAAGAACGTGAAGCTATAGGTATAACAGATACCCTGATACGCTTGTCTGTAGGTATAGAAAATATAGAAGATCTTATTACTGATCTTAAAAAGGCATTGGATACTTATCTCTAAATTCATATTGCGTAGGATAGTGCCATTTGTTTCTATCCTACGCAATTGATATAGATCGTTGTATGCAAAATACCATAATTGTGGTATTTTATAAAGCCATTCATATTTTTATTTTTGTATCAGATAGTTTTATAAATATATCTTATAGAATATTGAAAAAATGAAAATCATTCGAAACAGCATTGCTAAGTTGAAAAAGCCAAACCAACAAGCATCACAACACAAAAAAAGTGATGATTATGTTGCAGGAATTATCTCTGTTCCTGCTCGTTCTTTACTATTACCTTCCTTCCTCTTTTTCTCAATGCGAATGCATTGCTGTTGATTCCAACTCTCCCTCTCAATATTTTACTATTTATTTTCATTTGATATTGTGCCTCTAGCAATATTGGCTCATTTTATATATAAAATTTCAAAATTATGAAAGCTATAAAGCAGGTTCTTGCAACTATAATATTATCCATTTTAGCATTATCGCTTAATGCCCAAAATACAATATCCGTCAAAAACCAAAAACTGGTTTCGCCATTAGTGAGTAAGTGGGTATCTGAATATAAGAATGTTAATCCAGGTCTAAAAATAGAAGAAGCTCATAAAAATAATTCAAATCCAGATATAGAATTAATAATAACTGATCAACCCGATAGTTTACTATATGGCAAAGATGTTTTTTATGTAGTGAAATATGCATTACTGCCAATTGTCTCCAAAAATTATATATATACAGAGAATCTCGAAAAAGAAAAGTATAACAAGAAAAAATTAAGAGAAATATTTTTCGAAAAAGACCTTTTGGATGAAGACGATAGTAAACCATCAAAACTGGCAGAACGATTTACAGTATATTCAGGCAATAGAAAAGAATCTGTAGCCAGTGTTTTTGCCGCACATTTTGGTTATCCGGCAAATACCTTAAGAGGGACAAAAATAGCAGGAGATGATATATTTCTACTAAACGCGATAAATAAAGATAATACAGGCGTAACATTCAATAGCCTATCTTATTTATATGATCTGTCTACCCGTCAACTAAAATCAGATATAAAGCTATTGCCATTAGATATAAAAAAGGAATATCGAGAAGTATTGGAATCGTCAACAATAGACGATGTGTTAACCCTAGTTGAGAATGAAGATTTAGACTTGATTCCAATACAAAAAATAGGTTTTGTAATTAACAGCTCCGCTGCAACCAAACCCGAAGTTAAAGATTTTATAAAATGGGTTTTAACTGAAGGACAGCAATATAATCACGACTATGGATTTCTTCGTCTAAGCCGGGATATTCAATTAGCCCAAATCCGGCAAATAGAATCTAAGTATCTTACGCTCAATAAATAGTAAAAAAACAGCTAAAACATCTCAGACAAATAACTCACCTCTTTCTCCGACGGCAAATTGGTATTGGAGGTTTTTAATCAAAATAGAATATGAAAAAACTTGCTATTATTATCCTGCTATTTATAGCAGGGCTATATTCCTTTGCTCAAAACGACTATTATTTCGGGAGGGATAATCTGTTCGATCCTAAAATACCTACCCCCGAACAGTTTTTTGGATTTCCCATTGGTTCGTCATTAGCCAGATATGACAAAGTTGTTGAATATTACAAGTTACTGGATAATTTATCCGATAGGGCGCAACTCGAAGTTATCGGGAAAACTTACGAAAACAGAGAGCAGGTTGTACTCATTGTCACAAGTCCTGACAACCAAAAGAATCTGGAATCTATACGTCAAAATCACTTAAAACTTATAGATCTTAAGAGTTCCTCTTCAAATAATGATCAGAAAGTCATAGTGCACTTAGGCTATAATGTTCATGGAGGAGAAATAGCCGGAACAGAAGCTGCAATACTTGCCGCATATTACTTTGTAGCTTCTACAAACAATGAAACAATCAAAAATCTGGAACAAGCAGTTGTTTTGATAGACCCAGCATTAAATCCTGATGGAAGAGACAGAGCTGCCTCATATTTTAATACATTCAAATCCTTTCCTCCTGTATCCGATCCGAATGATATAGAGCATGCCGGAGGATTTACCCCACATAGAGGAAATCACTTTTGGACAGATCTTAATCGTGACTGGTTTCCACTGGTACACGTTGAAAGTAAAGCAAGAGTTGATTTTTATCACAAATGGTATCCTAATATATATGCCGACTATCACGAAATGGGAAGCAACAGTGCCTATTACTTCGAGCCGTCGCCACCACGCAGCACATGGAACCCAACAATCCCCGAAGAAACATACAATGTGTTAAATCCTATATTAGCGAAATACTATTCGGAATCTTTGGATAAAATAGGGTCTCTTTACTATACAAAAGAAGATTTTGACAATATTTCACCAATTTATGGATCTACTTATCCCGATTTTCAAGGAGGTGTAGGGACTACCCTCGAAGTAGGAAGCTCAGCCGGAATAGAGATAGAAACCGAAGTGGGGGTAAGAAAATTCTCCCGAAACATCAAAGACAATGTTGTTACCAGCATAGCAGCAATAAAAGCCGCAGTAGCAGAAAAAGACGTATTATTCAAACATCAGAAAGATTTCTTCTCCAGTGCACTTTCTTTAGCGAATAAAAGAGCTGACAAGTATATTGTATTCGGAGACAAAAATGATAACAATCTGACAAAATTATTTCTCGATCATTTACTTAGCCACAAAATAGATGTGTATGAACTCCCTGACAAGTTTTCTCAAAATGGAAAAGATTTTGAACCGGGGAATGCTTATGTTGTGCCATTTTCTCAACCTCAATATCGTATTTTAAATGCTGTATTCGAAGAAAACACAACATTTGTAGATAGTATCTTTATGGACATTACAGCATGGAGCACTGTACATGGATATGGAATACCATTTGTGAAAGTAAAAGGAGCAGTAAGACAAGGACAAAAAGTAACAGATATCCCTCAGATAAAGAAAGGAGGAGTCAGTCAAAAATCTGACTATGCCTACATATTTAATTATACTGACTATCTAGCATCTAAGTCTCTGTACTATCTACTAGACAAAGGTGTTGTTGTAAAAGCCGCATACAAAGACTTTTCTGCTTCTGTAGCAGGGACAGAATATAAGTTTAACAAAGGAGCAATAGTCATACCTGTTGAATATCAAAACATATCTTCCGACCAATTGTATAATATAGTAAAAGAGGCGGCCGAGCTGACAGATATAAAAATATTAGGAGTAACAACTGGTTTCAGCACCACTGGTATAGACTTAGGTAGCAATAATATAAGAAGAGTAGAAAAACCTGTTGTAGCGACATTGGTCGGAAGTGGAATAAATTGGACAGATGTGGGTGAAACCTGGTTTTTGTTAGGCAACAGATTAAATATACCTTTAACCAAAATCAATGTAGCTTCAGCTGATTGGGCAGACCTCAATCGTTATACATCAATAATCTTATCAGATGGTAATTACAACTCGTTGTCTCCTAACTTTATCGGAAAGCTCCAACAATGGGTCGCTAACGGAGGAACACTTATCACATCAGAAGGTGCTTCTAAATGGGCTATTGATAATAAAATAGTAACAGGTTTCGTTCCTGATAGCATTCCGCGAAGCAAAAACGAATATAAACGATTAGACTATATTTCACAACGAGAAAACGAAGGTCCTCAGAGAATTGGCGGTGCTATATTCGATGCAGATTTGGATATAACCAATCCTCTTGCCTTCGGAATAGTATCGAGAGAGACATACGCAATCAAAACCAGTAATTACAAATTACCAAGACCTAAAAGTAATTACGCTACAGTTCTACAATTGACAGATAAACCTCAAATAAGCGGATTTTTGACAAAGAAAAATCAACAGGAACTAAAAAATGCACCGTTAGTAGTCTTCGAAAACAAAGGTAAAGGAACTGTTGTTCTGTTTGCGGAATCGCCTACTTTTAGAGGGTATTGGTTAAGTAGCGGACGAATATTGACTAACGCTATCTTTTTTGGGAGCAATCTTTCTTCTCCGGGACGATACAGACCTTAAGTTTTTTAAATTATAGTTAGATTAGTTGCTTTTGTAAAGATAAAAAGTTGAGGCTATTAATTTATTATTGGAGACAACGATTATTAATGGCCTCTCCAATTATTTACTAATTAATATAACAGAAAATCAATATGAAAATTATAAACGGATTTATTATTGTATCTGCGCTTACAATGCTACTCACTTCTTGCGGAGGTAAAAAGAACAACGACCCTAACTATATTAAAGTAGGTGTAGCCTCGGGACCTGAATATGTTATAGCTGAAGCGGCAAAAAAAGTAGCAAAAGAGAAATACGGACTTGATGTAGAACTAGTTCAATTTAATGATTACATAATGCCAAACACAGCATTAGATCAGGGTGATATTGATGCTAATGTTTTTCAGACGAAGCCGTTCTTAGACGAACAGATAACACGTCGCGGATATAAATTTGCTATTGTTGGAAATACATTTATATATCCTATGGCAGCATATTCAAGGAAAATTAAGAGCTTGGATGAATTAAAAGACGGAAGTACAGTAGTCATCCCCAATGATGCAGCTAACAATAGCAGAGCTTTGTTGCTATTACAAAAAGTAGGGTTGCTAAAACTTAAAGAAGGAGTAACAGCTCCAAGGCTAGTTGATATAGTAGAGAATCCTAAAAATCTGGAGATACTGGAACTCGAAGCCCCTCAATTACCTAGAGTCTTAGATGATGCAAAAGTAGCTTTGTCTATTATCAACAATAACTTTGCAGGGCAAGCAGGACTGCTCCTTAAAGATGGAGTGTTTGCCGAAGATAAAGACTCTCCTTATGTCAATCTTATTGTTACAAGAGAAGAAAATAAGGATGAGGAGAAAGTAAAAAAATTCGTTCAGGCATATCAGTCAGACGAAGTAGATAAAGTAGCTACCGAAGTATTTAAAGGTGGTGCCGTAAAAGGTTGGTAACCAAACGGGAGGAAAACGAACAGGAGTGAATCTAAAGAAAGAACTCATTCTCAAATTGTAATCATATGGTATCAAACTCATTAGCCTTGTATCAGTAGACCGATGGGCTAAATATAACGAAATGCCTGAATACTATTTTCCTCAGAATGTATTTCCAAACATTAAAGGTTTTCGCGGAGTATTTTTCCCCCGAGACGGATATGGAGGCATACCTATTTTGGATCTAATCAGACGAAGATAATAAAGAAAAATCCAGTGAAAGTTCACTGGATTTTCTTATCTATATTAATCTGGACTATAATCTATAACGAGGGTATCACTCTCCTTATACTTCCATCTTTTTCAAATTCAAGTCGATCCATACACACTTCACGTGAAGTCCCCGGGTAAACTTTCTTAATACCATCAGGACGAGATATACGGTGGTAAACAATATACCACTCATCTTTGCCGGGAATCTGTAAAACAGAGTTATGCCCTGTTCCAAAAATTGCTTTGGAATCATCTTTCATTATCACTATATTATCCGAAGGAATAGTCAATTGACCTAACGGTGATTTCGCTGTAGCATAGCGTACTTTATAGTTGGCACTACCAGTATCATCCTCTGACCACAAAAAATAATACAAACCCTTGCGATAGAATACATAAACAGCCTCTCTAAAAGTATTATCAGGAGTCATTACCTTAATAGTTTTCTTTTTTAGAGAGATCATATCAGCATTTAGCTCTGCTCCGGCCATATAGCCATTACCCCAATAGATATAGTTCTTTCGGGTCTTTGGGTCACAAAATACATCCGGATCAATCTCTTGTCCTCCATCTACACCTTTAGGCTTGAAATCAATAAGCGGACTTCCCGAATCTAAAAACGGACCTGAAGGATCATCGGCTACTGCAACTCCAATTTTCTTAGAACCTCCATCTTTACCTCCACTAAAGTAATAATAATACTTATAGTCATTCCCAACTTTCTTTTCTATAATACAAGGAGCCCATGCATTTCCATTTGCCCACGAAACATTGTTTTTCAAGTTTAGAATAACACCCTCATCTTTCCAATCTTTCAGGTTATCAGAAGAAAAAGTTTTAAAGTAATAGCCACCCCATCCGTCAAATCCATCGCTGGTAGGATAAATATAATATTTCTGAGTCTTATTGGAATAAAGAACATCGGGATCGGCATAATAACCTGCTAATACTGGATTATTTGGTATCAGAGGATAGCTCTCGGGTTTTCCCCATTTATCAATAAGTGACTCTAATTCTTTTTTTGTAATAGGAATAACAGAACCATGACGAGGATGAAAATCCATTGATATTTCATGATCTATAACTTTAAAACTCTCCAAATCGGTACTCTCACAAAACTGATATTTCCCTTTCATATATACATCGTACATCAAAATATACGTATCGGTATTTATCATTCTGAACACACTAGATCCTTCAACAGCATCAGATGTTTGCTGCTTATACCCTTCATGTTCTGTCCATCTTCCAGACGTAAGAGAAGTCGTTGTTGCCAGCTTGATACCATTTCCATGTCCTTCTGTTTTATAAAACATATAGAAGACACCACCTTTCAAAACAATATCCGCATCTATACACGATTTACCATTGGATGGAAAAAACAATTGCTTTGGCTCACCTACCAAGTCAGAGAAATCATTATTTGCGTATGCATAATATATAACATCCTCTCCTTCTCCATGCTTCATAGACCAGTATACCATATATTTACCGACCTCCGGATCATAAACTGTTTGTGGAGCCCATACTCTTTTCAGATCATCCTGACCAGAGTATTTTTTCTGAATATTAATTATACTTGATGTCCAATTTATTAAATCATCAGATTTCATCAAGATCATCGCCCTATTTGAATCCCATCCCTCAGACGAAGTCATATCGGTAACTACCATATAGAAGCATTTACCATCTTCTGATCTCAACAAATGAGGATCACGGACACCTCCGGTCGAACTTATAATCTTGGAATCAACAACAGGCTTATTGTTATTCAAAGAAAAATAGTTATAACCGTCTGCACTGATTGCATAATGGATAGCTTCTTCCTCTACCTGATTCCCGGTAAAATAGGTAAACAGATAAGCTACGTAGTCTTTTTCTTGAATACCCGTCCGATATTCCTGAGAAAAAATCACATGGGGTATAACAGACAAAAAAGTAACAAATAATATAAATCTCACAATTTTCATAATAAATTAGTTATCAGCACATCTATCAGAAAAAAGTAACAAAAGTGACAGTTTTCACAGAGTTTATTCATGTCACTTTTGTTTCTTATTTCATGTTTATAATTCTATAAATAGATAAATTTCCCGGATTTTATTTATTCCATAAAAGCACACTATATTTCTTATTTTAAATCATATACAACCGTCAATACAGAAGCCGGATTAACAAATATAGAGTTCCCTACATTCTGAACAACCGCCTCTGCCAAATCTTGAGTCTGACTTGTTGTATATGTTTTTATTGAATTCACCTCCGCACTACCAATATCAGCCCTCACATCATAGCGGGTTGAAGATAAATTGGTGTAAACAGCAACAAGTTTTTTACCATCGGGTGATAGATATGCGCTACCAAAGAGATTTTTGGATGTGTTTTCCATTTTAAGTTCCACTCGTTTATAGTCAGGACGGATAAACAAACTATAATTACCTAAAACCCACAAAGTCTTAGTCGCTTCGTGTGTACCGCTTTGTGTAATATCTCCGTAATCACCTCCTGCAGGAGTTACTTTTATCAGCAAGAATCTGTTCTTATGACTCCAACGCTCCAGATCAAGACTTGTCCAGTAAGACCATGATGAGACATTGGCATACACCAGATCGCAATGTATTACTTTCGACATATATAAGGCAATATCCATATACGAGGCATTGTCGAAGCCAACAAATTCATTCCCATAGCCATCGCCGAGCATACTCCATTCGGTTTGATAAACCTTCAATCCTGCTGCTGATGCCTTCGATGCCACTTGTGACCTTACATCTACCATTGTTTGCCAGCTTCCGTCTGTCCAATAGCTATGACCGGCAATAACTGGAGCCACATGAGTCAGATCTCCTACATAGTTAGACGAAGCATTATCAAACAAGTTATAGATAACATTTTTCCTTCCGGCATCGCCATCCGTTTCATATAAATAATTCCATGCACCGGATTCACCTAACAATATCTTAGTATTTAATCCTTTTGCCTCTATTGCCTTATCTATTTCTACGGTAAGCCTTTTTATTTCACTATTCTGCCAACCTGAACCTTCCTGTCCGCTTTCCCAATTGTACTGAGGTTCATTAACCGGGCTGATATAGGTAAAGTTTATTGCTTTATTCGATTTGAAGTAATCTAAAACAGTTGCTATATATTTAGCAAAATCATCGTAACTGTCATCCTTCAGATTTGAATAAGCTCCCATATCCGAATATCCCTTACCATTACGGGTTAGATATACAGGAGGAGTGTTACTAAACATGACGAACTGTTCACAACCATATTGCTTTGCCTTTTCCAGGAAGTACTGTTGTCCGGCTTGCTTTGTCCAGTCTAATGTACCATCAACAGGGCTCATAAATGATTCGGCACGTCTGGCTGGATCTTCTATTCCGCTGGCAGCACCTTGCTGAGCTGTACCACCACCTAGATTAAAACGCCATCCCGATAAACCTATACCTTCGGGTTGTCCATCAGCAACCTTGGCTGAAAATAAAAGCTTAGCAATCGCTTCTTTCTCTTCGTTAGCCCAATAGGTACCAATATAGTTAGGTGCCCAGCAATCGGATGCCGAAAAACTTTCTATTGTCTGATATGTCTGACTGAGATTGATAACCACGTTCTCTGAACCTTCCGGAGTTTCATTGCCGGAACCTTTATCAGGGGCTATTGTCGGGTCAGGTCCATCATTACAGGAAAAAGCAGCCAAAAGCAGCCAAGCGGATAATATATATCGTATTTTCTTCATAAATATAATGTTTAATTAATATAGATAGTGTACCCACCTCTGAGTACACTATCCGAGCCTAAATACCTCTTATCCCAATTAAAAATTAGGATTTTGAGCGATGCTTCCACCCGAAAGAAGAACTTCAGTGTTAGGTATAGGGAATAACAAGTCTCTGTTTTCCTGAAATGTTATACCTTTATTACTATTCTCTTTCTGGTTTGTTATTTCATATTCATCTGTCGATTCAATCATATTATACCTGACAAATGTCCCATTTTCACCCATAATATTGCATATCGCTTTCTTTCCGTTGTCATCTGTCCATCTGCGAATATCATATAAACGTTGAAATTCAAGTGCTAACTCAAGCCTTCTCTCCAACCTGATCGCATCACGCAGTGTTTTCCCGGATGCCGTTACTTCCGGCAGGCTCACCCTGTCTCTCACTCTCTTCAAAGCTTTACGAGCCTCGCTGTCATTCCCTTCTTCATTCGCAGCCTCTGCATACATAAGCAGTACATCCGCATAACGAAGTAAGCGATGATTCAAATTATTATGATCCGAATCATAAGGACTGGGACGCAAATCATGTGGTACATAAAATTTCCTGTTGATGCGAGCTGATTTGTGTTTATTTGGAGATATAACATAATCCTTACCCTCATCAGTATCGTCTCCGGGAACGTCGTCTCCATTTTTCACGATTGTCCAGCGAAGACGCTCTGTGTCACCTGCATCAATAAAAGCCTTCTCCAGATTGCTGGTAGGTAATCCCCAAGACCATCCCGAATCGTCACGAGAACCGGTAAATACAGGCAATCGCCCTCCAAGGCTATAGCTTATATCAGAACTATATTGTACTTCGAATAAAGATTCTATACTATTGTTATTCGCAATAGACCATACATCTTTAAAATTGGTACACAAGTCGTACTCCTGAGTATTAATCAAGTCTCCCAGTATTTTCAATGCCTCTTTGTATTTTCCCTGATACAGATAAGCTTTTCCTAAATATCCCATTGCTGCACCTTGTGTCGCACGTCCCAAATCAGCCGAAGAATACTCACTTTTAAGAGGTAAATCGGTAATTGCATCTTTCAGGTCTTGTTCTATTACAGCGTATGTACCCTCTACTGTTTCTCTTTGTATACCCTGAATTTCACTTGGTAACTTCATTCCGGTAATAACAGGAACTCCGCCGTAATTCTTAACCAGCTCAAAATAATTAAATGCGCGTAAAAACTTAGCCTCTGCTATAATTCTCTTCCGTAAATCCTCATTTGAAATAGGCGCTGTAGCTACTTTTTCAATAACAATATTACATCTCAATATTGACTTATAGCGATATTGCCAATAATTGCTTAAAGGCCCATCTTGCTTCGGGTTTCCATAATGAGCCATTCTTAGCCAGTCACTCTGAGACTGAGTTGTATTACCCATCCATAAGTCATCTGTAGCCATATCAAAGCCTACATTTGGTGCTGCTATCTGCCACCAACCATCCCAGAATATACCTTGGTAACATCCTGCCAGCTGCTTTAAACACTCCTCTTCACTTTGAAAATATGTATCGAGATTTTCCTGACCTAAAACAGGTTCATCCAAGAAGGAGGAGCAACTACTCGACAACAGCGCAAATGCTCCAAATATGAATATTTTGAATATATTTTTCATTTTATTTCTGATTAAAAGTTAATGTTAACACCTAGCAGGAATGTACGAGGATTAGGGTAACCCAAATTATCGATTCCGGCTTCCAACACACTGTAAGTACCATTCACGTTTGCTCCCATTGACGCTCTTTCCGGATCCATACCCGAGTAGCTAGTAATTGTGAATAGATTCTGAGCCGAAGCAGAAATACGAACTCCGATACCTTTTGTCATCTTCCTCGGTAATGTATATCCCAACTGTAATAGTTTGCAACGGAAATATGAACCATCCTCAACAAAGAAAGAAGAAACACGGCGATAGTTTAAGTTCTTGTCATTAACAGAAAGACGTGGATAAAAATTGCTTGTTCCTTCGCCTCTCCAAGCTTTGTCGTATGCATCTGCAAAAACGTTTTGTCCATCGGTTCCTGCATACAGACCTCCCATTGCGCTATTGTATATATCATTCCCGATTGTTCCATAGAAGTTAGACACTAAATCGAAATCTTTATAACCCAAACGGATATTTAATCCGATCATAACATCCGGAAAAGCTTTACCAATATAGGTTTTATCGCTTTCGTCCAATACTCCGTCATTATTTAAATCTTTGAAACGAATGTCTCCCGGTTGTGCATTGGGCTGAAGAAGTGTTCCATTATTACTTGTATGACTATTTATTTCTGTCTGATTCTGGAATATTCCATCAGCAATATAGCCATAGAAACGGCTGATTTCGCCACCCTCTTCATTTCGGATAATATAGTCATTAAAAAAGCCTCCTCTAAGTACAGGTGTATTATCTACCAGGGTCTTAGCCTTATTCTTCACTCCTGAAAGATTGATTCCGGCTTCATAGGTAAAATCACTTATCTTATCTCTCCAGTTAATGGATAACTCCCAACCTTTAGCTTCCATACTACCTATGTTTGTCCACATCTCACCATTCCACATCGGATAACCCAAGATTAGAAGATTTTGTCTTTTCATAAGCATATCCTTTGACTTCTTAGAAAAGAGATCTGCAGTGATTTCAAGACGGCTATCTAAAAAGCTGGCATCAATCCCCAGATTATAATCCTCTACTGTTTCCCATTTCAGTTTATTATTTCCTACTGAACTGATTGCAGTTCCTACATAACGATCTCCGTTAGCTCCGAAAACATAATCTCCTGCTCCTATCAAATTCAGGTAAGCATTGGGATCAATACTTTGATTTCCGACACGTCCCCATCCGGCTCTCAACTTAAGATTAGAAACAACGCTCTGGTTCTTCATAAATGCTTCTTCTGAAATTCTCCAAGCAACTGACACCGCCGGAAATGTAGCATATTTACTTCCTGATGGGAATTTAGATGAACCATCTACACGAACAGATCCTGTCACATAATAGCGGTTATCATAATTATACATTACACGTCCAAGATAAGATAGCAGTGAACTGTAAATATTAGTTCCTTCTGCTTTCGGATTTATTGTTCCGGCATTCACATATTGCAGTTCTGAGATGTTGCTCGGGATACCTTCACGAGAACCTACCAGATTATATTCAGCGAATCGTTCCATTGTATAACCAGCCATGAAATTGAAGTTATGCTTCTCTTCAATAGTTTTCATATAATTAAGGGTATTTGTCCAGTTCCAGTCTACCCAGTTATATGATTTACGTTCAGCTTTAGACTCTGCATTCTGTTCGAGATTGTCGATAAAGAATTTTGGCGTAAATTCATCTGTCATTCTAAAACGCGCATTTACACTGAACTGAGTACGAAAAGTCAATCCTTTTATTGGCTCTACACTCACATATGGATTCATCATTAAACCGTACTCATTGCTATGCTTGTTCTGACGGGCAAGAGTAGCTACCGGATTCCATTCCTGATTGTTATAGGAACGCGCATAGTTATTTAACGAATTTGAAGTCCAATCTTCTTTAGCTCTATATACAGGTGTAGTGGGATCCATTTTCATTGCTGCTCCGAACAAATTTGGAGTATCATCCCAACTTTCGTAACGAGGGGCAAAATCAATCCCGGCTTTTACTTTTTCTGAAAATTTATATTCAGTATTGAAACGTCCTGTTATACGCTCCCAGTAACCAACATCATATTGTGAGTTCTGACGAAAATAACCAAGGCTACCACTATATGTAAATTTGTCTATACCTCCCTGAAAACTGATATTATAGTTTTGTGTATATGCAAAATCATTTATTGTCTGATCCCACCAATCTGTATTTCCCGAACCTTCAGGCGTATTCCACACAGGAACGCTACCATCATTGGTATATCTTTCTTTAAATACTTTTTCGTAAGTTGTAGCATTTGCCATTTTAGGCTTATTCAATGTCTGAAAGCCAAAAGATGCATTTGCCTGAAATCTGGTTTTACCTGCACTACCCTTTTTAGTAGTCACCATAATGACACCATTTGAACCTCTTGTACCGTAGATTGCTGATGCTGATGCATCTTTCAACACTTCTATACTTTCTATATCATCCTGATTGAGAAAATTAATGTTAGTACCAATCGGTACACCATCTACAACATAGAGCGGACTAGAACCATTTATAGTAGTAACCCCACGTATAATAACCTGAGGTGAACTACCCGGACCACCTTCTCCCGTAATCTGTACTCCATTAGCCTTACCTTGGAGCGAGTATAGCGCATTTCCTGATGTTATACTTTTCAGATCATCGCCTTTTACTGTAGTAATGGAACTTGTAAGGTCACTTTTCTTTACTACACCATAGCCAATGACTACAACATCATCCAGTATCTTTGTATCATCTGCCATAGATATATTCCTTACTCCTCCCTGACCGACTTTTATCTCTTGCGAGACAAAACCTATCATTGAGAAAACGACAGTACCGCCTTGCGAAACATTCGGCAAACTATAATTACCATCTAAATCGGTCAGAACACCATTCGACGAACCTTTCTCTACAACTGTAACTCCGATAAGCGGTTCATTATCAACTGCTGATGTAACCTTTCCTGTTACAGCCACCTTATTTTGAGCAAAAAGATAGAGAGGCAAGGTTAACAATAGGAATATTAGATATTTTTTCATGTTAGATATATGTTATATTATTACTCAAATTTATTCTACTCACGAACTAGTTTTCCTCTACCTAAGTGAGCATCAAAGTATAATTTGTAGCTACCAGTCTGCTTGACAAGCGGTTTTGCCCAATTATCAAGAGTTGTATTAGGCTTGGTCCAAGCCGGATTTTTATAATTACCGTAGTAACCAAATATTTCCGGCTCCTGAGAGTCATCTACACGCCAAGTACAATAATTCCACCAACCATCAGAATGCCAATTATGAATAACGAAATTCATATTTTCACCCGCTTCTAAGGTTAGAGCTTTATCTAAATAAAAAAGGTGAGGATTGGTCGCATCTTGTACAAACCGTGTTACTTCTTTTGGATTAGAAGTCATATAACCGAAATAGAACTCCTGAAGCCAGCTACCTCCATCTCCCCAAGTATCCAGACTCACAGAACCAAATTTATGAGGAATAGGGTCAATTGCCTCAGCGATAGAATAAGTCTTAATATCATAAACCGCAGTTTTCACATTAAATGTAATTTCGTAATATACATTGGCTTGATTCAACACAATTGGTTTTGCAACATCTGGGTCATCTGTCAATTTTGTATTATCTACGGGATCAATACCGAAACAGATTGGAGTGAAGTCACTTTTTTGAGGAAGGAAGAATATCTCTGTGCCTGCCTTCCGACAATAGTAATTAGCTTTATATTGATAAGCTCCGGTACGTTCTATACGCATAGGCACGCCAAACACATCACTGTTCAGCTCGTTTACCGTTGCAACATCCGCCAGATACATTTTAGGGAAATCTGGCATTTCAGAAACAGTTATCACACTAGTCTTGGATGTTTCTAAACCAGATTTGTCTATCGCACGCAATATCAAATTATATGTTGCAACAGTTGAAGGCAATGTTACAGGATCATTAAATACCAGAGTCTTACTTGAGTTTGTAAATTCTGTTATTTCTTTTGAATAATTGAGTTCAGGGATATTAATTACAACAAGACCTAATGCTTTATCGTCTTCTACAGTAAACTTAACATTCAGTCTGGTTTGGCTTTTAAGAAGAACAGTAATGGCTTCATCAGGAGAGACAGTGAATACAGGATTGGTAAAATCACCATCCATTGTTACCAATACAGTTTCATTTACTGTACGACCACCTAAGTCTGTAACTGTTACTTCCACCGAAAAGCTATCTCCTTCAAGACCTTTTATCGTTTTGTATTTATAGTCTAAATCGAAAGAATAAACAATACTATCTAAGGTAAGATCTATTGTTTTATCCAAATTGAAACTTGTGTTTTTCAGATTGATTGACCGAAGACCATCTTTATCTTCTACCTTAGCTTTAATTACAAATTCGCGCCCGGGTTCAGTCTTGATATTAGATGTACTAAGGACAATAGTAGGAGGTAATCCGTCTACATCCGAATACTTATAATCATCACTACATGCGGTGAAGAAAAATAAAAGAACCATCAAAAAGCTTAAATACTTTCTTGTTTTCATGAAATTAGATTTTAGTTTATCATATATATATAACTCAGAAACACATAATTAAAATATACTTTACGGCAGATATGCTTCGAGTTAAATAACCAGAACAAATATATGTATTGCTTAACAACAGGCAGGGATATAAAACAATCATTAATAGGATTCAAATCAGTCAATAGCTAGTTTGAGGGTCTATATTCTCAAAATATAATTACTTTTGATATACTAATACAGATCGCATGAAAATAAAGCTTCTCTTTCTCTTTACCCTAATAGCTTTGCCAACTCAGGCTCAACAGTATAACATAAAACAGTTAGGCTTAGAACAGGGTCTTTCTTGTAATTATGTTGTAAGCGTCACTCAAGATAAAAGAGGTTTTTTATGGTTTGCCACCGAATCAGGGTTAAACAGATTTGATGGTAATAAGTTCAAGGTTTACAAAAAAAATGGGACATCAGAATCAAACAATATTAGCGGAAATGAACTGAATAAAGTATATGCTGACAAATATGAAGATAAAATATGGATCGCAACCCAGCGGGAAGGATTAAATATGTTTGATTGCAAAACTGAAACATTCAAACACTACAAACACACAACGGAAAGTAAAACAGGCATTATAACGAACGACATAACTGACATTACCTCCTCTAAAGATGGCAATTTATGGCTTTCTACATACCATAGAGGGGTGGATTATTTTGATAAGAAAACCGAAACATTTACACATTACAATCGTACCACCATTCCAAATATGGTTAGTAACAATGTATGGTCTGTAATGGAGGACAATAAAGGATTTGTATATATAGGGCATGTGTCATCCGGTTTGAGTATCTTGTCTCTAAAGGATAAGAAAATAAAGAATTTCAGGCATGATGCCAACAATAAAGAAAGCTTGCCTGGAGATGAAGTAAAAACAATATATGTAGATAAGAATGACAATATATGGATAGGAACAAACAATGGTTTGGCTCTTTTCAACAGTGATAAAGAATCATTTACGACATTCAGACATAACCCTCAAAACAAACAATCGCTCATATCCAATTATATATATACAATAAATCAGGTAAGCGATGGTAAACTATGGGTTGGTACAGAAAAAGGAGGAATAAGTGTTCTGGATTTGAAACAGAATATGTTTCTTACCCCTCAAAGTATTCCCTTTGAGAATATCTCATACGATGATGGTTACAGGGGGCTTTCTAATCCTACAATACGCAGTATATACCAAGATTCTTTCAACAATATGTGGATTGGCACATATGGAGGTGGAATTAACTTTATCAGTCATCACCCCACAGACTTTAATACATGGATCTATTCTCCTATACCCGGATTAAAAAACACATTGAATAACCCTACAGCATGGGGCATATGTGTAGACAAATATGATCGCATCTGGGTGGGTACGGATGGTGGAGGCATCAATCTTTTTGCAAATGGAGAAAGGGTACAGATATTTGATAAAAAAACAAATAGAATTACTGATGACGCCATATTGGCGGCAATTAAAGATTCTGAAGATAATCTATGGTTTGGGACATTCAACGGTGGAGTAAACATTTATGATCAAAAAAGAAACGACATACAAAAATGCCTGATAGACGACAAGAGCAGAGATATAAGGTGTTTCTTTGAGGATAAGGAGAAAAATATGTGGATCGGGTGCAATAACGGTTTATACAAATATAATATTATAACAAAACAAGGCCAACTCTATTCTACCGACAATTCCGATTTATCGGATAATCTTGTTCGTGCTATATCAAAAGATGACAAAGACCAGATATGGATTGGTTTTTTCGGTGAGGGTCTTGCTGTCTTTGACAAGAATCTCAAAATTATAAAAACATTCAAAACAGACAAAGGGTTCCCTTCCAACACCGTAGACAATATATACAAAGATAACAGAGGGCAAATGTGGGTTGCCACTGGAGAAGGCTTAGTATGCTTTACCTCCCCCGGAAAAACTGATGAATATATTGTCCTCAATACACAGAATGGAATTACAAACAGCCACATCAGAGCTATAACAGAAGACAAGCAAGGAAATATATGGTTTAGCACCAATAGAGGCATAAACAGATTTATTCCATCTCTAAATAAAGTTTATAATTACAATCATTATAATGGAATCCCTTTGGGTGACTTTATGAGTGGGTCTGTCACAAAAGATTCTAAAGGTACAATCTACTTCGGGTCTCAAAATGGACTATGCTACTTCAATCCTGAATCAATTCCAACAACAATAGAGCTACCTGAGACTATTATCACCGGATTCAGAATTTATGGAAACCAAACAAATACATTTGAAAATGAGATCTATAAACCCATAACATCCATTATCGAATTAAAATACAACCAAAACACATTTAATGTGTCATTCAATGTCCTTGATTATTCACTCAATCATTTAGTAGACTATGCATACATGTTAAAGGGCTTAGAAGATTTATGGTATAACACACAGGATGAAAATGCAATTACTTTCCGGAATGTTCCTCCCGGAACATACGAGTTGCAGATAAAATCGAGAGTAAAAAATCAGGAATGGTCAGACTCTATAACATCATTAAAAATTATCGTAAATCCGCCGATATGGCTTACTTGGTGGGCAAAGACCCTGTATATACTGACTGTATTAGGCATTGTTTTTCTTATACTTCGCTTTTATAAACGAAAGCTGGATTTGGAAAATACTCTCACTTTAGAAAAGAAGAACCATATACAGGAACAAGAATTGAATAATGAGAGACTTCGGTTCTTTACGAATATAACTCACGAGCTACGCACTCCCTTAACGCTGATACTTGGCCCATTAGAAGATTTACAAGCAGATACAAATCTACATGAAAAACATGCGTCTAAAATATCGGTCATATACAGAAGCGCAACACGCCTGTTGAACCTCATCAATCAGATATTGGAATTCAGAAAAACTGAGACACAAAACAAGAAACTTTGTGTATACAAAAGTGATATATCCCAATTAGTTCAAGAAATAGGATTAAGATACAGAGAACTCAACACCAACAAGCGCATTTCTGTTAATACTATAATAGATACTCAAAATATTAATCTATATTTTGACCCCGATGCAGTAATTACAATCCTAGAGAATCTATTATCCAATGCATTCAAATACACACAAAAAGGAAATATAACACTCACCCTAAGAGATGTAACTGAAAACAATATAAATTATACGGAAATAGAAGTAAGCGATACAGGAAAGGGTATTCCTACAGAATCGATATCCAAAATATTCGACAGATACTATCAGGCTGAGAGAGATCAACAACTATCAGGAACGGGTATCGGATTAGCTCTTGTACAAAATCTGGTATCAATACATCAAGGAAGCATATCAGTAGAGAGCAAGCCAGGAGAAGGTTCTATATTTCGTTTCAGAATATTGTCTGACAATACTTATCCCCACGCGTTACATATCAATGCTACTAACAATGATATTATTGAAAACGGCATTGAAGCCAAAGACACTGAAAATTCGGACTCCAAACAAATCATACTCATTATAGAAGATAATGAAGATATCAGGGACTACATTTACAGCTCCTTATCGGAACAATACAAAGTATACACGGCTAATAATGGAAAACAAGGACTAAAAGCAGCTTATAAACACATTCCTGACATTATTATAAGTGATATCATGATGCCTGAAATGGATGGTTTTGAATTAAGCAAGATTTTAAAAGAAGATGTAAGAACCAGCCATATTCCTATTGTACTTCTTACAGCTAAAGATTCAATACAAGACCGTACCGAAGGTTATAACATCGGTGTCGAATCTTATATCACCAAACCTTTCAGTGCCACACTATTGCAAAGCCGTATTGTAAATTTACTGGAAGCCAGAAAGAAAATTGCCGAACTGATAAACAATAATACGACAAATAAAAACGTCATTATAACGGAATCTTTAAGTAAAATAGATAACGAATTTATCGAAAAAGTAACCACGATTATCGAAGACAACTTGGATTCAGATAAAGTGGATGTGACTTTTATTGCAGACAAAATGAATATGAGCCATTCTACACTTTACCGAAAAATTAAAGCTCTTTCTGGCATATCTGCAAATGAATTTATAAGAAAAGTAAGAATACGCAACGCAGAACAATTACTTTTAACTGGTAAATATACAATATCTGAAATATCCTACATGGTAGGAATAAACAGTATCACGTATTTCAGGCAGTGTTTTAAAGAAGAGTTTGGTATGGTACCATCAGAATATATAAAGCAAATAATGAATAAGAAATGACTAAATGGTGAAATGACGAGTTTACTAATCAAACTTGCATGAAACAAGCCCCTCCATATTCTGACACATAGTCTATTTTTGTCATTAAATAAATGCAAATTATTATATCATGAAAATTACTACGCTATTTCTGACTACGATACTATCCATAACTTCCATTTCTATAATGGGACAGGTTTCTTTCGGTCAGTCCGAAAAAATTAATTCTTCTTGGAAGTTCTATCTATCGGATATCCCTGAAGCGAAGTCGAAAGCTTATGACGACTCGAAGTGGAAGTCAGTAGAGATTCCACATGACTGGAGTGTAAAAGAACAACTAAGCCCAACTTTGGCCAGTGCAACAGGTTATCTACCCGGAGGCATAGGATGGTACAGAAAAACAATAAATATCCCAAAAGAAAAGCAAGACGAAAAAACATATATTTATTTCGAAGGTGTGTATAACTATAGTGAAGTGTTCATTAATGGGCATCTGTTAGGAAAGCGCCCGAATGGTTATATCTCTTTTATGTATGACATTACTCCGTATATCGAATATGGAAAAGATAATACAATAGCTGTTCGTGTAGATCATAGCCAATCGGCAGACTCCAGATGGTATACAGGCTCCGGTATCTACCGTGATGTATGGCTCATTTATGCAAATCCGATACATATAGCTCAATGGGGTGTATATGCATATCCCGAAATGGATAAGAGTACAGGAATACTAAATATCGAAGTAGAACTAGAAAACAACACAACAGACAAATCCAATTTGACTATAGTTAATGAACTTGTTAGCCCTGATAATAAAGTAATCGCAAAAAACACTCAGAAATTATCAGTTGCAGGAAATCAGAATGGAAAAATTACGACAAATCTGAAAGTAAAGAATCCCGCATTATGGAATCTAAATAATCCGAATCTATATAGCCTCAAAACATCTGTAATTAAAGACGGAAAAGAAATAGATGCAACAATAACCAAGACTGGGTTCAGATCATTCACTTTCGATCCGAATAAAGGATTTGCTTTGAATGGCAAATGGATGAAAGTAAAAGGTGTATGCATCCATCATGATGCTGGGGTATTAGGTTCTGCTGTGCCTCATGATGTATGGAAACGTAGGTTACTAACCCTTAAAGAGATTGGAGTGAATGCTATCCGCACCAGCCATAATCCACAAGCTCCGGACTTATACAGCTTATGCGATGAACTGGGATTATTAGTTCTCAACGAAGCGTACGATGAGTGGGAGTATCCTAAACGAAAATGGCTCGAAGGCTGGAATGTAGGTACTCCGGGATTTCAGGGCAACTATTCTTTCTTTGAAGAATGGGGAGAGAAAGACCTTGCCGATTTGGTTCGCCGAGACAGAAATCACCTCTCTATATTTGCATGGAGCATCGGAAATGAAGTAGACTATCCGAACGACCCATACTCTCACCCTATATTGGATGGAGGAAAAAACACAGGTTTTACTCAGGCTACATTTGGCGGATATAAAAAAGATGCACCCGATGCAATGCGTTTGGGAGATATAGCAAAACGTCTAGTTGGCGTTGTTAAGAAATACGACGAATCACGACCTACAACAGCAGGCTTAGCCGGTGTTGCCATGTCAAATGAAACAGCATATCCGGGAGCATTGGATATTGCGGGATATAATTATACCGAAAATAGATATGAGCTTGATCATAAGAAATATCCTAATCGTGTTATATTTGGCAGTGAAAATCGTCATGAACTTGGAGCATGGAAAGCCGTAAAAGACAATGAATATATATTCGGTCAGTTTCTTTGGACAGGGATAGACTATCTGGGAGAATCGGGCAGATGGCCTTCCAGAGGATTCTATTCGGGACTATTAGACTTCGGAGGCTTCATCAAGCCGAGAGGCTATTTCCGTCAATCGCTCTGGTCTGACAAGCCGATGGCCTATTTGGGAACCTATCCTACTCCTGGCAGAGGTAGCAAAAGCCAAGTAAAGGATGTTTGGTCACAACTGGATGCAGAAAACGAAGGGAGTAACTATGAAGAAAAAATACCATCTATGGATGCATGGTCTATCTGGAATTACCAAGAAGGGCAGTCCATACGGGTAGTATGTTATACAAACACAGAAAAAGCCCGATTGCTGCTAGACGGAAAAGAAGTAGGACAAGTAAAAGATTATGATGACAATACAGGGATTATCTTTTGGGATATTCCTTATCATGATGGAAAGCTTGAAGTGATGGGAATGGATAAAAACGGGAATGAAACAGCTCGCTATGCAATACAGTCTTCAAGACAACCATATGCATTGGACATACAAGCAGCAGATAGAGAAATCAGTAAAGATGGCTTGGCACAGATTGTAATACAAGTAGTAGACGAGAATGGTACACCTGTTATGCTGTCCGATAATGAAATAACTTGCCAAATACAAGGCCCGGCTAAATTACTAGGATTGGAAGCAAGCAACAATGAAGATATGTCTGACTATACAGATAACAGGCATCGCACTTATCATGGTCGCATACTGGCTTATATACAGCCTACAGGCAAACAAGGTGAAGTAAAAGTAACATTCACATCTCCTTGGCTAAAGCCGGTGGAAGCGATTATAAATATAAAATAAAGACTCTTTTCTATATCGTAAAAGCGGCGAGAATAAAATCTCGCCGCTTTTTTATACTTAAAACGATATCTTTGTGCATTATTGCAGGCCGCTATAGCTTGTTGGTGATGCAGGTGTGGATAAATGGCAAACACCTGGTAGAGAATAATCATCGTATTCATTTCTAAAAGATAAAGCTTTCGACCTGTGGCTCATGCAAACTATAAATTTCATTTTTATCGCGTCATTTTTGATGTAAAATTCATATGAATAAATTCAATGAATCGCTGTAATTGTCCTTATTGGATAGTTTTCTTTCTAATTCTCTTACCAATCGACCTACAATAGTTCTGATTTTAAACTGGTTGCACGAGTTTCCTCCTTTATCTTTGGTATGATTGCTAAAACGAACATCAACATAAAGCTTTTTTAATGTTCGAGTGTACAGTATATTTATTTGATATTGTTTTACTAGGTTACTTTCCGATACAGAACTTACTAAAAATATTACCCAATATCTCATCAGTAGAAATTTGACCCGTAATTTCGCCCAGATAATACATGCATTCACGAATATCCTGTGAGAGAAAATCTCCCGATATTTTTAGGTCTAACCCTTCTGAAACACGCTTTATAGCAACCAATGCATTTTGGAGAGCCTCATAGTGACGAACATTCGTAACAATAATATCCTGCTCACTAATTTCAGGGATATTTGCCGTTTTTACCAATAAGTCTTCCAACAGATTAGTTCCTTGCTCATATTTAGCCGAGATGAAAACCCGTTCAGGAATTTTATCCAATAGAAGCTTTTCTTTTTCCGCTTTTCTTTCTGCTGAAATAATATCAACCTTATTGAATATAAGAATCAACTTCCTATCACCAACTACAGGCAGTATTTTTTGAGACAACTCCTCAATATGCTCATTTATAGTTTCGCAATCGGCTACCCACAAAACAATATTCGCCTGTTCTATCTTCTTAAATGTACGCTCAATGCCAAGGCTTTCTATCTCGTCATGAGTATCCCGTATTCCTGCAGTATCAATGAGTCTGAAAGTCAGTCCTTGTATATTAATCGTGTCCTCAATAACATCCCTCGTTGTACCATGAATATCGGATACAATTGCTTTTTCTTCATGCAAAAGGAGGTTGAGTAAGGTAGACTTCCCGGCATTTGTTTCGCCTATAATTGCAACCGGAATACCGGATTTAACTGCGTTTCCTATGCTAAAAGAATCGGCCAGCTTTTTTATATGTGATTCTATCTGGTGTGCTGCTTCTTTGAGGTGGTCTCTATTTGCAAATTCAACATCTTCTTCGGAAAAGTCTAATTCGAGCTCTATCAAAGAAGTAAAATTCAACAGTTCAGTACGAAGCTCAATCAGTTTATTACTAAAACCTCCACGCATCTGATTCATTGCCAAGCGATGTGTAGCGGCTGAAGATGATGCGATTAAGTCTGCCACCGATTCAGCCTGAGACAAATCCATCTTTCCATTTAAGAAAGCGCGTTGGGTAAACTCCCCCGGTTGAGCCAAAGACGCTCCTTTTGATATAAGAAGCTGTAATATATTTTGTTGAATATAAATAGAACCATGACAGGATATCTCTATTATATCTTCACCGGTAAACGAATGCGGATTTCGGAATACACTCACCAGTACGTCATCTAAAACAACGTTCTCTTTGATGATAGATCCGAAATGAACTGTATATGCTTTTGCTTCTGCAAGTTTTTTCGCCTTAAAGGATTTAAAAACAGCGTCAACTAATTCTATACATCCATTTCCCGACAGACGTATAATGGCTATCCCTCCTATACCTGCAGGTGTAGATATAGCTGCTATTATATTGTTTTCTTTCATAATCAATTCTTAATACGAATCAGCAATATGTTAAGTCCTAAAAAGTGACAAAGGTGACAAAAGTGACATGTTTTTACATTCTTTTTACTGTCACCTTTCTGCTTGCAATGCTCGGTATTCAGTATCACCTTAAATAGATAAAATTATACAGATCAAATAACTATTGCAAATTAATAAAACAAAGATATTAAATTGTTGGTTGGTTCTGAAATTATCCGACTTTCAAGAACATAATAAATTGATTATGAAATATAGCTTCCTCAGTTTTTCGGGGTTTCCTCGTAATTCTTTACTTCATAGAAATATATATTCTCACCCATCTCATTATGCTCCAGGTTTTCTCCCACTACTCTTATTATCCGATATGGTTTTTCGGATTTTTCTTTGGGTAACTCTGTCTGGATAATATAAGCACCCATGCTGGGATTATCTTTCCCTACATATTCCTGCACACGCTGTACAGAGTTGACTGCAACCTCCTTATCATCAATAAATACCTTCACTCTGAAAAATTCAGTTTTAACTGATACATCCATTTCTTTTTCTGCCTTAGCTTTATTTAGCTGCAATTCTTTGGAGTATGTAAGTACTTTTCCCACACTCATAGGTCGTGTGTATATAAAGAGGCCATTATATCCTCCCTCGACTTTGAATGCGTTTGTGCCATAAAGCTCCAGACGGTGATAACGTGGATTTATCGTCAGATCTCGATCTGCTATTACATTCCATGCCCAAAACTCAAGACGCTTGTCGTCGTCCGCCACTGCATCTCTTCGAGGATACTCTTTGGGACGAAGTGCATAAAAAGACTTATATTTCCCTTTCTTTACATTCTCCAGAGAGTAATAGCCGTCTTTATCTGAATACGTTTGATAAACAGGCGAAAAATCCGAATAATTAAGCCCTATCCAGCAACTGTCGATAGGATTTCCGTCGAAATCTGTAACCCGTCCTGATATTGTTACAAATTCTTGAGAATAAATGTTGCTGATACCTACTACGAATAAAATTAACAGAAATAGCCGAGTCCTTTTCATATTATATATTTAATGGTTTACATCTTTTATAATAAGACTATTCTAAGAAGGACATGGTTACATGAAAAGTAAATAAAAAAAGCTGATATAAAATCAGCTCTCTTATATATTTATTACCCTTAATAAGAGCGGTTGTTTTTTCCTTCTATATAATTCAAGAAAGCGGTGTTTACCATTCTGTTTCCACCCGGAGTCGGATAATTTCCTGAAAAATACCAGTCTCCCTTGTGATTAGGTGTCGCTTTATGAAGGTTTTCAATACTTTGGAAAACAATTTCTATTTCGCCCTTTGTTCCTTTTGGTGTTAGCATTTCAGCCATCTTTTTCGAAATATCTTCGTCTGTAAAAGGAGCATAAATTTCTTTCACATAGTTTACTATTTCCTCTTTTGGCTTATCCTTCTGAGCCAAAGATTTACGATACACTTCATCTATCACCGATTGCATTCCTCTTTCTTTCAGCAATTCGATGGCAGCCCTGAATGCAGCAAATTCATTCATTCTCGACATATCGATACCATAACAGTCAGGATAACGTATCTGAGGAGAAGAAGATACGATAACAATTTTCTTCGGATGAATCCGATCGAGGATCTTTATTATACTTTGTTTCAGCGTAGTACCTCTCACTATACTATCATCAATAACAACCAGGTTATCTTCGTACGGCTTTACCGAATCATAAGTAACATCATACACGTGTGCAGCCAAATCGTCGCGGCTCTTATCTTGTGCAATAAAGGTTCTTAGCTTTATATCTTTTATCACAACTTTTTCGGTACGAACCCGCATAGATAGAATTTTTTGCAATTCCTCTTCAGTGATAGATGCCCCTTTTTCTTTTATCTTTCTAAGTTTAACATCATTCATATGTTTATTGAATGCATCGGTCATCCCGAAGAAAGCAACTTCTGCCGTATTGGGAATAAAAGAAAATACGGTATGTTGAATATCCGAATCTATGGCTTTCAGAATTTGAGGCAAAAGAAGTTTCCCCAATTTCTTGCGTTCGTTATATATGTCAGAATCAGATCCTCGAGAAAAGTAAATGCGTTCAAATGAGCACGGAGAAACATTTCTAGGCTCTTGTATCTGAGAAAACATAACTGTACCATCTTTCTTTACGATAATGGCCTGTCCCGGGTTTAACTCTTTTATATCGGCAACATCAAGTCCTAGAGCTGTCTGGATAACAGGTCTTTCTGATGCAACAATAACAATTTCGTCGTCATTGTAATAGAAAGCCGGACGAATACCCGAAGGATCTCTGTAAACAAATCCATCGCCACATCCGATAAGCCCTCCTATAGTATAACCTCCATCCCATTTCTCACTTGCCTTGTTGAGCATAAAATGGATATCAAGATTTTTCTCTATCAGTGTGTTCAGCTCCTCTCCTTTTGCACCAGTACTCTTGTTGTGTTTATCAAACTGATATTGAACTTCTCTGTCTAGATAATGACCAACCGATTCGAGAAGTACAAATGTATCTGTATAGTCGCGAGGATGTTGACCTTGTGCCAACAACTCAGCAAACAATTCATCTACATTTGTCATATTGAAATTGCCGGCTAAAGCCAAGTTTCTTGACCGCCAGTTGTTACGACGCATAAATGGATGGACGTATGATATTCCGCTTTTTCCGGTAGTGCTATAACGCAAATGCCCTAAAAACAATTCTCCGGCAAAGGGAAGATATTTACTGGCATACTCAGCATCATTGAGTTTATCTTCCGATATTTTTTCATAGTTCTGATAAACGTTTGTGAAAATCTCTGAGATGGCACTTGATCCCACTGCTCTTTCTCTGAATATAAATTCATTACCGGGAGGTGACTCTAACTTTACAACAGCCAAGCCTGCGCCCTCTTGACCTCGATTGTGTTGTTTTTCCATTAGCAGATAGAGTTTATTCAACCCATATTGCCATGTACCATATTTTTGTTGGTAATATTCGAGCGGTTTTAATAAGCGTATCATGACGATACCGCATTCATGCTTTAATGGCTCTGTCATAAAAAGATCTCCTTTGTTGGAATTGTGAGAATAATTTTTTTTGAGGCTACAAAGATAGCACGATTTTTCCTCTCGTCCTAGAAATATATTTATTTTAAACCTTCGAGGTTTTTATCTAAAATTTTTATTTTGTTCTACCTTCTCAATCTAACTCTTTTTGTGATTTTCTCATTATGATAACTCCAGGCCAAACTCATCTTTCAACCTTCGCAAACTTTCGTTTTCTTCCATCATCAGATTAAACTTCTCGGCAGGCGTGAAAGCCAATTTTTTCTCATTATTTTCACTTATCCTAACCTCCATCCTCAGATGAGTATTACGAAGTTGTGCTCGCAGCCTTGACAATATATCCATCTGATATTCAAGAAGACGTTGTTCCTGAACAGGATTATTTACAATCACCTCAAACACCGTATTGGCGACAAGATTAGGGAGGCAATTGAGCATTGTATTTCTCAGATGGAGCTCTTCGGTCAAATTCTCAGCATACGCCTTCCATTCGTTGATAAGTTGGAGTGGAGTAAATCTGTCGTTAAGGACTTCTATTGTTATATCAGCTTTTGTCGTTTCCTCATCTTTTTTCTTTCCGAACGCTGAGATAGAAACACCAAAACCTCCGGCATTCGGTGTTGTTTTAGCAGGCTCTACACTGACAGTCGGCTCTTTGGCTGCGACAGAAGGTGTTACCCTTTGCTGAACGGGAGGTTGCTGAGCAGGCTGCGGACTCTGCGCCGTCGGCCTCTGATTTGTAGTCGGTGCAGCCGCTTGTACAGGTTGTTCCTGCTTGGAGAAGATCGGATCAATTACCTGCTTTTTTTTTTGATCTTCAATTCCTGCTTGAGGTGAAGATAATTGGCAAAGCCTAATTATTGTCAAGTCGGAGAGTAATCGCTTATTTCGGCTATATTTATAATTGAGGTCACTTTCGTTGACCAACTCAATGGCTTTATACAAAAATTCGTTGGTGCACTTCTTCGCTGTTTCTATGTAGCGATCTCTGATGGAAGCCCCTACTTCAAACAGTTCTGCGGTCTTTGCATCTTTGCAAAGCAATAAATCCCTAAAGTGCGAGGCAATACCTGTTATCACATTATTACCATCAAAACCTTTACTAAGGATCTCATTCAGGATCAACAAACCCTCTACCACATTATTAGTTAAAATAGAATCTGTCAATCGGAAATAATATTCATAATCCAGAACATTCAGATTCTCGATAACAGCTTTGTACGTTACATTACCCCCTGTAAAACTTACTACCTGATCGAAGATAGACAAGGCATCACGCATTCCTCCGTCTGCCTTCTGAGCCAAAACGTTCAAGGCTTCGGGCTCGGTCTGTACATGCTCCTGATCGGCCACATACTGAAGGTGCTCTACTGTATCTTTGATTGTAATACGGCTGAAATCGTATATCTGGCAACGAGAAAGTATTGTTGGAAGTATTTTATGCTTTTCGGTTGTAGCCAAGATAAAAATAGCATGGTGAGGCGGTTCTTCCAATGTTTTCAGAAAGGCGTTGAATGCAGCTTGTGAAAGCATGTGCACCTCATCTATTATATATACCTTGTATTTTCCTATCTGCGGAGGGATACGCACTTGCTCGATCAAAGATCGTATATCATCTACCGAGTTGTTAGACGCAGCATCCAATTCGTGTATATTGAAAGACCGCTGCTCGTTAAAGGCAACACACGATTCGCACCGATTACAAGTTTCGCCATCGGGAGTTGGAGACAGGCAATTTATGGTTTTCGCAAAAATACGGGCACATGTTGTTTTACCAACACCTCTAGGTCCACAAAAAAGATATGCATGAGCCAGCTTACCCGACATTATTGCATTCTTTAGTGTAGTGGTTAATGCCCTTTGCCCCACAACTGAGTTGAAAGTCATAGGACGGTATTTCCTTGCCGAAACTATATAATTATCCATTCTTGATTTTTCTTCTTTGGTATCACAAAGCTATGAAAAAAAATGGAAAGATAAAATGTAAAAGAAAGCAAGAGAGTGACCTTTTTAGCATCTAAAATGTTATATTAATATCAACGTTTTTAAAACTATCATCTATTATGGAAAAGAATGAAACACTATTGAAAATCAAAGTGATTCCTAATGCACCGCTATTGGTGGAAGGAACTGTAGAACTAATTTTAGCAGACGGAACCTCAGTTATCAAAGACAAACCACACCTTTGCCGTTGTGGCGGATCGCAAAACAAACCGTATTGTGACGGTACACATGCTAAAATTGGCTTTAAAGGCTAATTTATAGGAATTTATTTACGGGATAAGAGCATCTAAATTAAAATATTAGTTTAAATGCCCTTATTTTTTTATGATTAAGTGTTGGATGAAACACATTTTATTATATCTTTGTACCCGCTAACGCAAATTAGCCGCGGATGTGGCGTAATTGGTAGCCGCGCCAGACTTAGGATCTGGTGCCGAGAGGCGTGGGGGTTCGAGTCCCTTCATCCGCACTAGGCCGAAAGGCAAAACAAAGCAAATCCTTGAAAATCAATTGGTTTTCAAGGATTTTTTTATTCCCTGAATTTTACGAGAACAGCAAAATAGTGCATTTTTGAGCATTATTCCATAGCCAATTCGTAGCCAAGAATTATTTTTCAGTTCTGGCTACGAATTGGCTACGAGAATGACTTCAATTCATTGTTATACAACATTTTGCATAGAGTTAGTTTTTTGTTAAAAAAGTAATTTTACAACGACAAAAATCAATTTTATGGAAACAATTATGGCTAAAAAAAGAAACACGTTCAATGTAGTCTGTTTAATCAGAAAAAACAGGGTGATGAAAAACGGGCAGGTCCCTCTATTTATGCGTATTACTGTAAACAGTAATGTAGTCGATATTCCAATTGCCGGTAGTGTAAATCCTTCCCAGTGGAGCCAGGCACAAGGAAAAACAAGAGGCAATAGTAGGGAGGCACAAGAATTGAATTATAATATTCAATCCGTAAAATCCCGGATTCATCAAATCTTTTGTGACCTTGGGCTGGCTGGTAAGCCTATCACTGCACAGATTATAAAAGATATTTATTTAGGAAACCACAAAGACGAAGAAGAAGATGGTAAGACCTTAGTTGAGGTGCACTCCGAACATAATGAGAGATGCAGACAATTATTAAATATCGAATATTCACAATCAACTATTTATAAGTTTAATACTTCCCTGAAATATCTGAAAGAATTTATCATGATTATGAAAAAGATAACAGAATCAGATGCCAGAGTCTCGTACTTCTTTAACACCATAGATCGTATAACCCTGCTGCTCGAAGATTTACGAGCCAACCAGAAGCCTTTATTGAACGGCCAGCGTTTTATTACAGATGAAGATCGTTTTTCTATATCGTGCATCAATGCTGCAGCCCAAAGGATTTCTTTATCCTGTTCGTCTAAATTCTGAAAGGATGATAATTTTAGTAGCTCATTTAATACCATCTGAGTATGAATGACCACATTTCCTTCGGCATGATGGAGCTTGTGTTGTTCCACATGCTTCATTTCAGCAACCCACGAAAATTGCCTTTCAAGGGATGCCCAGTCTTTATTCTTTGTCAATTGCCAAATCATAGTTCGTCCTCCTTTCTATATTCTGTTTCCCAATACAGTTTTGCACGTTTCCAGTTACGAGTCCAATGCTCATCGGTTTTTACATGACCTTTACGGACATACTTGAAAACATTATGCATAAATTCCTTAACAGGATATTCTTCTATATTCCGTGTTACGACACCCTCACGCGTACAGTCTTCGCCTGTAAAAGGATTGAAGGAGCCGAAAACACTTTCTTCCTGTGCCCAATTTTCTATTTCAATCTGGAAAGATTCTTTCTTAAATTCTATTATAGGTTCGATAGCCAATTCAGGGACAGTAGGAAAATCGAACATTGCAGCATAAAATTTCACCTCTTCCCACGACAGCCATTTATCCAGCTGCCGTACAGCGAAAACAAAATAATATTCCTCGATGTGCTTATATTCAATCGAATGAACTGCATAAAGATTTTCGCCAAAGAGTTCTATATTTCCCAAGTCATTTTTCATCAGCTCCCAACGTTCTCTCAATTGGCTTGTCCAAGGTGATGTCGTGGGGGCAACGTGTGATCTGGCAAATACTCCAAACTGATTGAAACAATTATTCTCTCCATCCAGCTTCTCTGTATGTACAAGGGTTTCCATCCGTTGGATATCTTCCCAGTAAGTATGATTGAATCGGTCATCACTTGTTGTTCCCGGTGAAAAGGGAAAGTGGTAGGTACGACCATATTTTTGTGATAACATAATTGTAATTGTTTCGTTTATAAATATATAAATTTCTTATCTGATAAATTTTCAGGTTTATCAGACAGATAAAATAGGGAGCATATCCCTTATGAAACTAACAATTACATGATTTCTAATTTTTTATACTGTTATTTACTTCGATATATATTTCACATCTACATAATCTGTCAGCCAAACTCCATTGTCCGATTGATAAAAAAGAATGCCATCCTTATGCATTTTACCTGTCATAATGGTTAAGACAATAACTTTTCCATGCCGTGAACCGACCTTTGTTGCTGTTTCCTTATCCTTGCTCAGATGCACATGCTGGCGACTACCTTTTATTATGCCTTGTTCCATAATGGACGAAAGAAATCGGGTAGCTGTACCATGATAGAGAAATTCAGGTGGCTCTACCGGAGATAAGGCAAGGTCAATATTAATGGAGTGCCCTTGATTAGCTCTGATTTTATTTCGCTTTTCATTGAACGAGTAGCGTTGCTTATCATTCGTTTCCACAATTTCAATCAGGTCTTCCATTGAAAAGTGATAACGATACTTCTTGCATTTATCAATCATATCTTTCACATTCGCCCAACCTTGCTCGTCAAGCTCCAACCCTATTTTGTCGGGATCGTGTCTAAGTACGAGACTCAGAAATTTACCGATCCGTTTTTTATCTTGTTCTGTCATTGTTCTACTCTTTTATTAAAACGGAAAGTACTCAAAATACTTATTCCATATTTTCTTTTCATATACTTTTTCAAACTTAAAAGCGAAAACCTCTCCTTGTGGACACGTTCTTCTTTTTCGGGTTCTTATTCGGTCAATATGATGTCCTATTTCATGGGTCATTACTCTGAGTAGTTGAAACGCTTTTATTTGATTCTCATTAAAATCGCAGACAACAGAGTCTTTCTTGAGAATATATTTTACCTCCAATCGCTCGAATAAGTCTTTATGATCTTCAAAATATTTATAATTCATTTCCCTGCTCATTTCTTTTTCCCAAGCACATATGCAGATAACTCCATTTTGATACCACCCATCGCACATATTATTGCCTTCCGCTAATATTATAGCATCTAACTCAATTCCTATCTTTTCCTTATCAGGAAGAATATTCCAGAATTGAATTAAATCCCTTTTCTTAAGGAAATGCTTATATCCTTTTCCTGGCTTTTGGATATCTATTTGAATCTCACTCTGGCGAGTGTTCCAATAATTAGGAGTTTTTTCATTTCGGTTTTTATTGCTTACTCTGCCATTCCTTATTTTAGTTGCTGTTCGTCTTGCAAACATAATTTACTTTGTTAATGGTTCTTGTATCACTTTCACCGGATTCCCTCTTTCGAGGTTATTATGGTTATCCCAATTATCCTGTGCTTTTTGCATAGTCTGTTCTATATTCCATGCCGAAAGTTTAATTAATAGCCGCTCAGTTGCCAACTTCTTGTTTTGTAATTGCGACCGCTGATCAGATGCTGTTACACTCATTCCCGACGGAGCATGAGTAGCTCGTACAGCCGATTCTGTTTTATTGACATGCTGACCGCCGGGACCGGAAGATCGTAATGTTTGATAGGTGATATATTTTGTATCTATTTCACTCAGTTCTGTCGAAGTAAAGGAATTTACTCCAACAAACCAGTTTTTCCGTTTATGATAGATACGGTAAGGGCTTTGTGCTATCCATTGAATAGTTCCGTCCCATTCATCCACTATTTCATCTACCTTACTGCCTTCAAGAAATACAATTGCTGAAAACAGCGTGCGATTCATATCTACTTCCTCCCGTTCAATAACCTCAGCTATCAATCCCACCTTTCGGGCTTGTATCAGGATCTTCTCCAATACCAATGCTACTACACGGCAACATTCGGCAGGACCACGTCCGGAAGTTATTTGTAAGTATATTTTATTATTATTCATCTAGTTTGTTTAATAAAAGGGTCTGCGACCCTATTCTTTATTCATTCTTACTATCCGTGGCATAAATTTACCATGAATTTCTACTAATGACTCCTGTGCCGGCATTATACGGTCGATGTCTTTATAAGCTAGAGGCATCTCCTCTACACTACCACCGATAAGGGTCACTTCATTCTGAGAAAGCAGTTTTTTTAATGCCGATTGTGTAAACTGGCTTTTTGCTTTCTGGCGTGACATGGCTCGTCGTGCTCCATGTGATGCCGAGTTGAGCGATTGAATTTCGCCTTTTCCACAAACCAGATAGCCTGCTGTTGCCATACTTCCCGGAATAAATCCTGCAACACCTTCTCCTGCAGGAGTAGCCCCTTTGCGATGTACGATTGTGTACCTGTTTGGAGCAATCTCTTCTCGCCATGCAAAATTGTGATGATTGTTCACATTGGCTATGGCTTTCAAGCCTAAAGCCTTTGACAGATTGATATGTATCCGTTCGTGGCATGCTCGTGCAAAATCACCTGCCAAATTCATACTCATCCAATACTCCTGTCCCGCTTCCGTATCCAGTCCAAGCCATGCAAAATGCTGCGCCTCTCTCGGCAACTTACACACTTCGCGGGCAATATCGCTGTAGTGCCTTGCAATAGCTGCACCCATTCCCCTTGACCCTGAATGTGAGAGTAATGCCAGATAGTTTCCTTGCGGAAGATTCAAAACATTGTTTTCAACTAATTCAATCTCTCCGAATTCTACGAAATGATTTCCGCCTCCGGATGAACCTAATTGGCGAACTACTTTGCCATGTAATTGCTTCAGCAAAGAGGTTAATTGAAATTCACTTCTGTCCAGTATCTCATGTTCCTGCGGAAAATCTAGGCATCCATCCATTCCGAAGTGGGTGTATTCTTTCAAAGCCTCTTTGATCTGGTGCGAATAACGTTTCAGATAATCGGCTTTTGCATCAAATACCGTCAGGCTCATCCTGCAACCGATATCTACACCTACAGCATAAGGTATAACTGCATTTTCTACAGCCAATACTCCGCCGATAGGTAAGCCGTATCCGGCATGAGCATCAGGCATTAATGCCCCTGCAACTGTAATTGGCAGTCGCATAGCCAATTCCATTTGTTGTTTTGCTATACTTTCTATAAACTTACCGCCGTAAGTTTTGAATGATAAAGGTTCATCAAGTAGGTTGTAAACTGAAAAATGTTTCTTTTCCATAACCGGTGAAAAATGTTCAGCTAATTTGCCCCAAACTTCATTGTTTTTATACTTTTCGGGATTATTCAACAAATCGACTAAAGTTATTTTAATCTCTTCTTTTGTATTGTGTTTGCAGTACTTGCTGATTGTATTTATTGCCAGACTGCGAGCTATATTGTTGGTATATCCCAGTTTACTTAATTCTTTTGGTTGTATGCCCATGTTTGTTTGGTACACAAGAATATACAGGTATCAGACTAATCTTTATCCAAGACCAGATATCCTTTCATTTGTGATACAGTGCAGCCGAACGGATATAATAATCCCTCAAGCTGATATATCAGCAATTAATAATAAAATTTAATGATGAGTTTGAAACTAACCAATGTCTATCAACTTTGCAGCCGTGAATTGTGATAGATATGTTCAAATATTGTAAGGTTCATCATCCCGATAAACCAAATTAGTTTCTTTGCGTGTATGTTATTTTTTGACCAACATAATTATACCCTTTCTCTAAAATTTTAAGGGTTAGTATTCTATTTACGGATGCAAATATATAAAGGATTTTCATATTAACAAATTTTTAGAATAAAAAGATATAAATAATGAAAAAATTACTCTTCGAATTGTTTTATATTTCTTCAATACAATGTTATTCACAAATAGAATTATCTGAAATTACAGTTTACAAAGACACAATTATATCATCAAAAGTTAAGATAGTTGATTTCGGAAAATACAAAGGTTTTGTGTTCCCGAAAGAGTACGGACTTGTTAGATTTTCTCATCCTAAAGAGAAAAGAGAATGTTTTGATATTGATACAATATTGGTTCGTAAAATTGAGGAGGAACTAACTCGCCAATATTATTCTGCTCAAAAATATTTTATGGAGCAGAGATATAATGAAATCTATGAATATGAAAGAAAGTATCCAGGCTCATATATTTTGAAAGACTTAAAGAAAGAGGAAAAACAATATTGGAAAAGTTTCGAAAAGAATAAAGATAACATGGAGAAATATTTAGAAGATTCTGATCGGCAGTATATTGGCTATATATCAAACAAAGGGGAAAAAATCATTCAAATACAAATAACTCCTCGTCATTATAATTATGATGACAATTTTATGAAGAAAGGATTTAGCCCAATATGGTTAACTCAGGAAGGTTCTGATATCGAAATAATACACTATCATTTGTTTACCAATAAAATAACTATCAACGAAGATTATTAATCATATGCCAGTTAACCGTAACGCCCTCATCCGTTATAAAACGATAGATACTTGTCTGCGAAACAAATACAGGCAATGGACACTCGAAGATTTAATAGATGCCTGTTCGGATGCCTTGTATGAATATGAAGGTATAGACAAAGGTATCAGTAAACGTACTGTGCAAATGGATATCCAAATGATGCGCAGCGAGAAACTAGGTTATAACGCGCCTATTGTTGTATATGATAATAAATACTACAAATATGAAGATGAGGATTACAGCATAACCAATACCCCTTTATCAGAACAGGACTTAAAAACAATGTCGGAGGCAGTAGAGGTGCTTCGCCAATTCAAAGGCTTTTCTTATTTTTCAGGAATGGGAGATATTGTCAGTCGTCTTGAAGACCATGTAACATCTGCAAAACAGAAAACCATACCCGTTATTGATTTTGAGAAAAATGAAAGCTTGAAAGGATTGGCCTATCTTGATATTATCTATCATGCAATTGTGAATAAGCAGGTACTGAGTATGAAATACCGATCCTTCAAAGCCCGTTCTGCCAACACATTCATGTTTCACCCATACTTGTTAAAGGAATACCGTAACCGATGGTTTGTTTTCGGTCAAAGAAAAGGAAATCTTATCAACTTAGCATTGGATAGAATCCACCATATCGAAATAGCCGAAAAAGAAAGATTCATTACAAATGATTTATTCGATCCTCAGACATTCTTTGACGATTTAGAGGGAGTTACGAAGAACGTAGGCATGAAAGCTGAAACTGTCCGCTTTTGGGTAAATAAAGAAAATGCACCCTATGTTCAGACTAAACCTTTTCATAAAAGCCAACAGCTGATCGAGGCACAAGAAGATGGTTCTATGGTGTTTGAAATAAAGGTTGTTATCAATCAGGAGTTACAGAGAGAGTTCTTCGGATATGTAGATACCATAAAAATTTTATCTCCGCAATCATTGGGCGATTTTATGGCATGGAAATTCAGGGCGGCACAAGAGAGATATTTCTGATTTAATAATTGCATAATCATATTTCTTTCAAAGATCGAAGCAAAGGACTCTAAATTAAGGAATATGGCATATATCTGAGTCGTTTTCAGGTCGGAACAGGAAAAATATATTCCGTCTTATTCCTGTACTTCTCAAATAATCCAATACCCCGACACCATATCACACAAAAAGCGACAAACCAAAGAAATCTTCAATTTGTCGCTTTTTTATTTATTGTTTCCTAATGGCCGAAAATCAATCTGTCTTCTTGATAACGTTTCTTGCCACTTCTATCTTATATTTCTTACCCTTCATCTTCTCATCTCTGATATTACCCAAAAGAGTTTTTACGGCAGATGTTCGCACTGCCACAAAAGAGATAAAATCTTTAACGTCAATCAATCCCAAATCCGATTTATCCAACTTCCCTTTTTGCAAGAAGAAGCCGACAATATCGCTTTTATTTAGTTTATTCTTCTTACCTCCACTAATATATACAGTCTGATATTCAGGACGGTTTGGTAATTTCTTCCCCGGCGCAACTTTGAGAATATCCAAGGTATCGGAAATATAATCCAGCATTTTTTCGTCTTTGAATTGTATGATATACGAGGTTCCTGAAGCATGCATACGAGCTGTACGCCCGTTACGATGAACAAATTCGCTCTCTTTAGCCGGAAGGTGGTAATGTATCACATGCTTCATTTCGGGAATATCCAATCCTCTGGCTGCCAGATCGGTAGTAATTAAATAATTCAGACTCCCATTTCTAAATTGGATTAAGATTCTTTCCCTGTCATCCTGATCCATACCCCCATGATAATACCCAGCCTGTATGCCTTTCTTGTTCAATAAATCACTGATACGCTGCGTAACCTCTCTGTGATTGCAGAAAATAAGTGCGGGTTCGGAATTAAATGAACATATTAAGTGGAATAAAGATTCTATCTTGTCTTTTTCGGGAGATAAAACGAGTTTAATTGAAAGGTTATCGCTTTTTTCTTCTTGTATATAATCAAGAACCACAGTCTTTTGCATTCCTACAAATTCAGGAATTTCCACATCGGAAGTAGCCGAGAGAAGAACTCTTTTTTGCAGGTTGGGCAGTTGGCTGATGATTGTATCCATTTCCTCCTGAAAACCTAATTGTAACGATTTATCAAATTCATCGAGAACCAGAATACGAATAGAATCTGTATCAAAAGATTTCCGTTCCAGATGGTCGGTCAACCTGCCCGGAGTTCCGATAAGTAAAGCGGGAGGATTGCTTAGGTTTTTCAACTCGGTATCAATAGAGTGCCCGCCATAACAAACATTTACTTTGAATTGTGTACCCATCTTTTTCCAAACCTGCTCTATCTGAAGAGCCAGCTCCCTTGATGGAACAATTACAAGGCATTGTACTTTCTTTACATCTTCTTTCAGCAATCGGAAGATAGGCAGTAAGAAAGCGAGTGTTTTGCCCGAACCTGTAGGAGATAATAGCAATGTATTTTGACTATCTATTATCGCCTTTTGGGCGGCAAACTGCATTTTATTCAGATTGTCAATCCCCAGATTGGATAATATGGCTGTATGTTGATTTTCTGTATTCATCCCACAAAGGTAATATATTATCTTATAGCACTCTATTCCGTTTCTTATTTTCAATATTCGCTTTTATTTATATATCTTAAAATGAAAGAAGCGTACCTTAAGGCACTTCTTTCATTAGTTTCTTAATATTGATTGCGAACGAAAATCGTACGCTTATATAAATATTTCTAATTATAATTCACTATAAATTGCAATAGGGTCAATAATATATTCATTACTTAATCTGCCCAAAAAGAAATTCTCCATTCCAGTAAGAGAATTAATTACATTTTTTGCCCCTCTTTTTAATGTTGTTTTTTCATCTGTATCAGAAAAGTATGAAAATGCAAAATCGGGATCAAATGCTTCTTTTCCTGATTGGGTTAATATCCCTAATAAGATAAATTCTACTTCTGTCTTTCTTGAATATTTTGAAATTAAAATATCTTCTTCTTCTCTAAGGTATTTGCGGTTAAGAATGGAGGAATATATAATATTATTATCATCATCATATAAGTTTATTTCAAATAAGTTCTTATATCCATATTCGATTAAAATATCCATTCTTTTCAAAACTTCAGCATCAAGCATAAGACCTTGATTTATCAAGTCTTGGTGAAATTCCTTTTCCAATTTTTTAGTCATTTGAGAGAACTTAGCAATACTGTTTCTATCATTTTGCTTGCTTATATTTTCTTTCAAATTATTAAGTTGGTCTAATCCGTCCTTATTAGATATATATCCAATAGCTTCCCCTATCTTATTGAAATTCCTTAATGTTTCTAAAAGTACTTTGTAATCATTGAAAAGAATTTTTCCCTTCATTTTAACAAATGGTTTATCCTCAATATTATCAAAAGATTCACTAACTTTATTTAATCTAATTAATTCTTTTTCAAACAAATTGAAAGCATAATCATGTAAATACCTTTTCTCAGTAGACACCTTTTCTTTTAACAAAATATCTCCCATTACCTGACCACTTCCAATTTTACCCTTCTGAGTGTTATTTTCGCTTAAAGATTCCTTATCATTGGCTAATATATATTCTGTTAAGCCTTCGAATAACTGAGATGATATTGAATACATCTTATATTCATCAAGATATACAAATGATTTAATTCTTTTATTTTCTTCCATTTTCGAAATCTTTTTTGCGTTTCTCTAATCCTTTTTTATATTCGCTTATACTTTTATTTCGAGTATCTATAATACTTCTAATACCTATATATAAACCATATACGATAGCTATAAAACCTACTATTAATAATATGTAATCAGCCGTTTGCATTGTGTAACTGATTTAATTTTGAAAATATAGCATAACTAATAACAAAAGAAGTAATCCCTAGTAGTACTGCTACAATAAATGTAGAAAAATCACTGATTATTGGGGATGACTGTTGTTCTGAGAAATATAACATACCCAATATTGCAGAAAAAACTATTATCGCAATTATAGAAAATCCTTTGAATTTAGTTGCCCATTGATTATCTACACTTGCATTAAAATTTTCAATCTCATTAATATTAGAAAGATTCAAAGCCAATCCAAAAAACACAAAATCAATTGAATTTGCTAAAAAATCCCATGACCTTTCCTTTGAAAGAATAAATACAAAAATTCTTAATATAAAAGGCATAAGACCAATTATAACAGTATAAATTATCCACTTTATTTTAATCATATGAAAAAAATATGCTCTTTTACAAATTTAATAAACTTTACTTTTATATGTATGATAGATATAGATAATTTATTTTCTTATTATTAAGTCTAACCATTAAATCCATAACCTCACTCACAACCCTCTATAATTCCCCACCATATCCATAAAAAAATACCCCTTGAAAAATCAAAGGGTACTCCAACACTATATTCTTGTTAATTCTATTTTTTGTCTTTCAGAACTTCTTGTAGTAATTGCACTTTTTCTTGTTCGGCTTTTAGCATCCGTTCTAAAAGCTCTACTTTTTCATCATATAAACTAACAACCTTTTCAAGAGGATTAAATGTACATTTATAGTGTACAGCATAACTTACAGCTTCATCCTGATAAGTATTTCCAACAATACTTATAACACCCTCTTCACTAAAATTCTTTATAGCATCCACAGGAATACTAAGAGCAGTAGCAATTTTATCTAAAGTTTCATCATCAAGTTGTGGTGTTTGCTCAAATCTGGAAACAGTCTGTTGAGATACTCCCATACGCTCTGCTAAATCTTCTTGTTTTATGCCAAGTATTTCCCTCAGCCGTTTAGCATTATATCCGTAATCGCTTTTCTTTGTTTCGAAAGTAGTTTCCATATCTTATTTTATAGCTGTTATATTCGTACAACGATCAAAAATACAAAAATATACCTTATTGATAAGTATTTTACTTACAAAATTGGTTTTCTTACTTCTAGTATGGTTTAAATACATCGGATTAAAGATAGAACTTTGTACTTATTCATTAATAAAGAGATATGGAAAATAGTGCAAAGAGAAAAATAGATCTCGAACCACTTTATACATTTTTTACAGAGGACACCAACCCCAAAGCATTTGCAAAATTATTGGATGATCTATTACTCGAACATTTAAGAATGATTGTTATGCTGCAATTATCTGATGAAAAAGATAAGAGAATACACAAACTTACAGACGAATTTATCCTTTATATAAGGATATTAAGAGATATTTTGCCTTATTGCGATAAAAAGTAAGAGGCAAAATATTTTCTAATTTGCTGGATTCTAGTTATTCATTCCCTCAATTGATAAAGTACGAATAGTTAAATAATCTGACGTCTTATCATTTTACTGTAAAAGTTCAACTTCTGACGGTCTAACTCTTAATAAATCTTTTTTTTAACAACCAAATGGCGAGGCTCATTGTTTAAATATGAATTATAAACATATAAAATCAGACTAGCTATGAAGTATTCTTTTTCCTTGCTGGTATTAACTGCGAGCATCATTTTTACTAGTTGTGTTAGTAAAAAGCAGTTTACGAATTTAGAAACGGACTATAATCGCCTGCAAACAGAACAGAAAGATTTACAAAGAAATTATCAAGAGAGCCAATTGCAATTAGCCGAAAGCCGTACCCGGGTAGCAAGCCTTGAAGAACGATTGGCAGAAGCCCGAAAAAACAATGAGGATTTGCGTGCTGCCTATGCAGAAATGCAAGGTTTATTGAACAAGAGCCTTTTGCAAAACACGCAAGGCAATGTAAACATCACGAAGCTGGTAGATGAGATCAATTCGTCTAACCGCTTTATCCAGCATCTGGTACAGGCCAAAAACCGATCCGACTCTTTGAATATCGTAATGATAAATAACCTCACACGTTCGCTTACACGCGACGAAATGCAGGATTTGGATATCAAGGTATTGAAAGGTGTTGTATATATTTCTTTGGATGACAGAATGCTGTATCGTTCGGGTGGTTACGAGATAAGCACTAAGGCGGGAGAAATTCTTAGCAAGATTGCCAAAATCATTATGGATTATAAAGATTATAGCGTGTTGGTGGAAGGAAATACGGATACAGACCCTATTTCGCGTCCTAATATCCGAAACAACTGGGACTTGAGCGCTTTGCGTGCTTCTTCTGTGGTTCAGGCACTTCAAAACAATTATGGTGTCGATCCTAAACGTCTGACAGCAGCTGGACGTGGAGAATATAATCCGGTAGCAACAAACAGCACTGCCGAGGGAAAAGCTCTCAACCGTAGAACTCAGATAATTATCACTCCGGAACTGAATCAGTTTATGGAACTTATCGATCAGGCTCCAAAAGGCCCTTCGAATATAGATTGATTATTCCTACAACAAATAGCTTATATAAACCAATAAAGAGGTTATCCAACGAGTAAAACGTCATTAGCTAAACGTTACTTTTAGGATAGCCTCTTTCTCATACACAAGTATAAGTAACCTTTATTTGTTCTCCTCAGGCAAAGCAGATTGAATAGTTGAATACACTTTATCCATCAATTCTGCAATATCATCTGCTTTAAGATCCTTAGTTTCTATAGGGTCATGAAATGTCAATTTTATCTTTGCCGGACTCATTTTCCACGAGTGTATTGGCAAAACTTTATATGCCCCATCAATCGTAAGAGGGACAATAGGTAATTTCAAGCTCACTGCCGTTTGAAAAGCGCCTTTCTTAAATTCTGCCATCCGTCCGTCCGGTGAGCGATGCCCTTCGGGGAAAACTACGGTAGACATTCCGTCTTTCAGTGTATTTTTGGTATTTCTCATTGTATCTACAATCCCCTTTCTTGTAGTAGAATCTACAAAAACATGTCCCGCTTTTGCTGATGCAAAGCCTACTAAAGGCATTTTTTTGAGACCTTGTTTCATCAACCACTTAAAGTTGTGATCGAGATAACCATATATAAGAAATATATCGAACGCTCCCTGATGATTGGCTACAAAGACATACGATTGGTTTTTATCCAATTTTGAATTCCTATTCACCTTGATCTTCAACAGAGCAGCCATACAAACAAAACGCCCCCATATCACTCCGGGATAGTATCCCCAAAACTTATTGTTTCCTAAGGTCGATCCTATAATAATAGTAAGGGTACACCAAATGGTAGCTAATATTAATAGCGGAACAAATATGATCCATTGGTATAAGAGGTAGAGAATCTTTATCATTCGTTTAAATTTGAATAATTTTATTTGAAACTATATTTTGTGTAAAAAGGAGCTATCTGAACATAGCTCCTCTCCTACTTAATATCATTTGCTTAAGTTTGCAATACTTTCCTTAATCGTCTTTATCTTGCTTTCGGCATCAGCTTGCTTTTTACGCTCGTTTTCTACGATTTCGGGCTTAGCGTTAGCAACAAACTTCTCGTTGCTTAATTTCGCTGCAACTGATTTTAGGAAGCCTTCAAGATATTTAAGCTCGTCATTCAGTCTTTTCAATTCGGCTTCTATATCTATATTATTTCCAAGAGGAACAGAAAACTCTGTAGTGCCAACAAGGAAAGAAACCGAAGTAGGATCTTTTTCGGCAACAGTATTTATCGAAGTAAGGTTACCCATCTTAGAAATCACAGTATCGAAATCTGTATTATATTGTCCTATTACTTCTAACGATAATTCCTCTTTATTCGGAATGTTCTTTTGCAAACGAATAGTACGCACACCTGCAATCACTTCTTTTACTTTCTCGAAAGTATCAATCAAATCATTGCTGAAAGAAACCTCTTTCGGCATTTCAGATACCATGATACTCTCTCCTGCTTTGCGTTCGGCAAGAGCCTGCCATAGTTCCTCTGTAATAAACGGCATAAATGGGTGAAGTAAACGAAGCAGAGAATCGAAGAAACCTAACGTTGCTTCATAAGTCTTTTTATCGATAGGCTGTTGATAAGCGGGTTTTGCCATCTCAAGATACCAAGAAGAGAACTCGTCCCAGAAAAGCTTATAGAGAGACATTAATGCTTCAGAAAGTCGATATTTTCCAAACAAATCATCAAGCTCCGAAGCAGTCTTAGCCAGCACATTTTGGAACCATTCTATTGCTATTCTCGACGACTCAGGCTGTTCGATAGAGTCGCTTACCTCCCACCCTTTTACCAAGCGGAAAGCATTCCATATTTTATTATTGAAATTACGTCCCTGTTCGCAAAGGCTTTCGTCAAATGGCAAGTCGTTACCCGCAGGTGAAGTTAGCAACATACCCATACGAACACCATCGGCTCCGTACTTTTCCATCAGTTCGATAGGATCAGGTGAGTTACCCAAAGATTTAGACATTTTACGTCCTTGCTTATCACGAACAATACCTGTGAAATAAACATTTCGGAAACATGGCTGATCTTTGTATTCATATCCGGCCATGATCATACGCGCCACCCAGAAGAAAATAATCTCAGGCGCTGTGACAAGATCATTCGTTGGATAATAGTATTTGATATCCTTATTGTCCGGATTATTTATACCATCGAATACCGAAATAGGCCACAACCATGATGAGAACCATGTGTCGAGACAATCCTCATCCTGGCGGAGGTCTTCCATCTTGAGGTTTGGATTTTGCTTTTGAGCCTCTGCCAAAGCTTTCTCAGGGGTCTCTCCTACTACAAATCCACCTTCGGGCAGATAGTAAGCCGGAATCTGATGTCCCCACCACAACTGGCGGCTGATATTCCAGTCCTTTATATTTTCCATCCAGTGACGGTAAGTATTCTTAAACTTCGCAGGGTGGAATTTGATTGTGTCATTTTCCACAGCTTCCAATGCCGGCTTTGCGAGATCCTCCATCTTGAGGAACCATTGCATAGAAAGCTTCGGTTCGATAGGTACATTTGTACGTTCAGAGTAACCCACACTATTTGTATAGGCCTCTGTTTTTTCCATCAAGCCCAATTCTTCAAGATCTTTTTCGATTTTCTTACGTACATCGAAACGATCCATCCCTTCGTATTGAAGTCCATGAGAATTTAACGTTCCATTATCGTTGAAGATATCAATAACCTCAAGATTATATTTTTCGCCCAGCATATAGTCATTTACATCGTGGGCAGGTGTTACTTTCAAAAATCCTGTACCGAATTCCATATCCACATATTCGTCTTCGATAATAGGAACTACACGATTGGCAATCGGCACGATCACTTTCTTGCCTTTCATGTGTGCAGTCTTCGGATCATTCGGATTGATACATACCGCAATATCTCCAAAAATTGTTTCGGGACGAGTGGTAGCTATTACTGCATAGCCATCTTCACCTTCTATTTTATATCTTAAATAATATAATTTACCGTTTACTTCGTGATGTATAACTTCCTCATCCGAAACAGCGGTTTTAGCTGACGGATCCCAGTTTACCATACGTATTCCACGATAGATAAGACCCTTATTATATAAATCTACAAAAACTTTCAATACGCTTTCGGAACGTTTCTCATCCATCGTGAAGCAGGTGCGATCCCAGTCGCAAGACGCTCCTAGTTTTTTCAACTGTTCGAGGATAATTCCCCCGTGCTTGTGAGTCCACTCCCAGGCATGTTCAAGGAATGCTTCACGGGTCAGGTCGTTTTTGCTTATTCCTTCGGCAGCAAGTTTACCCACTACCTTTGCTTCTGTAGCGATAGATGCATGGTCTGTTCCCGGTACCCAACACGCATTTTTACCCATCATACGGGCACGGCGTACAAGTATATCCTGTATCGTATTATTCAGCATATGCCCCATATGAAGGACACCTGTGACGTTTGGTGGAGGTATGACGATTGTATAAGGTTCGCGACTATCAGGTTCTGAATGAAAGAACTTATTCTCTAACCAGTATTTATACCATTTATCCTCTACTTCGGCAGGATTATACTTACTTGCAATTTCCATATTATGTGGTTAATATATATTTTGAGATACAAAAATACAAAATAGTTGCTTATATATTTGTATTTTCCTTTTTATAAAAAGCCTCAGATACTCGAAGATGAATACCTGAGGCGAACTGTAAATGTAGAAAAGTTATAATTAATATGGTCTAATCTGTGATACTTTTGCTTTTACATATTCGTAAGTTGTTTTACTGCCCCATATGCCCTCTAGTTCAGAATTGGGACGATATACAGACTCTTTAGCATAGTATTCGGAGCTGTATCTATATATATTTTCTGCGAAAGGTGTTTCTTTGCCAGCATGCACAACATATATTTCTCTTATATTATGAATACGTCCTTCGTTTCCGAAAAGAGCAATAAACAACCATTGAGGGATATTCATATGCTTATATACTCCATTAAAGCTATCATATAAATATTTTTCTTCACTGGCGTACCTATCATCCAATAGTGAGATATAGTTGTACTGCGAAACATCGCCTTTACTATTATACTTATATTCCTCTGTATAATTAATCGTATTTTCTTCAGGAGGGTTAGAAAACCTCACTTTATTATATTTTACGGCTAAGCCCTTGGATAACTCGATAGTTTCTTTGAATTTTCCGTTCAGGGTAATTTCAATAAGATTATTTTTTTCGCTTTTTAGATCATATACTCGAATTTCGGTATGTGTAGAATAGTCATTATCCTTAATCCAGCTTTTTATCACATCTGTTTGTGTAATACCTACTAGATCTGTTGAGCTAAGAGACTTCTCAGATGTAGAATATACAGAATATTCCAATTTTCGGGAGATGCTGTATACTAATACATTTTTATCTGCTTTTTCGTTATTCAATCTACGATAAGTTTCCTTTAGTATATTTACCGGACGGTCAGAATTATCATATTCAAAAGTTGTAATATGCGTATAATCATACTGAGGCTCGGCATCATAAGACTGCTCTGTTTTTATTGTTTTTGGCAATAAACTATTATCACTTTCTATAGGCTCAGAAGTATCACATCCTGCAAAAAATATCAGGAAAAAAGAAGAAAGAAAAAATATCTTTTTCATAATATTGTAATTAAAGTTAATCATCTAATAAGATAGATGAATAACATGCATGATTTGTTGCGTCCTACAAAAATTATGAGCTTATTTCTCTCCTATCGAATCCCAGCCTTGCGCTTTTATTTCTATTTCTGCCCCATCACGGGTTTCAAGAATAAAGCCATTCCCCTCTTTGGTGATATGACCGATCACATGTACTCCCTTTATCTTAGATACTTTGTCGTGCATAAACAGAGGAACAGTAAACAACAATTCATAATCCTCTCCCCCATTCATTGCCACAGTAGTTACATTCATATTGAACTGTTCGGCCATCATGGCTGTCTGATAATCGATAGGTAGTCTTTCTTCGTAGATATGACATCCTACATTACTTTGTTTGCAGATATGTTTCAGCTCGGAAGATAATCCGTCTGAAATATCGATCATCGAAGTCGGCACAATCCCTTCTTCAGCAAGAAACTTCACAATATCTTTCCGGGCTTCAGGTTTCAATTGGCGTTCCAAAAGATACTCTTTTCCCGTAAAATCAGGTTGAAAATCGCTTTTCCCGTCGTATATGGCCTTTTCGCGTTCTAATAATTGAAGCCCCATAAATGCAGCACCCAAATCTCCTGAAACACAAACCAGATCTGTTTCTTTTGCTCCGTTACGATATACGATTTTTCCTTCTTCTCCTTCGCCAAGGCAAGTAATACTGATAGCCAAGCCGGTAAGCGAAGCCGAAGTATCGCCACCAACAAGATCTACGCCATATTCCTGACAGGCAAGGGCAAGACCATCATAAAATAATTCTAAATCTTCAACAGAAAATCGCTTTGAAATACCCAACGATACGGTCACTTGTTTTGGTTGCCCGTTCATTGCATAAATGTCTGAAAAATTGACTATCGCCGATTTATATCCCAAGTGTTTTAGAGGAACATACATCAGATCGAAGTGAATACCTTCGAGCAGCAGATCGGTTGTTACGAGTGTCTTCTTATTTCCATACGACAAAACAGCAGCGTCATCCCCTACCCCTTTTTCTGAACTTGAATTTTTTAGTTCTATATTTTTTGTCAGATGATCTATTAGACCAAATTCTCCTAGACTGGCAATTTCTGTTCTTTTCATTTATCTAAAAATTAATTGAATACAAAAATAGTCATTCTATCCTACAATGGCAGTAAAACAAACCGCCCTTTTTTATATATCAATATTTAAGTCTACATTTGCAGACTTTTACTCCATTTTGATGAAAACAACAACGCAAACAGGAACAGCTTTTGCTATACTTTCGATGTTGGCTGTATGCCATATGTTGAATGATATGCTGCAATCGATCATTTCGGCGGTATATCCCTTACTTAAAGATTCGTTATTGCTCAACTTTACTCAAATAGGGCTTATCACACTCGTCTTTCAGTTATCGTCCTCCATATTCCAGCCTGTAGTGGGGCTTATCACAGATAAACGACCTCAACCCTATTCTTTGCCGATAGGAATGGCATTTTCTATGATTGGAATCCTTTCGCTTTCTTTTGCAGGAAGTTTTATTCATGTGTTGATCGCCGTATTTCTTACGGGACTTGGATCATCCATCTTCCATCCTGAAGCATCCCGCTTGGCCTATATGGCTTCGGGAGGAAAGACAGGATTGGCACAATCTATCTTTCAGGTAGGGGGAAATTTCGGATCATCCGTAGGCCCATTATTAGCCTTATGGATAATTACACCATATGGTCAACAGAATATCAAGTGGCTGTCGCTTATAGCTCTTGTATGTATTGGTATTATGCTTGTTATAAGTAAATGGTATAAGAGCAATCTGTATAGACTGAAACCTACCAAAAAAGATGATAGCTCCATAGAAAAACAGTCTGTATATTCTTCGAGTAAAGTAGCTTTTGCCATCACGATTCTACTCATACTCATATTTTCAAAATATGTATATATGGCGAGCCTGAATAGTTATTACATGTTTTATTTGATCGATAAGTTTGGTGTTTCGGTAAAAGATGCACAACTATTTTTGTTTGCATTCTTATTTGCTGTGGCACTTGGTACAATTATAGGAGGTCCTATAGGAGACCGTATCGGACGAAAATATGTAATTTGGGCATCGATATTGGGTACAGCTCCTTTCGCTCTCATCATGCCTCATGTAGGACTTGTATGGACATGCGTACTGAGCATCTTTATAGGATTTATACTTTCTTCCGCCTTTTCAGCGATTCTGGTATATGCACAAGAACTTGTTCCCGGAAAAGTAGGGTTAATTGGTGGTTTATTTTTCGGACTGGCATTTGGAATAGCCGGCATAGCATCTGCCATACTGGGAAAAATAGCGGACGAAACCAGCATACAGCATGTATATGATATCTGTGCTTATTTGCCACTAATCGGATTGGTAGCAGCATTTTTACCTAATACGAAGAAGGAAAAAGCTTAGTTCAAATATTCTACATCAATGTCCCAATTCCATTGGTTGAAATAGATATTTCCTCCCCGCCATTCTAGTTCACCTCGCTGAAAATCGACAGTTTCGCTTCGAGGATATATTTTTTCAGGGAAAAGAGGCTGTGAATAATCATCATTTACAATCCAACGATATGCGTCGATACCGTTGGCATAGAAATATTTGATATCGTCACTCATTTCTAAGTCTCGTCTACCAAAAGACTGATCGACAGGCACCCAGCCTATACCCTCAAAATAAACCTCTGCCCAGTCATGTAAATTGAGCTCATTGGGATGCATCATAAATCCACTTTGCCATTTTGCCGGAATACCATTATAACGAGCAAGCGTAATGAAAAGTAAGGATACTTGCCCACAATCTCCATGATGGTTTTCAATCACATACTCAGGTATATTGGATATCGTAGAATATTCACGAGCACCTGCCCAAGGATAGTTATCACTAATGAAGTCGAATATCTTCTTAACTTTCAGGTATGGATTCGTTTCATTCCCTATGATCCGATCAGACAATCGTTTTATCTGATCAGTAAAAATTATATGAGCCTCCCTCTCCGCAGTATATTCTTTATACAAATCTGAATTCGTATCATAATCTCTTATACTTTCAGGTTTTATATTGAACCACTCGGCAGCCGAAGCATAAGAAAATTCGAATGAAAAGGTTAACGGCTTATCCTTTTCTGCTATTTTTTGCATATACAATGTCCGCTGAGCATAATCAGATGGGGATATAACATAGTTATTATCATTTACAGAGAGTAACTTTACGTCTGTCTGACGACGACTATCTTCGCGCGGATAAGGCAGCCAACACCGCACCATTTCTCCGGCTGGAACAACATTCGGCTTAAGGGTTACAGTATATTTTACTTTCATTTTCACAGGAGGCATTTGAGTGCTTCCTGTATTTTTCAAACCATCTACAATAGATGGTAAATGTGTTTTCAGTACATTCTGTAATTCATCTTTTTGGTTTCCGTCTACTTCCAATTTGCGTTTTATCGCTTGTTTATTTATTCTGAATAGATTTGGAGTAGCTCTGCTCATATACTTTTTTTCTCCATTGATAATCATCGATTCGAGAGATTTCTCATTTTCCCACTTGGAGAGCATCTTATCATTTACATCAGGATAATATTTTTTAATGAACTCAACAACATCAGATTTGTTTTTCGAAAAATCTATCGCTATCCTATCGAGCACATCTTTCTTAAAATTCAGATTATAAATTTCCTCCGACGATAAACTGTTTTGAGCAATGTACAGGTCTATCATTTTTTTCGATTTATCGAAGTTTCCCTTCGATATTTCAACATTTATCTGATTGATTGTTACTTGCTGCTGCGCATAAGATACAGTGGAAACACAAAAATATAGGATGATAATAGATAGAATGTATGCTTTCATAAGAAATGGATTTGAATAAAACCTATCTATAAAGATAAATAAAAAAGGATACAGAAATTCTGCATCCTTTATATTTCTAATATTTTCAATTTGTTAATTCAGTCTTTTTATAACCTCCTGCATAATATAAGCCATCTTGGGCTGTGCTATTTTAGCGGCTTCCTGCACATCTTCGTGCGTCACCTCTACAATCTTTCCAATGATACCTATATCAGTGATTATAGAAAATGCCAGTACTTTCATTTTTGCGTGATTGGCAACAATTACTTCAGGCACTGTAGACATACCAACGGCATCGCCACCGATAATCTTAAACCAATTATATTCGGCAGGAGTTTCGAATGTAGGGCCTTGTGTACCTATATAAACACCGTGCTGCAACTTAATATTATTTTCTTTGGCAATATTCATAGCCATCAGGCGGAGTTCTTTGTTATACGCTTCGCTCATATCCGGAAAGCGAGTACCAAGCTCTTTGTAATTCTTACCCCTTAATGGATGTTCGGGAAATAAATTTATATGGTCATCGATAAGCATGATATCGCCTATATCGAAGCTTCCATTCATTCCTCCCGCTGCATTTGATACAAACAAGTACTGAATACCCAATGCCTGAAAAACACGAATAGGGAATGTTACCTCCTGCATAGTATAGCCTTCGTAGTAGTGAAATCTTCCTTGCATAGCCAATACGGGCTTTCCGCCAAGCTTTCCAAAAATAAGTTTTCCGCTATGTCCTTCTACTGTAGAAAGTGGAAAATTAGGAATTTTTTCGTATGGTATTTCTTTCTTATCGCTTATTTCGTTTACTAATTCTCCCAAACCTGTGCCCAAAATAATAGCTATATTGGGTACAGTACCCACAACATTTTTTATAAACGATGCTGTTTCGTATATTTTTTCTAGCATATATTCTATTTGTTATTCCTAAAACAGTTTAGTTAAGTTTAAATCTACTGTCTTCTACGTGCTTTAATATTTTATCTTCAAAATCGTCTCCTTTGTCCATAAATGCAACTTCGATAGGAAGATAATACAGATATTTTCTTATTTCTTCATCTATATCTTTCAAAACTAATCGGCTTGCATCTTTTTCTGTAACCAGAATTATTTTTTTCTCTGAACTTATATTTCTAAACTTATCGGAAATATACTTTATGTCCTTTGTCTTAAAATTATAATGATCAGGATATGTTATTGTTTCTATTTTACGGGTATACTCCGATAGTTTTTTTATTATCACTTTAGGCGAAGCTATACCTGTAGCCAATAAAACAGTCTTGTTTCGTAAAAATTCTAACGACCTGCTTTCTCCGCTATTAGGAAATACAGGTTTTAATTCTAAATAATCCAAAGTAGTAAAATAGAGACTTTGATATGGGAAAGGATTCACATCATGCAAAATAATGCGATAATCGATAGGCTGCAAGTCCCGAGGACATTTAGTTACGATTATCATATTTGCATCATCTATCTTTAAAAAAGGTTCTCGCAAACGTCCTGCAGGAAGCAAAGTATCTGCATATATAGGACGATTGAAATCTGACAGGATAATTGTAAAAGAAGGTTTTACATAACGGTGCTGAAAGGCATCATCCAATAAGATTATTTGAGGTGGGTTCTTTAGCGATAAAAGCTTTTTTATACCTCTACGCCTGTCTCCATCCACAGCAACGATAACATCCGGAAATTTGTTTTTTATTTGGAACGATTCGTCCCCAATGTCTTTACTGGTCGTGTTGTCGTCTGCAAGAACAAATCCTTTGGTTCTGCGCTTATATCCCCTGCTTAGCACCCCTACCCTATATTTATCCTTCAACAAACGGATAACATACTCAGTATGCGGAGTTTTTCCCGTACCTCCTACAGTGATATTTCCTATGCAGATAACAGGAATATCAAACTCTTCCTGTTTGAGTATTCCCCAATCGAAAAACTTATTTCTAAAAAATACAATCAGCCCGTACAACCATGAAAATGGTAGCAGCCATTTGTTTATATGCACGGGCTGTTGTTTTATCATTATATAGTTACAATCTTTATCTTATGCTTATGTCATAAGGCATGCGAGCTTGAACAAAATCTTGCTCCTTTATCTCTTTTATAGTCTTGAATAATTCATAATCCTTACCAAGGTATTCTTTCATTGCCTTTGTTGCAAATTCTTCTTTCTGGTTGGATAATAAACTTTCTAAAAAGTCAACTTTTTTAGGATAATCCTGCAAAGAATAATCATCAAGTTTGGCAAGTTTTGCTGCTTCTTGTATCGCAGTATCTATATTTCCAAGAGCATCTACCAATCCTATCTTCAAGGCTTGATTACCTGTCCATACCCTACCCTGAGCAATATGATCCAGCGAATCTTTCGGGATATTACGTCCTTCTGAACAACGAGTTAAAAACAGATCGTAACCATGTTCAATATATTGCTGCAATATTACTTTTTCCTCAGGTCTCATCGGACGGGTAGCATCGCCAAAATCAGCAAATTTATTTGTTTTCACATTATCAAACGATAATCCTACTTTTTTAGTCAATCCTTCGAAATTTGGGAACATACCAAAAATACCAATTGATCCTGTCAATGTATTTGGTTGAGCAATAATTTTAGAGGCATTACATGCAATATAATAGCCTCCCGATGCAGCATAGTCTCCCATAGATACTACCACCGGTTTCTTTGCTTTCAGGTCGGTAATGGCTTTCCATATTTGTTCCGAAGCATAAGCACTTCCTCCGGGCGAATTGACACGGAAAACGACAGCTTTTACTTTATCGTTATCTTTCAGTTTTTCAATTTCCTTCACATATCTCTTATCAGTTATACCGTCTTTACCGGATCCATTGTTTATAGATCCTTCGGCATAAAGTATGGCAATAACATCTTTAGAATTACTTTCTTTTACAAAGGATACGGAAGTCATATCCTTGATAGATGCCATTCTCACGTCTTTCGCTTTTTCTACTTTAAGCAAATCTTTCAGATATTCTTTTACTTCTGTCTCATACATTAACGTATCCACAAGCCCATCACTAACTGAAGCATTGGCTAATTTGAATGTTTGTAAAGAATCTGTCAGTTGGTTTATTTTATCTACTGATATTTTTCTGGAGTCTGATATTTCGGATGTAATAGTAGACCATATATCGTTTATATATGCTGTAACCTGCTCTCTATTTGCATCACTCATTTTATCAAGCATAAAAGGCTCAACCGCAGATTTGAATGTACCTACTTTAAAGATCTGCATCTCGATACCTACTTTATCAAGCAACCCTTTGTAGAAAGTAGGTGAAGATGAAAGTCCATGCAAATCGAGATTACCCTGAGGATTCATTATTACTTTATCTGCTACTGACGATAAGTAATAGCATCCTTGTGAATAAACATCGGCATAAGCAATAATAAATTTTCCACTTTCTTTAAAGTCTGCTAACTGATCGCGTATTTCTTTCAACGAAGCATTAGAAGCAGCAAATGCACCGGCATTAATATAAATTCCCTTTATATTATCATTTTCCTTTGCTTTCTTTATAGATGAAAGAATATCATCCAATCCTATTTCTAAATCCGTATTTTGACCTATCAAGTCTAAAAACGAATTTGGTTCTACTCTTTCAGACAGAGTACCTTCAAGTTTCAATGTCAATACAGTATTATCTTTCAAATTATATTTATCAGATGAGCCGAAAGACATAGCGGCTATTATAAGAATAAATATAAAAATAAAAATACCTATAACGATGGAACAGCCTACTATAGAGGCTAATAAACTCTTAAGAAAACCTTTCATCTTTTACATTATTATATTAATGAATAACAAAATTATATATTTATCTGTGAATATGCTACTTAAATTAGTATTTCTTATCAATTGTTTCTTATTCTTCATTTACATATTTCGATTATCAAAAAAGATTGTTGATAAACTGTTGATAACTGTTAATAGATTTTTAAAACAAAATCAATTATTTTATGAAACTAAACAACATATATGAAATAAGTCGCAGATAACAATTAAAAATCACAGGCTTTTATCATTCTGCTATGAAAGGTTTATCAACAATTATTAATAGATTAAAAAATGAAAAATTATCAACAATCATAGTTATTAACATTGTTTTAATAAAGTTCATAATACGCTTTATATAAATAATTTGTATAATTTTACTCTGTTTAATAACTCACTTTTATAAGTGAATGAACTTTTAATATCGATATTTACAAGTATTCTTCAAAAAAAGAATAAACACAATTAACAGTCTATTACAAACACAATGATTTTTTGTTAAGTTTAAATTAAAAATTAATAATATATATAATGTTTAATAAACTCCTTTTAGTTTTTAAATATATCCTTTTTATAATAGCATGTTGTTTTGTTACCACCTCCAATTGGTGCAATCGGGTAAATAATCAGATCATTTATAATTGATATGAAAAAGAAATTTATTTATACCATTTTTGTTATATCTGTATTACTTAATTTTATATTGATACCATACATAGGATATCGGTTATACAAAGACAGATTGAATAACGATATCTTTAAGCTAAATGCTTATGCATGGGCTAACAGTCAACTGAAAATACCTGAAGTTAATGAAAATAGAGTAGTGTTTATAGGGAATTCTATCACTGAAAATTGGGTACATCTACGATATAAATTCTTTGTTGATAATAATTACGTATGCAGGGGAAAGGGTGGACAAACAAGTTCATTGATGCTTTTACGTTTTAGGCAAGATGTTATAGAATTGCATCCTAAAGTTGTTGTTATAAGTGCAGGTATAAATGATATAGCCGAGAAAACAGGTGAGTACGATCCTGTGTTTACGATGGATAATATAAAATCGATGGCCGAATTAGCTGATATGAATGGCATAAAAGTAATATTAGTTTCTCTTCTGCCATGCAAAGGTCATGGATGGGAACCTATTAAGGATGTACCAGTGAAAATAGATGAACTGAATGAACGTATAAAAATTTATGCTACAGAGAAAGGGTATTACTATTTAGATTTGAATACTCCTATGCGTGATAGTGAAAACGGAATGATAAATACTTATTCGCTTGATGGATTGCATCCTAACGAAGAAGGGTATAAAAAAGTAATGGAACCTTTGGTACAAAAGGCTATTGATAATATTTTGAATAAAAATGATAAAAACAAATGATATGAAAAAAGTAATTTTAATTCTTTCTTTAATATTAAGTACCGGTCTTGCGTATTCGCAATATGGAGGAAGTTATAAATCTGGTTCCGGCTTTGATCCTTCTAAACTTACTTTCGGAGGTAATATGAATTTACAATTCGGGAATTATACAGCTGTGGGTATTTCTCCTCAGGTTGGTTATAATTTTTCTAAATATTTTACTGCCGGGGTAGGATTAGGATATAACTATTTCAGAGAGAAAAATTATGATGTTAAATGGAGCAGGCATTATGTAAGTTTTAATGTTTTTGGACGTTTTTATCCTGTTGATTTTCTTGTCATAAGCCTTCAGCCCGAAGCCAGCCGTGTATGGGAGACTATAGAAAATAGTGGAAATAAATATAAAACTAATAAATTTGTACCGTCTGTTCTTATAGGAGGAGGTTTGCGGTACATGAATATGATAGCCATGATACAATACGATGTAGTACAGGACGAATATTCACCTTATGGTAATAATCTTTTCTATAGTATAGGATATTCATTCAATTTTTGAAATATAAATACTTATTTATCATGAAAAAAGTAATTTTAATTATGTCCTTTTTTTCCTTTTTTGGATTATTCTCTCAAGCACAAGAATTTAATAAACTTATAAATCTCGATAGGTATGCCGAAGCGAATGCTGCATTGCCTGCACCTGCCAAAGGTGAAAAGAGAGTTGTATTTATAGGAAATTCTATTACCGATGGATGGCCTAATGCACACCCTGATTTTTTTAAATCAAACAATTATGTAGGTCGTGGAATAAGTGGACAAACCAGCCCGCAATTGTTGTCCCGTTTTCGTCAGGATGTAATTAATCTTAAGCCGGTTGCAGTATTGATAAATATAGGTACAAATGATGTTGCTCAAAATACAGGTCCATATAATGAAGAATTTACTTTAGGAAATATCATGTCGATGGCCGAGCTGGCTGATGCTAACGGCATAAAAGTGATATTATCATCTGTAACACCTGCGGGCGAATATCCTTGGAGAAAAGAGATAAAAGATGTACCTCAAAAAATAATGTCTCTGAATGCGAAAATAAAAGCTTATGCTAAGGAAAAAGGATTTTCATATATAGATTATTTTTCGGTGATGTGCGACGAAAATAATGCTTTAAAAAGTAATCTAGGTACCGATGGAGTACATCCTAATGAAGAAGGTTATAAGATAATGGAAGCTACAGCTAAAAAGGTAATAGATAAAGTAATAAAATAAGATATTTTTATTCTTAATTATTTGGAGAGTATCCCTGTAAAGGATGCTCTTTTTTCTTTGTATAGAAGTATTTATCGATTATATATGCCTATATGTAGATATTGTTTTAATGATCATTACAATTGTTATAAACTTGGTTTTTAAAAATAAATGAAAACCAAAAATGATTAACTTTTTTGATACTTTATATACATTTATACATATAAAACATAATCCTTTATCCAGATATTTTTTATATCCGTTTCTACGTGTTCCGACCCTCTATTTTGTCAATTTGTTTGTTCCAATATATTTCAGGATAACAGCAAATAAGGATGAATATAAATTGAAAAAATCGGATAAAGCAAGTAATCGTATTATAGTTTCATTGACTTCTTTTCCTCCACGTATAAATAAAGTATGGCTTGTGATAGAATCTATCATGAGACAGGAATTAAAACCTGATAAGATTTTATTATGGTTATCTAAAGAACAGTTTTCCTCGTTATCAGAATTGCCAAAAAACTTACTTCGGTTACAGGACAGAGGACTTGAAATAAGGTTTTGTAATGAAAATCTGAAGGCACATACAAAATATTATTATACTATGCAGGAGTTTCCTGATGATATTATTATAACTGTTGATGATGACATTTTATATAATTCATATATAACACAACATCTTATCGAATTATCTGAAAAATATCCTCAAACTATTTGCTGTTGTCGCGGATGGGAAGTAAAGATTAATGATAGAAATCTGGCAAAGTATAATGAATGGAAAATGATAAATGATGCGAAGTCACCTTCTATTGATATATTCCCTACAGGTGTAGGAGGAGTACTTTATCCTCCTCATTCTTTGCATAAGGATGTCTTTAATATTGATTTATTAAGAGAATTATGTTTTTATGCAGATGATGTTTGGTTGAATGTTATGGCACATCTGAAAGGAACAAAATATGCTAAAACTGAATATTCGTCACACTATCTACCTATTAAATTTAAAAATAGAATCCGACTTAGGGATATAAATGTAACTGAATCTGGGAATGATACCCAGATAAATAATCTTAGGAATTATTATAAGAAGATATTGGATAAAGATCCTTATCATATGTTATTTAGATAATTATTTACGGAGATCTTTACTTCGTAAAATCAAAAAACTGTATGTCATTGATTTTTCACTACCTTTGTACCCTGAAAAAATAATTTATATAAAATAATGGCATTACAATGTGGTATTGTAGGACTTCCTAATGTGGGTAAGTCTACTCTTTTCAACTGTTTATCGAACGCAAAAGCACAATCGGCAAATTTTCCTTTTTGTACAATAGAACCAAATGTAGGAGTAATAACCGTTCCGGACGAAAGATTAAATAAATTAGCGGAATTGGTTAAACCTAATCGTATTTTGCCTACAACAGTAGAAATAGTAGATATAGCCGGGCTCGTTAAAGGAGCTAGCAAAGGGGAGGGGCTTGGTAATAAATTCCTTGCCAATATACGTGAAACAGATGCAATTATTCATGTACTTCGTTGTTTCGATGATGATAATATCACTCATGTGGATGGAAGTATAAATCCTGTGAGAGATAAAGAAATTATAGATATAGAGCTCCAACTGAAAGATTTGGAAACAGTACAATCCCGTATTCAGAAAGTAGAAAAACAAGCGAAAACAGGAGGGGATAAAGAAGCGAAACGTGCTTATGATATCTTGGTTCAGTTCAAAGAAGCGCTTGAGCAAGGTAAGTCGGCCCGTACTGTAAAATTTGATAATAAAGAGGATGAAAAAATAGCGAAAGAGCTTTATCTTCTTACATACAAACCTGTGCTTTATGTATGCAATGTAGATGAAGCCAGTGCTGTTTCGGGAAACAACTATGTAGAGCAAATACGTGAATCTGTAAAGGATGAAGATGCTGAAATTCTTATTGTAGCTGCAAAAATAGAGTCTGAAATAGCTGAATTTGAATCTTACGAAGAGCGTCAAATGTTTCTTGAAGAAATTGGACTTAAAGAATCGGGAGTAGCAAGGCTGATTAAATCGGCGTACAAGCTTCTCGGATTACAAACATATTTTACTGCCGGAGTTCAGGAAGTACGTGCTTGGACATTCACTTCAGGATGGAAAGCTCCTCAGTGTGCAGGTGTTATACATACCGACTTTGAAAAGGGATTTATTCGTGCCGAGGTTATAAAATACAATGATTTTATAACATTGGGTTCAGAAACTGCTGTGAAGGAAGCCGGTAAAATGAATGTAGAAGGAAAAGAATACATCGTTCAGGATGGTGATATAATGCATTTCAGATTTAACGTGTAAATCTGTAGGTATTTAGAATATTTTTATCATTGTTGCTAATATTCATGCTATTATACTACTATATGTGATATAGTGTCATGATTGATATTAGCAACAATTTTATTTTATAATCGCCTCCATATTTCTTTAATTTATAACTTTACAAATTCTCACTAATATTCTTATGATTATTAACTACGATTCTCCGGGTCAGTTGTGTAACAGAATATGGTCTCTTATTCCATCTATAGCTTATGGATTGAAGTACGAAGAGAAAGTATTGGTTATAAATTTCGATGAATATTTACCTGTTTTTTCCAATCTGAACAGAAATAAACTTATACGTTTTAAGTCTAAAAAACTTCTGCAAAGAGTATTCCTTTCACTCAAGGCAAGAGGATATATACAAAACGGAAGATCTAATGTATTCAGAAAATTATTCAATCTTAATTTGATAGAGGGCTGGTCTAATCGTCTTGGAAATAGAGAAATGGTAATAGAGCAGTCGGATAATATACGTCCTTTATTTGATTTCAAAAAAGATGCAGTGATTGCTGTAAACGACTTTCTATCTTCTCAAGAAAAAGCTACCATAGTTGGTGTACATATACGTAGAGGAGATTATAAAGAGTGGCTCGATGGTATATACTATTTCTCTGATGAAGCTTATTATAGAGCAATGAAAGATTTAGAAAAACAGCTTTTAGAGAAAGGAGAGAAGGTTAAATTTTTGATTTGTTCTAATGAAAAGATAAACCTCAATTCTTTTTCAGAATTAGATTGTTTTATCATACCCGAATCATCCTCAGAAAAAGATTTATACGCTTTATCTAAAAGTGATTATATAATAGGTCCTCCAAGTTCATTCTCGCAATGGGCTTCATTTTATGGAGAAGTACCGGTGTATTATATGATGTGTGAAAACCAAGAATTAAAACTTTCCGATTTTTCTAGAATCATATCTTTTAATACCTTTGAAAACGGAAATATTCTTGATATAGACTAAAGTTTAACCTAAATAATTTTACACTATGATTAGTTCTGCTGAGAAAAAAGATTACCCTGTATTAATAGATATTTGGGAGAGTGCGGTAAAGGCTACTCATGATTTTTTATCAGACGAAGATTTTGAATTTTATAAAACTCACATTCCCATCTATTTTCAACATGTTTCTCTATATGTTTATAGAAATAAGAAGGGTATCATAAAAGGATTTCTAGGTATAAGTGATGATAGCATAGAAATGCTTTTTGTAGAGAATGAAAGTAGGGGAGAGGGTATAGGTAAAATATTGATGGACTATGCTGTAAATACACTGAATGCGCGAAAAGTGGATGTAAACGAACAAAATACACAAGCCTTGGATTTTTATTATCATTTAGGTTTTAAAGAAGTAGGCAGAGACGAATATGATGGAGAGGGAAAAGGTTATCCTATATTACATTTAGAGAAAAGCTAATATTTTAAAATACGAATCATTAACATTTATTTTTATGAAAAAACTACTAATTGCCTTAACACTAATTTTAATATGTTCTCACACTGCAAATGCGCAGCTGGGAGGACTAAAAATTAATAAAAAGCATCTTGACGCAGCTACTAAAACAGCAAAGGCATTAACACTTACCGACGAACAAATAGCTACCTATTGCCAGGAATATATTGACTGGATGGATGCTCATAACCTGGTTTGTAAAACAACCGACTCTGATCCCGGAATGAAAGCCGTAGCAGATCGTCTCGAAAAAATAAAAGCAACAATGCCTTCAGATGTAAAACTTGATATTCAGGCTTATTATGTTGTAGATCAGAATGCTTTTGCTTGTGCAAACGGAAGTATCCGTGTATTTGCGGGCTTAATGGAATTGATGACAGATGACGAAATATTGGGAATAATAGGTCATGAAGTAGGTCATATCGTTAATAAGGATTCTAAGGAAGCATTCAAAAAAGCATTGCTTACGTCTGCACTCAAAGATGCAGTAGGTTCTACCGGAGATGTAGCAGCTACACTAACCGATTCTCAGTTGGGTGAACTTGGCGAAGCACTAGCCGGTGCTCAATTTTCACAGAAGGCAGAGTATGCTGCTGACGATTATGGTTATGAATTCTTAAAAAAGAGTGGTAAAGATCCGATGGGAATGGTAACAGCTTTACGCATTATTCAAAAATTGTCTGACGATGCAGGTGTAGATAAAAGCAAGGCTAAACAATTGTTTTCTACTCATCCCGAAAGTGGCAAAAGAGCAGACAAACTTGAAGCCAAATATAAGAAGGAATATAAATAAGAAATTATAGGCTACGATATCTTAAAAACGGGGACATCATCATGTTTCCGTTTTTATTTTATGATGATATATAGCAGGATTCCCAATAAAATTATCTTACTTTGTTCAGTTTTTATTATTAGCTAATAGTATTAATAAAATAAAATGGCAAAAAGTAAAATAACAACCGTACTGTTTGGTTTAGATGGTGTTGTCGTAGACACAGAGCGCGCTTATGATGAGTTTTGGAGTAAGATAGCACAAGAGAATGAGTTGAAAATTAATAACTTTTCGGACGTAATAAAGGGAATGACATTGAGTTCTATCATTGAACTTTATTTTACGATTTCAACTCTCGAAGAAAAACAAGCTATAAGAGATGCATGTTCGAAGATGGAACAAGCCATCGATTATAAAAAAACGGTTATTCCTGGCGTTCTTGATTTTATCAAATACCTTAAAGATGAAGGTTATAAAATAGGGCTTGTTACCAGTTCTCCTTCTAGCAAAGTAAAGGTTGTATTAGACCAGTTATCTTTAGGCGATACTTTCGATACAATAATTACATCTGATAGTATAAAGAAAGGAAAGCCCGACCCGATGGGATATGTATTGGCTAAGACAAATCTTGGAGTACAATCGGGAGAGTGCATCGTATTCGAAGATGCATTTACCGGTATCAAAGCTGCTACTTATGCATTTATGCGTGTAATAGGTGTATCTACAACCTTATCTGTCGATTTCCTGAAAGACTATACATACGGTGTGATAGCTGATTTTACTGATACAGAAAAGCTAAAAAGTTTGATGGCTTAAATAGTCTATAAAAATATAATAAAGAAGAGAGAGCATCTGAATGATGCTCTCTTTTTGTTAGTTTTCAATAAATAGCAAGTTTGGAAAAGTAACTATATTGCACTATATATAATTTTGTAACAGAAAGTTATAAGTATGAAGCAGAAAATATCAACCAGAGAAGATTATGCGAAACGTATTAATATCATTATCGAATACATAGGCAATCATTTGAATGATGAAATGGATTTGAAAGAATTAGCAGATATATCAAATTTTTCGGAATTTCATTTTCATCGTATTTTTAAAGCTATAATTGGAGAATCTGTAGGGACATTTGTTGTAAGAATGCGCATCGAGACTGCAGCTCGTTTATTAAGATATTCCAATCTTTCGGTACAAGATATTGCATATAATGTAGGATATAATACCCCTTCTTCTCTTACAAAAGTTTTTCGCCAGTACTATAATATTTCACCATCAGATTATAGAAATAACAAAAGTTATAAAATTATGAAACCATTGCAAGTATCTTCTGATATAAAACTGAAAAATCCAAAAGTAGTAGAGCTCGACTCCAAAAAAGCTATATATGTGCGTCTTCAGGGTGATTATCGTACTCTTGATTACGGAAGTGCATATAGTAAACTATGGTCTTTTGTAAAAGAAAATAAACTGTTTACCGCAGGCATCGAACATCTTACTATGTCTCATGACGACCCTCATGTAACAGATTCGGATAAGCTCATAACAGACGTTTGTCTTGTAATCCATAAGGAAGTGTCACCAAAGGGAGAAATAGGCGTAAAAAACGTTTTAGGGGGTAAATTTTTAGTGTTTACTTATATTGGACCTTATAATAATTTGTCCTCTGTGTTTGACACTATATTTAGATGGGTTCCTGATAATGGATATGAATTACGGATCGATCAGGGGTTTGAGAAATATTTAAATAATCCGGATCGTACAACTCCGGATAAATTGAAAACGGAGATTTATATCCCTATCCAATAAGTAAAAGAGCAACTTCCTTAAAGTTGCTCTTTTATTAATATACTCTTTTTATAATATAATCTACTGTGGCTTCGAGTGCTTCACGCACATCTGAATCAGGAATAGTTTCTATAATTTTTTCGGCTTGTTCCTTAAATTCTTCTATTTTCCTGTATGCATAATCTATTCCTCCATGCTCTTTGGCATAGTTGATCAGATGCTGAATATTTTCGTCTGTATAGTTATAAGAATATACGATAGATAGTATTTCCTTTTTTTCTTCTTCCGAAGCATTTTTAATAGCATACAGAAGAGGTAAAGTTATTTTCCCTTCACGTATATCATTTCCTGTTGGCTTGCCAATAGCATCGGTAAAATAATCGAAAATATCATCGCGTAATTGAAAACACAATCCAAATAATTCTCCCAAACGGGTAAATTTTTCTATTTCTTCTTCCGAAGCACTTACAGATATTGCCCCTATACGCATACATACCGACATCAGAGAGGCAGTTTTTTTCTTTATTACCTGAAAATACTCATCTTCGTCAATAATCAATTCTTTTACCAGCGAAAGCTGATTAAGTTCTCCTTCGGCCAAGTCGCGCCCTAAGTCAGATATATTGGATATGATTTCTATATTGCCTGTCAACACGCTCTTTATAAGAGCAGTAGATAAAAAGTAATCACCTGCCAGAACTGCCATTTTATTATCATAAATAGCGTTCAACGAAGCTTTTCCCCTTCTTATTTTCGATTCGTCTACAACATCATCGTGTATAAGCGAAGCTGTATGCAAAAGTTCTACAGTGATAGCAGCGTTGTAAGTAATATTATTGATCTCGCCACAGGCTTTAGCAGCCAGAAGTAGTAAAATGGGACGGATTCTTTTACCATCCGATTTCATAATGTGATCTATAATTTCCTGAATCCTTACATTATTGCAAAAAACAGAATCTTTGTAATAAGTATTGAATATTTTTAATTCTTCCGCTACAGGTTTAGCTATTAAAAGCTTTTTATCCATATCTTGTTTTGTTGAGTTGCAAATTTAAGAATATTTCGGCTTTAAGCATTATATATGGGTAACTTTACATACATATAAGGAATTTTTTAAAGAATAATTGCATTTTAATGTTTTTGAATTCTTTTTTAATACTTAGTATCCTCAAATAGTTCTTGATATTTGGTTCTATTACTCTGTTTTTTTACTTTTTTGTAAAGAAGAATATCAATAAGTAAAGCTGTTTATTTTTTCTTTCCCCCTCGGTTACGGATAGAGGGTCTTACGGTGAAGATTGATTATCTATTTTAATTTGTCTCTTTTGTAGTTCATCAGTTTTTCCTTAACTTTCCACTGTTTTATAATATAAATATATTCCCCAATGAAATTATTCCTATTAGACGCGTATGCGCTCATATACCGTTCTTACTATGCATTTATAAAGAATCCGAGGGTTAACTCTAAGGGTCAGAACACATCTGCTGTGTTTGGTTTTGTAAATACATTAGAGGAACTTCTTCGCAAAGAAAACCCGACACATATTGCCGTCGCATTCGATCCTCCGGGAGGAACGTTCCGTCATGATGCTTATGAGAAATACAAAGCGCAGCGTCAGGAGACTCCTGAAGATATAAAGGCGGCCGTTCCTATTATCAAGGAGATTATTGCAGCTTACAACATCAAAGAGTTGGAAGTTCCTTATTATGAGGCTGACGATGTAATTGGTACTATTGCGAAGAAAGCAGAAAAGGAGAATATAGATGTTTATATGATGACTCCCGACAAGGATTATGGTCAGCTTACATCCGATCATATATTCATGTACAAACCAAAGTTTGCAGGATCGGGATTTGATGTATTAGATGCTAAAGCCATCATGGAGAAATATGAGCTATCTTCTCCCGACCAGATGATCGATTTACTGGGTCTTATGGGTGATGCTTCAGATAATATACCGGGATGCCCGGGAGTAGGCCCTAAAACTGCTCAGAAACTGTTAGAGGAATACGGAACTATCGAAAACCTTCTTGAACATACATCGGAGATTAAAGGAGCATTAAAACAACGACTGGAAGATAATAAAGAGCAAATTATATTCTCAAAATTTCTGGCTACTATAAAGACCGATGTACCTGTCGATTTCAACAAAGATGAATTTGCTCGTAGAGAAATAAACGCTGAAAAAATAAGTGCTCTTTTTGAAGAGCTAGAATTCAGAACGCTTATCAGCAGGGTTCTCAAGACTGATGGTATCCCATCAAACCCTGTGAGAAATACTACAACGCATGAAGCTATACAGGGCGATTTATTTGCCGAATTATTGCCGCCTGTAGACTCTTCTTCAGATAATACAACCGTTAACTATTCCGCGTTACAGGAGCTGAAAGATATACCTCACTCTTATCATCTTGTGGAGGAAGAGAAAGAGATTTTGGAACTGATAAGTACTCTTTCTAATCAGGAATCTTGCTGTTTCGATACCGAGACTACAGGTCTCGACCCTATAGTGAGCGAACTGGTAGGGATGTCCTTTGCCTTCAAAGAGGGAGAAGCTTATTACGTTCCCGTTTCTGCCGACTTTGACCAAGCGAAGAAACTGATAGATAAATTCCGTCCGTTTTTTGAAAATGAGAAGATACTGAAAATAGGACAGAATATAAAATACGATATTATTGTTCTCAAAAAATATGATATTCATGTACGAGGCAAATTGTTTGATACAATGATTGCTCATTACCTTATCAATCCTGAGTTGAGACACAATATGGATTATATGGCAGAAACATATCTGAAATATAGAACAATACATATTGATGAGCTGATAGGTGCTAAGGGTAAAAATCAGCTGAATATGCGTTCTCTGCGTCCTGATCAGATTAGTGATTATGCATGTGAGGATGCAGATGTTACATTGAAACTGAAAAGCATACTCGAAAAGGCGATTGAGAAACAGGATTTAAGTAAATTATTCTACGAAATAGAGTTACCTCTTATTTATGTTCTTGCAGACATGGAATTTATAGGAGTAAGACTGGATACGGTTGCTTTAGGAGAGTATTCAAAGACTCTTACCATCGAATTGCAGAACATCGAATTGGAGATATATAAGCTTGGAGAAACAGAATTTAATATAAATTCGGCTAAGCAGGTAGGAGAGGTGCTTTTCGACAAATTAAAGATTGTAGATAAGCCCAAAAAGACTAAAACAGGACAGTATGTAACCAGTGAAGAGACATTGGAAAGCATTAAAGATACGCATCCGATTGTAAATAAAATATTAGAATACAGAGGTCTTAAAAAACTTCTGAGTACTTATATTGATGCACTTCCGCTGCTTGTTGACCCCAAAGACGGGAAGATACACACATCTTTTAATCAGACAGTAACAGCTACCGGAAGACTAAGTTCTACGAATCCCAATCTTCAGAATATTCCTATACGCGATGCACAAGGAAGAGAGATTCGGAAATCATTTATTGCCGATGAGGGATGCTTGTTTTTCTCTGCCGACTACTCTCAGATCGAGCTTCGTATTATGGCACATCTTAGCCAAGACCCGTCGATGGTAGAAGCCTTCAATAGCGGGGAAGACATACATGCTGCTACAGCCGCTAAGATTTATAAACTAAAGATAGATGAAGTGACAAGTGATATGCGTCGAAAGGCAAAAACAGCCAACTTTGGTATCATATACGGTATTTCTGTTTTTGGACTGGCCGAACGACTTACCATTCCAAGGGGAGAAGCCAAAGAGCTTATTGACGGTTATTTCGAGACTTATCCGAAGGTGAAAGAATATATGGATAAATGCATAACTGATGCACGCGAGAAGACCTATGTAGAAACTGTTTTTGGACGAAAAAGATACCTGCCAGATATCAACTCACGCAACGCAACTGTACGTGGTTATGCCGAGCGAAATGCCATAAATGCTCCTATACAAGGGAGTGCGGCTGACATTATAAAAGTGGCGATGAATAATATTTTTAAACGCTTCGAAAAAGAGAATATCAAATCGAAGATGATTCTTCAGGTACATGATGAGTTGAATTTTAATGTTCTTGAAAATGAACTTGATAAAGTTCAGAAGATAGTAATTGAAGAAATGGAAAATGCATATAAACTGGCTGTTCCACTAAGAGCCGATTGCGGAAAGGGAAAGAACTGGCTGGAAGCGCATTAAAGTATTATATGGTTTTAATAATAAAGAGGTTCTTGGTTTTTTACTCACAATGACAATTTAGATGTATAAAATAGTGAAATAAATCTTTCTGATTATCTTTACCCAAATTTACTTGGTTTATGAATGATCTTTTAGAAAAAATAATGCAAAGCAAAAGGTATCAGTTTTTGGTATTTTTTGCTTTGTTGGTTTTTCTGTCTTTGTTGATGATGTATTTTTATCAGCCCTTATGTCCGGGGCAGGATTTCTTTTTTCACTACAGGAGGCTACAGGCATTGATGGATGGTCTGAAAGATAGTCCGTGGCTCATCTATCTCGATTATAGTGCCATCGATGGTTATGGCTATCTTACAAAGGCTTTCTATCCCGACTTTATACTTATACCTTTTGCTTTGATTGGTAATCTTACCGATGCTGCGTTTGCATATCAGTTTATGATATTTACCATGACTATTTTGTGTGGTGTATTCACTTACATAACAGTCAATACCATTTATAAAAGTTCGTATGCTGCTGTAATAGCAGCACTGTTATATACATTTGCTGCTTATCGGTTGCTTGATATATATCACAGGGCTGCAATAGGAGAGGCCTTGTCTTTTACTTTTGTACCTATTGTCTTTTTGGGATTGTACCATATTATCAAGGGTGATTATAAGAAATGGTACGTTTTGGCTATAGGTTTTAGCCTGATGATATTTACGCACCTTATATCATCGGTTCTGATGTTTGTGACTATACTTATCTTTTTAGGGATTTACTATAAATCATTGCTAAGAGAGCCTAAACGTATAAAATATCTTGTTTTTGCAGGTGTTGCAACTTTGATTGTAACCGCTTACTATATTTTCCCGATGATGGAGCAAATGCTTTCCAATACGTTTTATTATGAGAGCAGGGGATTGATGTCTAAAGCTCAGGATTCTGCACTCGGACTGCATTGGATTATCTGGGGAATGTTTGTCGGGATTATTATTCCGGAGCAAGCTCTTATTCCCGGTGTAGGTCTCTTGCTTACATTTGGTATCATTTTGCGGTTGTTTGTATATGAAAAATCGAAAGAATTAAGGAGCCTTGATATCGCCGTTATTGTAGGTTTTATCTATATTATCGCTTGTCTGCCGATATTTCCCTGGTCGGTATTTCCGTTCAGCTTGTTGAACTTTATTCAGCTGCCATGGCGTTTGCTTGAATTTTCGTGTTTCTTTTTTGCAGTGGCAGGGGGATATTATTTATCACGAATTTTAAAGACGAATAAGCGATTTTTGGCTGGGGGGATAATGATTGTTGCCGGAATAGCTTTGGTGCTTGTAAACGATGCGCAATCATACAAAAACTATCGTTGTGGGCGACCTGTTACTCAGAGTGCAGATATTTCGAATGATTATCATTTAGGAGGACTGGAATATATTCCCGATAGAATACCTTCTGTAGAATATCTTCATCAGAGAGGGGACAGTGTGAAATCAAATTATGGAGGGATGCAGATATCTGACTTTAAACGGTCAGGAAGAGTAACGGCTTTTAACCTGAATGCAACCAATGGTGAAGCTCTGGAATTGCCTTTGATTTACTATAAAGGTTATACCGCCCGTCTTGAAGGGAAGGCTATTCCTGTTTCGGAAAGTTATAATGGATTGGTTCAATTGACTGGTAATCAATCGGGTATGGTAGAAGTATATTATGGGGGAACTATTATACAGAGAATAAGCCTGTGTATAACTGTTTTGAGCATATTGAGCTTGTGTCTTTTTATATTTTTACAGAAAAGAAGAGAAAATGAAGCTAGATAGCCTTATAGCAGATAAGAAATATCATTTTTGGATTTTCTTCTCTGTTTTATTATTTCTTTCTGTTTTCTGTTCTTTTGTATACGGAACTCAGTTTTTGGGTGGCGATGACTATTACTTTCACAATGCTCGTTTCGAGGCCTTAATGCAAGGGTTGAAAGATGGAACATTTCCTTCCTATATAGACTATCAGGGGCTTTATGGCTATGGCTACCTTGTAAAAACATTTTATTCCGATTTTATTCTCATTCCATACGCTCTATTAGCTAATTTGACGAGTAAGGATTTTGCCTATTGGTTCCTTTATTTTTCTATGACAATGATGTGCGGAACTTTTATGTACATTTTTGTTCATAGAGTTTATAAGAGTGTGTATGTGGCATCTGTGAGTTCGATACTGTATACTTTTTGTTTATACCGTTTGCTCGATTTATATTATAGAGGAGCATGGGGCGAAGCCTTTTCATTTACTTTTCTGCCGATTGTTTTTCTAGGACTTTTTTATATCATTAAGGGTGATTATCGGAAGTGGTACGTTATTGCCATTGGATTTTCTCTGATGATTTTTACGCATGTCCTTTCCACTTTGCTGTTGTTTATTACAATAAGTATCATGCTGGTTGTTTATTATAGAGATATGATAAAAGAGCCCAAACGTATATACTATTTGATTTTGGCAGGCGTGGTTACAATCGTTTTGACGAGCTATTATTTGTTTCCGTTTTTTGAACAGCTCTTATCCGATACGTTTTACTTTCAGAAGTTTAAATACTCGCCTTACACTACTGCACAGAGCAGGCTCGATTGGTTGACCATCTTGAGAGGTTCAGTTGAAGGCTTTACGCTCGGTCAGAAATCTACAGGGATAGGGTTGTTGCTCCTTGCTCCGTTATGCTTGCGCTTTTTTGTGAGAGGAAATAAGGAACAAAATAAATATATAAGAAGTATCGATATAGGGGTTCTTATCGGGTTGTTTTATATTGTTCTCACATCCACTTTAACACCCTGGACACGCTTCCCTTTGTCTTATCTGAGTCTGATACAGTTCCCGTGGAGGCTATACGAGTTTGTTGTTTTCTTCTTTTCTGTGGCAGGAGCTTATTACATATACTTGCTGTGTAAAAAAAAGAATATTCAGCTTGTGGCGTTTTTATTATTGGTCGTTTTAACTTCAGTTGTTATTGTAATTGATGCTTCAACGTATAGAGAAATAAAGGTAGAGGCTCGTTTATCCGATAAAGATTATTTGAACGAAACCACTCATTATACAATGGCGGGAATGGAATATTATCCTTCAAGAATGCCCTATCCTGATCCATTTATCCTACAACGTGGAGATAGCGTGACGTCTCAGCTAAAGGAAACAGAAGTATATAACTTTGAAAGATTTGACTATATTACCCGGTTTGATATAAAAACCAATGTAAAAGACAGTATCGAATTGCCTCTCATTTATTATAAAGGATATGCTGCGTCCCTCGACGGAGTAAGTATTCCTGTTACAGAGAGTAGCCAAGGTCTTGTGCAGATCCCTATCGATCGATCGGGTAGGGTAGAGGCTTATTATAAAGGAACTTTGGTACAAAAACTAAGTTTTTATATTACTATTCTAAGTATATTTGTGCTGTGTTCATATATTTTTCTTCAAAGAAGAAAGGACAAACATTTTAAATAATAACGAGTATGCGTAATTTTATTTATCTAGATCTCTTATATCCTGTCTTTATGTTTATTTTCGGTATTATAATGATATCGAGCCCTCGCTCTTTGATGCGTAAAGCAAAATACGACGAAGAAAGCCTCAAAACCGAGTCGTGGGTAAAGAAACTCGGGATAGGACTGTGTGTATTTGCTGTTGGTTTTGGGATATACATATTCTATAAGTTGAAATATGCTTGACGGATTTGTAGAGTATGGCTACATAGGTCTGTTTTTGGCATCCTTTCTTGCGGCTACTATATTACCTTTCGGTTCCGAAGTCGTTTTTGTAGGTCTTATTGCAGCCGGTCTTAACGGTTGGTCGTGCGTTCTCATCGCTTCTGTGGGAAACTGGTTAGGGGGAATGACTAATTACTATTTAGGACATCTCGGAAAGGTAGAATGGATAGAGAAATACCTGAAAGTAAAGAAAGATAAAATAGATAAAATGCAGCGATGGTTGGAAGGGAAAGGTGCGGCGATGGCATTTTTTAGTTTTCTGCCCGTTGTAGGTGATATTATAGCCCTTGCCTTAGGCTTTATGCGTGCCAATGTTTATATCGTAAATGCAACCATGTTTGCCGGTAAGTTTGTGCGCTATGTACTGATAATGTATGGCGTAAATTGGATTATCTAATTCTATAGATTCCTATTTTTTCATGTTGAATAAAATGCCCCGTTAAGTAAAACAAAATTCCTCTCTATTTCTGTTTATTCTCAAAAATTATCTATTTATATCTATTCTCTTATCATGCTGAGGATGGAAAGATCAATTATTGTAAATTATATGAAGGAGAATATAAAGTGACAGAATAAAGCAACTAAATAAGTGTCACTTTTGTCACCTTTTTATATTTAATATGCATTATATCAGTTTATTATGTATATTTCTGGTTGTCACCTTTTGAAGTAAAATATTGTTGTGCTTCGTTTCATGTGGAACAAAAAATGGAATTTGTTAATTTTTAGGTCTTTATTCTCGCTGTATATCTTATTTCTGTTAAAACTCCAAGATTGTAGAACTGAAAAATCAATATGTTTATATTGCAGAGAGTGATAAAGCAGTAACTTTGTATATTATTAAAAATTAGAGCTTAGAATAAAATAATATGTCGACAATATTGTTTCATGAAATAGTGTTTGGTCCTATACACAGTCGTCGTTTAGGGTCATCTTTGGGTATGAATTTGCTTCCGTACGATGGCAAGTTATGCTCGTTCGATTGTATCTATTGTGAATGTGGGTATAATGAAAATTTCAGGACAAAGACTAAATTGCCTAGTCGTGAAAATGTTAAAGCTGCTCTGGAAGACAAGCTGATGCATTTGCAAAAAGAAGGAACAGCATTGGACGTAATCACTTTTGCCGGAAATGGAGAACCGACGATACATCCTCAATTTGCTGAAATTATTGATGATACAATCGAACTTCGGGACAAGTATTACCCTCAAACTAAAATCAGTGTGCTTTCGAATGCTATGCATGTCGGAAAGGAGAAGGTGTTTAATGCACTCAAGAAGGTAGATAATAATATACTTAAGCTTGACTCGGCATGTATTGATACTGTGCAGTTGATAGATCGTCCTAATTCGCCTGAGTATAGTATAGAAAAGCAAATAGAACTTTTTAAACGTTTCGAAGGCAATTTTATTATGCAAACAATGTTTGTAAGAGGTAGTCATAAGGGTAGGGTAGTGGATAATACAACAGAGAGCGAAGTTTCGGCTTGGTTAGAGGCTGTTAGAGCCACAAAACCCCGCGAGGTTATGATTTACACTATCGACAGAGAAACCCCTGAAAAAAACCTTGAAAAAGTGCCTGTGGAAGATTTAAGAAAGATAGGAGACCGTGTTGAAGGGCTTGGTCTTGGTATTGAAGTTTTGGTTACAGCATAAGTTTGAATTATATAAATAAAAAGATATGGTAACAATCGTTTTTGCTCATCCTTGGCATGGTAGTTTTAATAAAGCAATATTGGATGCAATTATTGACGAATATGATAATAATAATGTGGCTTATGAGGTATTAGATCTCCATAAAGATAACTTTAATCCGGTGTTTACAGAAGATGAATTGTCTGTATATAATAAAGGAAAAGTACTTGATCCATTAATTCTTAGATATCAGCAAGTGATAAAAAAATCTGACAAAATGATATTTATTTTCCCTAATTGGTGGAATACTATGCCTGCTATTTTGAAAGGTTTTTTTGACAAAGTGCTGTTGAAAGATTTTGCTTTTAATTACGAAGGAGGCTTCAATGCTCTTTTGGACATAGAGCAATCCCTTATTATTACTACGTCTGAGCATCCGAGCCCTAACTTTAAAAATACGATCGAAAATGGCCTTATTGGAGATATGCTCAAGCCGGTTGGTATCCGTAACAGTCTTTGGTTGAGCTGTGAAGGAACATCAAAAGGAACTGACGAGATGCGAAAATCCTTTATTGATCGTGTAAGACAGGCGATTAGGTAATGCTTTGTTGGACTTTTATAGGCTACTATTTTTACTTTTGATAGTGGATTCTGACATTTTGATCTAATTATATGTTAAATTAAGTTTTTTTCAGATTTTTTGATTGATACAGTATCTATTTTTATTTTGTAAACAGTGCATTTGTATACCATTTAAACGAAGAAAATATTCTTTAGTAATACTTACACAAAGTGGCTTTTTTTTTAACGCGGTTTAACCTGTGTTAATTCAAAAACCAGCATACATTTGTTGCGTATTTAAACAGTATAGTTTAACACTTTTAATTAAGTATTATTTATGAAAAAGATTATTCTTTCAGGTATCATGGCTATCGCATTAATCGCCTCTACCAGTGTAATGGCTCAAGATGTAAAAACAGCTAATCAAGCAAAAAAAGCCCCTAAAACAGAAGTTAAGGAAGCCAAACAAGCAGCTAAAACTGAAGTGAAAGAAGCTAAAGAAACTGCAAAAACAGAAAAGAAAGCAGCTAAGACAGAAGTGAAAGCAAAAAAGGAAGAAGCTAAAGGTAACGTGAAAGCAGCAAAAGCTGAACTGAAAAAGTAAATAGCTCACTGTGAACCTTTTCACAGTTATCAGAATCTTATTCTGAAAATAAAAGATCGGTACGATTTTCGTGCCGATCTTTTTTATGTGTTTGGTTATAGGTATGCTCTACTTAATACTTTCCAATAGGTTGTTAGCTAATCTGCTTGCTCCTATACGGAAATATTCTTTATTCAGATATTCATCGCCCAGTACTTCTTTTACTATCGTATAGTACTTTACGGCATCTTCTGTTGTGGAAATACCTCCTGAAGCTTTAAATCCGGCTTTATTCCCTGTTTTCTGGTTATATTCTTTAATTGCAGTACACATAACGTATGCTGCCTCGAGAGTAGCACCTTCATATACTTTTCCTGTTGAAGTTTTTATAAAATCAGCACCTGAGTATAATGCGAGGATAGAGGCTTTCATTATATTCTTAGCGCTTTTTAGTGCCCCTGTTTCAAGTATTACCTTTAGCTTTGCTTCACGGCATGCGTTCTTTATTTCGTCTATTTCTTCACAAACGTCTTCGTAGTTTTCTTCTAGGAAGTATCCTAGATTGAGTACAATATCTATTTCATCGGCTCCACTTGCAACAGCAAGTCCTGTTTCTGCTATTTTAACTTCGGTAAATGTTTGAGATGAGGGGAATCCACCTGCTACTGAGGCTATATTTACATTTGCCGTTAAAGCTTCTTTTACTGTTTCTACAAAATTGGGGAAAACGCATATTGCTGCTACATTGTCTACATCGCTTGATCCTTCGAAGTCGTTTACTGTTTCTGTAAAATTCCAGATTTCTTCGCGCGTATCTGTTGCATTCAATGATGTGAGATCTATGCAGGAATATATCCTCTTATATACCTCTTTGGTATTATTCTGATCGAATTTCTTACTGATTATCTCATTCACTTTCTGAGTGATATCAGCATCCTTAATGTCTGTTTTATATTTTTTTAGAGTATCTCTGTATTTATCTACTTCTGCCATTCTATTTCAATTTTTCGTTGTTTATATGCCTGTCTTTATCTCTGTTAGTCTTTTTTTCAATATTCTTTTTTAGGGCGTCTGTGAGATCTATCCCTGTTTGATTTGCGAGGCAGATAAGTACCCACAGTACATCGGCCATTTCGTCACCAAGATCTTTGTTCAGATCAGATTTCTTGAAAGATTGATCTCCGTATGTACGCGCCATGATGCGGGCTAATTCGCCCACTTCTTCGGTGAGGATAGCCATGTTGGTTAGTTCGCTGAAATAGCGTACGCCCACGGTTTTTATCCATTGGTCTACTTCCTGTTGTGCTTCTTTTATTGTCATATTATTCTTTTACTTTCGAGTCGATCCATATAGTAACAGGACCGTCATTTATGAGTTCTACCTTCATATCTGCTCCAAATTCGCCTGTTTGTACCGATTTACCTAGCTTGTTCTCTAAAACGGCACAAAATTCTTCGTACAAAGGTACTGCTATTTCGGGTTTGGCTGCATATATATAGGACGGACGATTTCCTTTTTTAGTGGAAGCATGTAAGGTAAATTGCGATACTACAAGTATTTCGCCATTGATATCTTTTATTGATAAATTCATTACACCTTCCTTATCGTCAAATATCCTGAGGTTTACAGCCTTGTTGCAGAGCCACTCTATGTCGTCTTTACTATCTGAATTTTCTATGCCTACAAGGATAAGAAACCCTTGATTTATTGCTGATTTTATACTGTCGTTGATTGTAACTGATGCTTTACTTACTCTTTGTATTAATATCCTCATGTTTGATAAAATAGAGTCGCATAATTAGATATGGACTTTAAAATTAGAGATTAATTTGCAAATATACCTAAGTTGCTTCATTTATTACTAACACAAGTTGAGGTTAATAATTATTTGTATAATCCACTATATTACTATTGATATACTTTAGCAGCTTCCCACCCGATCATAGATGTCTTGCGGATATGTCCCCAATGATAGTCTCCCAGAGCCCCTGTAGACTGTATTATTCGATGGCAAGGTATGAGGTATGCTACGGGGTTTTGCCCCACAGCATTTCCCACTGCCCGACTAGCTTTAGGGCTCTTTATGAGATTAGCAATATTCTGGTATGACGATAATTGCCCCATCGGGATATTTAGTAAAGCTTGCCACACTTTAAGTTGAAAATCAGAACCTTTGATGTGTAATTTTATTTTATCAAGACTCTCCCAATCCAAATTGAATATCCGTATTGCATTCTTTTGGATTTCGTCTGCTGAATTCTGATAATTTGCTTTAGGAAAAATACTTGTGAGGTTTTTAATTGCTTCTTTATGGTCTTCTGCAAATGACATGTGGCAAATTCCTTTTGGGGTTGAAGCCACAATTATTTTTCCAAATGGACTGAGAGCAAAGCTATAGTTTATAGTAAGATAGCTTCCCTCATTTTTGTATTCGGCAGGGGTCATTCCTTCTATATTTATTAATAGATCATGCAATCTGCTCGTGCCTGATAAGCCAACTTCGAATGCGGTATCGAATAGTGTTGCTTGTGTTTCTCTTAAGATCTGTTTTGCATGTTGTATGCTTATATACTGTAGGAAGCGTTTAGGGCTAACACCTGCCCATTCTTTGAATAATCGCTGAAAATGGAAGGGACTAAGATGGATATGTTCTGAAATCTTATCCAAACTAGGCTGATATTTGTAGTTTTCACTAATATATTCTATTGCCTTTTTGATGCGATTGAAATCTAATGATTCTTGATTAAGCATAGTTTTGGTTTTTTATTCTACAAAGCTACATCGTAGTTTATAATTATAGAATCCATTTCTTGCTGAATTTGTTCGCTTTTAGTCTAATTACTTTTCCTCTATAATAGCAAGAAATGGATTTTAGGCGACTGTATGACAGAATATATTTGTACTGTTTAATTAAATAGAACAAATATGAAAAAGCTAGAAGGAAAGGTAGCCCTTATAACAGGAGCTACAAGCGGTATAGGTAAGGCGACAGCTATCGATTTTATTGAGAACGGAGCAAAAGTAATTTTTACAGGACGCTATCAAGATACAGTAGATAAAACAATGGCTGAATTAGGAAATCAGGCTATAGGTTTCGTTTCGGATAGTGGGAATATGTCTGACTTATTGGCTATTAATGAAAAGATCAAGTCGATTTCACCTCGGATAGATATCCTGTATGTAAATGCAGGTTTTGGGAAATATGCGCCTATTGAGGCAGTCACAGAAGAACATTTCGATGACATGTTTAATGTGTTGGTTAAAGGAACTTTGTTTACGGTACAACAAGTATTACCATTGATGGGAGAGGGGAGTTCCATAATATTGAATTCTTCGAACGTGACAAAGATGGGAATGCAGAATTCTTCTGTTTATTCTGCTGCCAAATCGGCGATTTTATCCTTTGTGAAGACATTTGCGGCAGAATTATCTTCGAGGAATATTCGTGTAAATGCAGTAAGTCCCGGGCCGGTAAGTACAAATTATTTCGATCGATCTAATCTTTCTAAAAATCAGATAGATAGTATTGTAGAATATGTGTTACCTCAAGTTGCACTAAAGAGGTTTGCGCAGCCTTCTGAAATTGCTAAAGTGGTAACATTCCTTGCCCCTGATGATGCTTCTTTCATACAGGGAGCAGAAATATCTGTCGATGGCGGTTTTCCGGAGGTTAGGATATAATCTATATATGATTAGGGGTGTCTTAAAAGTAGACACCTCCCAATCTTTTGTTCCAAAAAATTAAATGTTATCCCATTCTACTTACTCGTTATGTATTTCTTTTTCAATATTTTCCATTTCCTTGTGAAGAGATTTTAATCTCATCCCAAGGTATATTCTGAAGAAACCATAAGAGATGAACGAAATACTAATGAGCGCTACTATAAATCCTGATGTTAGAACAGGACTCATTATGAAAATAAATGACAGAATCACACCCAAAACAGCTAATGTTAGCAACCATCCCCAGCCTTTAGCTCCATTTCTTTGTAATTCTACGGCTCCTCCTATTCCCCAGATAGACTGGAACATTACCCAGAATCCAACAAAATATGAGAGTACAATTGCTATTACTGCAGGGGACATTGATATAAGAATGATACCGAATAATAAGTCTATAATACCACTTACTAAAGTCCATCCCCAGCCCTTGAGTGTATTTCTATTTGACACAGCAAATATTATTTCGAAAACACCACTAACAAAGAAAGTTACGGAAAATACAATTGATAATGCTGTAATTGTAGTCCACGGTGATGTTAAGCACCAAATTCCCAGCATTATAGCTAGTAGTCCGATTAACAATGAAACCCACCAGTATTTGACGGCTTGTTTTACAGAATAAAATAAATCATTTCTCATGTGTACGTTATTTTTAATTAGTTTATGTGTTATAATATTATAACGTCTACGAACTTATTTAGTTTCGAGAAAGTTAAATGTGATGAATGATTATACGCTATTTTAGAGCGAATCTTTTTAGGTATAATTTACTTTATTCTTTCTTAAAAGTGTAAAGTTTTATTGTACAGTTATTTAGGCTTATGACTCTTTTTCTTCGGTAAAATATTTCTCAATTAATGTAGCTTTGTGTTTACCGACTACTTTTTCGATTTCCTCGTTAGACGCTGATTTTATTCTTTTTACACTTTTGAATTCTTTCAGTAGAAGCCGTTTAGTCTCTTCACCAATGCCTTTGATATTATCTAATTCAGATTTTACCTGCCCTTTGCTCCTTTGGTTTCGGTGAAATGTAATGCCAAATCTATGTGCTTCATCTCTAAGGTGTTGTATAATCTTTAAAGATTCACTGTTTTTGTCTAGATAGAGTGGGATAGAGTCTTCCGGGTAGTAGATCTCTTCAAGCCTTTTTGCTATCCCGACAATGGCTACTTTGCCATAAATACCAAGTTCTTTTAACGATTCACAAGCTGCACTTAGCTGACCTTTGCCTCCGTCGATAACAATAAGCTGGGGTAGAGGACTTCCTTCTTCTATAAGTCTGTGGTATCTGCGATATACAACTTCTCGCATTGTTGAAAAATCGTCAGGCCCAACTACTGTTTTAACATTGAAGTGGCGATAGTCTTTTTTTGAAGGTTTTCCCATTTTGAAGACTACACATGCCGACACGGGGTTGGTTCCCTGTATGTTAGAGTTGTCGAAACATTCAATGTGTGATGGCAAGTCTTTGAGGTTCAGGTCTTTTTGCATTTCTTTCAGAATGCGAGTACCCCTTTGTTCCGGATTTAAGCTTTCTGCTCTTTTTAATTTGTCTAGTTTGTATTGCCTTACGTTCTGAGTTGAAAGAAGCAATAGTTTTTTCTTATCGCCTCGTTGAGGAATATTAATTTCTACACCATCTAATTTCAGGTCGGGAAGAAATGGAACAACAATTTCTTTCGCTGTAGAGCCAAATCTTTTTCTTACCTCAATAATTCCCAAAGCAAGCAATTCTTCTTTTTCTTCTTCTATCCGTTTTCTATATTCGAATGTATATGCCTGTATAACAGCACCATTATACACATTCAAATAATTGATATATCCTGCATCTGCATCTTCGTCATAACTGAATACATCAATGTTATATTTGATTGAACTTACTACGGTTGATTTATTTTTGAAATTCTCAATTAATATAAATTTTTCTTTCAGTTTATTTGCCTCTTCAAATTCTTGCTTCTCGGCTAGCGCCTGCATTTCTGAATAGATAGATTCGCTTACAAGATTGGTATTCCCTTTTAAGATTTCCTGAATAGCATTTACATTTTTAATATATTCTTCAGAATTCTGTAAACCAACGCAAGGACCTTTACATCTTTTTATATGATACTCTAGACAGACTTTATATTTTCCTTCTGCAATTTTCTCCGGCGTAAGATTTAATGAGCATGTACGAATAGGATACAATTTGTGAATCAACTCCAGGAGAGTCTTTACACTCAGCACATTAGAGTATGGACCAAAATATTTAGAGCCATCTTTTAATATTTTTCTCGTTATTTCTATTCTAGGAAAATATTCATTCCTAATAACGATAGACGGATATGATTTGTCATCTTTCAGCATTACGTTGTATCGTGGCTGAAATTCTTTGATCAGGCTATTCTCCAGTAGGAGAGTGTCTTCTTCCGATTCAACAATGATATATTTGATATCTTTTATCTTGCTGACCAGTATTCTTGTCTTTGGACTGTCCTCATGGTTTTTTGTAAAATATGAAGAAACCCGTTTTTTTAGATTTTTTGCTTTTCCTACATATATGATTACTCCCTTGTCGTCATAATATTGATAACAACCAGGCTTCTGGGGAATATTTCTAATGATATTTTTCAAATAATCATTAATCATCTTGCTCTTTTCTTTACTTATTGTATTTTACGTGAAATTATTAATTTGTTTTCTATACTACAAATGAATATCTATTTATAATCAAAAAGAAAGGGAAGAATTCTTTTTTCTCCCCTCCTCCTAAATTTTTTGTAGAATTTAAATCTCGTAATGAATCAAAGAATTAATATCAATCTCTGCAGGGAATAGCTTTCTACCTTCTAGTGCATCCAGCTCAATGATAAAGTTGACATATATTTTTTTTACACCCATGTCCTTTACTAATTTGTATGCAGCATACATTGTGCCTCCTGTAGCCAATAGGTCATCATGGATCAACACCACGTCGTCTTTTGATAGAGAGTCTTTGTGTATTTGAATTTTATCTACTCCATATTCTTTTTCATATTCCTGTTCGAATACTTCTGCAGGTAATTTTCCGGGTTTTCGAATTGGGACGAAGCCGGCTCCAAGTTCTAAGGCCATAATTGGCCCCATGATAAAACCTCTCGATTCTATACCAACAACTTTTGTTATTCCTTTATTCTTGTATTCGTCTAAAAGAACTTCTGTAAGATTTGATAGAGATTCTTTTGTTTTAAATAATGGAGTGACGTCCTTGAATTGAATTCCGGGTATCGGGAAGTCGGGTATGTTTCTTACCGTTTCTCGGAGGGTTAAAAGCTTTTCTTCCTTTTCTTTTTTGTCCATTTTTTTGTTTAGTATTAGTCGTGTTTCACGTGGAACAATTTTTATTTTAGCATACGTTCCACGTGAAACATCTTCATTTATCTGCCTAGTAGCACAAGAAGAATAGATATGTCGTTGGGTGAAACGCCGGGGATTCTGCTTGCTTGAGCAATTGTTTCTGGGTTTATTTTTGATAATTTTTGTCGTGCTTCTGTTGATAGGGAAGAGATATTTTCGTAGTCAAACTTGTCTTTGATTCGAATGTTTTCCAGTCGTGTTATCTTTTCTGCTATCGTTTGTTCACGTTTTATATAGCCATCATATTTGATTATGATCTCCGCTGCTTCGATTATTTCTTCCTTTCTGTTCGGGATTTTGTCAAGTTCTGCTTTGAAGGCAGGGATGTATTCTGCGATACTTTTTATTGTAATTTGTGGCCGTGTGATTACATCTTTTAGCTTCATGCCTTGCTTAAGAGGGTTGGTTCCCAGGTTGGATAATCCTTCGTTGATGTATTCCGGTTTCAGGGAGTAATTAGCCACGAAGTTTATTATCTTTTGAACCTCTTCTTTTTTCTCATTTAATAGAGCAATTCTTTCTTGTTTTGCCAGACCTATGTTGTATCCTTTTTCTGTTAGACGTACATCAGCATCGTCTTGACGAAGAAGAATTCTATACTCTGCCCTTGATGTAAACATCCTATAAGGTTCGTCTACGCCTTTTGTTACAAGGTCGTCTATCAGTACACCTATATATGCTTCATCTCTTTTTAAGACAAATTCGTTTCCGCCATGGGTGTTGATATGTGCATTTATTCCGGCTATTAATCCTTGTCCTCCCGCTTCTTCGTAACCTGTAGTTCCGTTGATTTGACCGGCAAAAAACAAGTTCTTAACGAGTTTTGTTTCCAATGTATGTTTTAATTGAGTAGGGTCGAAGAAATCGTATTCTATTGCATATCCGGGTCTATATATGTGTATATTTCTGAATGCCGGTATTTTCTGTAAAGCCTCAATTTGAGTATGGAGTGGGAGAGAAGATGAGAACCCATTTAAGTAGTATTCTTGTGTGCTTTCTCCTTCCGGTTCGAGAAATAGTTGATGAGATGTTTTCTCTTCGAAAGTAACTATCTTTGTTTCTATACTTGGGCAGTAACGTGGTCCGATACTTTTTATCTGCCCGTTGTATAGTGGAGAATCATCCAATCCATCGCGTAATGTCGAATGGGTATCATCGTTTGTATATGTTATCCAGCAGCTAAGTTGTTTCAGTGTGCGTGGCGCATAGTCAAGGTATGAAAACTTGTGGAAGTCATCATCTCCTTTTTGCTCTTCCATCAGACTAAAGTCAACGCTTCTTCCGTCTATACGGGCTGGGGTTCCTGTTTTCATCCTGTCGGTGGTGAACCCAAAATCCCTCAATTGTTCGGTGATTCCGAATGAAGCGGGTTCAGAAACACGTCCTCCTCCGAGCTGTGTTTTGCCAATATGCATTAACCCATTCAAGAACGTTCCGTTGGTAAGAACTACCGCTTTGGCCGAGAATTCCACACCCATCGCCGTTTTTACTCCTGTTATTGTTTTGTCTTGAATAATGAGTGAAGTGACAGTGTCTTGCCAAATAAAAAGATTATCGGTGTTTTCAATAATCTCTCTCCACTTCATAATAAATCTGGCTCTGTCACTCTGAGCTCTCGGGCTCCACATTGCCGGCCCTTTCGATTTATTAAGCATGCGAAACTGTATTGCTGTCTTGTCTGTAACGATGCCCATTTGCCCTCCAAGCGCATCGATCTCTCGAACGATTTGTCCTTTTGCTATTCCCCCTACTGCAGGGTTACAGCTCATTTGGGCAATCTTATTCATGTCCATTGTTATGAGCAAAGTCTTCGAGCCCATATTGGCTGCCGCTGCGGCTGCTTCGCAGCCTGCATGACCTGCCCCAACGACAATTATATCATATTTGAAATTCATCTTATTTAAAAGGGGATAATAATTATTTGCACTGCAAAGTTAGCACTTTTTGTTTTCTTTTTTATGTGCTAGTTTACAGTACAATATAAATTAACAATATTCTTTATGCTTTGTTGGAATTTTCTATTGCTAATTTTATTTTTTCGGCATCTGATAGCAATATCGAATACTCTTCATTGAAGTTGTCGAAGACGGGAGATTGGTATTGCATTTCTCCTGTATATCGACTCCTGAAAGAACCGTGGAACTCTTTCAATCCTGTAGCCTTTGCAAGATCTACAATGTTATTTTCTGTAATTCCTCCACCCGGCATAATGATGATACGGTTGTTTGCTTTTTCTATTAATTGCCTTAAAATATCTTTTCCTTCAGGGGCTGTTTTCATTCCACCGGAGGTAAGTATTCTATCGCATCCAAGTTTGATAATATCTTCGAGAGATTTATTCAAATCAGAGCATCTGTCGAATGCTCGATGGAAAGTAGTACTCATGCCATATTGGTGAGCAATCTCAACCAGTTCTTTATTTCTTACTTTGTCTATTGTTCCATCAGTATTCAAGATGCCAAAAACAACTCCGTCACATTTCGCTTGTCCACAATGATGGATGTCTCTTTTCATCATTTCAAACTCGAGATCATTATATAAAAAATCACCTCCGCGTGGACGTATAATTACATTCACCTGTATATTCAAATTTTTCCGTGTGAATTCTATTTGCGAAAGGGCAGGGGTTGTCCCTCCTTCTTCGAGATTATCACATAATTCTACCCGAACAGCTCCTCCTTTTTGAGCTTCGATTGCTGATTGTGCTGAATTTGCACAAACTTCGGCTACTATATTCATCGTAACTTTCTTATTATTAATTGATTATTCTATTTTTTGTTTTTGAAGTTCCAAATATAAAGAATAATTTATTATTTAAACAAATATTCAGATGCTTTGGTTATGTGATGCTTAATTGTCTTAATTATTATAATTTTTTGATTTTATAATTGTAATTACAATATAATCAGAATGTTAGTTTTGTTTCTTGTGTGGCGATATCGAAAATATGATAACAATGAAAATGAAATATTAACTTTGCTGACTTTCGCACTGAAAATATAATGAGTAAATCAAAAGGAATTGCATTAGCGTTGATATCATCCGGAACCTTCGGGCTTATAGCATTTTTCTCTATTCCCTTATTGAAATCAGGGATGCATATTCCTTCTATATTGTTTTATCGTAGTTTGTTGGCGGCAGCTTTTCTGGGTATTGTATGTCTTATTCGGAAAAGAAACTTTAGAATCTCTCCTAAATTGGCTACTCAGCTGTTATTCTTGGGGTTGCTTTATACGATGACATCGATGGGTTTAATTTACTCTTATAATTTTATCTCCAGCGGAGTCGCTACTACTATCCATTTCCTTTACCCTGTGGTAGTTGCGTGCATGATGATCATATTTTATAAAGAGAAATTATCTCGTAACTTGTTGTTTGCAGCCGTCTTGGCTTTAGTTGGAGTTGCTTTGTTGTGTTGGAGCGATACAGGATTTATTAATAACAAGGGGCTTTTGTCTGTATTAATGACTGTTTTTACATACTCTGCTTATATTGTCAGCTTAAACAGAAATAGTATAAAAAGCCTTGATCCGGAGGTGTTTACTTTTTATGTAATGCTTTTTGGAGCATTTATTTTCTCTGTGTTTTCATATTCTACCACAGGTATAGAAATAGTTCCGAATGCCATGTCGTGGTTTAATCTGATAGGATTGGCCTTATTTGCGACCGTTCTTTCGGGATTGGCTTTGGTTTCGGCTGTTAAGTATGCCGGATCTACCATTACCTCCATACTCGGATCGATGGAGCCTGTAGTGGCTACTTTAGTTGGCATATTACATTTTGGAGAACCATTCGGGTGGAATAGTTTCTTCGGGCTCGCTCTTGTAATAGGTGCTGTTACATTGGTAATAGTTACAAGCAAGGAAAAATCCTTAGAAGATTGATAATAAAAGGGCGTCTATTGCTTTTACTATCTCGCTGCGTGATCCCGTAAATTTATTTACCATAATTGTAAATGCATACTTTTCGTCTCCGTTTATGTAATAACCCGCAAAGCATTGCACTCCTCCAATACTCCCGCTTTTCATCGAAATTTTCCCTTCCAGCTGTGTGCCTTTCAATCGATTTCTTACTGTACCGTCTTTTCCTCCTTTTGGCAGGGATTCTAAGAAGGTATCGGCGTATTTACTTTTTGTCTGCATATAAACGAGAAGGTCACACATAAAGTTGGGGCTTACAGCATTAGCCGGAGATAATCCGCTTCCATCGTACATTATTAGTGCCTCTGTATCTAATCCTTTGCTTTTCCACAGATCGTTTACTCCTTCTATCCCTGCATCGAGAGCCGAATAATAAATATCTTTGTTTTTATCTCGTCCTATTGTGCGTATGAGGTGTTCGGCATAATGGTTGTTACTTCTTACATTGGTATCCTTTATAATGTCTTTCATAGGGAATGAGAGGTGTGTATAGAATACCTTTTCATCGAAATATTTCTTTTCTTTCTGATGCTTCTGCCTAAAATATTTTTCATAGGTATTACTCAGCGTACCTACTTCATATTTGTTTTCCTGCAATAATTTCCTTATTGTCTGGCCTAAATAAAGCCCCGGATTCGGGATATCTCCCTTTATGCTGAATGATGCCTTTCCTGCGGGGATATCTCCTGTTAGAAGCCTTTTATTTGACATGGGAGACCCATGTATGTATCCGTTATCTGCATCATTATTATTCAGCTTGAGTCTATTTTGGAAATCGATGTTTATTTCCGGTTCAGTTTTTACAATCAGGGGGCAGGTATCCTCATTTAGCGTATTGAAGTAAAGTTTATATGTATTGTCGAAGATACTTATTCCGTATGATCCTGAAGCATAGTAATTTCCGATATCCTGATATGTCCATTGCTCCGAAATACCGTCATATCCAAAATAATCATCTATAATGGTGATATCGATTTTGTCGTTGGAATGAAAGTTTTCTTTTATTTTGTCTAACCACAGAGAAAGAAATATGGAAGGAGTATTATCCAAAAATTCTGTTCCTAAGGTGGGATCTCCGTATCCATGAATAAGCAAACCATTTTTATTGTTTTTATCCTTTGCCAATGTTGTTTTATATCTATAGTCAGGTCCGAATACTTCGAGTGCGCTGGCCGTAGTTACGACTTTGAGTATCGATGCCGGAGTATAAGCTTTATCCGGATCGTTTGATATTATTTCTTTTCCCGAGAAATCTTTTACGCAAATTCCAACAGAGGCGTGTTTTAAACCTTTGTTATTTAAAAATTGTTGTAGGCTTTGTTCTCTTGTTTGGGCTGACAAAGTGTAATGCGCTAGAACAAAGAATATTAATAAATACTGGATTTTCAAATTCTTCATGAGCAAAATGCTGAAATTAAATTAGAAAAATAAATATCTTTGTAAAGATATATAAATAAAATAATTAAGAAGCTAAACAGATTATGAACCAGCCTTTTGAAAAACCTTTTACATTCGACAGGACCATCCGTATGCTCATTAGTGTTATTGCAATAGGAGGAGCTTTATATTTTCTGTATATTTTGAAGGATGTTTTGCTACCCTTTCTTATTGCATGGCTATTGGCGTATATGCTAAATCCCTTGGTTCGATTCTATCAAAAAAGATTGAGGTTGGCTCACTCTTTGGCTGTTGTTCTAACGCTTCTTTCCGTTGCCGGATTTATTACTCTATTGGGCTTTATATTAGTTCCGCTTATAGAGAATGAAATATGGCAAATAAATGGTCTTATCGCTACTTATGATTTGTCTTCTATCAGCCATGATGGTATTCCTATGAGTATTGCAGATATATTTTCGCGTTATGTAGATTTTAAAGAAATACAAGATAGTTTATCCAGAGACAATCTGATAGAAATTGTTCAATATCTGAGTCCTGCTGTTGAAGCGATATTCTCCAATACTATTTCTTTCTTAGTTGGTCTTACTGTCGTTTTTATCGTCCTTTTGTATTTAATATTTATTCTTCTCGATTATGATAAAATAAACGAATTGTGGAGATACCTCATTCCTCCCAAATATCGTCCTGTCGTAAATCGTATTACTTTGGATGTGGAGACCAGCATGAATAAATACTTCAGACATCAGGCTTTTATCTGTGTGATTCTTGCTATTCTGTATGCTACGGGATTTCAGCTTATCGGATTACCGTTGGCTATTATGTTCGGTATTATTGTAGGACTTGTGCACATGATTCCATATTTGCAGGTTATCACCTTCCCTCCGGCAATATTGCTTTGCTGGTTGCGAGCTTCACAGACAAACGATAGCTTTTGGATGATGCTCGGGCTAGTCGCACTTATATATATTATTGTTCAGTGTATCATGGATTTATTTCTTGTGCCTCGCATAATGGGTAAGGCGATGGGGCTCAATCCTGCGATCATTCTTCTTTCCCTTTCGGTGTGGGGGTCATTGCTCGGCATCGTGGGAATGATTATCGCAATACCTCTTACAACTTTACTTTTGTCATACTATAAAGAATTTATAGCTTCCGCCGAAAGGATACAGGCAGAAGAGAATGCAAAGCACAATATCCCTACCAATGAAACTTGATAGGTGCGGATTTTTTTGTACTTTTATGCTCCAATTTGAAAAATATAAAAGAAACTAACTATAATGCAATTAACAGCGAAATTGATTCAAGTGATGCCTGTACAAACGGGTATGGGTAAAAACGGAGAGTGGAGAAAACAGAGTATAATACTGGAGACAGACGGAATGTACCCTAAAAAAGTATGTGTTACATTGTGGGGTGACAAAATTAACGAGTCTGTTTTACAGGTTGGTAATATTCTTGATGTATCGTTCGATATAGAAAGCCGTGAGTATAACGGCAACTGGTATACAGATTTACGTGCATGGAAGGTTGATCCGGCAGGAGCAGCAGCTCCCGAAGGTCCCCAGGCGGGATACGGTGCCGCACCCCAACAATCGGCTCCTTCTACACCTGTAGATTTTAGCAGTGGTGGCGATGGTGACGACCTGCCATTCTAAGTAGAAATATAGAATGTATATAATTTAAGTGTGTAAAAGCTTGTTATCCATTTTGGATAAGGCTTTTACACATTTTTTTGTGTATAAAAGTCATATTTTATTCTTATCTTATTTTTTTTAATGGTCTTTAAATTAATAGAATAGCAAAATAGAACTGTGCTAAAAAGTCATATGACGAGATTTAACTATCTTTTACATATTTATTCTTTATATCTTCGTTAGTATAAAACGTTAAAGAACTTGCTTATGAAACACAAACAAACTTCTCTACGATGGATAACCCTGTATCTCCTATTGTTTATAATTATGTCTGCCTGTAGCTCCGATCATGAAGTGTACGGTGATGAGCCGAAAACTGTAGAACCCCTGACTGTAGTTGAAGCAAAAGGCTTGTATGAGCAATATATTGGAAATACGGCTCGGCTTAAAAGTCAAAGAGAGAATGGAGAAGAAATAATACTATCTCCGGAGTGGGATTCAGGGTTATTATTCAGTGACAGTACATGGTCGGTGGTTGAATTTTCTTTTGATGGTAAGGGGCGTAAAACAATCTACTTTATGACAGAGGAAACAATGGAATCTGTAATAGACAAAGATGATATAAGTGCTGTCAGGAATGTATTACGGCTAGTAGTTATGCGTAATCATGTAACAGGAGAAAACTATATATTTAATATGGTCGTTATTCCTGAATTGAATTATATGAAAAAGAGAGGGGATTTTGATGAATGTAGATATTTGCAGGGTTTATATGACCTCGATGGAACGGTATTATATTTTAATGCTGATGGGGATTTTGTAAATGGATGGATATACCGTAATGGAAGAATAGTAGAAAGTATATTACAAGGACGTGATTTTTCTGGACAGAAAACAAAATCTTCTACATGCTATACATATGTAAGAGCGACTTCGGATGGTGGTTATGAAGTGGAGATTGTTTGTGGCAGAAAACCCATAGACAATGAGACAGTTGAAGATGATATGGGAGGTGGAGGTCTTGGGCCTGTAGACATTGGAAACCCCAGTGTAGGTCCTATAAATACAGGTGGAGGAGGCTCTTCGGGAACAGGCACGAGCACTAGTGGTAAAAACCCCGAAAAACGTACAGACTGTACCGATAAAGCTTCTCAAAACTCACAAAAAGCACAGGGTGCCTTAGGTAATATAGCGGTTAAATCGCAAATAGAATCGTTGCGTATAAACGCCAAGACTAACAGTGCGACCGAATATGGGGTAGGTATCAGTTACGACCCCGGATTTGGGACTTACAGTATTACCGGAGGAAAGGTATGGCAGGGTACGCCGGGAACGAATAATACCGGTATAGGGGCTTCTCGGTATACCGTGTTTACAGCTCATACCCATTATACAGGCCTGAATGCCGCGCCATCCTGCGGGGATGTCATTGCCACTGTCGGATTTTATAAGAGTGCGAGAGAGCAGGGAGGCAGCTATAAGGGAACAGTGACCTTTGCTGCTGATGGTAAGGAATATATGATTTATGTAAACGACCCTTCCGCACTAGAGAGGTTTTATAATGGATTTACAAACAATGACTTCTATGAGCGAGGGGGTAAAAATGGAGATGAGTTTAAAAATGAGTCAGAATGGGCAAAAGCGTATAAAGTGGCAAAAGAGTATATGGAAGATAAAGGTTATTCCCAAAATGACGCGCAATCATACGCTTTGTCCCATATTCTTGACCAATACAATACAGGACTGAAAATATCATCCCGCCAAGGTGCCATAGGTGAATTTAAGGAACAGAAAACCGATACGCAAGGTACCGGAAAGAATACAAAGTACACTCCTAAAATATGTCCATAATTATGAAAAAGATTTTATTATTTATACTGTTATTAACGGCTACATTGTATGCAGACGCGCAGTGTACCCAGCCTTATAAGGCGTTTAATCAGTTTGCCAACGATACTACGGCATTTCTGCGTTATAATTTTAAGACGCGAGCCGATTGTTATAAAGGAAAAAAGGTGGCAGATGTACTGAAAGATTTGCAGCTAACACCAAAGATGTTTATATCTGAGCCTTCCACACGAGTAAATAAATATGCAGGTATTTGTATATATGTTAGTAATACCACTATGTTAGATATTCTTCAGTATCCAGGGCGTAAAACCCAGAGCATATATATATATTGGCCTGATTTAATGGATGATACTGAAAAAACAAAATTGCGCAGAACCTATGATAATGGAGGAGCATGGATTCAGCAATACTATGATTTCTTTAAGAACATGATTGTGGGTGAGGTGAAATATTAATAGATAAGTGCGACAGGGCTTCGGCTCTGTCTATATCTCCATAATTATGAAAAAGCAAATAATATTTCTAATCACTTTCATAATTTCTTTCTCCAGTTTCAGCCAGAAAGTTTCTAGATTAAGTAATGATTTTAAAATATTGGAAGGTACATGGGTCGCTACATCCGGTAATAAATCGTATGAAATAGCATTTGTAAAAGGGACAATTTATGAAAAGGATATGAAAATAACTTTGGAATCAATTTTTGGTTCAATAAAGTATCTTGAAAATAATAAGGTAATAAAAACCACAGATATAAATAGCTTGGAATCTATCCAATTACAAGTATTTCATAAAGACGAGGGTCTGAAATTTGAAGTTCGTTATAACGAAACCGATGATAATAAAGTAATTCATGGGAAGACCTATTTTGATGTAAGCACTGATGGGAAAACGGCACATTGGTATATGTTAAGGAAGATTTCAGGATTGAACTCCACGAAGGATAATTTTGACATACCTAAAGAATTGATCTTTATCAGGAAGCCACTAACCAAAAGCCAAATTGGAGAACAGGCTATGCCACATTTTGAATTTCCTGAAAAATAAGAGTTTGATTTATAAAGAAATAAGAGAACGACCTATTCGCAATTTCAAACCTTTTACATTGCATGATACCATTAATATCTAAAATAATACCTTGATTTATAAGCGGGCTATAAACTATAATCCTCAAACAGACTACGGTATGGATGTTGATATACCTTATATATATTTTTCCGTATGGAAACAGAGTATGGGATAAGGCTTATTTAGAATAATATAGTATTTTTAGTCTTAAAAAAGGTTTGCTAATTCTTTGTCTGTCAAAAAATAAATCATATCTTTGCACCTCGTTTATAAACAATTAAATAATTACTATGTATTTAGATTCAGCTAAAAAGCAAGAACTCTTCGCAAAGTACGGAAAGTCTAACACTGATACTGGCTCACCAGAGGCTCAGATAGCATTGTTTTCATACCGTATTTCGCATTTGACTGAACACTTGAAGTCAAATAAGAAGGACTATAACACAGAAAGATCACTTAAACGCCTTGTAGGTAAACGTCGTCGTTTACTTGATTATCTTACTGCAAATGATATTGAAAGATATCGTGCGATAATCAAAGAACTAGGTATCAGAAAGTAATTCTTTCCAGCGAAATTTTAAAGAGATTGTTTCATCCGATTCAATCTCTTTTTATTTTTGTGTGCTCTGGACGAATTTTCTCTATTATTTTGATGAAAAAATATCTAATATTGTAATACGTTCTGTAATCGGTATAAAAAGTAACACCTAAAATAAGGGACAAAAAGTGTCACTTTTGCCACCTTTTGGGGAATAAAGTTCGAACAGCATAAATTATTTAATTGAAATGGATAAGCTTACGATTATAAAAGTTGGAGGTAAGATTGTAGAAGAAGAACAATCTTTACGTCAGTTATTGAAAGATTTTTCTCTGATAGAAGGTTACAAAGTACTTGTGCATGGGGGAGGGCGTTCTGCTACCAAACTAGCAGAGAAACTAGGTATAGAGAGCCGCATGGTAAATGGAAGGCGTGTAACTGATCGAGATACATTAGAGATTGTAACAATGGTATACGGAGGCCTTGTAAATAAAAATATTGTTGCCGGGCTGCAAGCTCTAGGAGTAAATGCCTTAGGCCTTACCGGTGCTGATATGAACATCATACGATCGGAAAAACGACCGGTGAAAGAGGTTGATTATGGCTTTGTCGGTGATGTGAAAGAGGTAAATGCTGAAACATTGTCTTCGCTTATCCAACAAGGAATAGTGCCTATTCTTGCCCCGCTGACTCACGATAAAGAAGGAAATATACTAAATACCAATGCTGATACTATAGCCGGAGAAACAGCGAAGGCTTTAGCTCTTAAGTTTGATGTAACCCTTATTTATTGCTTCGAAAAGAAGGGTGTACTCATGAATGAAAATGATGATGAGAGTGTGATTCGTGACATAAATAAAGCTACGTTTGAGCAATTGGTTAAAGATGGAATTGTACAAGGAGGAATGATCCCCAAATTAGAAAATGCCTTTCAGGCGATAGAAAAAGGAGTGAAAGAAGTGATTATTACAAGTGCATCCGAATTTGGAGAAAATACGGGTACACGAATTTGCTAATGCATCAGCTGTATTCATTCTAAAACCAAAACTAAAGGGACTTTTATTTGATTACTCTAGTAGAATATAGTAAAAAAAAGTATATTTGTTTTGATCTTATTCAATTTACAAACTTAATTAATTAACTTATGAAAATGATCGTTAGAACGACCTTGATTGTGGCTGCAATTTTGCTTACTATCGGAGTAAATGCTCAAGACAAACCTTTGACTTTTGGAGTAAAGGCCGGAATGAATATTTCTAACTTTAGCGGAGACTTTCAAGATACAAAAGCAAAGATTGGATTTAATGCCGGGGTAACATTGGACTTCGCTTTAACTAACGATCTTTATTTACTTACCGGCTTGGAGTTTACATCAAAAGGTGCAAAAGTAAATGAGGATACTAATCTAAAAATGAACTTGTCTTATCTACAATTGCCTGTTCATGCGGGATATAGACTAACTGTAGCAAACGGCACGCGTATTGTTTTTCATGCAGGACCATATATAGCTTATGCTGCAGATGGTAAATGGAAAGTGAAAGGAGTAGAAGATGGTGTAGGGGTTTTTGGTGATGAAGCAGAAGCGGCAGGTCTAAAGATGAAAAGATTTGATTTCGGATTAGGTTTTGGCGTTGGTGCTGAGTTTGGTAAGTTTAATGCGGGAGTTAATTGTGATTTCGGTTTAGTAAATATTGCTGATTTTGGAATGATTGATCTTGAAGATTTGGGTAAATTGGATGCTAGCAGCGTATCAGTGAAAAATATGAATGTGGGTATTTCTCTTGGATACAAGTTTTAATAAACTATACCCATTATATACACAAATAAGCCCGATTTTATCGGGCTTATTCTTTTTATTTCAATAGATATTCTTTAAACTCTTCAAATGTTTTTCCCATACTGATGCTTTTCTTTTCACCTTTCATAAAGGCTTGCAATTTTTCCGGTATGGCAACCGATTTCTCGATAATGGCTTCTACCGTTTCCAGAAATTTTGCAGGATGAGCCGTTTCTAAAAAAACGCCCGTTTCGTCTGCTGCAAGTGAGTCCTCTAGTGCTGAATATCCACATGCCCCATGGGGATCAAGTAGATAGCCTGTTTTTTCGTATGTATCTTTCACCACTTTCCTGATTGTATCATCATCATACCATTCTCCGGTAATTTCTTTTTTTATCTTGTTCCAAGAATGTTCGTAAAGATCAAGTACACGTACAAAGTTACTGGGATCACCTACATCCATTGCATTTGCTATAGTCTGTACAGATGGGCGAGGATTGTATTTTCCTGTTTGTAGATATTCATAGAAAATATCATTACTGTTATTTGCTGCAATAAATCGCCTTACAGGCAATCCCATGCGTTTGGCTATAAGTCCTGCCGTAATATTGCCAAAATTGCCGCTAGGGACGCAAAAAACGATATCCTCGGCCTTTTCTTGCTTCTTCAGCTGAGCGTAAGCATTAAAGTAATAAAACGCTTGCGGAAGGAAGCGAGCGACATTGATCGAATTAGCAGACGTGAGATTTAGCTTTTTATTTAGTTCATCGTCTAAAAAAGCTGTTTTAACCAGAGCCTGACAGTCATCGAAAGTGCCATCTATCTCAATGGCTGTTATGTTTTGTCCCAGTGTGGTAAACTGACATTCTTGTATCGCACTTACTTTTCCTTTGGGATACAGTACATATACATGTATTCCGTCAACGTCTAAAAATCCGTTTGCAACCGCACTACCCGTATCTCCCGATGTGGCAACAAGGACTTTTACATCCTTTTGACCTTGTTTTTTGATAAAATATCCTAGCAGGCGAGCCATAAATCGACCTCCTACATCTTTGAAAGCGAGGGTAGGGCCATGAAATAGCTCGAGGCTGTATATATTATCATTTACATGTACAACTGGCGTATCGAAGCTTAGCGTGTCATATACTATTTCTTTCAACGTTTCGGACTCTATATCTTCGCCAAAAAACGCATCGGCTACGGTATACGCTATTTCCTGAAAGCTCATATTGCCAATATTATCGTAAAAAGATTGTGGCAATATCTTTATTTTTTCAGGCATATAGAGCCCTTTATCGGGGGCCAAACCTTTTACTACCGCTTCCTGTAAACTGACATCAGGAGCAAGTTTATTTGTACTATAATATTTCATATTCATCAGGTTAATGAAAGGCGAAAGTAATAAAATGAAAGGAAAGAATCAATTAAAAGATTTTTTTATTTGTAAAAGGACTATAAATAGGTTAATTTGTATTGATAAAAAAAGCTGTGGCTAATCACTGCTTCTTCTTATTCTTTCTTTATCTATTTTCTTAAAAGGGTTAGTATAGAATAGCTCGAACCTGTCTTATAACGCACGTCCCTTAAATACATTCGAATCTTCTTCGTGATAAAGGCTTCCGCGGAAACTTATTCTATTACTGTTGAAATTAGGGGTTACTACCGCATCACATTTATTGTCTCCTTTATATATTCTGATGAAGACATTCGCTGACACTCCTATGCCCTGCACCATCATGCTGAATGTAACAACTCCTTTCTTATCGGTTTCCATCTTTACGCTCGAAACCCTTCCATCTACAGTAATTCCACCTATTCCGTTTGGACCTGCATACGGTGAGTTGAATGCCATTTGGATAGTTGCTTTGTCTCCATTCATGGATATGAAATTGGTATTAGGTGTTACATAGGCAAAATTTCCATGTTTAAAGTCAATTCTGTCTGCCTCTAATACAAACTTCCTCTCATTTAAAGCCTGGATTGCTTTTTCCCCCCAATAAGCTCTTTCACTGTCTGCTGCTGCCTTTTGTGCAGGATCCTGCTGTGTTTTACACCCTGTGAAAAACAACATGCTTGTAACTAAGATAAATACAATTTTTCTCATAGCATTTCTTTATAATAATTATATAACGCTATAGAATAAAATTAAGTTTTGTCTTTTTGAAATAATCACTCCCAATCTATATTAATTTAAGATTATTGCCTAAGTTATTAATATAGAATGATCTGTTTATTCCTGTCGATTTTTATTTGCAGTCTTCTCTCGACTTCTGACCTAAATACCCGCCATGATGACGTTTTGCATAGTCAACCTTCGTAAACCCTATTCTTTTCATGGTTCCCACTACAAGGATATCTCCTATAACGGTCATTACTGTCGTTGAGGTAGTTGGCGTTAAACCTAGGGTGCAGACCTCCTCAGGGCGTCCTGTGTGAATAAATACGTCTGCCTTCTGAGCAAGCAGGCTTTCCGAATCACTGGTTATGACAATAAATTTTATGCCCGGAATCAGATCTTTTGCCAATGTAATAAGCTCAATTATTTCTCTTGTCTTCCCCGAGTTGGAGATAGCTAATACAATATCATTTTCTTGTAGGATACCTAAATCTCCATGTTGAGCCTCGCTTGGATGTAGAAATACAGCCGGTGTTCCGGTCGAACTGAATGTCGTGGCAATATTCTGCGCTATCTGTCCGGCTTTGCCCATACCGCTTGTCACAAGCTTGCCTTTTTTCTGATTAACTTGTTCTACAATAAGGTCTATGGCTCTACTATATGCATCGCTGATAGGAATATTCAATATCGCAGAAGACTCATGTTCTAAAATAGAGCGTATTTCGTTTGTATCCATTTAAATTTTTTTTTGCCAAAGATACAATATTATCCCGACTTTTTACAATAAGTGCTCAGGCTGATTATAAGCCCAATTTTACAATTTAAAATAAGAAAGCATGGATAATATCCATGCTTTCTTCTCTATGTTTTTACTTACCGGAAAGAATCCAAGAAAGAGTATCTTAGTTTGTCTTGAATTTAAACTGAATTTTTGACAAGTCTTCGTTTGCCTTTTCAATTTTTCCTTTCAGATTTTCTTTGTAAGCAACCAGCTTATTGTACAAGGCTTCGTCGCCTGTGGCAATCATCTGCAATGCAAGAATTCCCGCATTTAATGAGCCATTTATACCTACAGTAGCAACCGGTATTCCCGGAGGCATTTGTACGATAGCCAGCAACGCATCCATACCATCTAGCGAAGCATCGATAGGAACTCCGATTACCGGAATCGGTGTCATAGATGCAATCACTCCGGGTAAATGGGCAGCCATACCGGCAGCAGCGATAATTACTTTTATACCTCTCTCTTTTGCTCCCTTAGCGAAAGCTTCTACACGTTCGGGAGTACGGTGTGCAGACAAAGCATTGATTTCGAATGGAACTTCCATCTCGTCAAAAAACTTTGCTGCTTTTTCCATTACGGGAAGGTCTGATGTACTTCCCATAATTATACTTATAACAGGTTTCATTTTTTAATTATTTACCAATTAGGTTTTTGTAATCAGAAGCAGAAAGCAATGTATCTAATTCAGAAGCATCGCTTACCGCTATTTTAATAATCCATCCTTTTCCGTATGGATCTTCATTTATTAGTTCGGGTTTTTCTTCCAATTCAGCATTTACCTCCAAAACTTCTCCGGATACAGGCATCAAAAGGTCTGATACTGTTTTCACAGCTTCTACACTTCCGAATACACCGTTTTGTTCTATAGTTTCACCTTCGCTGGTTACATCAACATATACGATTTCGCCCAACTCACTCTGAGCAAATTCGGTGATACCTACAAGGGCAGTGTCGCCTTCTACTTTTATCCATTCGTGGTCTTTGGAATACTTCAAATTCTCAGGAAAGTTCATAATTCTTTTATTTTTAGTTTATATATTATAAGTTTCTCAGAAACAAAATCAAACTCCAGTATGTACCGATATATACCCACAGATAGGAAACAACCGATCCGACCAGAAAACCCACATATACCTGTGCCGGAGTACTTCTGTTGAGCATCAGACGCGATACCCCTAAACACCCTGCTAAGATAAACAAAATCATGAATAAAACAGGTAGGTTGAGTCCTTTTATATTGTAGCAAACTGACAAGATGCAACCAATCATTCCTCCTATAGCTATCATATACGTGCTTATCTTCCAAAATCGTGAAATAATAGCATATATAACCAGCAATATTAAAGGAGTAAGGATAACGGCAAGGAACCAGATATACAATTTGGCAGAAAAGAAATAATAGAACAAAAGGGCATAAGAGAGGAAGAATACACTGAGAGGCAAAATCCACTCGCTCCTGTTGTCCAGATGATAATCCTTGATAACATGTGTCAATCGCAGGAAGTAAATACCCGAAACCGGAATAATGCACGAGAAAAAGATTACAGGAGTCATGAATCTTATAAACTGATTGGCAAAAAGGAATGTAAAATCAGTAGATAAAAAGATAATAGCCACACTGTATATAACCATGAAAACAGGATTTAGCACAAACGAAATTATTTGTGGTAAAATAGCCTCTTTCTCTTGTGGTGGACTGTATATAATAGATGCTCTCTGCTCTATATGGTTATTTTCTTCAACTAACGTGTACTCCTTTTCTTCTTTCATATTTCTTTTCTTAGTCGGGCGACAGGCAGATTCATCTGTTCCCTATATTTAGCTACAGTACGGCGTGCTATGATGTATCCTCGTTCGTTTAATATTTCTGATAGCTTATCGTCTGTCAAAGGTTTCTTTTTATCCTCATTTTCGATACATTCCTTTAGAATTGCTTTTACCTCACGGGAAGAGATTTCCTCTCCTGTGTCGGTTTGCATAGACTCTGAAAAGAAATACTTCAACGGGTATATTCCAAAGCTTGTTTGCACGTACTTGCTGTTACTAACCCGAGAGATTGTAGATATGTCATAGCCGGTTCGCTGCGCAACATCTTTTAGTATCATGGGTTTCAGCTGCGATTCGTCTCCCGTAAGGAAGAAGTCATATTGCATATCCATTATTGCTTGCATAGTTCGTTGTAGAGTATCTTGTCGCTGTTTGATGGCGTCAATGAACCAACGGGCTGAGTCTAGCTTTTGCTTTACAAATAATACTGTATTCTTACTGTCGAGAGACATACTTTCTTTGTTGTCCGAAAAACCTTTGAAAAGTTCAGAATATTCGCGGCTGACTCTCAGATCGGGTATATTTCGGTTATTCAAACTCAGAAATAGTTCTCCTCCATACGAGTCTATCGTAAAATCGGGTACAATCGTGCTGAGAGTAATAGATAAAGAGTCGCCCCAATTATTTCCCGGCTTGGGGTTCAGGGTTGTGATTTCCTGAATCACTTCTTTGAGTATCTCTTCGTCTATACTCAGTTGTCTGATTATCTTATCATAATGCCTTTTGGTAAATTCATCGAAAAGGTTGGTTATGATATTTATTGCATAATCTACAATCTCTGATTTTTCTTTTCTTCCCAGCTGTAGCAGCAAGCACTCTTGCAGATTGCGTGCAGCAATTCCGGCAGGTTCAAAGTCTTGAATAACTTTAAGTATCTCCTCCAGCCTTGAAACGGGGATATCTATATTTTGCTGAAAAATAAGGTCATCTGAGATTGCCGATAAAGAGCGGTCGAGATAGCCGCTTTCGTCAATGTTGCCGATAATATATTCTCCTACCTTTTGGTTTTCATCGTTCAATTCGCATTCTCCGAGCTGTTCGATAAGGTATTCATGTAGAGATGCTGCTACTGAAAACGGAATTTCTTCTTGTTTTCCTACTCCTTGTCTGTTGTTGTCGCGGAGTTGGTAATCAGGTATTTCGTCTTCGTTCATGTAGTCGCCTAGCGTGAGGTCTTCCTGCGAAATATTTGTATCGTCCTCCGAACCATATTCATCGTCATATTCGGAGTTATCATTGGGTTCGAGCCCTTCCTCCAACGCCGGATTTTCTTCGAGCTCCTGTTTTATTCGTTCTTCCAATTCAAGTACAGGCAATTCGGTTAGTTTTATAACTTGCATCTGCATAGGCGAAAGCTTCTGCTGTTGTTTGAGCTGTAATTGTTGTTTTAGAGCCATAAATACTACTGAATTCTATTAAAACAAAGATAATAATAAAAACAATATTACATTATCGATAGTTTTCTATATAGTAAGAATTCACAATCTCTGCCAATATTTTCCATTCTTCTATTTTCTGATCCAAAGTCATTCTTGCATTCGCCGAACTCGGAGAGGGCAGGGTGATAAATTTCTTTTTTGTATCGAAACCTACATATTTTTTATAAAATTCTTCCGCTTTTTTACTGGTGAAAAATATGTGTTCGATCTGAGGATATTCTTTGAAAAATTTCTTGAAATTGTTAGGCTTTTCATTTTTGATGCTGCTGTCTAAGCTTCCCTTTCCTTCGCACGATTCGAGGACATCCCATATTGCTATATTCTTCTTTATAAGGAAATCGCTTTTTTCTTTGTAGCTATCCGGTAACTCTTCCCCGAAGAGGGTGAAAATTATTCTCCAAAACTGATTGCTTTTGTGCCCGTATCTTTCTTGTTTGCGTAAAGATTCCTCGCTCGGCATTGTTCCAAGAATCAATACCTTGCAATCTTTATTTACGATAGGGGCAAATGCAATTTTTCTCATATCTCATTATTTTATGCCATGCATCATTTTCAGTAATCTTCTGGAAAGAAAGAAAAGAATGACCGACGCTGCTCCTGCCATAAATACGAATAACATGAAGAAGTCATAAAGATTTGATATCTGATAGCCTATGAATGTTTTTGGATTTTCCAATTGTTGCTTTTCCAAATTCCGTTGTACTTCAGTTTTCAGATTCTGATTTTCTATTTTAGAAAATGTTATTCGATCGAATGGAATAACCGCTGTCCCGTCTTTTTGAGTTACCAACTCCTTAAAATCTTCAGGTAATAAAGTTAATGAATTTTCTTTTTCTACCGATTGTACCAACGAAAGCTCGATAATTGGCTCAGGATAATAACTGCTTAATGTCCCTGCAAACTTATTCGCAGCAGCCGTACTCAAATACCAAACAGCCATAAGCAGCGACGCAAATCGGAGTGGAGCCAGCTTGTTTACCATCGATAATCCTATAGGCGATAAGCATAACTCTCCGAAGGTATGTATCACATAGAGGCTTATAAGCCATAGCATACTTACTTTTACTCCCGGAGCGAGCCCTTTTACTCCAAAAGCGATAATCAAATATCCTAATGCTAATAGAAATAAGCCGATAGCCTGCTTAATAGGCGATGCCGGTTCTTTTCCTCGTTTGCCCAGCTTTGTCCATAAAAACACAAACACAGGAGCAAAAACAATGATGGAAAGAGCATTTATTGCCTGAAAGTATGATGTAGGAACAGTCCAGTTTAATAGTTGAATATGTCTTTCGGTCTGTTCTTCGGCAAAATAGGTAAGAGATGCTCCTGCCTGTTCGAAGGCAGCCCAGAAGAAAATTACGAAAAATGCGATGATATAGATTACCCAGATACGTGACTGTTCTATTTTTGTAAGTGAAGAGTCTGAAATAATATATCCGGGTGCTGCGACAGCTATAGAGAAAATGATAGCTCCGATAATATCTGTTTCGAGAACAGAATAAAGCAGGAAGAATAATAAAATCCACACCATCCCCCAGATTATTATCTGTCTCGCATTCCCTTTTTTGTTTTTTGTTTCAGAGAAGTCAGACTCTTTTACTTTTGTCTTCAGTAGGTCTTTGTTGTTTGGGATCACCCCGATCGCCTCTCCTGATGGAGTCACCAGATATTTATTCTTGAAAAAGATGAAAACTACAATACCTAAAAGCATGCCTATACATCCTGCAAGAAAACCCCATTTGAAGTCGGACGGATGTCCGGTATCACCGAAGAAACCGCAAACTAATGGTGCAAAGAACGAGCCTACATTTACTCCCATATAGAATATCGTATATGCCGAATCTTTGCGACTATCTCCCGGCTCGTATAGTTGCCCAACCATCGAAGACATATTTGGTTTAAAAAAGCCGTTGCCTAAGATGAGGAATCCCAATCCCGAGAACATTAACATGGTTGCTATGTCTATACTTTCGAGGAAGCTGCCCGATAGAAACAATAGAAATTGTCCGATAGCCATAAGCGAAGCCCCTACGATTATAGAGCGTCTGTTGCCCCAATAGCGGTCGGCGATATAGCCTCCAATAAGGGGGGTAAGGTAAACAAGCCCTGTATAACTTCCGTATATCTGCCCGCTATATGCTTTGTCGAACAATAATGCTTTGAGCATATATAGAGAAAATAATGCCCGCATGCCGTAATAGCTGAAGCGCTCCCACATTTCGGTCGCAAATATGAGATAGATACCTTTAGGATGCCCTTTGGGTGAAGCGGCTAATTCTGTCTCAGAATTCATGGATAGTCTAAAATTAAAAATGATTATTATTAAAATGAATAGACCCGGATTTTTGTTTATCCGGGTCTAATTCTTTATTTCTTTATGTTTGGTAATTCAAGCCCGTAGCCCTTTGCCTTATCCTCTCGTTTGAGTAATATGGCGACTATAAGTGCCAATATCCCAAAGGAGGTGAATATTATCATGGGTAGGGTATAGTCGTATGTGAAACTTCCATCAGGTCGCTGTCCTGTAACACAATACTTTTCTAATACTTTTCCGATCAGGTAAGGAACACCCATTAATCCCCAATTTTGTACCCAGAAAATCAACGCATAAGCTGTACCCAATTTATTTTCAGGAATTATTTTAGGTACAGAAGGCCACATAGCTGAAGGCACAAGTGAAAATGCAATACCTAACAATACCATCAAGGCTGTTGCAAACCACCATACATTAAGGAATGGAATAGCAAATAAGAAATGGACAACGATAAGCAAAATAGCGCCTATCATCATTATAGATGCGCCTTTTCCTTTTTTGTCATATACACCTCCAAAGAACGGAGTTAAGAATATTGCTCCAAGTGGAAGTATTGCCGGAATGTTTCCTGCAAATTCAGGCTCCACGTTGTACTTGTTTATCATAAGGTCAACAGCATACTTCAGGAATGGAAATACTGCCGAGTAGAAGAGTACACATAATAATGCGATTAACCAGAAGCCTCTGTTTTTTACAATATACAGAATATCTGATGCTTTGAAAGGATCTTCCTGGCTTTCGCTTGTCTGAGCAATTGAAGCATCCAGCTTTCTGTCCATTACGCTGAATACGAGAAATGCGATTAATCCGATACAAAGTAAAACAAGTCCGAATAAGATAGGTGCAGAAATACTATTGAAATATTTAGCAATAGGTATAGCTCCCGATAAAGCCAAAGTTGTCCCTATACGTGCAACCGATACTTGCAGACCCATTGCCAGAGCCATTTCATAGCCTTTAAACCATCTCACAATTATTTTAGTGACAGTAATACCGGCGATTTCGACTCCCATGCCAAATATTGCAAATCCAATACTTGCCACCATAACCTGGGAGCTAATCCCGAAGATAGAACCCTCGAAAGTTTTTCCATAAGCTACTGCGTAGTATTTCAGGGCACAGCCAACAACCATTAGTATGCATGCTCCCAGACCGGTAAAACGCACTCCCATTTTATCGAGAATAATACCTCCGAAAATGAGCATAAGCAAAAACACATTGAACCATCCGTATGCACTGGTGAAAAATCCGTAGTCAGAACTATCCCATCCCAGCTGGCTTTCAAGCATTGGTTTCAATGGAGCCATAACGTCAGTAATGAAATAGCCACAAAACATAGTGAGGGCAACAACTCCCAATACGGTCCATCGGGCTGCTTTGGAGTCACTCAATTTTTGCCTTAGTATTTCGGTCATAATTAATTGATTTTTGAGTAATAAATATTCGGTTTTTGATTTTTTTTGTGCAAAAGTATCGAAAAGAATTATAATAAAGTGGCAATCTGCTAAAAAACATAGGTTAAAACTAGTTAGCAAGTCAGCCTTTTAGTACTTACACAAGGTTCGAAAAGGAGGGAGGGTGTAACTTATCTTTCGTAATGGGCTACTTATTATCCAAAAAATGTATCTTTGTTTCTAAAAATAAAACTAAGGATATGACCTTAAAGGATAAACATATTGTATTGGGTATAACCGGTAGTATTGCGGCATATAAGGCTGCTTCGCTTGCTCGTTTGCTTATAAAAGCAGGAGCCGAAGTGCAAATAGTTATAACACCTGCAGGAAAAGAATTTATCACCCCTGTTACATTATCCGCGTTGACAGGTAAACCTGTCGTTAGCGAGTTTTTCACGGCAAATGATGGTACATGGCATAGTCATGTTGATCTGGGACAATGGGCCGACCTGATGCTTATCGCACCGGCTACTGCTTCTACACTTGGCAAGATGGCAAATGGCGTTGCCGATAATATGCTTATCACCACCTATATGTCGATGAAAGCACCCGTAATGATAGCACCCGCTATGGACTTGGATATGTTTGCCCATCCTGCAACTACTCGCAATTTGGAGATTCTTCGCTCTTATGGCAATATTATTATTGAGCCTGCTGCCGGAGAGTTAGCAAGCCATTTGATAGGCAAGGGGCGGATGGAAGAACCTGAGAAAATATTATCTGCTGTTGAGGACTTTTTCAATCAACAAGAAACTCTTTCAAAAAAAAAAATACTGATAACGGCCGGACCGACTTATGAAAAAATAGACCCTGTACGTTTTATCGGGAACTATTCATCGGGTAAAATGGGTTTTGCCTTGGCTGAAGAATGTGCACGTCGTGGTGCAGAAGTCGTTTTGGTTGCAGGCCCTGTTTCACTAAAAGTAAATCACCCCAATATAAAAAGAATTGACGTGGAGTCGGCAGAGGAAATGTATAATGCGTCGGTAAAAGAATTTCCGGGAATGGATGCCGCTATTCTTTGCGCTGCCGTGGCTGATTTTCGTCCATCGGAACAGTATTCTCAAAAAGTAAAGAGAGGAGAAGATTTATTGACGATCTCTCTTGTTCCTAACAAGGATATTGCCGCATCGCTTGGTAAAATGAAGAAAGCAAACCAATTGTTGATAGGCTTTGCCTTGGAGACAAACGACGAAGAGACAAATGCCCTGAAAAAAATGGCAAAGAAAAATCTCGACTATATCGTACTTAATTCGCTTAATGACGCAGGAGCAGGATTTAAATATGATACGAATAAAGTTGCTATTTTGAAGAAAAATGGAGAGCGAAAAGATTTCGGGCTAAAATCTAAATATGATGTTGCCTCTGATATTATTGATCACACTATGCAATAAACGATATTCCTCAAATTATTTTTTTGATATATAATTATCTAATATAAGAAGGCTTTACAGAGTATGTAAAGCCTTTGTTTTTAATTTTTTAAGTAGAAAGTGACAATGCGAAAACGTATTTAAAAGTGTCACTTTTGTCACTTTTTAGGAACAATCTATATTTATATGTGTTTCATAATTAATATCTTGGAGACAAGAAATGTTGATATAAAATGAATACATTTATACGGATATTGTCACTTTCTTATTTGCAACTTGTGTGAGATGGCTAAAAGTAGACACAAAATATTAAAAATTTCACTCTTTGCACTTGCTCTGCTTGTTGTGCTTGGCCTTTCTGTGAACTGGTATATGACTTATCGCCTTAAAGACAAGTTGAATAAAACATTGGCGGAAGCAGTATCGAATGCAACAAATGGTTTTTATCGCTTTTCCTTCGAGAAGCTCTCTGTAGGGTTTCTTTCGGGAGAGCTTTCTATATACGGTCTACAACTTGTTCCCGACTCTCTTGTATTTGATCAATGGCAACAGGGAGATAGCCTTCCCAAAGTATATTATAAAATTAATGTTGAAGAAATTCACTTCAAAGGTGTTAACCTGACTTGGCGCCGAGATTATAAAAAGTTGAAGTTTAATCTCTTTGAGGTAAATTCGCCGGATATAAAAGTTTTTGAACCTACATATTCAACAGATACTCTCGATGAGCAGCATAAAAATAGAAAGTCGCAAACACTATATCAAATTGTATCTCCTTATATAAACCGACTTGCAGTAAGTAGGATCAACCTCACCAATATGAATGTTTCATATACTGTGGTCGATTCTGTATCACCTGTTGTCTACGGATTGAAGGAAGCTAACTTTTTTGCATTTAATTTCTTGTTGGATGAAAATTCTTCAGAATCGGGAAAGCTTCTGTTGTGCGATAATTTTGAGTTCTCGGCAAGTACTCCGCAATCTCTTTTGTATAGCGACGAAATTATTCTTAATACGAAGAATATTCAACTGAGTACGATCGATTCCATTATTCAAATTGACGGTGTGGATATTCACCCTAAAGATGAATTTTGGGCACGTCGTCTTGAGAAAACGGGAGATTATCTAAAAGCTACAGTGGATGAGGTGAAGGTGAAAGGGGTTGGATTTGAAAGGAGAAAAGGATTAAATCACCTTCATGCCCGTACTTTCGATATCAGGTCTACAGACATACAGTATCATAGCGTACAGGGAGCATCGGACGACTCTATCCCTGTGGAAGAGAAGAGTCTGCAAGATGAGCCTTGGTCTTTATATACAATACTGTCTCCTATTCTTTATCGGACATCTATAGACAATATAAGTGTAGAAGAAACCAAATTTAATTATGTACATACTCAAAATAACATTACGGATGTTTATACGCTCGGAAAGTTTGATTTTCATGCCAATGATTTTCTTGTAGATTCTCTTTCCGAAAAGTTGAGGAAATTCTGGTATGTGGATAACTTCACGATGATAGCAGATAATATTAATGGAACACAAAGAAGCAATAATTCTGAGTTAAATGTAAAACGCTTGTATTTAGATACGAATACTGAAAAATTTGAAATATCAGATATAAAAATCAAACCTTTATCTACCAATACTAAGAAGGATTATTTGTTCGGAGATGTGAAGTCTATAAGTGTTGATGGACTCGAATATACCGCAGGAGTTTCTGCTGAGCTTCTTAATATTGAATCGCCAAATATTGAATATTTTAAATTAACGGAAAAAAATAAAGGTAAATCAAAAGATAAAAAGAAGGTCTCACCCGAGAATGTCCTTGATTTTTTTACACCGTATTCCGATTTCTTATCTGTAAAAAGAATAAATCTGAAGAATGCAAATCTGATATATCATAATAAGGAAGACGATGAAACCTTTCGTCTGAAAGATCTGAATTTCCATGCATCCAAATTTCTTATCAGTAAAGAGACTCGGGTGACTTCACCCTATTTATTTACAAGTGATGATATAAGTCTTTCCTTTAGGGATTTTGATAATCTTCTATTCGGGAAGAAATATCAATTGCAGATAGCTGCTGTTGATGTATCTACCAGCACGGGGGAAATGGTGTTGAAGGATATCAAGTTAACTCCGCAAGCCAAATCTTGGGAACAGGCTTCCGTAGTTTATGATATTGCTTCGCCCCTGATACAGATTACAGGATTTGATAATATTGACTACTTCAAAGATAAAACAATCGCTGTTAAAGACTTTTTCGTAGAAGCTCCTCAGATAAAGGTAATGAAAACAAAAATAGATGGAGGTGATAATAAGAAGAAGGCCCTGTCTCCGGGAAAGTCTTCTTTTTTAACGAAGCTTTCTGTCGATAATTTGTCTGTAACTGATCCCAATTTTACTTATATCGGTAAAGAAGAAGATAGTTTGAGAGCTGAATTGACTGCGTTTAAATTAGATTCTTTGAAATGGAATATTCATCACAATTTGAATATCGCAGAGTTAATGTTGCAGTCTCCACAGGTATATTATGCGAATAATAGCAAAAAAGAAAAATTAGACAAAGGGGCAAGTCGTAAAATAGATCTTGAAATCCTCGGTAGAAACATCAATATAGGTAAGCTTGTCGTTTCGAATGCAAGTGTTAATCTGAATCGGCCTTCAGATACGCTTGATTTCAAGATTGCACAGTTTGATTTTTCAGGCCTTAGCTGGATTATGAAGGAAGATGGTTCTTCGTTGGATTTGGCTGCTATCAATTTTTATAAACCGACTTTGGATATACGCAAGCACTCTATAGAAAAGCAGAATATAGATTCGCAAACTGTCTCTTCACGAAAGGATATTTATTCTTTTATTGCACCCTATCTTCATAATCTGTCAGTGGGAGAGTTCAATCTTACGGATGCCAATCTCAATTACTCTAATTCTAAAACAGATAACAAAGAAGAAAGGCAAAAGCTAAACGAGACCAGCCTCTTTCTTCGTGGTCTGAATTTAGATACACAAAAGAGGAAATTTGACCTCGCTGATATTCGTTTTAATACCAAAGACCTTTCTTTTCCAATCATGGATGGATTCTATACTCTTAGTTTTGGTAATATTAATATAGATAAGAAAGGGCAGATAGCGGATGTATCCGATCTGAAGATGAAATCTACTTATCCCAAATTTGAATTTGCATACAAACATCCGAAGCATAAAGACTGGTTCGATTTTACAATGGGTAAGTTTCAGCTTTCAGGGCTCGATTATTCAGCACTGACTGCCGATAATAAGATAAAGGCTAAGCACTTGAAGATAGATGATGTTGTTTTGTTGAACCTTAAGAATCAGCAAATAAAGATAGAGCATAATATTATGCCGTTGATCTATGAGAAAATACAGAAACTGCCTGTTAAGCTAGATATCGATTCGGCAAATGTTAATAATTTCTCTGTGCTGTATGAAGAGCTGCCCAGAAACGGCAATATGTCAGGTAAGATTCACTTTGACAATATGAATGGTAAAATAAGCGGCTTGAGAAATATAGCTTCTTACCCCGAGCAATTTATTCGTTTAGATGTAGATGGTAAATTTATGGGAGGTCCTTTTACCGCTCGCTGGGATATCCCGGTAAGTGCTGATTATGATTGTTTTGTATTAGAGGCAAATATGAAGCAGTTTGATATGACGAGATTGAATGGTATATTTCTCCCTTTAGCAAAAGTTGAGTTGCAGAGTGGTATATTGCAGGATTTCTATTTCAGGACAGAGGCTTCCAGTATAGATGCCAGAGCCAATATGCTGTTTCGGTATAATGATCTTAAATTAACCCTATTCAAAGATATAGAAATTGAAGAGCAAAATAAGCTTTTGTCAAGGATTGCCAATATTCTTGTACGGTCTAATAATCCGAATAACAAGCGGTCAAAACCTCGTGTGGCTGATGTAACGCTCGATCGTGACCCTTATCACTCCACATTCAATTACTTTTGGCAGATATTGCAGCCTGCTCTTGCCGAGTCGGTAGGTGTTTCGCAACAAAAGCAAAACATGGCGAAAAAAGTAACTCAGTTTTTCTCAAAGGTCAAGAATTTCTTTACCGGAAAAAAGGAGAGTAAAGAGAAAGAAGATAAAAAGTAATTATTTACGATACAACCGTCCCTGCCACGTCTTTCTTTCCTCAAACTTTTTCAATACTTTGGCGGTGAATTCGAAGTTTTTCAACCCCCAATCAGGTGCTATCAGTAGTTGTTTCGGCGATTGAGAAATGAAACGCTCTATGATAAAGTCAGGATTAAGTTTCTCCGCAAAGTCGATACATAGGTCGATGTAATCGTCTACCTCGAACAGATTGAACCATTCGGGATGCTCCCGATATTGCCTTGCCATTACTGTTCCTTTTATCAGTTGTAGCTGGTGTAGCTTTATAGTTGTAAGTGGAAGCTTGGCTACTACGTCGGCATGTGCCAGTACCTGCTCACGGCTTTCATGAGGCAGCCCGAGAATAAGATGTGCTCCTGTATATATTCCTTTGGCTGCTGTTTTGAGTATAGCTTCTTCACTTTCCTGATGCGTGTGTCCACGATTGATAAATTCAAGAGTGGAATCAAGCGTTGATTCCAAGCCGTATTCTATGATGAGGAAAGTTCTTTTATTTAGCTCAGCGAAATAATCGAGTAACTCGTCCGGCATGCAGTCGGGGCGTGTGCCGATAATCAATCCCACAACATTGGGATATGATAATGCCTCTTCATACAGTTCAATCAGTTTCTCGATACTATCATAGGTATTTGTATATGACTGAAAGTATGCGAGGTATTTCATTTCAGGATACTTGTAAGAGAAGAAAGCAATACCATCTCTGAGTTGGTCGCTAACACTGCGTTGCTTTCCTCCATACCCCGGGCTAAAGCTTTGGTTATTGCAATATGTACATCCTCCTACGGCTTTCGACCCATCCCTGTTTGGACAAGTAAATCCCGCATTTATCGATATTTTTTGAACCTTATATGGGAAGTGTTTTGTAAGAAGCTCTCCAAATTCTTTATAGAATTTATTTTCCATTCGTCTTTTTTATTTTGGATGCAAAGGTAATGATATGCGAAATGAAATTATTATAAAGCTCATATTTTAACCACTTGGCGTATATCATTACCTATTCCCTTAATCGCATTTAGTGCATTGCGTGGTAAGCTTTCTTAGAAATTTACATGATCCGGATCTGGTCCAATACGCAGATTTTTATTTAGCGAATTTATGCTTTTGATTTCATCATCGTTCAGACTAAAGTCAAATATATTCAGATTCTCGACCATGCGCTTCTCGTTTGCTGATTTAGGTATAGTAACTACTCCACGTTGGTAATCCCAACGGAGTATTATCTGAGCCGGAGATTTGGAATACTTGTCTGCGAGGTCAGTTAATATCTTTTCGTTGAATAATCCGGTCTGATTCGCCGCAAAAGGGCTCCATGCTTCTACACGGATACCTGCTTTCTTGCAATAGTTCAAATCATTTTCTTGTACAAGATATGGGTGCAATTCTATCTGATTTACGGCAGGAGTTATGGTCGATTCTTTCGCCAATCCCTCCAAGTGGTATTGCTTGAAATTGCTAACGCCAATTGCTTTCACTTTACCAGTTTCATATATTTCCTCAAACTTTTTCCATGTTTCTATGAACTTCCCTTCTACAGGCCAGTGAACAAGATATAGATCGATGTAATCGAGATCAAGCTTTCTTAAGCTGGTCTCAAAGGCTTCTTTTACCTTGCCGCTTCGCTGGTCAGAGTTCCACATCTTTGTGGTTACGAATATTTCTTCCCGAGGAATACCCGAGTTTTTAATTGCTTTTCCTACAGCTTCTTCGTTGTGATAATACATGGCTGTGTCAATATGCCTGTATCCAACTGACAATGCGGTTCCGATCACCTTTTCAGCTTCCTTGTTGTCTTCCAAGCGGAATACGCCTAGTCCAACCCATGGTATATCTATACCATTATTCAATTTTACTTTTTCCATTTTCTGTGTAATTTATATTTGATATTTATACATTATTCGGAGAGTAACTAATTTAACAAATAAAGCAAGGGAATTGTTCCTTTTTTAAATTATGACTATTTGTTTCAAAAAAGAAATTAAAACGAATAAATTTTGCTTATTAGCCACTTCCTTGCATCTTTTTCATTTGTTTATCAGATATTTATTTATAAATTGCGAAATCTAATTTTTAGCATTACTATAAACTAATATCATGTCAGAAAACTCTTCTAAGATTAAATTCTACAGTGGAGAAAGTATTCCGCTGGAATTGCACAAGGTGCGTGTTGTACAAAAATTACATTTAGTCGCAATTGAACGTCGTTTGGAAGCTCTTTACGAAGCCGGATTTAATACATTCAGGCTCGACACAAAAGATGTTTTCCTGGATATGCTTACCGATAGCGGTACCAATGCATTGAGTGATCGCCAGATGGGTGCTATGATGATAGCCGATGATGCTTACGCCGGATCGCAAAGCTTTGTCCGCTATCAGAAAGCTGTGGAGGAAGTACTCGGTAAAAAATATCTTCTTCCCGTACATCAGGGTCGTGCCGCAGAGAATATCATATCCAACGCTTATATTCGTAAGGGAAGCATTGTGCCGATGAACTATCACTTCACTACAGCAATGGCACACATTACCCAATATGGAGGTAAAATCGAAGAATTGCTCTATGATGAAGCCTATGTGATAAATAGCAAGCATCCCTTTAAGGGGAATATGAACCTTGAAAAGTTGGAGAAATGCATCAACAAACATGGTGCTGCCAATATTCCTTATATCCGCATGGAAGCGTCTACCAACCTTATTGGAGGACAACCTTTCTCGATGGAAAACTTTCGGGGTGTGCGTGCTATTGCCGATAAATACAAAATACGCCTTGTCCTCGATGCTAGTTTGCTAGGAGAAAATGCATGGCTCATCAAGCAACGTGAGGAGGAGTTTAAGAACAGCTCGATGGCTGAGATTATCCTTGCGATGACCGATCTTGCTGACTTGGTTTACTTCTCGGCACGAAAGCTGAGCTCGTCTCGTGGGGGTGGTATCTGTACAAATGATTACGCCATCATGAAGGAGTTGGAACCGCTTGTTCCTCTGTTCGAAGGATTCCTTACCTATGGCGGTATGTCGGTTCGTGAGATAGAAGCCATTGCAATCGGATTATATGAAACATTGGATGAAGGCATGATATGCCAAAGCCCCCAGTTTATTGAATATCTGGTTAATGCTTTTGAAAAGAAAGGCATTCCTGTCGTGACACCTCCCGGTGTATTAGGCGCGCACGTCAATGCGATGGAAATCTGTTCTCATATCCCTCAGAAAGAATATCCGGCGGGTGCTTTAGCCGCTGCGTTTTTCCTTATCTCGGGTGTACGTGGTATGGAGAGAGGGTCGGTATCTAACCAGCGTGATGAATATGGAAACGAGACTTATGCCGATATGGAATTACTTCGCTTGGCTGTTCCTCGCCGTGTGTTTACTCTTTCACAAATCAAATATGTAGAAGACCGAATGACGTGGCTGTATGAGAATCGGAATCTGATAGGAGGGCGAACCGCCTGTCCTTCGCTTTTTTATGGGAGGGCTCGAACCGATAAATGATTGGCCGCAGCGATTGATGGCTAAATTCCGAGAAGATTTTGGAGATAGTTTATAAAAGACTCGAAATAATATCACTACGGCATGGGCTTTATCGCTTATGCCGTTTTTATTTTCTATGTCTTTTGTCGAAGCGGAATTATTAAAAGGTGACAAAAGTGACACTTTTTATCCTATTTTTTAATGTTACTTTTCTTTATTGTGCAGCTACTAAAATATCCGATTATATCAAAGAACTCTTTATATAAGATAATTTTTAGAATAATAAATCTTCTATGATTCCAAACCACAAATAACTTTTTTTACTAAAATATTAATTGTCAGTTTGTTTTATAATATAAAATATTTTATATTTGTATATATATTATAAAGTAAAATTATTGCTTATGAAAAAGCTTTATAAAGTTAATTTCTTATCCAGATTTATATTTTTGTTGATAACACCCGTTTTTTTTCAATTCTTTGTATTGGGATTTATCTGGCATTCTATCTATTGGGGGGTAATAACAGTAACGCTTATTCTCTGGACTTTTTTTATCCTTGTTTCTCCTTTATTCGGGAGGATCGGTTGTGGGTGGTTCTGTTTTATGGGTACTACTTCAGATATGTCCGGTCAATGCACTTTTTTTAAGATGAAATGGAAAAAACCTCGGCTTTGGCTTAGGCTTCTGTTGTTGATTTTATTTTTTGCATCCGCATTTGTGTTTTACATTCTTAATAAAGAGCGGGGGCTTACTCATGGCTTTGCAATAATACCGTGTTTCTTGCCTCTCAATTTCGATATGCATTACAAGGTCGTTTGGATGATAGACATTTTTAGTGCTGCTATAATCTCATTTTTTCTTAGTAGAAGATGGATGTGTAAAAATATGTGCGGGGTAGGGACATTATGTTCAGCGGGGGCAAATTATTCACGGTTACTTCCGGTTGTAGATGAGAGTTGTTCTTTATGTGGGAAGTGTGAAAAAGAATGTCTCGTTGCTATTCCTATAACCGACTACATAAAAAACAACGATGGGCTGATAACTAATTCAGAGTGTATCTTGTGTGGAAAGTGTACCGAAGTTTGTCATTCCCAATCTATTTCGCTTAAATTTGTGTGGAACAGATCGGCACATAGAGCTAAACGAAAGAATGTTCAACAGAAAAATTAATATAAATTTACCACTTTAAAACTATGGAAGATCGTAAGATAGATGAGGTTGAAAGTCTTGAACTTATCACATTGATGATAAAAAATGCTCGGACTAATTTAAGGGCGAGGATAAATTGCAACATTCTACTAGGGTGGGGTTATACGGTAGTAAGTATTTCCTTATTTGTTTGTTTTTTTAAGGTCTATAAAATTTTTGTATATTCTTCTTTTCTGTGGCTTTTGATTCCTGTTATAGGCTTTTCCATTGCAAAATATTTTTCCTCGAAAGATAAAGCCAGTGTAAAATCTTATCTGGATAAAACAATTGACTATATTTCTGTCTTGTTTGCTATTGTATGTAGTGTTCTTGGTCTATTGGCTATTTGGATTGACTTTTCTATTCTTTTTATAGAAGGCGTTTTATTCAGCATGTGGATAATTATTATTGGAATACTTATTAAATATAAGCCTGTGATATATGGAGGTATTGTAGGTCTTGTTATTTCGTTTTGTGTATTATTGGTTCGCGGAGAAGTTTGCTCTATCTTTGTCTTTGCCTTCATTCCTGTTTTTTCTTTAATTATACCTGGTCATATCTTTAAAAAGTCATTATCTGAAAATGTTTAAAGGACTCAATCCCATACTTCATTCCGAGCTGCGACTGGCTGTTGTTTCACTTCTGATATCTATTCAGGAGGCAGATTTTATGTATATTATGGAACAAACTAAGTCTACAGGCGGTAATCTAAGTGTTCAGATTGAGAAATTGAGCAATGCCGGATATATTGAAGTGACAAAAACGTTTAAGAATAAGAGGCCTTGTACTATTTGCAAGATTACAGCTGATGGAATAAGGGCCTTTGAAGAATATGTACAGGCTATTAAATCATATATTGAAAAGTAAATCTTCTTTACTAACTAATTAATTTTTTCTTAGTTTTGTATTCAAAGCAAACTATCAAAAAAAATAATAGCATGAAAAACATCTTTACGTATGGCATTCTATGTGCCCTTATTTTCTCTGGTTTCTGTTCGTGTGGCAAGAAGTCAAAGACATCAGGTGAATCTTCACGCCCGGTTATTATCGCTTATGTAGGAGGATATAATGGTTTAGTGGATGTAGACAAAATCTCACCTAACAAAATTACGCATATCAACTATGCCTTTGTCGATGTAAAGGATGGAAAAGCATTTCTTACCAATGAGGCGACCGATACGACGAATTTCAGGAAGCTAAACGAATTGAGGCAGCAAAACCCTGATCTCAAAATCTTGATCTCTATCGGAGGCTGGTCTTGGAGCCGTAATTTTTCGGACGCCGTGCTGACTACTGAAGGACAGAAAACATTTGCTAAATCTGCGGTGGAAATTATGAAAAACAATAATCTCGACGGGGTAGACATCGATTGGGAATATCCTGCTCTTGCGGGTGATGTGGGGAATGTATACCGTCCCGAAGACAAGCATAATTATACGTTGATGTTTGCTGCTATCAGAGCTGAGCTTGATGCTTTGGAAAAAGAGACTGATAAGAAATATCTATTAACAACGGCTGTTGGTGGTTTTCAGCAGTTTGTAGATAGTACCGAAATGAATAAAGCACAGGAATATCTCGATTATGTAAATATCATGACCTACGATTCGCAAAGTAATGAACAAGCAATACACCATACCAATCTCTATCCTTCCGACAAATATCCGCAAAAGCAAGGGGCTGATGTTGCCGTAAAAGCTTATTTAGCCGCCGGTGTTCCGGCCGAAAAGCTAGTGATGGGTATTGCTTTTTACGGACGAGCTTTTAATCTGAAGAAAGGAGCGTCTAAAGGTATTGGCGATCCTGTTGCAGAACAGATAAGGGGTAGGGGGTATACCTACATCAAGGATAGCCTTGTAAATCAGAACGAGTACTATCGATATTGGGATGAGAGTGCACGTGCACCATACTTGTTCAATTTCTACAAAGGAGTATTTGTTACTTACGACGATGAGGAGTCAGTAAAAGAAAAATGTAAGTATGTATTGGATAATAAAATGGGAGGCGTAATGTTTTGGGAATATAGCTCCGATCCTAAAGAATATTTGTTGAACGAAATAAACAAGGTACTTAAATAATAAAGTTTAACAGTATCAAATTTTCATATTGAACTTCTGTTTGTACTTTTGAGAATAAAGTGCAACGAATGATATAGCAAGCCACTTTATATTCAAATAATGTGGTTTGCTTTATTTAATAGATTATAAATGAGGAAAAGACGGATACTTTGGGCTGACGATGAAATTTATATGCTACGATCGCATATCCTTTTTTTAGAAGAGAAGGGATATGAAGTCACTCCAGTAAATAGTGGTCAGGATGCTATTGATAGTATAAAAAGCGAATCTTTCGACATTGTTTTTCTTGACGAGAATATGCCCGGTGTTTCGGGGCTCGATGCATTGAGCATCATCAAAGAGATCAACCCCAATATTCCCGTTATTATGATTACAAAAAGCGAAGATGAGGGGATTATGACTCATGCTATTGGGAAAAAGATAGCAGACTATCTTATCAAGCCCGTCAATCCCAATCAAATCCTCCTTTCCATCAAGAAAAACCTGCATAAGGACGATATTGTTTTAGAGGTTACAGTTGAAGGTTATCGCGAAGAATTTAATAAAATCAGTGCACAGATAAATGATTCGAATACGTACGAGCAATGGGTTGACATTTACAAAAAGCTTGTTTATTGGGAGCTTGAGCTGGCAGCATCAGACAGCCCTTTAATGGACTTGCTTCGGATACAAAAAAATGAAGCTAATAATAGTTACTGTAAGTTCGTAAAGAAGAATTATGAGTCGTGGGTACAAAATCCGGATAAGAGACCTTTGATAAGCCCTGAGCTTTTTTCGCAGAAAGTATTTCCACTTTTGGATAATGGCGAAAAATTATTCTTTATCCTTATTGATAATTTCAGACTCGATCAGTGGTCTGATATAAAAGACCTTTTGGCAAATGATTTTACAATTTCCGAAGACGAATACTTAAGCATATTACCCACTGCGACTCAATATGCACGCAACGCCATTTTTTCGGGGCTGATGCCTTCCCAAATGGCCAAATTGTATCCCGACCTTTGGGTGGATGAAGATGAGGATGAAAGTAAAAACCTCAATGAAGAAGCCTTACTGCAAAACCAGATTGAGCGATACAGGAAAAATTATACTTTCTCATACAATAAGCTACTGTCCTCTTCATCGGGAGAAAAGCTGCTGCAAGGGATGGATCGGCTAAGCAATAAGCAACTGAATGTAGTTGTTATCAACTTTGTGGATATGCTTTCCCATGCCCGTACAGAATCAAGAATGATACGGGAACTTGCATCCGACGAAGCAGCCTATCGCTCTTTGACTCGGTCTTGGTTTAAACATTCGAGTACAATGGATATTCTGAAGAAGGCAAAAGCAATGGGATATAAAATTATTTTGACTACCGATCACGGAACGATACGGGTAAAAAATCCGCTCAAGGTAATTGGCGATAAGACGGTGAATACGAATATTCGTTACAAGGTAGGGCGCAATCTGGATTATGACCGCAAAAAAGTATACGACATTCATTCTCCTGAAAAGATAGGCTTACCCGCATTGCATATCAGCTCTAAGTATATCTTTGCTACAGGCGACGATTTTTTTGCTTATCCGAATAATTATAATTACTACGTGTCTTATTACACAGATACCTTTCAGCATGGGGGCATTTCGCTCGAAGAAATGATTGTTCCTTTTATTACTTTGATCGGGAAATAACAGAAAATTTGTTTTCCAAAATATATCTTTGCAATCAGAAGTTACATTGTAGAATAATTTTGAATATGAATATAAAGATAGAATCATTAGATAAAATAGACGAGGCGGCTGTCGAGTTTATCCGTGCTATGGGCGATAATACTGTATTTGCTTTTCATGGAGATATGGGAGCAGGCAAAACGACATTTATAAAAGCTATCTGCGAGAATCTCGGAGTATCTGATACCATCAACAGCCCTACGTTTGCTATCGTAAACGAATACCGTTCCGACAGTGGAGAATTGATCTATCATTTTGACTTTTATCGTATCAATAAAATTGAGGAGGTTTTTGATTTTGGCTACGAAGATTACTTTTATAGCGGCAGCCTTTGCTTTATTGAATGGCCTGAGAAAGTTGACACTTTACTGCCAAAAGATACGGTAAATGTTTATGTCAAAGTACAAGAGGATGGAAGCCGGGAGGTAAGTCTGAGTATTTAATTGTATTCTAGTTCATCTATATCGCCATCATTACTTTTCCCCTTACTCTTGATAATATTAAACTTATAAGAGAAGCTAAACATGAAGTATCGGTTGATACTATTTGTGCGCGAGTCTGACATGTAGTTACTGCTTACATAGCGTGACAGATTATTTCTGTCGTTCAGTATATCATAGAATTCAACCTTCAGTGTACCTCTTTTCTTTTTCAGGAATAGTTTTGAGACAGAAGCATTCCAAAGTATTTCTTTCTTCTTAAAATCATTGCCATACCCTGCATAATATGTCATATTGAGGAAGTTCTGTATCGAAAAATCGTAGGGTAGTTTCCATAACACAGAATGTTGGATATTGTAGTTGGATGTGTTTCTATCCTGCACATTCGATAAGTTATTCTTTGTTATGTTATATGTCATACCCAGTTCGAGGCGTGTTTCAAGTTTGTCAACCTTAAACTTTCCTGAAACTTTTTCGCTAAGTACTATATTATGCGTTTTCGCTTCTTCACCGTTCGTGTAGCCAATATTTTTGTAATAGTTGGCATAGGTGCTGTTGTCGATCGTGAATTTCTTGTTTCGTAATGGGGTATTGAATATAAAATTGATATTTGCGCCCATATTACCGCTTACATTTCTATATGTATTTGTACTGTTCCCCAAATCATCTATCAGAGTATAGTCTACAATGTTGTTGAATGTATAATTGAATCCTCCCGAAAGCATCATATAACGATTTGAGGCGTAGTCAGATTTCCGATAATATACATTGAAGTTGTTGCTATAGCTTGGTTTCAAATTTGGGTTTCCATAATATTTAGATAATGCACTAACGATAACCGTATCGGCAGATAGCTGAGTGATCCCCGGTTGACTGGTCGATCCCGAATAGCTGATATCTAGGTTGGTGTGATCGTTTGGTTGGTACGAAAAGTTTAGAGTTGGCGAAAAGTTGATAACATTCTGTTTCAAATTTTCGATGATAGAATCGGCAATGCTTACCTTACTCCGCGAATATGACGGATCGATACTCAATCCTATCGTATAATTGTATTTTTCCTTAGTCGTCTGAAAGTTCAAACTTATATTTTGGTTCACATATCTATTCTCGGTATTTCGTGCATAAGCTGTATCCAGAATTGTATAATTGCCTGCACCATCTTTTTTGCGGACATCACGCATCCGCTCCGAATTATTTACCCCATACGAGTATGCAAACTGCAATCTATGGTCTTTTCCCAATGGCTCTACATACGATAGGGATAAAGTGTAGTTGCTGGTATTATTATCTGTCTTGTTCTGCTGGTCTATTATTTTATCATCTTTTCCTTCGCTATAGGTCGTTTGAGAATAATTAGTTCCTTTACTGTTATCCTTTCTGATAGAATTATTGAAAGTAAAGCTTACTGTCCTCCCTTTATCATTCAATTTTCGGCCGATAGTTACAAAATTATTTATGTTGTAACCATCACCTTTCGATTGACTATTCGAATATCCCGACGTGGTATCCTTTTCGGCTACGTAAGAAAGATTGGTCGAACTTTGAATATTCTTTGTGTTGTTAAGACTGATGTATGACCGTGCAAAAATGGTAGTGAGTGAATCGGGTTTCCATTGCAGGTTCATTCCTAAGTTTGCATTTTCTCTTTTGCTGCGGTACGATGCATCCTGTTTGGAGAAACGATCGCCCGAAGATAAGAAAGTCTGAGTATTGGTTTTTGTTTCCATCAGGTTGTCGTTATTTGCATAGCGGATACTGCCGCCTACTCTGATTTTTTCTGAAGGCTGGAGATAAATATTTGCGCCCAGATTTTTATTCTTCTCAATCCCGTTGTCCATACCCATCGGATACCCATTGTCATTGGTATTACTCATTTCTCCCACCAAAGATACCTGATTGTCGTTGCGCATGTAGTTTATTATTGCTTTATTGGCATATCTGTCGTCACTCCCATATCCGGCTTTTACTTCTCCAAAGATGCTTTGTTTCAATTCTTCCTTTACAACGAGATTCAGTACTTGATCGGGATCTTTATCTTTAAATCCGGTTACTTTTGCTGTTTCAGACTCCTCTTTATAGAGTTGGAGCTTTTTTATCATGTTTGCGGGTAGGTTTGCCAATGCCATCGGAATATCATTTCCGAAAAATTCTTTTCCGTCTACCAGTATTTTTTTTACAGGCTTTCCATTTGCCGATATATTGCCCTGTGCGTCTATCTCTACTCCGGGCATATTTTTTATTATGTCTTGCAGCATATCACTCTCCTGAGATTTGTATGATGTGGCATTATACTCGATGGTGTCGCCTTTGACCAATATATCGGGGACCTTCGCTTCTACAATGGCATCTTTGAGCTGAATGGTATTTTCTACGAGATAGATATTCCCAAATGAATAGCCTGGATTTTGTGTAGAAATATTAAAGTTTTGTAAAAATCTTTTATATCCTAAAAAAGAAGCTTCCAAAATGTATTTTCCTGTCGTAACCGATAGTTTGAAATTACCTTTTTCGTTGGTTGCAACCCCTTTTATGTAGCTGCTATCTGCCTCATTAAGCAATCTGACGGTGACAAATGGGATAGGATCTTTTGTTATTGAGTCATATACAGAGCCTTGCACATATCCTGATGGGTTGCCTTCAACTGTTTGAGCCACAGCTGAAAGGGTTGTAAAGATGAATAGTAAAAGATATAAATATCTCATCAGAATACATTTGTTTTAGTGACAACGAAGATAAGTTTTTTTATATAGAGTGTAAAATCAATGGAATTCGTTAAGCACCCTTCTGTTTTATATCAAAAAAAAATGCTTACTTTGTGCAACTTATTCATTTTAGGTCAGATCTGTTTATTGCCTGTTTAAGTATAATCTCTTTCAGAATGATTATAGCTTACAATATAAGGCATTATATATGTTCTGTTTGTTTATTTATTAGATAACGTAAAAAAGAGTCATAGGAATATGTCAGAAGATGTTTTTAAGAAGATAGTTTCCCATTGCAAGGAGTATGGTTTTGTTTTTCAGTCTAGTGAAATATATGATGGGCTAAGTGCCGTATATGATTATGGGCAAATGGGTGTAGAATTAAAAAACAATATCAAAAAGTACTGGTGGGACAGTATGGTACTTTTGAATGAAAATGTTGTTGGTATTGATTCTGCTATCTTTATGCACCCTACTATCTGGAAAGCATCCGGACACGTTGATGCGTTCAACGATCCTTTGATTGACAATAAAGACAGTAAAAAGCGTTATCGTGCCGATGTTCTGATCGAAGACTATTTGGCTAAGATAGACGACAAAGTAAATAAAGAAGTAGAAAAAGCAGCAAAACGATTTGGTGAAAATTTTGATGAAGCCATGTTTCGTCAGACCAATCCTCGTGTATTAGAAAATCAAGCTAAGCGTGATGAAGTGCATGCTCGTTTTGCAAAAGCATTGAATGATAGTAACCTCGAAGAATTACGTCAAATCATTCTCGATTGCGAGATAGTTGACCCTATCAGTGGAACACGTAACTGGACTGAGGTTCGTCAGTTCAATCTTATGTTTTCTACAGAAATGGGATCTACTGCCGATGGTGCAATGAAAGTATATCTTCGTCCTGAGACTGCACAGGGTATTTTTGTAAACTTCCTGAATGTGCAAAAAACAGGGCGTATGAAGATTCCTTTCGGTATTGCGCAGATTGGTAAAGCATTCCGTAACGAGATTGTAGCTCGTCAGTTTATCTTCCGTATGCGTGAGTTCGAACAGATGGAGATGCAGTTCTTCGTTCGTCCGGGAGAAGAGCTCGATTGGTTTGCAAAATGGAAAGAGTTTCGCATGAAATGGCATAAGTCGCTTGGATTCGGCGATAACAAGTATCGTTTCCATGACCATGACAAGCTTGCTCACTATGCAAATGCAGCTACTGATATCGAATTTGAAATGCCATTCGGATTTAAAGAAGTAGAAGGCATACACTCTCGTACCGATTTTGACTTGGCAAGCCATGAGAAGTTTTCTGGTAAAAAATTACAATATTTCGATCCTGAACTCAATAAATCATACACTCCTTACGTTATTGAAACGTCTATCGGTGTAGACCGTATGTTCTTATCTACACTTTCGGCTGCGTATGCAGAGGAAGTATTAGAAGACGGAGAAACGCGTGTAGTATTAAGATTGCCGGCAGCTCTGGCTCCTATCAAGCTTGCTGTATTACCTTTGGTAAAAAAAGACGGCCTTCCTGAGAAAGCACGTGAAATTATTGATGCTCTGAAATTTGACTTTAAATGTCAATACGATGAGAAGGACAGTATCGGCAAGCGTTACCGCCGTCAGGATGCGATAGGAACTCCTTACTGTGTTACTGTAGATCACCAGTCATTGCAGGATAATACTGTAACAATCCGCTATCGTGATACAATGCAGCAGGAGCGTGTGGCTATAGACAAATTATCGGATATTATTGCTGATAAAGTAAGTATGAAGAATTTATTGAAAACAATTGGCTAAACCCGATTGTAACCCATATGATGAATATATGAATAGAAGAATTTTAATATTAGCTGTTTTATTTGGTGTTCTCATCTCTTTCGGCTCATGCGTGAATGATGACGATGACAGCACTGTAAGTCAAGAATGGAAAACATATAATGAACAGCAGGTAAGAAATGCCTCTTCTTCAGGATATACAGCCCGCCCTTCGCAAAGTGGTAATGGAAGTGTATATTGGAAATCGATAACTGATTTCGTTCCCGGGGATGAGCCTTCAATAGATCGATTTCCGATCTTTACGGATAGTGTTTCTGTAAGATATGAAGGTTGGTTTTTCCGCTTGGACGATACGAAATATACATTTGATAGTACCGAAGGTGATAAAAATGGTATGGTGCTTAGGACTAGAGTGAATGGTGGATTAATTGATGGGTTTGCTACCATGCTTCAGAATATGAAAATAGATGAACAAGCTGAGGTTTGTATTCCTTACCTACTTGGTTATGGTACTGTAGGATCATATAGTAGTGGAGTACAAATAATACCCGGATATACAACACTTTGGTTCAAGATTAAGCTTCTGAATATCTATGATGAGAAGAAAAAAGAATGGGTGAAGAAATAAGGCTATAGAGAAAATAATAAAAAAGGAGAAGGTTCAACCTTCTCCTTTTTTCATTTATCGCTAAATAATGTTTCCATAAATTCTTTCCCTCGTATCAATCCGTATGCTCCCTTCGGAGATTCGAACTCATCGTAAACTTGTACACTATCCGCTTCTCCGTTCGAGCGGTATATAACGAACGGTATAGGCTTGTTTGTATGAGTTTTTATAGCACATGGGGTAGGGTGGTCAGGTAGAATAGCAATTGTTACAGGTTCGTCCCAGTCTTTTGTCGCTTCATATATTGTTTTTACAACCCGATTGTCAAGATATTCGATTGTTTTAGTTTTCAGTTCATAATCGCCTTCATGTCCTGCCTCGTCACTGGCTTCTATGTGTAGATATACGAAATCGTCTTTTTTAAGGGCTTCTATCGCAGCTTCTGCCTTTCCTTCATAGTTGGTGTCATACAACCCCGTTGCTCCTTCTACATGGATTAATTTAAGCCCTGCGTATACACCAATGCCCATGATTAAGTCTACAGCAGAAATTACCGATCCACTTTTGATTCCGAATAGTTCTTGTAATGTTTGCATCTGCGGGTGGTAACCCGGAGACCATGGCCAAATACTATTTGCAGGATCTTTACCCTCTGCAATGCGCTTCTTGTTCACAGGATGGTCTTTGAGCAGTTCATGAGATTTTATAATGAGCTGATTCAGATAATCGGCTGTTTCTTGTGCTTCTGTCGTTTCTGCTTTTATTAGAACCTCCTTGTATGGTGTTCCTGTAACATCGTGGGGAGCAGTACAATCGAGATTCTTATTTCCGCCTTTTAGTTTTAAAAGGTGGCGGTATGAAACTCCCGGATAGAAGCTTACTTTCCCCTCATTTAGTTCTTTATCTAAGAAAAGAATTAATTCTTTAGCTTCTTCACTTGAAATATGTCCAGCTGAATGATTCTTTATTTTACCATCTTCTATACAGATCAGATTGCATCGCATAGCCATTTCTCCGGGAAGTATATCCACTCCCATACTTGCTGCCTCTAGCGAACCTCTACCTTCAAATACTTTCGGAACATCATATCCCAGTACCGATAAGTTTGCAATCTCGCTACCGGGTTTGAAGCCCGCAGGGATTGTATCCAGTTCTCCACTTTTCCCCTTAGCCGCGAGCATATCTATATATGGTTTTTTTGCAGCTTGTAACGGAGTTTTACCTCCGAGTTGGGCAATAGGCTCATCAGCAGCACCGTCTGCTAAAATTATAATTGTTTTCATTTAGGATCTCCTTTACTTCCCCTATTGTCGTAATGGGGGAGTTAGTTATGTTATAAGTTTAAATAAAATCTTGCTATTTGAGTTACCTCACATTTGCAATGCTGATAATATCAGAGAATACGCCTGCTGCCGTGACACTCGCTCCTGCTCCATACCCTTTTATTATCATCGGATACTCGTTATATCTTTCGGTCGTAATTTGTATGATGTTGTTGCTGCCTTCCAAATCGTAGAATGGATGGTTTTGCCCAACTTCCTGGAGTCCGACTTCACAGTGTCCGTTCTCGTATTTGGCAACAAATCGTAAATGCTTGTGTTCGTTTTCGAGCTTTTTACGCCTTTCTTCAAACTCGGCATCCTGATTTCTGATCGTAGCCCAGAATTCTTCTATTGTACCGTCAAAATACTCTTGAGGTATGAATAGGTTCTTCTTAACTTCTGTCTGTTCTACTCGGTAACCAGCCTCTCGGGTTAAGATAACGAGTTTTCTTATAACATCCATACCGCTGAGATCGATACGAGGGTCCGGTTCGGAAAAACCGCATTCCTTAGCCATATAGATCGCCTTGCTGAAAGGTATATCGGCACTGATCGTGTTGAATATATAATTGAGTGTTCCCGAAAGTACAGCTTCTATTTTCACTATTTTATCTCCTGAGTTTACAAGAGAGTTCATTGTATTGATTACAGGAAGCCCTGCACCGACATTTGTCTCAAATAAGAACTTAATGTTTCTTTCCCGCGCTGTATTCTTTAGCTTTATATAATTATCATAAGCCGAAGATGCAGCCACTTTGTTGGCTGTAACCACAGAAATACTATGTGAAAGAAGATCTCCGTATATCTGAGCAACGGTTTCGCTGGCAGTACAGTCTACAAATACTGCGTTGAATATATTCATGTTGAGGATCTCGTCTCTCAGAATTTCCGGAGAGCTTGGTATTCCTTTTTCGTCCAGTTCTTCTTTGTATCTGTTCAGGTTAATCCCTTCACGACAAAATAAAGCTTTCTTTCCTCGGGCGATACCTACAACGTTCAGCTTGAGGCTGTATTGCTCTATCAGCTTCGGTTGTTGTTGCCTGATTTGTTCAATCAAATTTCCTCCAACTGTACCAATGCCGACAATAAAGAGATTGAGTACCTTATAGTCGGACAAGAAAAACGAGTCGTGAATAGAGTTTAATGCCTTCCTAAGATATTTGTTTTTTATAACAAAAGATATATTTACCTCCGATGCACCCTGAGCACAAGCGATGACGCTAATACCGCTCTTGCCTAATGTTTCGAATAGTCGGCCGGCAATTCCCGGAGTATATTTCATGTTTTCGCCAACAATAGCTACTGTAGCAAGGTCTGTCTCCAGTTGTACACGGTTGATACTTCCCAATGCTATTTCTTTTGCAAACTCTTCTTCGAGAACATGTACTGCCAGTTCTGAGTCTGCAGTGCGTACCCCAATAGACGTGCTATTCTCGGATGATGCCTGAGATACTAAGAAAACACTGATGCCATTATTTGCCAAAGCCCTGAATATTCGGTAGTTTACACCGATAATACCTACCATTCCGAGTCCAAGAACTGTTATCAGGCATGTGTCGGATATGGATGATATACCTTTTATCATCGCCTTTCCTTTCTTTATATCCCCGTCGTGAGAGATATAAGTTCCGGGAGCTTCGGGCTTAAAAGTATTTTTTATGCGAATAGGTATATTCTTGTGATAGACAGGGAAAATCGTTGGCGGATAGATTATTTTTGCTCCGAAATTACAAAGCTCGGTGGCTTCGGTGAACGTAAGGTTCTCTATCACATGAGCACCATTGATTACCTTCGGGTCGGCAGACATAAAACCATCTACATCAGACCATATCTCTAATATATTAGCATCGAGTGCTGAAGCAAATATGGCAGCAGTATAATCCGATCCTCCACGACCCAGATTGGTGATCTCTCCTGTTGTTTTGCATGTGGATATATATCCTGCAACAAGAATCCTTTTTGACGAATTTTCGAAAGCATCTCTTATCAATTTGCTTGACAATTCGATATCGGGTATATGTTTTCCGAAGGAGGAATCTGTTTTTATTAACTGTGTGACATCCAGAAAATCAAGATCGGAGAATGCAACGCTTATTATCAGCGACGACAGGCGTTCGCCATAGCTTACTATCTTATCCGATGTTTTTGCCGAAAGGTCGTTTATAAGAAATACTCCTTTGAATATATTACTCAACTCTTCCAATAGTTTATTCACATCCGCCTGTAACGAGGGGCGGGCCTCTTCCGGAATATCCAGCTTACTGACTACTGTAATATGGTGCTCGATAATTTCACGAAACTCCCGTTCGTAAGAATAATCGCCGGCTGCAGCCAGATTAGAAATGAGCAACAATTTATCTGTGATTCTTTTGAACGCAGAGACAACCACAACTATGGGTTCTTCTATTGTCCCTATTATCTTTTTTACATTCGCTATATTAGTAGCGGAACCTACGGATGTTCCGCCAAACTTCATTACTTTCATTCGCTATTATGGTCTTATTTACTTTTGTTTAGAGTTGAGAACTTATCTTGGTCTATTATAATTCGTTGAAGATGTTCATTATGGCTAAGTTTAGGAACTCTAATGGCTCCTTGACTCGACTTCACAGTTTTTGCAGCTTTCTTCACGCGAGAAGTTCCCGTTGTTATTTGTGCAATTGCCTCGGCAAGGAGTGGCTCCGAAGTATCTCCCAGTTCGGTTAACCCGCCTCGCCATTCTGATAGAAGAGGGCACTGAGTTTCAACTCTATTTCCGTTGTCGTCTACATAATAAGCAGATTGCATTGTATATCCTTCCTCCCATTCCGAAACCTCAGAATCCGGTGTTAGTCCATTAATATAATCACCTTTCCCATTTGCATCAGTAAGTCTGGAAATTAGAGGCTGTAGTTGCCATTTAATTTTTGAATTATCTGATTTCACAGTCATGGATGCTTTATCTTTCCCTACAGTTGTTTTTCCAATCTGGAAAACTGTCATATAAGGTTTTAAGCCATGTATAACCAACTCGCTGGCGGATGCTGTATATTCAGTAGCAATCACATACAGACGGCTAAGGCTCAGTTGCGGAATAGATGTACTTGTTCCATATACTTTGTTCAGGAAATATTCATTAAGAGCATCATTGCCATATTCTTTTACAATAGAGTCTTGAAAATGAGTGTTGTATTTTTCTTTTGCAAATATATTGCTGGTCTTTCTGTTTGGAACCAAAGCACTAGCTAAATCCATAGCAGAGGTAAGATATCCTCCCGGATTGTAGCGAAGATCAAGTACAAAATCTGTTATTCCTCCTTGGCTTTCGCTTAATGATCGAATGCTTTCAATTAGTTCGATGTCATATTCGTAGTTATTTTCGTCGCTTTCATCAGCACTTCTTTCAAATCCGTTATACATCAAATATCCTATTTTAGTTCCGGGTATAACTTTGCTTATGAATATTGGTGATTTTTTAGACTCTGCTGCTTGAAATGTTTCTAGCTTCACTTTTTCACCTTTATTGTTATATATCCAGAGCGAAAGCGATGTGTTTTCTTTGAGAATAGTTGAATAATTATCGTAGTTTACATCTGTATCATTCACTTTGTATATTACCTGACCTCTTTTTAATCCTTTGCTTTCAGCCGCAGCCCCTTCATTTACATAGAGAACAAAAAGACCTATAGATGTATTTTGAGAGCTGGAGGTCGCAAAGTAATTCATTGGTATATATTCAAATCCTAGATTTGCATCAGCATATAATGCCTTTGTTTTTTTAGAAGTGTCTTCCTCTATCCATGAAAAACGGTCGCCATCAACCTTTCCATAATTATAGAGTATACCATAAAAGAATTTTTCAGGATCTTGCGTGTAGTCGGGGGATGAAGGCAAATTTGTATTCCACAGGTACAAACTTTTCATCTTGTTGTAGGCCCACTGGTTTGTGAGTTCGTTGTCGGTTAATTCTTTGGGAGGAGTAATCGGATCTTCCTCTTCCTTATCTCTACATGCATTGAAAGATAATAGAATTATTGCTAATAAAAATATGCTTTTTGCTTTCATAAATGACAAAATAGTTAGCCTTGGGTGGATTTTTGTCCTCGAAAGGCAGAATTTTACAAATGTATGTATTTAATGGTTTCTTACAAAATTAATTCACCTTTCCCCTGACGAATTATTTCCGGCTCATCACCTGTGCAATCTACAACTGTAGAGCCTTCTATACCCCCAAATCCGCCATCGATAACGATATCTATCTTGTCTTGATATTTCTCGTAGATGAGTTCGGGGTCGGTCGTATATTCAACCACTTCATCTTCGTCTTTTACCGAAGTGGTGAGTATCGGGTTTCCTAGGTTACGGACAAGCTCTCTTATTATGTTATTATCAGGAATACGTATCCCCACCGTTTTTTTGTTTTTATATATCTTCGGCAGAGATGATGTTGTATTAAGTATAAACGTAAAAGGTCCCGGTAAATTTTTCTTCATCAGTTTAAAAATAGCATTATCTACTTTTGCATATTCGCTGATGTTGCTTAAATCATAGCAAATGATGGAAAGATTACTCTTTGCCGGATTTATATCCTTCATCTTGCATATCTCTTCCACCGCGCGTACATTGAGCGCATCACAGCCGATAGCATAAACTGTGTCTGTTGGGTATATAATTAGTCCGCCATCTTGCAAAACAGATACAACCCTGTCAATTTCTTTCTGATTGGGGTTTTGTTCGTATAATTTTATAAGCATGTCATCCTTTATATTTTTTTATTAAAATCAAAAGTAATGATTAATATGAAAAAACGGCCCATAAATAATTATTTATGGGCCGCTCGTCTATTTTATTGTTTTATATGCTTATTTCTTCTCGATATAATCTTCAACAATTGCCTGAGTTAGACCCATATTAGAAAATCCTCCGTCGTGGAATAAGTTTTGCATCGTTACCATACGCGTCAAATCAGAGAACATCACAATACAGTAGTCGGCACAAGATTCTGCACTGGCATTTCCAAGAGGAGACATTTTTTCTGCAAAGTCGAAAAATGCATCCATTCCGCCAATACCTTGTCCGGCAGTAGTTAAAGTAGGCGATTGTGAAATTGTATTCACACGTACCTTCTTATCACGACCATATATATAACCAAAGCTGCGACCGAATGACTCAAGCAATGCTTTTGCGTCTGCCATATCGTTGTATCCGGTAAATGTACGTTGTGCAGCAATGTGAGTAAGAGCTACAACGGAACCACCTTCTGCAATTGCATCCAGTTTTTTCGCTACCTGCATCATTTTGTGGAAAGAGATAGCTGAAATATCCAATGTTTTATCTAAAAATCCATAATCAAGGTCATCGTACTGTCTTCCTTTACGGAGGTTGAGTGACATACCAATTGAGTGAAGTACAAAATCAATTTTTCCGCCAAGGGCTTCCATAGACTGAACAAAGACTTGCTCAAGATCTTCTACGCTAGTTGCATCAGCAGCAATAACCTTAGCATTCAGCTTTTCGCTCAAAGCCTTGGTCTCACCCATTCTTACAGCTATAGGAGTGTTTGACAATGTTATGATTGCACCTTGTTCTACAGCTTTCTCAGCTACTTTCCAAGCAATAGACTTCTCGTTTAATGCGCCGAAGACAATTCCTCTTTTGCCTTTTAATAAATTGTTACTCATGTTTATATCTATTTATTGATTATTAGCTACTTATAAAAATACGACGATAGCTTATAATAGTTTATCGCACAAAAATAGTAAAAATGTGCAATAGTAAAGCCAGAATCCATCTAAATTTACATGTACGTCTTATTTATAATTCTCCAGATCGATTTCCATAAAGTCCGAAACCTCTGTTTCCCATCTTTCTTTTACAAATTTTACATGCTCAGGATTATCGTTATATGTTTTATATGCAGTAGAGTCGGCAAATTCCATATAAAAACAGAAGTTGAAATTCGTCTTTTTACTTGCCTGACGGAATACCTGGAAATTTTTTACTTCGGGTATAGCTGTTAATATCTTTTTGCCTTCTTCCAGAAATTTAGCTGTTTTAGGATCATCCAACTCGTGTTTAAGATTAAAAACAACTACGTGTCTGATATTCGTATTCGTGCTTTCAGCTTCTTTCTTTTCTTGTTTGCTCTTATCGGAGCAAGCATACAGAGGGAGGAATAGTAAAATGAGCAGAATTAAGTTTTTCATAAGCGAAGTGTTTAATAATTTAAGATATTACTAAAGTAAATAATTCTATGTAGGTCTTAATACAACCTTTTTAAAAGATCTTCTCTTTTCAATCTCTTTAATTCCTTTATAATTTGCGGACGGTAACCTTTATCATACCAAAAGAAGAATTGGCGTTGTGCCAATTTTTGTTCTTTTGTCCGTGCTGTATATACTTTTTCCAGCGTATACGGATGATACCCTGTATAGTATATTTCTGTAGCTACGGTCATAGGAGATGGGGTGAAATCTTGTATCTGTTCCAGTTTGAACCCCAAGGGCTTGGTAGCAACGGCCAGCTCAGCCATATCTATCTCTGTACACCCGGGGTGTGAAGATATAAAATAAGGAATGAGCTGTTGCTTGAGTCCCGACTCTTTATTTATTTTCTCAAATATTTTCTGAAAAGTGTAAAATTGCTCGAAGCTCGGCTTGCGCATATAGCTGAGCACTTTGTCGGATGTATGTTCCGGAGCAACTTTAAGACGTCCTGATACGTGATTTACAATCAGTTCTTTGGTGTACTCTTCAGATATCTTATTCAGCCTATCATCTTCATTCCGGTGCAGAAGCATATCGTAACGTACTCCGCTACCAATAAATGATTTCTTTATCTTAGGTATTTTATCTACAGCCTTGTATATTTCCAAGAGGTGAGAATGGTCTACATTCAAATTCTTACATATCTTGGGATGAATACATGAGGGGCGTTTACATTTCGCACAGATGTTTTCATCTTTTCCGTTCATCTTATACATATTGGCAGAAGGGCCTCCAAGGTCACTTAGGTAACCTTTAAAATCGGGCATGTCCGTTATTTCCTTTACCTCTTTGAGTATAGATTCTTTAGATCGTGAAGCGATGAATTTGCCCTGATGGGCTGATATGGTACAAAATGCACAGCCTCCAAAACATCCACGGTGCATATTGACCGAGAATTTTATCATCTCGAAAGCCGGAATTGTCTTTCCCTTATATTTGGGATGGGGTAGGCGTGTATATGGAAGATCAAAGGATGCGTCCACCTCTTTTTCCGACATCGGAGGGTAGGGTGGGTTGATAATGACAGACTCCTCACCACATTTCTGAATGATGCGAGAAGCATTTATCATATTCGATTGTTCTTCTACAACCTTAAAGTTTTTTGCTTGATTCAGTTTTTCTGACAAGCATTCTTCGTGTGAAAAGAGATAGATATCCTTTTCCTTTCCATCCGGTGTTTTGTCCCATAGATATGCGGTTTGTGGAATATCTTTGAGGTCTTTTATCGATTTGCCGCTCTTTAGTTCCCCGATTATAGCTCTCAGAGGTAGTTCTCCCATTCCATATACCAACAGGTCGGCTTTGGAATCTACTAATATTGACTTATGAAGTTTATCGTCCCAATAGTCATAATGTGTTACCCGGCGTAGTGATGCTTCTATCCCTCCTAGAAGGACAGGGATATCGGGGAAAATCTCTTTTAGAATATTGGTGTATACAATCGAAGGTCTATCTGGTCGCATGTCAGCTCTTCCATCGGGTGTATAAGCATCATCAGAGCGTAGCCGTTTGTTTGCAGTATAATGATTGATCATCGAATCCATTGCTCCGGCCGTTACTCCGAAGAAAAGGCGAGGCTTACCCAATTTTTTAAAATCACGTAAATCGTCCCGCCAGTTAGGTTGGGGTACGATTGCCACTTTTAGCCCCTCAGCTTCTAAAATGCGGCCGATCACAGCAGCACCAAAAGAGGGGTGATCTATATATGCATCTCCCGAGAAAAGGATAACGTCAAGTTCATCCCATCCTCTGAGGTCAATCTCTTTTTTTGTTGTAGGTAACCAGTCAGTAAGACGATATTCTTTCATAATCAGATGCAAAGGTATTGTTTTTTTGTAGTTGAGGTATTTTTAGGAATGATTCTTAACATTTTATTTATTCATCGTTATATCCAAAACCGCTCCATTTTCTTTTTCTTGAAGAAAGGAAAATTGTCATCAAAAGAACACGATTCTTTCAGCTTTTATTATAGATAACATGGTCACAATAAATGAAACTTAGTATTTTAATGTTATCTATTTATTAAACATTATATCTTTGTTGTATGTTAATATTTGTAATGAAAAAAGTTTTATCCATATCATTTATACTCGTTCTGATTCTTACGGCATGTTCTACTACCAAAAACATTCCGGACGGAAGCTATTTGTTGGATGATTTTACCATAAAGCATGATACAAAGAATGCAACCTCTGACTTGGAAGATTTTGTTCGCCAACAACCAAACACAACACTGCCCCTTCTGGGAAAGGTAACCCTAAAAATCTACAATATAGCCGGAAGCGATTCTTCATGGATAAATAGGAATATCCGTAAACTAGGAGCACCGCCTGTAATATATAGCTCGGGACAAACTTGGCAATCAAGGAACCAACTTCTTAAACAGTTGAATAACCAAGGATATTTGAATGCCGAGGCAGATACTATATTGAAGATAAAAGGGAAGAAAATGTCTGTAACGTACGACCTTAAAGGAGGTAAACCCTATACTGTTCGTGACTATAAATATACGCTTAGCGATACCACAATGACACGTATCTTGACACGTATCCCAATGAAACCTTACATAACGTCTGGGGATATGTTTGATATGGAGCTCCTTGAGGAAGAAAGGCAAAGAGTGAATAGTATAATGCGAAATGTGGGTTACTATAATTTTTCGAAAGAATATCTCTATTTCAAAGTGGATTCTACACTCAACTCACATCAGGTAGATTTATTTCTGGATGTATACCCTGCAAAAGATAGTTTGCCTTACCCTCGTTATAAAATAAACAATGTAACGATAATATCCGGCTTGAATTCAACTGCTGATGCAAGAGGGCAAAATGATGGGTTGGTGAGTGCAAATAGGTGGTTCTTTAGGAATGCAGATACTGTGGACTATAAAGGAATAAAAATTATCAGGGGACGAAATAATTTCTTACGAAGTTCTACCATTGTTCGAAATAATTATCTACGTAAAGGAAGCTACTTCTCAGATATGGCTCTGAATGGTACATACGAGGCATATACCAAAATGGGAGCAATAAAGCAGGCAAATATATCTGTAGCCCCATCGACTCAAGATAGCACCCATCTGCTGGATGCAACGATAGTCTTGCTGCCGGCTAATGCCCATTGGTTTAAGGCTGGACTTGATGGGACTAATTCGGCAGGAGATATCGGTATTGCCCCAAGTATAACATATCAGCATCAGAATCTTTTTAATGGAGGAGAGCAATTCAATATAAAGCTGAAAGGGGCCTATGAATTTATTGCCGGAAAGGAGAAGAATGACTTGTTGAATCAAAACTTCTATGAGTATGGGATAGAAACCGGACTTACCTTTCCGATGTTCTTATTCCCTTGGCTGAAAAAAAGTTGGAGAGAACAACCTTCCGCTTCTACCAGAGTCTCTGTTGGTCTTACCAATCAGCATCGTAAGGAATATACACGTCAGTTCTTCAATACTTCATTGAATTACGGTTGGTCTACATACAATAATAGATTACGTCACACTCTTGATCTGTTTGATATTAACTTCATGCGGATGCCTAGTATGTCTGACGATTTTAAAAAATATCTTGACGATGACAAGAATGCCTTGCTACGAGAGAGTTATCGAGATCAACTCGTTTCGCGCATGGCATATAGCATTACGCTGGTGAATGCACGCCGATTGAATGCCCTTTATCCGACATATGCTATCCGAAGTTCTATTGAATTTGCGGGAGGGTTGCCTCGACTTGTTACCACTCTGAATGGAGCAAAAATTGATCAGGAAACAGGGCAGAAAAAGATATTGGGTGTTGCCTATGCCGAATATATAAAAGGTAGTGTAGAATATTCCCGAACTTTTTATTTCTCAAAAATACATTCATTGGCTTATCGTGTCGGGCTCGGTTTAGCTCACCCTTATGGTAATTCGGATGTTTTGCCTTTCGAAAGGAGATTTTTTGCCGGAGGAGCAAACAGTATCAGGGGGTGGAGTACCCGATCTCTTGGTCCGGGATCTTATAGACGTGCCGAAAAAACAGAAAGTGATTTTGTAAACCAGACAGGTGATATGAAGCTGGAATTTAGTATAGAGAATCGGTATAAGCTGACACCTCTTTTCGAATTTGCTCAGTTTATTGATGCCGGCAATGTTTGGACTTTAAAGAATTATGAAACTCAACCCGGAGGACAATTTGAATTCAAGAACTTTTATAAAGAAATTGGCGTTTCGTACGGATTGGGTATTCGCTTAGATTTGAGTTTTCTGTTATTGCGCTTCGATGCAGGTATGAAAGCGTATGATCCGGGGCTTCTACAATCTGAACGATTTGTGTTGTTCAAGCCACGATTAAACCGCATGGCATGGCATTTTGGTATAGGATATCCATTCTAAATAATATGTATAAAACAACAAAGCCAATCCGCTATGATTGGCTTTGTTGTTTATATCCAGTCTTATGGGTTAATTGTCTATACCTTGAAACTTGAAAGGCTTGGCATCTATAAAGTCTTTGATTGTGTTTCCTGAATAGGAATTTCCGTTTACCAAATCAAGCATCTTTACCGGAGCTTTTTCCGAAAAATTTATGTCTTTGAAATCAACCCAAACGACATTCGGGTATAGCGTCGATTCGAAATAATACACTTTGTTCTTCTGATCCGAAACTGTTCTCCATCTTGTAGAAGAAATATTCGGCTCATTCGGTGTAGTTATACCATAAGGTACAGAAGCATTGCGAATAACACTAAACACACTGGCCACAGCGATACGTGTATCGTCTGTTTGAGGGATTGTGTTGATATAATAAGATGCTCTTACAAAACGGTCTGCTGCACGGTTTGTGCCGGGAAGGAATGTTAGTCCTCCAATATTTTTCCAATAATCGTTTAATGCCAATTGCTGATCGAAAACAGGCGAATTGGTCATTACCTGATATGATCTGTCGTGGTGTATTTTCAATTCTCCGTTGATATACTCAAATATAGCATTATCGCCTGTGGCATCGGATATAGATAAGTGTAAAGTAGCCATACGGGAACCATCATGCATCATGTCGGATATGACTTCGAAATCTCTCTTTTCCATCGCTGTAACGGCTTCGCTTACTGTTCCAAAGTTGTCGAGCATATATTGTACCCAAGCGGCGATAGACAATGCGGGTTTCTTGCCGTCCCAATTCGGATAGGAAGACTCTGCTAACCAAAGAAGATTGGCTACCAATCCTTTCTCATTCATGCCATCGGTGCTACAGATATCATAGGCAGAGGCTATAACACTGCCATACTTTGAAGTCCATTTCATAGGATTTTTGCCCACTTCGCCACTACGTTCCATTCCTCTTGGGAATATCCATAGGTTGCTACGACTGTCCTCTTTCCAGTCCATAGACCGGGCTGTGAGGATCGTGTTGTTTGGGCCTTGATAAACAACTCGTGTACAAGCATCTATTCTGCCAAACTGAAGCGCAAGAATGAAGCTAAGAACAATACCAAACTTTTTCATAATTAGATTGAAGTTTATGAGTGAATTACTCTCTATTTAACAATTTAACTTAAATGAAAGTTTCGCATTATCCCTATTTTATCCTAGTGATCTTATGCTTTCTCTTTTTTGAACGATTTTTTTTGAGTGAATAGAGGTTATCGATCAAACTTCAACATTTCTCCTCTTACTTCGTTTACGACTCCGTTTTCGAATGCAATTTTTCCGTTCAAGAATGTTTTTTCTATCGTGGTAGACATTGTTTCACCCTCTAGTGGAGCCCATTTGCATTTATACAGAATATTATCTTTAGTAATCGTATATGGTTTATTGGGGTTTACAAGTACAAGGTCTGCAAAGTACCCTTTGCGGATGTATCCTCGTCTATGTATTTGGAACATTATAGCAGGAGCGTGGCACATCTTATTTACAATCTGCTCTTTTGATATTTTTCCTTTTTTAGATAGTTCCAGCATCATCTGCAATGAGTGTTGAACCAATGGTCCTCCCGATGCTGCTTTCGAAGCTCCTCCTACTTTTTCTTCTATCAAATGCGGAGCGTGATCTGTTGCTATCACATCAAGCTTTCCTTTTATCAGGCCTTGCATAAGAGCTCCTCTGTCTTGCCGTGTCTTTACCGAAGGGTTCCACTTTATGCGCGTGCCGTATTTTGAATAGTCTTCGTCCGAAAACCAAAGGTGATGTACACACACTTCTCCGGTTATTTTTTTCTCTGTAAGCGGTTTAATGTCAAACAGGCTGATTTCTTTCTCGGTGGAAAGGTGAAGGATGTGCAGGCGGGTCTGATACTTATCGGCTAGTTCGACAGCTTCGGCAGAAGAGCGGTAGCATGCCTCTGCGCTACGTATAAGCGGGTGGTACTGAATTGGTATATCTCCACCGAATTCTGCTTTATATTTTGCCAGATTTTCTCTGATGATCTCTTCTTTTTCGCAGTGTGTAGCAATGAGCATGTCTATTTCGGCAAAAATAGCTTGCAATACTTTTTTGTCATCTACAAGCATGTTGCCGGTTGACGATCCCATAAAGACTTTTACACCACATACTTCTTTTTGATTTACCTTCTTTAGCTCGGCGAGGTTGTCGTTTGTAGCACCCATATAGAAGGAGTAGTTTGCGTAGGATTTTTGTGCGCCTATCTCAAACTTTTGTTCCAGTAATTCTATGGTTGTCGTTTGCGGATTTGTGTTTGGCATTTCCATAAATGACGTTACTCCACCTGCTATCGCAGCACGGCTTTCGCTCGCAATATCTCCCTTGTGAGTTAGTCCCGGCTCACGAAAGTGTACCTGATCGTCTATTACTCCCGGAAGCAACCATAAATCTTTGGCATCTATTACTGTTGCTTTGTTGAGAATTGTTTCAGGAACTTCTTCCGATCTATATATTTCAGATATAATGTCTTTTTCTATCAATACGGAGCCTACAAATGAAGTTCCTTCGTTGATAATGGTGGCTTTATGTATTAGTATCATATTGGAGATATTTCTTGCAAAGATAAGAAAAAGGAATATTATTGAAAGGAAGTTGCAAATTACTATCAGTGAAATCAATCGTAATAGAATTTAGGTTATGCGATAGTGGTAATGGGTATGTGCATGTTGCATTGATATATTACATGATGATCGAACTTGAATACAAAAAAGAGATTAAAGCAATTACAAATTACCCTAATCTCTTTCTTATTTGTTTTTATAGCCTTTTACAACGTGTGGAGCTTAATACTCATCCTCGTTAAAAAAGAAATCTTCTTTGCTTGGATAATCAGGCCAGATGTCTTCGATGGTATCAAAGATTTCATCTTCATCCTCAATTTCCTGTAGATTTTCTATTACTTCAAGAGGTGCACCCGAACGTTGGGCATAGTCAATCAACTCCTCTTTTGTTGCAGGCCATGGTGCATCTTCTAGTTTAGATGCCAATTCTAGTGTCCAGTACATAATATTTTTATTTATTTTTATTTTTTGCCAGTTTGCTTATATTTTCCGCAAAAATATAACAATATTTCTTATATCAAAGCCTGATTCCAAAATATTTCATTTCCTTTCTTATTGCTCTCTTTTCTAGCGAGTAAGAAAAAGTAGTCTGAGAGCCTGTTTATGAACATTAAGACCAGATCATCCACCGGATATTCTTCCTTCACTTTGTATACGCAACGCTCAGCACGTCGGCAAACGGTACGGCAAATATGTGCCCGCGCAGCCGATTCGCTTCCTCCCGGTAAGACAAATTGCCTCAACTGAGGGAGCTCGCTATCCATCCTGTCCATTTCATTCTCGAGGGTGGCTATATCTTTGTCTGTAATGATGCTGGCTGCTTTGGGTGGCATGGCTTCTGTTTCCGTTGCCAGATAAGAACCTACAGTAAACAACTTATGCTGAATAAAAGATAATATTTTCAAGTCGTGCTCATCTTCTATCTTTTCTGTAAGAAACCCGACGAACGAATTGAGCTCATCTGTTGTACCATATGCATCAAGCCTCACATGAGCCTTTATCACACGTTTACCTCCTACAAGGGAAGTTGTCCCTTTGTCTCCGGTTTTGGTATATATGCCACTTTTCTTCATTTTCGTTTAGTTTAAAAACTGATTTTATATTCCCATCGGTAAAGAGTCTTGTCAAAAAATACAATACCAATGTTGAATAAGTCCAGTATTACTGTTCTGCTATCCATGCTTGTGATGCATTTCCATAACGTTTGGTTGCGTCTATTTGTTCTTATGCCTCTTACAATTATAAATGTTTTTTCGTGACAAATATTATCCAAGTATTTGCAAATATCTGATGATAAGAGACTATAGTTATTTAAATCGATAAGGATACAGTCTTGCTTTTCTTGTAGTTCGGGCAGCTGTGGATTCGTCAATAACTCTATATTTCTGTTCCATTCACTGTATAAACGTTTGGCAATACTATATTTTCTCTCGCTTGTTTCTATACTTATACACTTTGTATTACTCGATGCTGCTGTCATACAAATTGTATTCACTCCATATCCTGCACCTATTTCGAGTATTCTCTCTGCATTGAAATAATTAACCAATCGAAATAAAAGTAAGTTGTACTTCTTCAAGTGCAAAAAAACAAAAGGATCTATAATAGTTCTTATATCATCATAGATATGATAAGGTGTTTTTTCTTCAATTACTTTATTTATCAGATTGAAAACAAAGGGAGAATGTATGCCATGACCTCTATGATGGCGTATCTTATAAAGTATTTTTAATCCTGTTTTCGAGAGCTTGTATATGCGTGGCATATCAGAATAGCTTGACGTAATAGGTTAACTTACCGTAAATAACTCTGTTTGCCGATCTCGAAAAGTAGTCGGCTTTACTGCTTTTATAAATATCTCCTAACCCGAAAGAGTATCTTCCTTCTAAAGCAAAATTGCCGATACCCGTACGAAATTCTAGTCCAAGACCTGCCATTAAGGCATAATCGATTTTATTCTCAGCCATACGATAATATTGGTTGGTTTCGAATGATGGAGACACTCCGCTAGCCAAATAGTTTTCGAGCTTGTCGTTTATTTTTTCACTGTCACTTATCAGAAATCCAATTTTAGGTCCCAGATTGAAAAAGAAGCGTACTTTGTTTCCGAAGTAGATATGCGTGAGTACGGGTAATTCAAAATAGTTCAATTGGTGAGAATGTTCAAAACCTAAATTTGCAAATACGTCATTCTTGCTGAAATTTTGTTTCCACCCTTCTTGGCTATAGTTCAGCTCGGCAATGATACCGATGTTTTTTTCAGAGATGTATCGTATAGCTATACCTCCGTGATACTGCATCTGGTTTTTTGTCGAGATGCGCATCTTGTTGGCATTTTCAGAGTTTGGGACGGATTGAAAATCCACAGATGAAAATGTTGGTCCGAATCCTACGCCTATGTTCCACTCAGGTTTGAAGTCTTTATTTTGTCCATACATGAATGAACCAAAAATAAAAGGTAGAAGCAATAATAATAAATATCTATTTACCATTTAATCAGTGATATCTATTTTTTCGAGACTGGAATTATCTTTATAGTGGATAAAGTATATACCGTTGTTTACATATCCTCCATTTTTTTCATTTGCTTTTTCGAAGTAAATGCAAGACTGTAATGTGGGTACATTTATTTTGGATATATTATCTTCGAAAGAACTTCCATACTGTTTTAATGCAGTTAAGAAGTAAAGACCTGTATCATATCCAAGATATCCCCATTTAGGGAACGAGTTAATCAGATTCTTATTGTACCACTGTTTGTAGTCATCCGCAAAGTTTTGCACAGCACTTTGCTGTTCGTTGAGGAAGAATATGCTGTAAATGTACGCATCATATTTATGGAGATTCTCTACCTGGCTGTTATATACCTGCCATTCGGGATAACCAAAGAGGCTGAACGAGGTATCATTCGAAACATTCAGCACTGCTGTTATTCTTCTTAATGTTGCTTCGGAAGACGATGTAGGTACGATTATATTGTTTGTAGCATTTGCTGCAGCTTTGAGGTCTTCGCCCAAATTGCTCGATTTTGTGATTGTCTTCGATTGAATTCCCGCCTTGCTGAGGCTTTTCTTTAGATCGTTTACAAAATCTATTTTATCATTATTTGAACCATCTTCCGATACGAATATTATATTGTAATTTCTGAATCTTTTTACAAAAGCAGAAGTCACTTCGGGATACAATGATGAATGCGATGACGTCATTTGGAATAGCAGAGGTGTGCCTGTTATCTCGCTGGAAGAGCCAAAAGGTATCACATACTTTATGCCTGTTTTCTTAGAGAATTTCACTAAGGCATCTATCTGTTGTTTCGATACTCCTCCTATAATGAGGTGCATGTTTTTCATCTCATTTGTTTCCAAAAGGCTTTCAAGTCTTTTGGTGTTTTTTTCAGAGCCTGTATCGAATGTATATATCTCAGCATTCAGTCCCTTGCTTTTCAGGTCTTTCACTGCCAGTAAGAACCCTTCGTAGTATTCGGCAAGCTTGTCTTTTGATATACTTCCGCTGTTGTCTGTGAATGGCAACAGGATACCTACTCTTACGGTTTCGCCTTTCGTCGCACGAGGAGCTTCGCTTTTTCTGATGTTGTTTGTTTGCGATAAGTTGTTTTTAGATGTGGCTTCACCGGCAGGTATGATTATTGTCATACCGTTTCTCAATCCTTCTGTTCTGAGTGATGGATTGGCATCCAATAAAGCTTCAACGCTTACATTGTTTGCTTTTCCAATGCTATATAGTGTTTCTTTCTTTTGTACTTTATATTCTTTGTTTGACCTGCTTGCAGCTTGTCCGGCATAGTTTGAAGTAGAAGAGCTTCCTCCAAACATCGGAATTCGGATGGTCTTACCTATACTGAAAGTACTTTCAGTAAGTCCCGGATTTGCATTTTTCAGGTCGTCTACCGATATTTTATAGAGGCGTGAAACCGAAAATAGCGTCTCCTTTGCTTCTATCAGGTGGTTGCTGTAACTTGCTACGGCTTTCGCTTTCGATAGTAGAAGTTTGTCACCGGCCTTAATACCTTGCTCGGCTTTTGGGTTCAACTTATATATTTGCTGTACGGAAGTGTTATGTGCAGCAGCAATAGAATATACAGTTTCTCCTTTGGCTACAGTATAGGTGGTAATTTCATCCTTCGGTGTTTGAGTAACGGAAATTGATGTATTATATGCATACGAAAGGCTTGAATGACAAGCTATCAGTATGAATGATAAAAATAATATATGCTTCAATTTCATTTCTAAATTTTGTTATATGGTTAATCGCAAAAGTACAAAAAAATGAATGTTATCTTGTTATTTACTGTTGTGATGTTTATTATGAATTAATTTTCTAACATTTATTAGGGTTCAGGCTCCTCTGTATAAGCCTGTCTAAGACGGTTCTGTCTTTTGTATAGTTCTTTAAAGTTTAATTATTTATATTTTTCCCAAAGTCCCGAATATACAATTTCCCGACAGTTATCTATAAATTCAGACATATTGTCTTCATTCAAATCTTTTGTCGAGATAGGCTCGTGTATTATCAGTTCCAGTTTACATGGGTTCAAGAAATATGTATTTATTTTCATCAGGTCGTAAGGCCCGTTTACGGTTACAGGAACAATCTCCAGATTCATTTCTTTGGCAATAATGAAAGCCCCCCTTTTAAATCGTCCCATCTTGCCTGTTTTTGTGCGTGCACCTTCGGGAAAGATCACCATCGATGATCCCTCTTTCAATTCAGCTTCCGCCTTTACTATCGTATCTTTCATCGATTTGAGGTTGGACTGATCTACAAATACATGCCCTGCAATCTCGGATGCTTTTCCTACAAAAGGAAGTTTACGCAGTTCTTGTTTTTGAACCCACTTTATATTTTGATTCAGATACCCGTAAATCAGGAATATATCGAAAGCCCCTTGGTGGTTTGGTACGAATATATATGATTTGTTTGGATCTAGATTCCCGTTTCTGACAACATTTATTTCGCACAGAGCAAGCCTGCATGCAAGTTTAGACCAATATTTGGGTGGGTAGTATCCCCAGAAAGTCCTGTTGCCGACCAGGCATCCGATCATGACGGTTACGGCCGTGACAATAGTAGCTAAGATGAAGATAGGAGCAAAAATAAATAGCTCATAGAGGAATAGAACAATTTTTTTCATACTCAAAATATTCCGTTTGTAATACAAAAATACATTATTTAATTTGAATACATTTTTCATCATGAGTAGTTAATCCTATTTATTTAAGAATATAAATGCAAAATTCTTGTTATCTTTGATTTAGGAAAGAGGAAAATAACAGATGGATTTTAAATTAACTTCAAATTATAGCCCAACAGGAGATCAGCCGGCTGCGATAGCTGCTTTATCCGAAGGGGTTTTACAAGATATTCCGTTTCAGACATTGTTGGGAGTCACCGGCTCAGGAAAAACATTTACGGTAGCTAATGTTATTCAAAATGTAGACAAGCCCACCTTGGTGTTAAGCCATAATAAGACACTTGCCGCCCAGTTGTATAGTGAGTTTAAGACATTCTTTCCCGATAATGCGGTCGAATACTTTGTTTCATATTATGACTATTATCAGCCGGAAGCATATATTCCGTCTACGAATACTTACATAGAGAAAGATTTATCTATCAACGATGAGATAGAAAAGTTGCGACTGGCAACTACAACGTCTCTCTTATCGGGTCGTCGTGATATAATTGTTGTATCTTCTGTGTCTTGCCTGTATGGCATGGGAAACCCCGAAGACTTTGAAAGCTCTACAATTAGTTTAAAGGTGGGGCAGAAAATTGTACGTGATGTTTTTCTAAGATCATTGGTTAGTGCTCTGTATTCACGTAACGAGGTTGATCCCAAAGCCGGAAATTTTCGTGTAAAGGGCGATACAGTGGATGTTTTCCTTGCATATGGAGATCCTATTGTGAGGGTTGTTTTTTGGGGAGATGAGATAGAGAGTATAGAATGTCTCGATCCACTCACCGGAATAAAAATCGATAGCTATAATGATTTTAGGATTTACCCTGCAAATCTATTCGTAACCACCAAAGACCGTATGGATAGGGCAATTGGGGAAATTGAGATAGATCTGGGACGTCAAGTAGATTTCTTTCAATCGATAGGAAAACCGTTGGAAGCTAAAAGGCTTTATGAACGAGTAACTTACGATCTGGAAATGATCCGTGAAGTAGGACATTGCTCCGGTATAGAGAACTATTCGCGTTATTTTGATAATCGCAAACCCGGTACACGTCCATTCTGCTTGCTGGATTTCTTCCCTGATGATTTTCTTTTAGTCGTTGACGAAAGTCACGTGACTATTCCCCAAATACGAGCTATGTATGGAGGAGACCACTCCCGCAAGGAGAATCTCGTGGAATATGGTTTTCGTCTTCCTGCAGCTTTAGATAACAGGCCATTGAAGTTTGAAGAGTTTGAATCTCTTGTACCACAAACCATTTATGTGAGCGCAACGCCTGCCGATTACGAGCTGTTAAAATCAGAAGGAGTAATTGTGGAACAATTGATTCGTCCCACTGGTCTTTTAGACCCTCCGATTGATGTGCGTCCGAGTTTAAATCAGATTGATGATCTGATGGAAGAAATACAAATGCGTGTTGAGCAGAACGAGCGTACACTTGTAACAACTCTTACAAAACGTATGGCTGAAGAGCTGACAAATTATTTGTCAAACAACGGAATAAGTTGTAGCTACATACATTCCGACGTGGATACTCTCGATCGTATTCAGATTATGGATAGCTTGCGAACGGGAGAATTTGATGTACTTGTAGGTGTCAACCTTCTGCGTGAAGGGCTTGACTTACCCGAAGTTTCGCTTGTTGCAATCTTGGACGCTGATAAAGAAGGTTTTTTACGTTCACATAGGTCTCTCACTCAGACAGTAGGTCGTGCAGCCCGTAATGTAAATGGTAAGGTTATTTTCTATGCCGATAAGATTACGGATAGTATGGCAAAGACTATCAATGAAACCAATCGCCGACGAGAGAAGCAGATGGCGTATAACGAGGAGCATGGTATTGTACCTAAACAAATACAGAAAGCCCGCACATCCGTGTTCACGCAGCGTAAAGGAGAAGATTCTGCTACTCCTCAGCCATACAATCAAGATAGCATACTTTCTATAGCCTCGGAAGACCAGATGCAGTATATGAGTGCAGAGGAACTAAAGAAAGCTATTGCAAAAGCAAAAAAGCAAATGTCTGCGGCTGCAAAAAAGCTCGAATTTCTTGAAGCTGCCCAATACCGTGATCAGGTGATTAAATTAGAAGATGAATTAAAAAGCAAAGGGAAGTGATCAGCTTCCTTTTTTCTTTTGTATTTCCGCCGCTTAATTATTTCTTTATTCCTCCCGATTTTATCTCATATAATCTCCGAAAAATAATAGCGTTTGTTAAGTTTTTTATTTTCATTAACTTAGCGTATGGTGGTGTTGGTAAAGTCTAAGATTTGTTATTTATCATGCTTTTGCCTCTTTATTTGTAAAGTTTCTATAAAATATTTGGAAATCTGCACTTTAAATGTTATGTTTATCTATTTCACATAAATATGACAGTTTTCCAAAACTACATGTGATGTGATTTTTGGTGAAGTAGAAGAATATTCTGCTTCTTTAAAAATTTGCATTAATCGTACAATTAAATTAAAAAATCAAATAAAATGAGTGTACAACAAACAACTCCTAAAGCAGGGAGAAGAACTGCTATGAAAAGGACTGAAAGACAGACTCCGGAAGATACGTTAAGAAGAATAATAGAAGAACACAAAAAAGATATGGGAGAGACTGTATGGCTGAAAATTGATGACAGAACCCATATCGAAGTGGCTGCCAGTCTGACCGAAGATGAGCGAAACAAAAGAGTAGAAAATTATCTCGAAAATATAGGTCGCAGATAGTAAGAGCGATAAAATATAAAAGGGAATTATTTTTTCAATAACATTATAAATCAATTGTATATATTATGAAAGTAGCATTAATTGGGGCAACCGGGTTTGTGGGTTCTCAACTATTAGAAGAATTGTTGTCGAGGGATCATGACGTGACAGCGATTGCACGAAATGCTGATAAAATCACAGTGAAGAATGATAAACTAACCGCTGTGAGTGTTGATATCAAAGATACAGATGCCCTTACAGAGGTGTTAAGAAACAATCAGATGGTAATATCTGCATATAATGCCGGTTGGGACAATGCGAATCTTTATAACGATTATATTGATGGTTATGAATCGATACAAAAAGCGGTTCGTGCAGCAAATATCAGACGCTATTTTGTAGTAGGCAACGCCGGAACTCTATATATAGGAGGAACTCAATTGGTAGATACTGATGATTTCCCCGCTAAAATGAAAGAAGGCGCAAAAGCGTCACGAGATCACTTTGATAAGCTGAGGCGAGAAACATATCTCGATTGGGTATATCTTTCTCCACCTACAGAAATGAATGAAAATATAACTACAGGACGAACAGGACGATTCAGAATGGGAAAAGACGAGCCTGTAATGAGAGATGGTACGGCCTCTATTTCTGTTCAGGATTTGGCTATCGTTGTTGCTGATGAGGTTGAAAATAGAAAACACTCTCGCCAGCATTACACTGTAGGATATTAATTACGTCGCATACACAACTATACTATAAATGCAAAACGGGTACAATGTAACATTGACATTGTACCCGTTTTTATTCTATATGACGTTATTTATAGTCTATAAAAGCTTTTAAGAGAGGTCATGCCTCTTTTTTATCATACTCTTTCTTTTCTTTTTTCTCTAAGGTTTTTTCTCGTTTATCCTCTTTCTCGTATGCTTCAACAATTCGTTGCACCAGTTTATGACGGACGATGTCTCCTTTGTCAAATTCAATATGACCAATGCCTTTCACGTCTTTGAGTACACGTAAAGCATGTTTAAGCCCAGACTGTTGAGAGGGTGGGAGGTCTATTTGAGTAACATCTCCTGTTATGATCATCTTCGCATTCATACCAAGGCGTGTCAGAAACATTTTTATCTGAAGTACAGTTGTGTTCTGTGCTTCGTCAAGTATGATTACTGCATCGCTAAGAGTTCGCCCACGCATAAAGGCTAAAGGCGCAATCTGTATTGTTTTATTTTCAATATAGTCTTTTAGTTTTGCCGGAGCAATCATATCTTCTAGTGCATCATACAATGGCTGTAGATACGGATCTATTTTTTCTTTCATATCTCCCGGCAGAAATCCAAGCTTTTCTCCGGCTTCAACAGCAGGACGACTCAGAATAATCTTTTTTACCTCTTTGTTTTTCAATGCTTTTACAGCCAAGGCGATTGCCGTATATGTCTTACCCGAGCCCGCAGGACCGATACCAAATACCATATCATTTTTATAAAAGCTATTTACAAAATTCTGTTGGTTTGGTGTGCGTGCAGAGATAGGCTTCCCGTTCACTCCGTATATAATCAGATTCTCTTGCTTTACTACATTGGGAGAGTTGCCTTTAACGATATCTATAATGTCTTCTTGAGTTAGCTTATTTCGGTCAACAGAGAATTTCTCCAACTCTCTGATCTTTTCTTCGAATAAAGGAACATCTTCTGCATTTCCTGTTACTTTGATAGCGTTTCCCCGTGCAACGATATGTAATTTAGAAAAGAGCGTTTTTATTAATTGTAAATTGGAATTATTTATGCCGAAAAAGACTACAGGGTCTACGTGTTCTAAAATAATTATTTGTTCTATCATTCAGTTTAATTATCAACAAAGTACCATAATGATTTTAACTTGGTTAGTCGGGTTCTATATAATGTAATGGTTCACAAATATAATTATAATCTTCAATATTTTAGGTTTTTCTTAATTTAAACAAAAATGTATTTTAGAAAGCGAATCATTCTTGTTTCAAAGAAAGGTTGAAGCAAAATATTATTGCTGTTATAGAAAACAAAAAATCGTGCAAGTAAAACTTGCACGATTCCTTCATATTTTAATCTTAGTCTTACTTTATATCATTCAATAAGCCAACTTTACCTTCGTTTACCAATTTGAGGATTAACTCTCCAAACAAAGTATTTTGCCAAGCAAACCATTCACGAGTAAATTTGTTCGGATCATTTACATTAAATGATTCATGCATAAATCCTGTATTTGCATCGGTGTCTATCAGCATTTTTATGCACCATTTTATTTCCTGATCATCCTTGCTTGTAAAGGCTTTCATCATAAGACTCATAGGCCATGCCATGTCGTAACCGATATGCGGTCCCCCGATACCTTCACCCGCTTTTCCACGGAAGAAATAAGGATTGTCTTCGCTCCACACATATTTGCGTGTGTTTTGGTAGATAGGGTCATTTGCATCTACATCTCCCAAGTATGGCATAGCCAAAAGGCTTGGAACATTTGCATCGTCCATCAATAGGTGATTACCAAAGCCATCAACTTCGAATGCATAGATTTTACCATACTTCGGATGGTTGTAAACGGCATGTTCTTTTAATGCTGTTTCTACTTCCTGAGCAAGATCGCTACACTCCTTAGCCTGAGCAGGTTTTTTGTTTACCTCGGTCAATATTTCGGCCGCTTTTCTGAGAGAAGATACAGCAAAGAAGTTAGATGGTACAAGGAATTGCAGTGTGGTTGCATCATCCGACGGACGGAATGAAGAAACAATCAATCCTACCGGTTTCACCGGAGCGCCTAATCCTCCATTGTTTAATGTATCCAACGCTCTGTCTGTTACACGAAGGAAAGAATAAGGGCCTACACCATCTTTGCGTTGTTGTTCTTTAAATGTTTGTAAAACCAGCGTGATTGCTTGTAGCCATTCTTCATCGAAGATGCTTGTATCACCTGTGGTTTTCCAATAGTGATATGCTAAGCGGATAGGGTAGCATAGCGAGTCGATTTCCCATTTACGTTCGTGCAATTCCGGCTTCATCGCTGTACCGTCCGACATCCACTGATGATCGGGGTTCGGATCATACGGATCAAGAAACGCATTTGCATACGGGTCGATGATGATGCACTTAAACTGACGGCGGATAACTCCCGCCAACATTGCTTTTAATTCAGGATCGCTATTTGCTAACTGTACATAAGGCCAAACCTGAGCTCCTGAGTCACGTAGCCACATAGCATGGATATCACCTGTATATACCACAGTGTCATCTTTTCCGTTGCTCTTTCTGTGTCTTACCGTTGTGTCAAGTGTATTCGGAAAACAGTTTTCAAACATCCATGCCAGTTTTTGATTTTTCAGCATTTTCTTGATGCGTACTATTTCGCTTTCTACAGCTTTGGATTGGAATAGACGTTTGTCTACCGCAGGACGGTTGCTTTTGTAAGGATCATCCTTTTTGATAGCAGTGTTATCCTGAGATAAAACTGTATTGTTTTCTAATTTGATCAAGGTACTAGCTTCGGCCGACATTGCTGTCATAATGGCTAGGCATAGTCCTATGATTCCTTTTTTTATGTAGTTATTTTTCATAATTAGTACATGTTTCTAAAAAACATTTAATCAATAATCTATTTTCGGGTACCGAATTTAATCAAAAATGAGAAGATAACAATAGTTGGTTTCATCTCTAATAAGGCTGATAGATTTTCTTTTTTGTATAGAAATCTAAACTGACTCATTATCAGATTGTTTTTTCTTAATGCATTAATCTCTCCAAATGCTTTTCTGAGAGGAAATAGCAGGATGGCTTGACGAGAGGCACTATAAAATGAACGAACTACATTTTTGGATAGGAAAGCATTGCATTTGCTTTCACTAATCCCTTTACTTTTCAGAAATTTATACAATTCCTCAAAAAATGAAATTCTGTTTTTGATGGATCGATAAGCGTATACTTTCCCTGTATTGTTAGAATGAAAGACATGATAATATAAAAAGTCGGGAACAAGCCCGATCTTATCTATTTTATCGTATACATTTATGAAAAAAATGCTGTCTTCGGAACAAATGTTTCTTGAGTCTAAGAAAGATAGTGCATTTTGTTTCAGGAAATCAGCTTTATACAGATGGTTCCATATAACGCACGAAATTTTATCGCTGCATACATTTTCATAAAACCATTCTTTATCCGTTGCATTGGTAGAATTATCAGGATATTTATATCCTTCTTCTACATATTCGGATTTCACTTTATAAACACACAGAAAGTTACACCTTACAACATCTAAACGTTCTTCTTCTGCTTTTTGATATAACAACTCATACATATCAGGCTCGCAATAATCGTCGTGATCGAAGAAGCCGATGTATTTTCCTTTGGCTGCTTCTATTCCTTTATTCCTGCTGATCCCTGTATGGAGATTTTCGCTGTTATAAATCAGTACTATTCTTTTATCTTGTGCAGCAAAACCTTCAGCAATATTATTGCTCCCGTCGGTAGGGCAGTCGAGAACCAAAATGATCTCAATCTCTTTCAATGTTTGATTAACAATAGAAGTCAAACATTTTTCAAGATATTTACCCGCATTATGAACAGGAACAATAATACTGACTTTAGGCTGCTCCATTTCTTATTTTTTCTTTTTTGTATTCGTTACCTTATATTCTTTCGAGAACGAATATGGCAAGTCGCTGTCGCTTGTTCCTCTGTTTTGGTTGGCAGTAGGAGACATTTTATAGCTGATGTTTGCTCCGCCAAGAAGATCTCCGTGTGTCACGTAGTTCTTTGTATATGGCTGTCCATTTACTGTCATGCTCTCCACATAGCGGTTTGCTTTGCTGTTGTTATCTGCCTTTATTGTTACTTTCTTTCCGTTCTCTAGGTTTAGAGTTACAGATTTGAATAGTGGCGATCCTAAGATATATTCATCCGATCCCGGACATACAGGGTAGAATCCTAATGCAGAGAATACATACCAGGCAGATGTCTGACCGTTATCTTCGTCTCCACAATATCCGTCAGGATTAGGTGTATACAATTTATCCATCACCTCACGTACCCAGTATTGGGCTTTCCATGGTTCGGCTGAATAGTTGTACATATATATCATGTGTTGGATCGGCTGGTTACCATGTGCATAGTTACCCATGTTCATAATCTGCATTTCGCGGATCTCATGAATTACACCTCCGTAATAACTGTCATCAAATAATGGCGGTACATTAAATACCGAGTCCATCATGCGGTTGAAGCCGGCTTTACCGCCCATCAGATCGATCAATCCTTGAGGATCGTGGAATACCGACCATGTGTAGTGCCAGCTGTTACCTTCGGTGAAAGCATCACCCCATTTCAATGGATTGAAAGGAGATTGGAACTTACCGTCTGCATTCTTTCCTCTCATCAACTTATGTTCAGGATCGAAAAGGTTTTTATAGTTCATCGCACGCTTAGCGTAGATCTCGATTTCTTTTTCAGGTTTACCCAGCTTCTTACCGAACTGATAGATACACCAATCGTCGTATGCATATTCGAGTGTACGTGCTGCACTCTCATTGATCTTCACATCGTAAGGTACATAACCCAGTTTGTTATAGTGTTCCCAGCCTAAACGTCCGGTAGAACTAACAGTAGGATGTACAGCGTTTGCTCCGTGAACGACTGCTTGCCATAGAGTTTCAGCATCGTATCCACGAAGTCCTTTCAGGTAAGCATCAGCTACTACAGAAGCAGAATTGTTACCCACCATGCAACCACGGTGACCAGGACTTGCCCATTCCGGTAAGAATCCACTTTCTTTGTAGGTGTTCACTAATCCTTCTTGCATCTTGGTGTTCATTTCCGGATACATCAAGTTTAGGAATGGGAACAAGCAGCGGAAGGTATCCCAGAAGCCTGTGTCTGTAAACATATAGCCCGGAAGAACTTCTCCGTTGTAAGGGCTGTAGTGCACCACCTCGTTCTTTGCATTTATCTCATAGAAAGAACGTGGAAATAATACTGAGCGGTATAGACAAGAATAGAATGTCCGAAGATTATCAATGTTATTGTCTTCTACTTGGATACGTCCCAATGTTTTGTTCCATTCTGCACGTCCTTGCGCAGTTACCTGGTCGAATGATTTTCCGTCCAATTCTTTCAGATTTTGTTCTGCTTGTTCAGGGCTGATGAATGAAGAAGCAATGCGGGCATGTACTTTTTCTCCTCTCTTGGTAGAGAAGCCTATAATACCACCAGCGTGGCTGTCTTTAACTTCCAGGCTTTTGGTAGAAAGAACTCCTCCGGCAACAGAAGCTGTATATGTAAATGGTTTGTCGAAAACGATTACAAAGTAATTTTTGAAGTTTTCAGGTACACCACCACTGTTACGTGTTGTGTAACCTATAATCTTGTTTTCGGCAGGAATAATTTTTACATAAGACCCACGATCGAAAGCATCAACTACAACGTATGAGTTTTGCTCTTCGGGGAATGTAAAACGAAACATAACCGCACGAGATGTAGGAGCCATTTCGGTAACTACATCGTGATCGGCAAGATAAACCGAATAATAGTACGGTTTAGCTATCTCCGCCTTGTGTGAAAACCAGCTGGCACGTCTTTCCTGATCAAATACAGGTTTGCCTGTTACCGGCATGATAGAAAATTGACCATAATCGTTGATCCATGGACTTGGCTGGTGTGTTTGTTTGAAGCCGCGAATTTTGTCGGCATCGTAGGTATATGCCCAGCCGTCGCCCATCTTTCCGGTCTGAGGCATCCAGAAATTCATTCCCCAAGGCATCGCGATAGCCGGATAGGTGTTACCCGTAGATAACGAATACTTCGATTGGGTGCCGACTAAAGGACTAACATAGTCGACCGGCTCATAATTCTGAGATTGAATAGTCCCCAGAAAGCCAATTAATGCTAGGAATAGAATTCCTATTTTCTTTTTTTTCATTGTTGATTGAGGTTTTTAAGTTGCTTTTATGATTTTGTGATATTTAGATGTTTTGTTTTGAAACTTGAACTGCATTGTTTAGATAATAACATTTATACTCACTTAGAGAAGCGAGAGAAACTCATGCTAAAAAGGTTGTTGAAGTATATTAAAAATAAACTTGCAGTTAAAATTTCTATTCTCATCGGGCATTGAAAAATAATCATTTCAAAAATACATTAACAAAGGGAATTAGTACTTAGCTTTAAATTAATATTAACAAAAAAGACTATTCGTTCATGTTAATTAACAACTTCGTTTTGTCTATCTTTTCTTTCATCGGTAATTCTGCGTTTATCCAATGGATATCTATTCCTCTTTTCTCCATTCCTCTAAACCATGTCATTTGTCTTTTTGCAAACTGGTGGATAGCAATTTCCAATTGCGAATACATATCTTCGTAGCTCAACTGCCCGAGTATATATAAGGTAACATATTTATATTCCAATCCGTAATAAATTAGGTCGTCAGGTTTTACTCCTTGAGAGAGAATATCTTTTATTTCTTCTATCATTCCATCCTCAAGTCGGGCTTTAAGACGTTTTGATATTTTTTTTCGACGTAATTCACGGTCGATATCTACTCCAATTACTAAACTATTGAGGGGAGGAAATTCATTCTGCTCCAACGGGTGAGCCTTTTTGTACTCTTCTATTTCTATTGCTCTTATTGCCCTTTGAGCTGTATCGACATCAGTTTTGTTATGTAACGTTTTATAGCTCTCTAGTATTTGTGTGAGTGCCTGTAAACTATAGTCTGCATATTTTGACCTGAGTTCCTTGTTTTCGGGAACGTTTACTAATGAATATCCTCTAAGCACCGATTCTACATAGAGCCCCGATCCTCCACATAGGATAGGGAGTTTATCCCTATTTTTTATGTCTATATATACATTGTGAAAATCGTGCTGATATTCGAAGATATTATATTTATCGCCGGCTTCACGAATATCAATCAGATGATAAGGTATATTTTCTCCGTTTATTACATAATCTGACAGATCTTTTCCTGTTCCAATATCCATCGAGCGATATACCTGCCGCGAGTCTCCGCTTATGATCTCAGTGTGGAGTGTATGTGCCAGATGGCAGGCAAATGCTGTTTTGCCTGATGCCGTTGGTCCTATAATGGTGATTAGATCATAATTCTTCATAAGTACAAAGTTAGAATGAAATTTATATTTTCACTTATAATAGGATATCTGATTCCTTCTTGTGTCTCAAAAAATGACAAAACTGACAGGCATTTATATTCTGTTTCTCATATAAAAGCTATTTCTATGTAAATAAAAGATAAAAATCCTTATTAAAGTAGGTATTAAGGTTTCTAAACCCGAAAGAAATTTAAGAACTTAGTTATCTTTACACAATTAATTATTTGTACTTCTATAAGATATGAGTGGTAAGTTAAAAAAATCACTTTATATTTGTAGGCTAAAACAAAAAAAGAGACTCTATAAATTAACGAATGAAAGAAGGAAAAAGCTTAGTAAACAATATTGTGGCTGCATGCCAAGAGAAGAAAGCTAAAAATATCGTCATTGTCGATATGACAGAATTACCGGGTACTATTTGTCAATATTTTGTGATTTGCGAAGGAAACACTCCTATACAAGTATCTGCTATATCAGAAGAAATTGTTGATTACCTCAAGAAAAAGAAAAAAGAACGCCCTTTACTGATCGACGGATTACGTGAAAGCCGTTGGGTTGGTATAGATTATGGTACGGTTATTGTTCATGTATTTGTGCCCGAATTGCGTGAGTTTTATAATATCGAACATTTGTGGGCGGATGCAAAACTAGAATCAATCCCTGATATTGATTGAGATAAAGCATATTTAAACAAATCTTATTTACGCTTGTTATAGTTTTGAAAACAAACTAAATCACACATTGTGAGGAAAAAATATGGATAATTATAATAAAGGAGAGAATAGCCCCAAAAAACCAAATCTGAAAGGACCTAAAATTCCATTCAATCTCTATTGGGTATACCTCATTGTATTTGCTGCCATTATAGGTATGTATTTCTTTTCGGATAACACCGTAACGAAAGAAGTTCCCTGGTCTGACTTTCAGGGGTATGTAAAAAATAATAGTGTCAACAAAATAATAGTAGACAGAAAGAACAGTACCTTAAAAGCTTTTGTAAGACCTGACTCTGTAAAGAGCGTGTTTAAAGGCGAAGCCGACAGGGCAGGTACTAATCCGGCTATTATTGTGCGTATTCCTTCGGCAGACAAGTTTGCAGACTTCTATGAAACAGTGAGAGCCGAATATAAATATGATATTGATGTCAGCTACGAAGATAGTACCAACCCTTTAGAAATCCTTGTCGGGTTTTTGCCTGTGATTCTTATCTTCGGTTTGTTTATCTATATGATGCGTCGTATGTCGGGCGGTGGTTCCGGCGGAGGCGGAGGCGTATTCAGTGTTGGAAAATCGAAAGCTCAATTATATGATAAAGGCTCAGACCTTCGTGTTACGTTCAAAGATGTTGCCGGATTGTCTGAAGCTAAAGAAGAAATAGAGGAAATCGTTGAATTCCTAAAAAATCCTTCCCGCTATACCGAAATTGGTGGTAAAATACCAAAAGGAGCCTTGCTTGTTGGCCCTCCCGGAACAGGTAAAACATTGCTTGCAAAAGCTGTTGCCGGCGAAGCGGATGTTCCGTTCTTCTCATTGTCAGGTTCTGATTTTGTGGAAATGTTTGTAGGAGTTGGAGCCTCTCGTGTAAGAGACCTATTTAAGCAGGCAAAAGAAAAATCACCTTGTATTATATTTATCGATGAAATAGATGCGATTGGGCGTGCTCGTGGTCGTAACCTGAATATGGGTTCGAATGATGAGCGTGAGAATACATTAAATCAGTTGTTGACTGAAATGGATGGTTTTGGTACAAACAGTGGTGTTATTATTCTTGCAGCAACAAACCGTGCTGACATTCTGGATAAAGCCTTACTGCGTGCCGGACGTTTCGACCGTCAGATAACAGTTGACTTACCCGATTTGAACGATCGTAAGGAAATATTTAAAGTACACCTTCGCCCTGTTAAGATTGACGACACGGTTGATGTAGAGTTCTTGTCAAGACAGACTCCGGGATTTTCTGGTGCTGATATAGCTAACGTTTGTAACGAAGCTGCATTGATCGCTGCCCGTAAAGGGAAGAAAGTTGTGCAGAAGGAAGATTTTACAAATGCAGTAGACCGTATTATTGGTGGGTTGGAGAAAAAGAATAAGGTAACAACCTTAGATGAACGCAAGACAATTGCAATCCATGAGGCGGGACATGCCACGCTAAGCTGGTTCTTGCAATATGCAAATCCATTGGTAAAGGTTACTATTGTTCCTCGAGGCAAAGCCTTGGGTGCTGCTTGGTATCTGCCGGAGGAAAGACAAATCACCACTAAAGAGCAAATGTTGGACGAAATGTGTGCTTTGCTTGGAGGTCGTGCTGCCGAAGAGGTCTTTATCGGGCATATATCGTCGGGTGCTGCTAACGACTTAGAGCGTGTAACGAAGCAGGCTTATGCGATGATTTCATATCTTGGTATGAGCGAAAAGATGCCTAATTTAAGTTATTATGACTCGTCGGGTGAGGCTTACGGCTTTACAAAACCATATAGTGAAGAAACGGCTCTGTTGATAGATACAGAAGTTAGGAATATGATCAGTGAGCAATACGAGCGTGCGAAGAAACTGCTCCTTCAACATGCTGACGGACATGGAAAATTAGCAAACTTATTGATTACAGAAGAAGTTATTTTTGCTGATGATCTGAAGAAAGTATTTGGTGAACGTCAATGGGTTTCTCGTTCGGAAGAATTATACAAAGAAGCCGAAGAGTTGCCTGATAATATAGAAATAGAGATAAAGAAGAACGAAGATGTCCCCGGAATTATTTCGGAAGAGGATCAGTCTGAATAATTCATTGTCTTAATTTATAAATGTTTACAAGTATATCAATTTAAAAATATACTTTAGTCAAAGAAAGGATGTTGGATTTAACAACATCCTTTTTTTTATATTTAGGCCTTAAGTGCATAGCTTCACAACTACAAAAACAGACACGATGCATGCAAAATAAACAACACTTGTTATTGCGAGTGTATTTGCAATAATAAGCCGACGATTACTGATTTATTTACCTGAGAATGACGAATTAGCTGAATATCCTCAGTAGTAGGGAAACATGATATTCTTATTTTTACTACTTTTGCCTCAAACTAATAAAACTTTATTATTTTGAGATTACCTAACATTGCCGTTCGTATTATTGCCGGAGCCGTATTTGTAGGGCTGTTACTAGGTGGTATCCTTATAAATGAATATACATTTTGTATTATATTCTCTCTCATAACTGTATTGTCGTTATATGAGTTTTATGGGCTGATCGAAAAAGGAGCAAATGTTCTCCTTACCCGGGTATGGAATGTGCTTGGAGGTTTTTTCCTTTTTATCGGTAGTTTTTATTATTATACAGTCGATGCTTCTGTTGTAACTTTCGTTCCTTATTGTATCTACATATTAGTTTTATTTGTTGGTGAATTGTATCTTAAGCGTCCCGACCCTATACGCTCTATAGCATATTCTTTGTTGGGGCAATTTTATATAGCCGTGCCTTTTGCGCTCACTAATTATTTGGTTTTTGCCTACACTCCGGGAAGCTATCACTATGTATATGTTTTAGCTTTATTGGTGTTTATTTGGGTAAATGATTCATTTGCTTATCTCACAGGAATGACTTTTGGTAAACATCGCTTATTTGAACGTATATCTCCTAAAAAATCGTGGGAAGGTTTTATCGGAGGAGCTGTAGTTTCTATCGGCTCTTCATTCATTTTTGCTCATTATTATCAAAATCTGTCCACTTTGGGATGGATAGGATTTGCCGCTATAACAATAATATTCGGAACATGGGGCGACCTTTTCGAATCGCTTATTAAACGCACCTTAGGTATAAAGGATTCGGGTGGAATGATACCCGGACATGGCGGTATCCTCGATCGATTCGATAGCACAATATTGGCTATACCGGCTGTTTTCTTATACCTGATTTTGATTAACTATTCTAAAAGTTGCTTCTAAAAAATATTGATTTCAGATTTTTTGTTGCTAACTTTACTATGCTTTAACTAGTCCTTAAATAAAATGTAATAATATGACAAAGAAAGTATTAGCCATAACTCTAGTTGCTGCGGTCTCAAGTGTTGCGGTATATGCCTATATTCAGAAAAAGAAAAAAGACAGACGTAAAAACCTATCAGTCAACTTTATTTAAAAAGCTTTGGTTTAAGGCTCGCTATTATTAACTAGACAGCTACAATTAAAAGAATTGTAACAGTAGAGGTATTACCTCATACGAGTCCATTATAAAGGCAGCATATCCATGTTTTAAATAAAACCGTGATGATTGATGAACTTTACAATTTCTATTTGGATAAAGATGAGCCTCAAAAAAGCTGCTTGCTGGCATTGCGAAGTATCATACTAACCCAAGACGAGTGTATTTCCGAAACACAGAAGTGGGGAATGCCTTGCTTCTGTTATAAGACAAAAATTCTGTGTTATCTTTGGGTTGACAAAAAGACAGATGAACCATATATCCTCTTCGTTGAAGGAAAATACCTGAACCATCCCCAACTGGAAGCGGGTAGCAGATCTCGGATGAAAATATTCAGAGTTGATCCAAATCAAGATTTACCTCTTGAGGTTATAAAAGAGCTTTTGAATGACGCTTTGGTACTTTATACAAGGGTAAGATAAAGTGAAGGATTAATTCAGTTCACTTACATCATTTATTCCGTTGCGGTCAAATAATACCCTGTATTTTTTATAGTATTCATCCTCGTCGGATTTACATTGTATAATAAAGTACAATGAATATACCTTATTTCCTTCTATCGTTTCATATCCTTTCTCTGCATCTGATAAGTAGAGTGGGATAAATGGATTATCCATTTTATGAGTGAAATTTATCAAGTGGAAACGCGTAATATCATTAATTCCCGATAGACGATATTCTTTGTATTTTTCTATCTCATCCTTCGATAGGTTTACCCATTTTCGGTATAAGATTATTTTTTCATCATACACCTGGTTCTCAGCTTCTACCAGTGGCGTTCTTGCCCTGATATTTCGTACTTCATCCGGCAGTTTATTTTCCTCTATAAAATCGAATGCCTCCTTTATCCAGCCAATCTCTTGCTTACGTATACTCAGCTTTAGTTTAGAATCAAAGTATTTTTTACCCAGCTTAGACGAAAAATAGTAGCGCATCATATCTTTGATCCTATCTTTGAACATATAACTAAAGACAAGGATTACGAAAAGGTCGGTAGTGAAATTTCCAAAACGCAGTGTGGCGAAGAAAGATACCATCGTAGCAAATATCATAGCGATTCCCGCTGCAACACTGTAGTATAGCTGCTGGGCAAAAAGTCCGTCTTTTTTTCTGATAATCTGTAAGAATAAGTCACTTTCAACGAATTTTTTCAGAATATTCCGTTGCGTGATTACCAAACTATTGTGTTTTTCCTGCCCTTTCTCAAGTAGCATAAACCCTCTTTTCTTTTTATGGGCTTTTTCCCTTTCAATTAAGGTGTATAGCCTTTCTTTGATTGTTTCGAATATCGGTTTGCCTTTTAGTATTTTCATAATCTGAAAGGCATATTGCTCTATGATATTACCCAGAAAGTCATCTCCGAATAGAAACAACTCCCGCTGTTGCTTTGTCATCTCGGGATTAGAAAGTTCTTCCCACTTTTCTCTGTATTGTAATGCTATTTCTTTCACGTTGGCAATATAAGCCTCTACATGAGAAACTATTTTTTCGTCTGTTGCTGTACTTCCGATAATCTGTACATGTCGTCTCAATGCACTCTTTACGATGCAGACGAACATTTTTATTTGGTAAGAAAAACTTTCTGTGAGATCTTCATTATTTGGGTCTACAGCCAGATCATCCAATGCTTTCTGTAAGCGGGGAAGAGGGCCACGTCCTGCCTTTAGTATTTCTTCGAGAGAATAAACGGGGGTAATCAGGCGAAGGTTATTTTTTACATCTCTGTAAAAGTCATCTTTCTTATATGTAGACCGATTGATGTCGAGGCTGTTAGGGAGGAATATCCACGTATTGATCCTGAACTCATTTATATCCTTTTGATGTTGGTCGGTTATAAAACCAATTTTGAATTCTAAGGCGAAATTATCGTGAACTTTTACTTCTGTATCTATCATATTTTCTCCTCCTGTTACTAAATATAATCCGAATTTAAGAAGAAAAGCTTATAATTGCCATTTAGAATAAGGAAGTTTTGTCAGAGAAGAATTATAATAGCGGAGATCGCCTGTCACTTCTTCTCCCAGCCAGTCGGGCTTTTCAAACTGTTCGTTTTCTGAAGAGAGCTCAATCTCGGCCATAACAAGACCTTGGTTTTCACCGTTGAATTCGTCTACTTCGAAGGTATGCTTGCCGCTCTTTATATAATACCGGATTTTATCTATAATTCCCGGTTCGCACAATTTTAGTAATTCCCGGGCATCGTTTATCGAAATTTCTTTTTCCCACTCAAAGCGGGAAATGCCTGATTCGTTGCTTATCCCTTTGATCGTGATATATGCTTTTTCTCCTTTTATCCGCACCCTTACCGTGCGCTCCTTCACCGAAGAAAGATATCCTTGCACGATTTCTTCATGCGTATAGGCATATTCTTTGTAGTTTCCTTTGACCAAAAACTTGCGTTCAATCTCCCAAGCCATATTACTGGATAATTTGTTTTACAGCTCCCAGCTCAGGATAGAAAATCACTTTGATTGGTAATTTATTGTTATCAAACATTTTCGGTGTCAGCACATCCTGAATTCCATATTGAACGATGTCGCATTCTTTTTTTACATAATCCTTGCTGTTGTATGTTATTTGCAAGCTGGCCTTGTTCGGGATATTGTATATGATTCCGGCAGAGAATTTCTTCTCCAATTCTTTTTGTTCTTTAGGTGTCAGTATTTGTTCTTCTCTCGGGTCTTTGTTTTTGAGAGACAAATATACAGGTGCTCCTGCCAGATCGTTGGCATCCACGACTCCAAGCTTAGACGAAAATCTGAAAATGATTCGATTATCTATATTTTTCGTATCAGGGATTATCGTAAATTCTTTTGTGCCTGTTTCTTTCGATTCGGTTCCTGCAAACATTGCGGTGAGTGCCTTTTCTTGTTCATCAAGTTGAGTCATTACCAGTTTGTAAGCATTGCCATCAGGAGGCATATTGTCTGCTTCGCCTGTAATTATATTTGTGCGGCTTTCGCGCAATCGATAGATTTGTTTTGCGATCAGTTCGGCTTGTTTTGCTGTAGAACCTGCACGTAGAATCTCTTCGGACAGGAAGCTGCGTGGGTTTAATGTCGTTTCACTCACTTTAGCCGGAGCTTGTATTGCTTCTTCTTTGGGGAAAGTATAGTCATCGTTGATCGCACATATCACACCATCCTTTGTCAGTGTGACAAAAGGTGCAGTTGTATTCGATCGAAATTCTACCAGATAAGACTTGTCTTTATCTACTATTCCTTTTGTGGTAGCATCTATATTGTCGATAGTATAGGTTACGCTATTTTCGGTTATGGGATTGGTTATGCTCAGGTATCGCTCGGCATATTGATAGAATTCACCGGCTTTTTTCGTGGTCTTTGTATAGTTTACGGTGACTATAACAGAGGTTTTAGGTAATGAGTACGCCACACCATAATCATTTCCTTTCACTGCACTCATTTTAACTGTATTCTGTGCAGGTAATGTGAGAGCTCCTATTGCAAGCAAAAGAAATAAGCTTAGAGACTTCATTCGTTCTTTATTTTATAATATTAGTCTCACAAAGCTAATTATTTTTTATGGATTTCCGACCTACAACTATCTAAACCTTAAAGCTTCTGTTGGAGTAATGATTAAGGGCAAGCAGGTGGGCGTTACAAGCAGTCTGTTTTTATCTGAAATTTATTTATCTCTTTTCTAATTAAGTAACTGGTAAAAAATAGAGAGATGCTTTCTTATTGCGAAAAACTCTGTGTTACTTTTTTTACTCTGTGTTTTAAAAAAATGAATAAGAGTAATGCTGCAACAATTCCTTTTTAATTATGAGAAAAAATAAAAGTACGGAGGTATTTGAATTATTATTGAATGCTTAATTCTTAAATTTATCATTTTCTTGAAAAATAATTCTTTTTTTTGTAACACTTCTATTTTCGATCCGTAGATGTTATTAGAAGGGTAACCTAAAACATTAAATGATAAGCTTCGATTCTAATATTATAGATCAGTGTAGGAAGGGTCAACATTTGGCTCAGATGCAGATTTACTCTACTTTTTATAAGAGAGTTTATAATGCATGCTATAGGGTTCTGTATGATAGTCTCGAGGCAGAGGATGCAATGCAAGAGAGCTTTCTGAAAGCGTTCTCGAGTTTGGACAACTATAAAAATTCAGTTCCTTTCGAGGCATGGCTTGTAAGGATAGGTATTAATACATCTATTGACAAGCTGAGGAAAAGAAACTTGGAAACTGTCGATTTCAACGAGAATATCAACTATGATATAGTAGACTCGGATGATAGCGAAGAGTGGGAGCAGATATTGGATCGTGTAGAGCAGGTGAAAACTGCAATAACGAAGCTGCCGGAGTCGAGCCGGTTGATTGTAAATCTTTACCTTATAGAGGGGTATGATCACGAAGAGATTAGTGAGATTCTGAATATAGCGCCCGGAACGGTGCGTATACAATATATGAGGGCAAAACAAAAATTATTGGAACTCGTCTAAAAAAGGAGGGAAGGTATGAATGACATAAGAAAAAAAATAGACAGAAACAGAGATTTGTTTGACGATCAGGAACCATCATTCGGACACATGGAGCGATTCGAAGCTCTATTGAAAAGTAAGAATGAAGAAAGCTTGAAGAACGAAAAACGAGTGAAACGGGTACGGTTTATAAGTGCCATATCTGTGGCGGCATCCATTGCCATACTAATAGCCGTTGTTGTTAGATTCTCTACACCTGACAATACGGGAGGGAATATTCCTGCACCGGAGGTCATTGGAGCAACAGATGAATTTAAAACAACAAATGATTATTATAATCAGAAAATGGAAGCAAAGATTGCTGATATAATGTGTAAACTCGCATATACAGATACCGAAAATCAGGCGCGACTGACCAAGGATATACAGAAAATAATAGATGGTAATAATAATTTTATCAACGAAATCTCTAAAAATGAAGATAAGGATATGGCTATTCATTTTTTGGTGAAACATTATAGAACGAATATCCATGTACTCGAGAATATAGATCAAAAATTAGGAAAATATACCAAATGCTAATATAATTAAGGGATGAAAAAGTATATATTGTTTATCGGTTTGTGCAGCCTTGCTCTAATTCAATTAGGAGCATCGGAAAAGATAAAGGGTGATCAGCCTCAAGACTCTATTAATGGTAAAGGAAGATTTAATATAGAAATTCCGAACATAGAGATTCCGGATATGGATTTGGACTTCGATGCCCTTAATTTTGATTATAAGTTTGACTTTAACTTTGATACTGCCCAGTGGTTGGCATGGAAGGACGATTTTGAAAAATCCGGTGTCAAAAACCTCAAGGAATTGGAGAAAAACTTGAAAGTGAATAAAGAAAGATTGTCGGAATTGGGTAAAAATCTGAAGTCCAGATCCAATAATGATAACTTGAAAGTCTTTTCAAATAATCAGAAAGGCAAAACTCCCGATCGAGTTGAGACTAAAACGTACTCCAACATTTCAGAAATCGATATCTCTCATAAATATGGAAATATATTTGTAAGGGAATCCCGATCCAAGAATGTAGAGTTAGAGATTCAATATTTTAACAAACTTAATCAGAGAAATCCTGTTAGAATTTCAGAGGATAAAGGAGTGTTGGCTATAGCTAGTCTTGGTTCCAGTGTAAATCAAATCGACTTAGTGATAAGTATTCCACGCAATGTTAAACTTAATGTAGATCTAAAATATGGCAGATTAAAAATGAATGAGTTTAATGCACCTTTTTCAGCCAATTTGTCTTATAGCACCTTCGATGCAGAAAGCTTTTCGGGAGCCAGACCAACCATTAAGGATAAGTATGGAAAAGTGACGATAAGCAAATTGCAGGATGCCGTTTTGTCGACTTCTTATTCGAAAGTAAAGATAGATAAGGCGAATAGATTAGACTTGTCGGGAGCTTATAGTGACTTTGTATTGAATGATGTGCAAGCTATTTCGGCTCAGTTGTCTTCTACCTCGGGCGATTTTAAAATAGGCTCGTTGGGAGAGATGGATGGTAAATTTAATTATGCCGACATATCGATTGATAATCTCCGCTCCAGAATGAATGTAATTTGCAACTATTCTGATGTAAAGGTTAATTCAATATCTCCAAATACAAATATCAATGTAAAAGGTAATTACTCTGATGTGGTATTAAGCGTTCCCGATAACGTAGGAGCTTCATTTAATGTTGTACTGGTGCAAGGAGATATGACTGTGTCGAAAAAATATACGGTGAAATACACTGAGCAAACCGAAACCTCGACTACAGTTATTAAAAAAGGGCAGATAGGAACTAAAAGACCAACAGCTACCATTACTGTATCGAGCAATTATGCAGATGTAAAAATAAAATAAAACTAAACTAGAAATGAATATTATGAAATTTATCGGTATCTCTATATTAAGTATCATCGTATTGTTTGTCTCGTGCGGATCGTCTAAAACCTCACATGTTGAAAAAATAAATCTGAGTTCTTATAGCGGTATTGAGGTCAGGTCGGGTATTGAGGTTTATTTCTCTTATGGGAAAAGCCATACTGCGCAAATAGATAGCCCCGAGCCCATAGATGTATATGTAGAAAAAGGTATTTTGAAAGTTGATAGAAAAGGTAAAAGCAATAAGAGAGTGAAAGTATATCTTACGGCAAACAATATAGAATCTATAGCACTTTCGGGAGGATCAAAGTTTTCTACCGACGAACTCAAAAATAATAGGGGAATATCTATAGCAGCATCAGGTGGCTCTAGTTTCGATGTAAAGAAACTGGAATCGAAGAAATCTAGTATTGCTGTTTCGGGTGGCTCCCGTTATAATATAGATGAAGTGAGGTCAGAAACGTTAAATATTGCCTCCTCCGGTGGAAGTACTTCCTCTTTGGATATAAAGAGTGCGAGGGCTGTAAGTGTGGCGGTAAGCGGAGGCTCTAATGTTGTCTTGACAGGATCGGTTGAAAGTCTTTCGGTTGTCAGCTCGGGAAATGCCAATGTGGATATTGTAAATCTTAAGTATAAAGATATTCAAACAAACACTTCAGGCAGAGGACGTATTCAAAAAAGATAATCGTAATTTAGTGAATATATAGCGCCGGAAATTAGATTTCCGGCTTTTTTATTTTCATCTCTGGCATTGTTTTTATTTCTTCTGCCACTATTCTTACTATATTGCAATATTTTGTATAATTTTGTAGCCTCTTTAAAAAAATAAAGTATGTCTCAAAAAGTTAGGGTGCGTTTTGCACCGAGCCCAACCGGACCACTTCACATTGGCGGGGTACGTACGGCATTATATAATTATCTCTTTGCAAAAAAAAATAACGGCGATTTTATCCTTCGTATAGAAGATACCGATTCGCAACGTTTTGTGCCGGGTGCAGAAGAATATATCATCGAAGCTCTCACATGGTTGGGCTTAAAGTTTGATGAAGGTACACATATTGGAGGTACTCATGCTCCATATCGGCAATCGGAGAGAAAAGAGATTTATAAAAAATATGTAGATATACTTATCCAAAAAGGAGCAGCTTATATTGCGTTTGATACTCCCGAAGAACTGACAGCTAAGCGTGAAGCTGTGAGTAACTTTCAGTACGATGCTTCTACACGGGGAGAGATGCGAAACTCGTTGACCCTCTCTCAAGAAGAAGTACAGTCACTCATAGATGCCGGTAATCAGTACGTAGTCCGATTCAAGATTGAAGCAGGGCAAGAAGTATTGGTGAATGACGTTATTCGTGGAGAAGTAAAATATAACTCATCGGTACTCGATGATAAAGTTCTTTATAAATCGGCAGATCATTTGCCTACATATCATTTGGCGAATATCGTAGACGATCACCTGATGGAGATAACACACGTTATCCGTGGCGAAGAATGGTTGCCTTCAGCTCCTTTGCATGTATTATTGTATAAGGCTTTTGGCTGGGAAGATTCTATGCCGCAATTTGCACACCTTCCGCTTTTGCTGAAGCCCGAAGGAAATGGAAAATTGAGCAAGCGTGATGGCGACCGTCTAGGCTTTCCTGTTTTTCCATTAGAATGGAAAGACCCGCAGAGTGGTGAGATTTCGTCAGGCTACCGTGAAAGTGGGTACCTCCCCGAAGCTGTAATCAATTTCCTTGCTCTTCTGGGATGGAATCCGGGTAATGATCAGGAAATAATGTCGATGGAAGAACTTATTCAACTTTTTGCATTGGAGAAATGTAGTAAGAGCGGAGCCAAATTTGATTATGAAAAAGGGAAATGGTTCAACCACCAATATATCCAATTAAGACCAAATAGCGAGATAGCCGCAATTTTTTACCCTATATTGCAAGATAAAGGGATAGAATACCCGTTACAATATATAGAAACAGTTGTAGGTCTGGTAAAAGAACGAGTAAGTTTCGTAAAAGAATTGTGGGATCAGGCTTCTTTCTTCTTTGTGGCTCCAACTGCTTATGATGAGAAGGTTGTGAAAAAACGTTGGAAAGAAGAGTCGCCGTCTCAATTGAGCGAGCTGGCAGAAGTTCTGAAAGGAATTGAAGACTTCTCTTCTCACAATCAGGAAGAAATAGTGAAAGGCTGGATTGAATCGAAAGGCTATCATCTCGGCAATATAATGAATGCATTCCGTCTGGCTGTTGTAGGGGAGTCGAAAGGCCCTCATATGTTTGATATTACGGCAACTATTGGGAAAGAAGAAACAATAGCCCGACTTCAAAAGGCAATCTTAAATATTAAATAACAAGAAGATGCTGTTTTTTTACAATTTTGCAATATATCTATATGCGTTGATTGTCCGTCTTATTTCTCCTTTCCACAAGAAAGCTAGAAAGATGATTGTAGGGCACAAGCAAACTTATCGGATATTGAGGCAGAACATAGATGCAAATGCTGAATATATTTGGTTTCATGCAGCTTCTTTAGGCGAGTTTGAACAAGGTCGTCCGATTATGGAAGAGCTGAAAAGAACACACCCTGAATATAAGATATTGCTTACATTTTTTTCTCCTTCGGGCTACGAAGTAAGGAAAGATTATCCGCTGGCAGATGTGGTTTGCTATTTGCCTTTTGATAAGAAACGGAATGTAAAGCGTTTCTTGAAGATTGTTCAGCCAAAGATGGCGATATTTATAAAATATGAATTCTGGTATAATTTTGTAAATCAGCTTTATAAAAGGAATATTCCGGTGTACATGGTTTCAGCGATCTTTCGTCCCAATCAGATATTTTTCCGTTGGTATGGAAGCGATATGCGCAAGTTGCTGAAAAAATATACATGTATATGCGTGCAGGATGAAAACTCCCGGAAACTGTTATCAAATATAGGTATCACAAATGTTGAAGTTTGTGGCGATACCCGTTTTGATAGAGTATTGGATATTCAAAAACAAGCCAAGCAACTTCCTATAGCCGAGGCTTTCGAGAAGAAAGCCAAGTCTGAGAATGAGAAGATATTTGTTGCCGGAAGTACCTGGCCAAAGGATGAGGATATACTGATCCCATACTTTAATATGACTACAGACCTTAAATTGATAATAGCTCCGCACGAGATTGATGAAGCTCACTTGAAGTACATCGAAAGCAACCTGCAACGTCCTCATATCCGCTATTCGAAGGCAACGCCCGGAATGATGGCAGACTATGACTGTTTGATTATTGACAATTTCGGACTTCTTTCGTCTATATATAGCTACGGACAAGTAGCATACGTAGGAGGAGGGTTTGGTGTTGGTATACATAACATATTAGAAGCTGCGGTTTACGATTTACCTGTGATATTTGGCCCGAATTTTAAAAAGTTTCGTGAAGCTCAGCAAATGATAGAATGTGGAGGAGGTTACTCAATTTCTGATTATCAGGCATTCCGTGGTTTGATGGATGAGTTTCTTCAGTATGACGGAACACTGAATGCTGCCGGGTTACATGCCGGTAATTATGTACGCTCCAATGCCGGGGTTGTGAAACGTGTAATGGCGGTAATCAATCTTTAGAGGCTTCGATTTTGGCCTGTATCTTTTCTTAGAATAAAAATAATCTTGTAGATTTGTAATTTAAACCATAGTTTTTATGGCAAAAATCGACTATTATATCAGCAAGATAAAGATACCTACATCTGTCTTGTTCATCGCTGCAATCATTATTATTGTATATTTTTTACCGCGCGAGGGTAAATATAAATACAGTTATGAAGATAATCGGCCATGGCAATACGGCTTGCTTACAGCACCCTTTAAGTTTCATATACATAAGTCTGATGCACAGATACAAGAAGAGAAAGATAGCATCATGCAGACTTATCAGCCCTATTATCTGGCAGATGCGACAATCGAGAAAAAAGCAATATCTCAGGTTGTTCAGGATGCCAGGGCAAGAAGTATTCCGGAGGATTATATAACCTATATAAACAGGAAATTTACAGAAATATACAAAGCCGGAGTGATCTCTGCCGAAGATTATGAGCGTATTCAGCAACTGAATAAAAAGCAATTAATACTTCGCAGCGAAACAGCAAACAAAATTGCTGCAACCAGGCATATTGCATCGTTTTATACACCACGCCAGGCTTACGAAAAGATCATTGATGACGCTCCCGCCCATATTGATATAGGACGTCTCAAAACTTTTAATCTCAACAATTATCTGATAGCTAATATTATATACGATGAGAGGATGTCGTTGGGTATCAAGAATGATATGCTGCAACAGGTTTCTTTGTATGACGGAGAAGTACAATATGGCGAAAAGATTATAGATAGAGGTGAGATCGTAGATGCACGCCTCAAAAATATTCTGGATTCTTATATTAAAGAAGCAGAAGGGAAGGTAGGAACAAAGTCAAAACCGGGATGGCTTATCATGGGAGAGTTGGTTATGATCACCCTCTTTGTAATGGCTCTGATGATTTATCTTCGTTTCTATCGTATTGAGGAGTACAGAAATAAAAAGAATGTCATCTTTATGTTGCTTATGGTTGTTATTTTCCCCGTCATAACGGGAATAATGGGCGACTCGAAGATGTTTACTCTGATGTATGTCATTCCTTTTGCTATACCTACCATTCTCATACGTACATTTATAGACTCGCGTACAGCTATTACCACGCATACCATTACAATACTGATATGTGCCATTATGTTTCCTCTGGCTCAGATGGCTCAGTTTATCACAGTTCAGATGTTGGTGGGATATATGTGTATCTTTAGCTTGCGGAATCTTTCTGAGCGTTCCCAGCTGGTTGTATGCGCCCTTCTGATACTCGTTACATATATTGTGTCGTTTACGGGCTGGATTTTATGTACCGAAGGAGATATAGCATTGATAAAAGAAAATTCGAGGGTGTATATTTATTTCTGTATCAACTTTGTATTTGTCACCTTCGCTTATCTGCTGGTTTATGTTTGCGAAAGAGTCTTTGGCTTTATGTCGGAGGTGAGTATGATAGAACTCTCAAATACAAACAGACCTCTTCTACAGCAACTTTCGGAAGTTGCTCCCGGTACATTCCAACATTCTATGCAGGTATCTACATTGGTTGTTGCCGCTGCGCATCGTATCGGGGCTAATGCTACGCTGGTGCGTACAGGAGCCTTGTATCATGATATCGGTAAAATGGTAAATCCGATTTTCTTTACCGAGAATCAGGTTGAAGGCATCGATCCACATGCCGGACTCACAGAAAAAGAGAGTGCCCGCATTATAATAGATCATGTGGCCGAGGGTGTAAGAATAGCTAAAAAGAATAACTTACCGCAACAGATAATAGATTTCATAGAAACTCACCACGGTAAAGGAAAAGCAAAATACTTCTATAATTCGTATGTAAATAATCATCCTGACGAAATCGTTGATGAAGAAGACTTTACTTATCCTGGACCAAATCCGTTTACACGTGAAACCGCTATTCTTATGATGGCTGATACGGTGGAAGCTGCATCGAGAAGCCTTAAGGAGAATACGAAAGAAGCTATTACCGAATTGGTAAACCGTCTTATAGATTCTCAGCTGAGCGATGGTTTGTTCAAGAATGCCCCGATTACCTTTAAGGATATAGAACAGGTAAAAGAAGTGTTTTGCGACAAGCTGGTCAGCATGCGTCACTTACGTGTTGCTTATCCCGAGCTGAAAAGAGGAGAGAATAAAGTACCTCGAGAAATAGAACAATAATGTGCTCAATTTTAAATAAATTTTTAATCCATTCACTTGTTATGAGAAAATTACTTATTTTGCCTTTATTCCTGCTTATCAATCTGATTGTTTTTGCTCAGGAAGAGAACACAGCGTATCAGTTCACTGTGGTGAAACAAAACCCGATAACATCGATCAAAAATCAAGGGAATAGCGGAACTTGCTGGAGTTTTTCGGGAGTAGCTTTTCTTGAATCTGAGCTTCTTAAAATGAACAAAGGAGATCACGATCTTTCTGAGATGTATATTGTTCGTCGTAATTATGCCGATAAAGCGGATAAGTATGTAAGAGTAGGAGGTAATCTAAACTTTGCACAAGGTGGTGCATTTGCCGATGTTGTAGAAACTTTAGATGAATACGGCGTAGTTCCTAATGAAGTGTATGCCGGTCTTAACTATGGTGAGACTATTCATAATCATGGTGAATTGGAAGCTGCATTGAGTGGCTATGTAAAAGGAATTGCCGACAAGAAATCAAGTCGGATTTCTCCGGTATGGGGTGTTGGTTTCAACAGTGTTTTGGATGCTTATCTGGGTGCTGTGCCAAAAGAATTCCAATACAAAGGCAAAACATATACTCCGCAGTCTTTAGCTCAATCTTTAGGGCTTACAAGCAAGAATTATGTATCTATCACTTCATTCACACATCATCCGTTCTATGCTCCGTTTGCTATAGAAATACCTGACAACTGGCGCTGGGCTCTGTCGTATAATGTACCTATGGATGAAATGATACAAGTAATAGACAATGCAATAAATAACGGTTACACTGTGGCATGGGCTTCGGATGTAAGTGAAATTGGATTTACCCGCAATGGTATCGCTGTTATCCCCGATGATGAGGCTCCTGAAAACATTGGTTCAGATCAGGCTCATTGGTTAGGATTGTCAAAAAGCGAAAAAACTACCCGTTTGAAAGCAAAAGTAGATCAAGGTCCGGTAAAAGAAAAGGTGGTTACACAAGAAATGCGTCAGGCTGCATTTGATAGCCAAGAAACGACCGACGATCATGGTATGCAAATATTCGGGATTGTAAAAGATCAGAATGGTACAAAATATTATCTTGTGAAAAACTCATGGGGTGAAGCAGGTAAATATAAAGGGATATGGTATGCTTCAGAAACATTTGTGAAGTACAAAACAACAAATATAATGGTTAACAAGGCTGCTGTTCCAGCTCCACTTGCGAAAAAATTGAATCTGAACTAATAGATTTTTATTATATAGTATATAGCCGTGGGAGGTTTTCTCCTGCGGCTATTTATTTTTAGGTGGAGTAATTCTAAATTTCTTTTAGTATTTGCTTAATAGCTACAAAGAGAATAATATAAAATTGTCTTATATTGTATTCTCTTTTTTAGTGTGTAGAAAGTGACAGGTACAAAACATATCAAAAAGTGTCACTTTTGTCACCTTTTTATTGTTTATGTGGCGTTATGTATTTTGTTATCAGATGTTTGTATACGTTTTTGTGATTTATTTTATTGTCACCTTTTGTGTAGGAAAATATAGAGATAAAGGTTAAAATAACGATTTCAGAAAAATATTACATAAAATCTGTAACCACATGAGACTATGTGTAGTCATATATTCGAAAACAGATTATTAACAACAAAAAATAGAAATATCATGGGTGAATTAGTACCAATAATTGCAATTTTATGTGCAGTAGGATTGCCGGTCGTTTTAGGTGGAATGGTTCTTTTAAAACTTTTATCATCAGATAAGAAAGTTCGTATGGAATTGGCGAAACAAGGGATTATACCTCCACCGGAAGTAAAAACAGCTCCGAACAAATACAGATCTCTTCGCAATGGTTTTCTGTGTGTCGGAATCGCTATCGGGTTGGCTTTAGGGGTTTTCATCGCACCAAGCTTTGCTCTTTCTTTAGATTTTCAATATCTTGTAATAAGCAGTAGCGTGCTGTTGTTCCTTGGTCTTGCTTACGTTGTGTTTTACTTGGTGGTGAAAGACAAAAAAGAATTTGAAGACGCTGAATAAGGATGGATGAAAAGCAACTTATACACAAAGTCCTGAAGGGAGATACGTCTGCCTTCGGGTATTTTGTAGACACATATCAGGATATGGCTATAACTATAGCCTATCGAGTATGTGGTAACAGGCAGGATGCAGAAGATATTGTGCAGAATGCTTTTGTTAAGGCTTTTCATAATTTGCATACATTTAGGGCTGACAGTAAGTTTTCGACTTGGTTCTACAGAATTGTTTATAATACGGCAATTACAGAAACCCGTAATACGGTTTACAATACAGAGTTTGTTGATTATAAACAGATTGATTTGGATAATTCTTTCTCGGATTGGGATACAATGTCTCAGGTAGAGGATAACGAGAGGAAGGCTATTGTAAATGAGGCTATGGATAAGATGCCTAGAGATGAAGGGCTTTTGCTCACATTATACTATTTGGAAGATAACTCGGTGAAAGAAATAGCACAAATAACCGGGCTGACGGATGTAAATGTGAAAGTGAAGATGCATAGGGCACGAAAGCGTTTCGCAGATATTCTGGAACAGATGATGCGGTACGAAACCTCTTAGAGATATTAAAATATAGAATTGATGAATAATAATAAAAAATATAAATACAACGATATGAATATGCAGGATGATAAAATAAGAGAGCTTCTTTCGGGCACCAGAATGAAAGCAAGCGACAATCTTAAATACAGGATCATGCATCAGATAGAAGCCGAAAGAGCATTAATGCATGAGAAGGCTAAAGTGCAAAGCTCAAGCCCTTTCATCGGGAATATGTTTGCTATTTTCGGTGTGATGTATGCCCTGATTGCGATAGTTGCTTTGGTAGTCTATTTTGCCGCAGGGAAAGATGCTTTGCAGTCTGCCATGTTTTTTGCTCCTATATTGCTAATCGCTTCTGCTTGCGGCATGTTCGGATTTATTTCGGTATATGACGATCGACGCAGGAGTAAGCATAAAGCTGTGAGCTGATAGTAGTGAAGGTGTGAGATATAAAAATGGGCTTAAAGCATTTGCTCTAAGCCCTATATATATTTTAAATGGAGGAAGAAGTCGGCGTATACTAATCGTGATTAAAGCTCTATAATTTCTTCTTCCAATATTGTCAACTTCTCAAGGCCATCTTGAGTTACCAAATATGTGTTTTCAATACCTACAGCTCCTACTTCAGGGATCACAAATTTAGGTTCGAGGGCAAAAACAATGTTTGGTTCCAGCAATTCTTTCGAACGAGGGGTTAGTACTGGAGGCTCATTGATCTCCAATCCTACACCGTGACCAACAAATTTAGCTTGTTGCTTTGTTCCCATAAAGTAAGGTTCCAGATTGTTCTTAACCACTGCTTCCATCGCAATATTGTATAACTCGGCACAGCTTACGCCGGGCTTTGCGATGTCCATTACCTTATTGCTGATTTCTATAGAGACCTGATGTGCACGATAAGCCAGATCGAGTGTCTTACCTACAGAGAACACACGGGTCATGTCTGTCATCCATGGGGTGTAGTTTCCGGCCATATCTACCATAATGGTATTCCCTTTCTTTATCTTTTGACCCGACGCACCTAAAGGTAAAATGGGGCTTGTTCCGGCTCCGCCAAGAGCAAAGTCGAAAGGGGATGGAGCTTCTGCATTTTCTCCTGTAAGAAGGCTACCCATGTAGATATCCATGTTTTCGCCGTAGCTACGGAAAAGTCCTAATGATCCGTGCAAGCGCATCAGACGTTCTATTTCTATCTGAAACTCTATGTCCGTCATGCCGTCTTTATAAACAGAAGGTATCATCTTATAAACGGCTTCATGCTTACGGGCGCAAAGTCTTACTTGCTCCAATTCGAATTCGGTTTTTACACTGCGTACTTTACGCATCAGGGTAGATGCATTCGCAGCTTCCTTTAGACTGAATGTATTCAGTAAACGGCTGCATTCACCGAAGGAAATCACATCTGTTTCAATCAAGACAGATTGAGGAATAGAGCGTCCGAGGTTCTTTAGCTCATCAGTTATCTGTTCGGGTTTGCGGATATAGATCGTATTATCGAAACTGACATCTTCGGGGCGCTTTACGAAATGTACCGGTTGTCCTTCTATCGGTAAATAGTAGTAACCATTATATACCATTCCGGTCATGTAGAATACATTTACGGCAGTAGTCAATATACAGCCTTCAATATTCATCGACTGCATGGTACTTTGCAAGCGTTGTTGACGAATCAGTAAGTCTTTCGATAAATCTTCCTTATAGCTCATTTTTATAGTGTTTATATAGTCCTTTTTCTATAATATAGTCATATACGTTTTCGGTAAGAAAAGGACGCATGTTCTTACCCACTTCTATACCCTCACGTATGAAGGTCGATGATATTTCTATGATTGGCGAGTCTAAGGCTTCTACCTTTTGCTTTAGCCTATCGGGTATTTTTATCCGGAAGCCTAAGCGAGGATATATCTTAAGCTTATAATTCTCCAGAATCTTATCCGTTTCATGCCAGCTTTCGAAAATAGCCCAATTGTCGGCTCCAATAACGAGCGTGAAGTCATGCTCGGGATACTTTACTTTCAAAGCATCCAGTGTATTGATTGTATATGATGGTTTGGGCAGATCGAACTCGAAGTCACTCGCCTTTATTTTGGGATATCCTTCTAAAGCCAGCTTCGTCATTTCTAAGCGTACATATTTATCCGAGAGATCATCCTCCGATTTTAAAGGATTAAGAGGGCTTACTAGCAGCCAGACTTCTTCTATATCGGTATATTCTACAATGTAGTTTGCCAGAATAAGATGCCCTACGTGAATAGGGTTGAATGAGCCGGAGAATATGCCTATCTTCATGTTGCAAGAAATTCTTTTACCACTTGTAATGCTTTTGCCTTTGCCTCTTCCAGATTGTCATTCTTGATAATGACATCAAAGTGAGAAGCGAAGGTTATTTCATATTCTGCTTTTGCTACCCGTGCCTCTATTATCTCGGGAGAATCGGTTCCTCTGCTTATCAGTCGGTTGCGTAATTCACTGATGGATGGCGGTTCTACAAATATAGAGAGCGCCTTATCTCCGTAGTATTTTTTTATGTTACATCCTCCTACCACATCGACATCGAAGATTACATTGCCGCCATTATCAAAGATTCTTTGTACTTCGGCTTTTAGCGTTCCATAGAATTTATCTTTGTATACTTCTTCGTATTCAAGGAATTCGTTATTCTCAATTTTCTGACGAAACTCTTCGGGTGTGTGAAAGTAATATTCTACTCCATGTTTTTCTTCTCCGCGAGGCAAACGGCTTGTGGCCGAGATCGAAAACCGGAGGTTTAAATTTTGCGAAAGCAAGTAGTTTACAATAGTTGATTTGCCTGCACCCGAAGGAGCCGAAAAGATGATTAATTTGCCCATTCTATCGCTTATTCCTTACAATACGTTCAACACCTGCTCTTTTATTTGTTCGAGCTCATCTTTCATTTTCACAACAACCTGCTGCATTTCGGCATGGTTCGATTTTGAGCCCATCGTATTTACTTCACGTCCTATTTCCTGAGCTATAAAACCAAGCTTTTTACCTTGTCCTGATCCTGATGTCATTGTTTCCAGAAAATATTTAAGGTGGTTGTTCAAACGATTCTTTTCTTCGTTTATATCAAGCTTTTCGATATAATAAATCATCTCCTGTTCGAAACGATTTTTATCATAATCGAAATCCTCTATTTTTTGTAGGGCTTCTGAGATACGACCTTTTATTTTGTCTACACGTTCTGCTTCGAACGGTTCTATATCGGTCAGAAGGGTTTTTATGTTAGATATTTTTTCTTCGAATAGCTTCTGAAGCATTGCGCCTTCCTGCTTACGGAATGCATGCAACTGATCAATTGCTTCGCTGATAACATTCGATACCATAAGCCATTCTTCCTCGTCTACTTCCTGTGCTTCATACTTCAAAACGTCAGGTAAACGCAGCAAGACTTGAAACCAGTCTTGAGGAACAGCAACCCCCAACTTTTCGCAAGATTCTTTGATCTGATTATAATATCCTTCTATGATACTTTGATTGATCTGTGTAGCAGTTTCGCTGCCTATGTTTTCTATATATATGAGAAAATCTACCTTTCCTCGCTCTAATTGGCGAGATAGCAGATTGCGGATTTCCATTTCGTGCTCCTTGTACAGATTTGGTAAACGTACCGATAAATCGAGTTGTTTACTATTTAAGGATTTTACTTCAACAGTAATTTTCCTTTTATGAAGTTCAGCAGTTGATTTGCCAAAACCAGTCATTGATTGTATCATGCTGTAATTTTTAATTTTAGGTACAAAAATACACAAATTATTACGTGAGAAGTCAACTTTAGCTAATTAAACTACGTTATTCATCCGTAAACTTTTATTTTTGTATATTGTTCAAATATAAAATGACATATACAATGACAACAACACTCTTTTTACAATACCCTAAATGCAGTACTTGCCAAAAAGCCGCTAAATGGCTTAAAGAAAATAATGTAGAAGTAAACAGCAGAGACATTACCAAAGAAAACCCGTCGAAGGCAGAATTGTCTGAATGGATAAAGAAAAGCGGACTTCCTATTTCCAGATTTTTTAATACTTCGGGGAGAATCTATAAAGAGAATAATCTCAAAGATAAGGTCAAATCAGCATCGCAAGAAGAATTAATAGACATACTATCTTCTGACGGAATGGTAGTAAAACGTCCGATTGTAGTAGGAAAAGATTTTGTTCTGGTAGGATTTAATGAAGAAGAATGGATTCAGAAGCTGAAATGAAATAAGTATGGAGGAAATAGATCAGAATACTCATATACACGAAGAATTACCAAAGAAGAAAAGCTTGATAAAGAAGTTTTTCAAAATTCTGATGTATATAGTTCTATCGCTGATAGGTCTTAATATTCTTCTTTATGTACTTCTTTCTATTCCTTTTGTTCAGCAGAAAGTTGCTAACTATGCGGTAGATATTCTAAAAAATACACTGAAAACAGAAGTTTCCATCGATGAAGTTCGCCTTAGCCTGTTCAATCATGCAACCCTAAATGGCATATATATAGAAGATCGGGCAAAAGACACCTTGCTCTATGCCAAACATTTGGATGTAAAACTAAGTCCGTGGCAATTAATTAAGAGCAATACACTAGCCATTACAAGTATAAGCCTCGATGATTTTCTTATCAACGTTAATAAAAAAGATAGTGTTAGCGATTTCAATTTTCAGTTTATTATAGATGCTTTTTCGGGAGATACGGTTAAGGCAGATACAACAAAAAGTACACTGAAGATTGTCATCACGGATGTTGATATAAAAAATGGCAGGCTGAATTATGATGTTCTTTCGGACTCGGTAACGCCCCACCTATTCAATGCTTCTCATATCTCATTATACAATCTGAATATTAATCTCGATCTGAATTCTATTGACCCTGATAGATTGGATATTACATTAAATAATCTTTCGGCGAAAGAAATAACCGGTCTTGAAATTAAAACGCTGGAGGGACAGCTCTATTCGGATAAATCGCAACTTTGGGTAGACAATTTATCTTTAAACCTACCTAATTCGCATCTCAGAACCGATAAAGTGAGGTATAACTTATCCACGTCCGAATTTGAAGTGCAAACGGAGAGTGCTGAGATATCTCCGATTGACTTATTGTCTTTTCTTCCTCAGTTGAAGTTTCTAAAGAATAACATTATTCTCTCTACGAGCATTAAGGGAACATTGCCTGCCGTAAATGTTCAAAATATAAATATTGCTTATGGCAATGATGCATTATTAGAAGCAAAGGCTTCAATCTCAAATTATGAGAGATATGGAAGTGCCGATATTTTCCTTTCGATCGATAAATTCAAGGCTTCTACCTCGGCTGTCACTTCTTTTGCGAGAGTTGGAGATTCTACTTTTATAGCTCCTGACATATTCAGGGAGCTTGGAGATCTTTACCTGAAAGGAAATGTAAAGGGACAATTGAGCAAGTTTAAGCTGGATGCTGAGGCTTGGTGTCGTCAGGGAGCTATCACGGCGAAAGCAAGCGGAGGAGCAGATAGTATATTTTCACGCTTCAATGTTGCTGCAACATTAAATACCCAGAACTTCAATCTAGGCAAATTGCTGGGAGATACTTTGGGGTTGAAGCGTTTATCCGCTAAGATAGACGTGAGAGCAAGACAAGCAGAAAAAGGACCACTGATAGCACAGCTGCAAGGTGAAATTGCATCTATACAGTATGGAAAAGATACCTATCGAAACATTCCTTTCGATGCTTATTATAATGCGGCAGAAATGGGAGCATCGGCAAATCTAAATTCTCCCGTAGGGAAAGTATATGCAAAGGCAAGTATGACCCAAGCACGAGTGCCCGACATTAATCTGAGATTGAAAGTAGACACCCTGCATATCGATCGCTTCTATAAAGATGAAAACTGGGTTAATCCACGTTTATCCCTTGTGCTGGAAGGAAGTATGAAAGGGTTGGATATAGATCAGATGGAGGGAAAGGCTGTAATTGACAGTCTTAATCTATACGATGCTAATTTTAATTTCAAGCCCGGAAAGTTTACATTGGAAATGGGTAAAAGGACAGAGAATGATAAATTTATAAAACTGACATCTTCTCTTCTTACCGCTAATATTGATGGGCAATATAAATTCACATCTCTTTCGGACGAGTTTTCTGAATTGATGAATAAGTACCTTCCGGCAGTTTTCCCAAAAGTAAAAAGAGTGAAAAAAGATCAGAATAATTTTACTTTCAATCTAACGGCGAATAACACCGAAGAACTGGGTCGGATATTATCACTGCCTGTTGATGTTATTGAACCTGCAAGCATAAGCGGGAGGATAAATACAATAGATAATGTAATCACCGCTAAAGGAAATATTCCATATGTCAAATTTGGAGAATATAATATAAAAAGTACGACCATTGATGTAATTAATCTCGACTCTGCTTTTAATATTTCCGCCGGAAGTGACATCCTTATGCAAAAAGGTATGTATTCATTGGCCTTAAATGTCAGGGGTGCAAATAATGTAATGCGTTCTGTGGTCAATGTAATGAGTGATAAAACGAATATAGATATTGGCGGAAAAGTAGATGTATTAGCACAGTTTAGCAGAGATGAGAAGAATGAATTACTCTCTTATCTGAAGGTCAGCCCGTCTGATATAATGATAGATAAGCTGGCTCTAAATCTACTTCCCGCAGAAGTCTGGAATAAAGGAGAGCGTACCGAAGTTCACAATTTGGGAATAGGTGTCAACAAGAAAAAATACATCGGATTGAACGGAGTTATTTCCAAAGAAGTAGGGGATAGCTTGAATATTGATTTCAACCATGCTGAGATAGGGGAATTGTTAGAAGCATTTGACATAAAAAATATCCGAGGATGTATACATGGAAATGTACTGATGACAAAAATGCTTGATCAACCTGAACTCTATACACGTAATCTGGAAATCGGAGATATTGTAATATTCGCAGATACTTTGGGAACAATGACTGTAGATAGCCATTGGAGTGATAGCTACGGAGGGGTAAGGTTAGATGCTATATTGGCAAAAGGAGATAAAACTTTTGCCGAGGTAGACGGTACGGTATATACCAATCAGGATTCTCTCGATTTGCAGGTCAGAATGCAGCAAATGCCACTCAGATGGATGCAGCCATTTGTTGCTGATATGCTAAACAAGATAGATGGAAGTATCAGCACCAATCTGATGATAGAAGGATCGACTAAAGCTCCTAAAGTTCGCGGTTTTCTCGGGTTTAACGATACTCAGATAGGAGTGGATTATACGAATGTGGTTTATACGATATCCGATACTATACGTGTTAGTCCCGATAAGATAGGGTTTGATAATCTTACCTTAAAAGATAGTCGAGGAAATACGGCTAATGTAAATGCTACGTTGACTCACAAGAATTTTGGAGATATGAAGTATCAGCTTGATATGCGGATGGATAAGCTGATGGTACTAGATACCGAACATCGTACAGACAGTTTGTTCTATGGGCGGGTTTTTGCATCCGGGCAGGTGAAAATAACTGGTGATGAAAAGAATATAAATTTGGATATGCAGATAAAGAATGATAAAAATTCAACTCTGAATATTCTATTGCCTCAGCGATCAGAAGCTTCTGATTACAAGAGTATTGTTTACATAAATGTTCCCGAAGAAAAATTGAAAAACACGATTGGTAATATCGTGAAAGACGCTCCTCTGCCTATTAAGTTGAGAGTCCGGCTTGATGTGACGCCGGATATTAATCTGGGGATAGTTATTGATCCGCTTACAGGAGATCAAATGCATGCCAAAGGAGCAGGACGAATAGATTTTACATATGATATGCAGAGTGAAAATATGTTTGCGTATGGAGACTATACACTGAGTGACGGCTCTGTTCGGCTAAATCTGCAAGGAATAAAAAAGCTTGACTTTAAGATACAGGATGGTAGTAAGCTCAACTTTACAGGAGATCCTTTGAAGACGAAGTTTAATATAACCGCTTATCGGAGAGTAAGAGCCAACTTGAATACATTGGACAATAGTTTTGCCCTTAATGGAAGCACAACCAAGGTAGATGTTGATTGTATTCTTAAAATAACGGGGAATATAGATAAGATGGATGTGTCTTATAATATTAGCCTTCCGGGTGCTGACGACGACACAAGACAGAGGATAAACAGCTTGATTAGTACCGATGAGCAAAGGGTGCGACAGTTTGCGTCCTTAGTTGCCACAGGGTCATTCTATTCAAGTATGGGAAATAGTGGTGTTAACTTCACAAATAGCTTGTGGTCGTCACTTGCTTCCAGTACCCTTTCGGCAGGATTGACGGCATTGGTGGGTAACATGCTGGGCGATAAGTGGCAAATAGGGGCCAATGTAGAATCTGATGACGGCTCATTATCGAATATGGACATGAGTGTGAATCTTTCTCGTAAATTCTTGGACGATAGATTGACCTTTAATACGAACTTGGGAATGCGTACAGATCATGCAACATCTGCTGACAATTCTTTTATTGGCGACTTTGATTTAGAGTATCAATTAAGCTCTTTGTGGACTCTCAAGGCGTATAGCCATATGAATAATCAGTTTTATCGTCAAGCACCTACTACGCAAGGGGTAGGGATAGAGTACAGTAAAGAGGCTGCAACGTTGAAGCGCTTGTTCCAATCTTTCAAGCCGAGAAGGCGTAGGGTACAGCAGCAACAGACAGAAAATGGAGCAGCACAAACACCATTACCCAGCGATTCGACACAGGTAAAAGTAGAACGGCAACCTATTATAAATGAACAAAAAAAGAAACAGTAAATAGCTTATTTACTGTTTCTTTTTTATGGGATATCTGTTTTATTATTGGTTCAATTTTTCTTTCAAGAAGCGGCCTGTATAAGATTCTTTGCATTCAACGACTTGCTCGGGTGTACCTTCGCAAACAATGTTCCCTCCCTCTTTTCCTCCTTCAGGACCAATATCAATGATATGATCTGCATATTTGATTACATCCATGTTATGTTCTATAATAACTATTGTATGCCCTCTTTTAATCATAGAATCGAAGGCTTTCAATAATGTTTTTATATCATGGAAGTGAAGACCTGTAGTTGGCTCGTCAAAAATAAAGAAAGTCGGTTCCGGCTTCTCATCGGCTAAATGGAACGCAAGCTTTACCCGCTGATTTTCTCCTCCTGACAGAGATGAAGAAGACTGACCTAGTTTGACATAACCCAGACCCACGTCTTGTAGCGGTTTCAGGCGTTTTACTATTTTCTTTTCTGTGTTGCCTTTTCCTCCTTCAAAGAATTCGATTGCCTGATCGATTGTCATTTCCAATACCTCATAAATATTTACGCCTCGGTATTGTACATCGAGTATATCCTGTTTAAATCTTCGTCCTTTACATACTTCGCATTCGAGCATCACATCTGCCATGAATTGCATCTCTACCAGAATCTTGCCTTCACCGGCACACTCTTCACACCTTCCCCCCTCTACATTGAAAGAGAAATAGGCCGGAGTAAAATGCATCTGTTTGGCAAGCGGTTGCTCGGCAAAGAGTTTTCGTATTTCATCGTAAGCCTTGATATATGTAACCGGGTTTGAACGAGACGACCGGCCAATCGGGTTTTGATCGACCATTTCGATTTCTTTTATCAAATTCAGATCACCTTCCAGTCCATTATATTGTACGATTTGGTCTCCTTTTCCTTTATAATGACGCTCCAATGCTGTATAGAGCACATCCGTAACCAGCGATGATTTTCCGGAGCCACTCACCCCTGTTATTAAGGTCATTACATTCAAAGGAAACTTTACATTGATATTTTTAAGGTTGTTTTGTCGTGCCCCTTTCACTTCAATGTAATTGTTCCATTTACGGCGAATTTTCGGAACTTCTATTTTCTCTTCTCCATTCAGGTAGCGTACCGTATAGCTGTCAGTATGCTTGCGAAGTCCATCTACATCTCCTTGATATACGACTTCTCCTCCCAGGCGTCCTGCCTTAGGGCCTATGTCTATTATATAGTCTGCTGCACGTATTATTTCTTCATCATGCTCCACTACTACCACTGTATTGCCGATAGCTTTTAGTTCTTGCAGGACGTTAATCAACAGGTCTGTATCTCTCGAATGCAAGCCGATACTTGGCTCATCTAATATATATAACGAGCCCACAAGGCTGCTGCCGAGAGATGTTGCTAAATTGATACGTTGGCTCTCTCCGCCTGACAATGAATTCGAAAGACGGTTCAAGGTAAGATAGCCCAGTCCTACATTAACGAGGTACTGAACTCGTACATTTATATCAGTCAACAGGCGCTTGGCGATTGCAGCGTCTGTTTCGTCCAATTCTAAGTTCTGGAAGAACTCTTGTAATTCTGTAATAGGCATCAGAACCAAATCAGCGATGGTCTTTCCTGCCACTTTTACATACAGAGCTTGAGGTTTTAGCCGTGCTCCTTTACACGAAGGACATGTAGTTTTTCCACGATAGCGAGCCAGCATAACACGATATTGAATCTTGTACTGGTTTTCTTCAACCATCTGAAAAAATGCGTCAATCCCATGCAGTCCTATAGCACCGTGCCACAATAGGTCTTTTTCTTTATCCGATAGTTCAAAGTAAGGTCTGTGTATAGGAAAATCATAGCGGGCTGCAGATTGGATGAACTCCTTTTTCCATTCGCTCATTTTTTCACCTTTCCAGCATACGACAGCATCTTCATAAACAGACAAGCCTTTGTTGGGGATAACCAGATCTTCGTCAATACCCATTACTTTTCCAAATCCTTCGCATACAGGACAAGCACCTACAGGGCTGTTGAAGCTAAACATCAGATCACTGGGTTCTTCAAATTGAATTCCATCAGCTTCGAAATGTTTAGAAAAATTGAACATCTGAATTTTATCACCCGTATAAAAGCGGACGATACAATCCCCTTCTCCTTCGTAAAAAGCTGTTTCTATGGATTCCGAAAAACGACTGATATTGGCAGAATCTTTATCACATGTAAGGCGGTCGATCAGAAGAAGCAGATCATCCGGGTTTAATTCTTTCTTTGACGCTATTAAATCTTCTATTCGCTCAAATTGACCTGAGATTTCAACTCTGGAGAATCCTTCTTTGAGTAATATCTCCAACTGTTCGGTCAGTGTTCTGTCATTCCGAAGGATTATCTTAGTCAATATGGCTAAACGGGTATCTTCGGGGAAGGATAGCATCTTTTCTACAATGTCGCTTACCTGATGCTTTTTCACCACTTCGCCTGATACCGGAGATACGGTCTTTCCGATGCGGGCAAATAATAATCGCAGGTATTCGTATATTTCTGTAGATGTCCCTACCGTTGAGCGGGGATTGCGTGCGCTCACTCGTTGTTCGATGGCTATAGCAGGTGGAATCCCTTTAATATAGTCACTTTCGGGTTTGTTCATCCTGCCAAGAAACTGACGGGCGTATGACGATAGGCTCTCTACATAACGGCGTTGTCCCTCCGCATAGAGTGTATCAAATGCCAAAGAAGATTTTCCTGAACCCGAAACACCTGTGATAACAATAAATTTATTTCGAGGGATTTCGACATCTATATTTTTTAGGTTGTTAACCCTTGCTCCTTTTATGAAAATATTTTTTTCTGCTGCCATAGTTCTAAAAAATGGATACAAAAATACGAAAAATTAAGCGCATATTTATACTCATTACAAACTTTGACATAAAAGGCAAAAGCCATTCTTTTTTAGAGAATGGCTTTTTACAATATTGACAAACAGCTTTTTATTTTGTTATCTTGCTGAATGTATCAACTCGTATGGCTTTCTTGATATCGGCTTTGTCTATTTCCAGTTTTTCCGCAACCTTTTCTTTTACATCTTCCGAAGCAATAATATCAGTGTTTTTATAAGATAATGCTTGTAAACTTTGCTCATGCTTCAGTGTTAGGATATTATCTTTCAATGTATATTTACCTTCTATTTCTACCATTTCCTTGTTCACAGCTATCTTGGCTTTGAATGTGCTGTCGAGTTTGAATGCATATACGTTATTTGCAGCATCATTCATTTCTTTAATAGCAGCTACTACTTTTTCTTTTATCTCCGGCTTAGTAACCTCTACTTCGGCATCCGTTTTTGTATGTTTCCATGTACCGGAAATCACAGATACATCATTACCGTTGTCTTTATTGTCGTCATCGCTACACGACATAGCACCAAAACTAAAAATAGAAGCACACAAAGCTAATCCTAGAATTTTTCTAAGTTTCATAATTTATTTCTTTATAATTAACAAATAATTTTTTACTCAAAGAGTGATATCAACCTCTAAAAAGAAACCTCCGGATTTGTTTCTTTTAAAAAGATGATCGGGACACGCTTTTCGTTGCATAAGCGAATCCTTATAAAGCTTAAAAAAGGTTTAGGTTATGGAAATAATTAGTGTAGCATATTTATTATAAGCTAATTGCGAAAATTACTTAGGGTCATCTTTTTTCTTAAGTAATTCGTCTCGGAGCAAGGATGCCAGTTCGTAGTCTTCTCCGTCAATAGCATCTTTAAGAAGGCTCTCCAATTCTTCTTCGTTTAATAAAGAGTAATCCAGTGCCAAATTATCTTTTTCGTTTTCCGACGCATTATCTTCCGACGTGTTGTCATCAAATACAACCGCCTGTTCTTGCATAATAATTTCGGAGGTATATACCGGTGATTTGGTTCTTAAGGCAATGGCTATTGCGTCTGATGTTCGTGATTCTATTTCTATTATTTCTGTTCCCTGGCGCAGTATCATTTTAGAGAAAAATACACCATCTTCATATTTGTAAATATTCACCTCGAGCAGTAGAATACCAAGCTGTGCCAATAAAGTCTGAAAGAGGTCATGTGTTAATGGACGAGGTGGGATTGAACCCTGTAGTTTGAACGCAATAGATTGGGCTTCGGGTGTGCCTATAACGATCATTAAGCGGCGTAACCCATCTTCTTCAGCCAATACTAGTCCATACGTTCCGGATTGAGACTGGTTGAAAGAAAAGCCAAGCACAGATAGTTTTATTTTGTTTTCCATTTATATTTCAAAATTATATATTTATTTCATTACTTTGATACAAAGCCCCGTTGTTTTAAAACATTTTACTTTCAGAATATCTCTAGATTCTATTTTTTTGAGATTTTCTTATGTTAATAGCAAAATTTATTTTATTTTGCATTGATTTTGGTATATAACAAAATAATAAGACAATAACACAAATTAAGAGGTGCCCTATAAACTTATAAACTACACAAGGATGAGAAGACTATTTCTGATTCTTTTCTTCTTATTAGCAGTATCTACCGTCAATGCTTTTAGCATAGACAGTATATACGTGAAACAATACAACAGAGTGCACTACTTCTGCTCTGATTCTGTTTTCTATAAATTAGCTCATCATGGATTTATTAAAAGCGTGGATGACTTGTCGGATTATTACGAGGATATATTTAATTATCTTCCTTTAGACAAACAGCTTAAGGAAATATCAAGGGTAAGGCAAGATGCAAAGAAGTATAATTCATCAGAGTTGGATATAGAAGCAGACTATATGTATGCTTTAGTTCTACCTGTGGGTGAAAATAATGATATCTCTTACAAAATAGCCAAAATGGAAGAGGTTGTTAAAAAGGCAGAAAGACAAAACAATATGGTAATGAAAATTAGGGCGATGGAAGCCATATTTAATATATACTGGAAGTCTTCTTTATATGCTAAAGCCTTTGCTCAAACTTACGTTATAGACGAACAACTAAAAAATATCACCGGTGAAGAATATCCCGGAAGAGGGTATGCTTATTATCAAATAGGGAGGGCATATTACTTTTTTCGTAACTATGATAAAGCTATCCCATATTTGCGGCAAGCTTTAAAGCCTCCAAAATATTATTTCGATCGTTCCAACTTGTTGGCTCGAAATGCAATTGGCTCGTATTATAATTTGATTGGGAATATAGATTCGTCAGAGTATTATTTCAGATCGGCATATTTTAGTGTAGATAATGTAAAAATGAAGCCGGTTATCGATGCAGTATCGCTTAGTAATATAGGAAAATGTTTGATTAGTAGAGGTAAGCCGGATGATGCAATCCCATATCTTCGTGCCGGACTAAACCGGATGCTCATGGATAATGATTATGAGCTGGCTTCTGATGTTAGTTTAGAATTAGCCAAAAGCTATCTTTTGAAGAATGATTTAAAAAAAACGAAGACCTTAATAGATTCTACTCAGTTATTTATACGAAGAACCGAAAACACAGATCTTTATCAATCATTGTATCCTCTGATGTGTTGTTACTATTCCAAAGTCGGGAATAAAGAGCTGGCACTTGCTTTTTTTGATTCTACGCTGATGATTAATAAATATTTTCAGGATAAGTATAGTAGCTTGATACTTCTAAAGGCTGAACAAGACTTATATGAGACCAAGGCTCGGGTAATGAATGAGGATATGAAAGCCAAGGAGGATGCTTTTAAATACAAAATATTCTATGGAAGCATAATTATACTGATTATTTCGGTTGGACTTATCTTTTCTATCGTATTGTATCACAGAAATAGGATGGCATATAGGGCTTTGGTATATAAAAACCAAGAGTGGGCAAGCGAGATGTTGCCTTATGCTTCTTATGAGTCTGCGGATGTATTACAGGAAGATGACAAATCAGAAGAAAAAGCGATAGAAGAGGAGCAACCTACACAAGAAGATGTTGCTTTGATGAAAGAAGTGCATGAACTAGTTTCGAAAGAAAAGATTTTTAAAAATGCTGATTTGACTTTAGATTTAATGGCTAAACAAATGAGTATAAATAGAAATTATTTATCGAAAGCAATTAACCAAACTACAGGGAAGAATTTTAATACCTATATCAACGAATACAGAGTAAAAGAAGCTATAAAGATTTTATCAAATGAAAAGTCTGATGTCATTTCTATTGATGCTATAGCCTTTGATGTCGGGTTTAATAACCGCACATCTTTTTATCAATCCTTTAAGAAAATAACGGGACTTTCTCCGTCTGACTTTAGAAGTAATAAACCTACTGTATAAGCCTCTAAAGGTCTGTCGAATAATCTTATGTTTGCTTGTAAGTTGTTGTTTATTATGCGTTTATATATCTTGTGGTAAGGAATTATAAATATTAACCAATGTGTTGAATTTATCACTTACCTTTGATATTATTAAATTCCATAACAGAGGTCCCAACCTTAGTTAATTGAATTATTATTCTCAATTACACAACACACTTTACAAAACAAATTCAGTATGAGGGGCAAATCGAAAAAGATTTTGCCCTTTCATTTTTTTAGAGGTAATATGATGCGTTTGTATACATGTGCTTAAGCTTTTTATGTAAATTCCCGACATACTTTGACAATTAGGATTATATGGTAAAATGTGAGGACAATCTGTAAATATTTATAAATACTTATATTTATTGTGCTTATTACTAGTGTTTTATTTGATGGAAGCTTTTACATGCTTTTATACAAAAAGAAAAAAGCACAGATCTTTTGACCTGTGCTTTTCTGTCGTTATGTAAGAATTTTATTTTAGTTTAAATCCTACCTTCGATTTTATATCTGTTGAAGATGCACCGATGATTGCTTCAAAGTCACCATTTTCGGCAACCCAGTCATGTTTATCCGCATCAAAGAAGCTTAGGGCTGACTTGTCAATCGTGAAAGTCACCGTTTTTTCTTCACCTGCTTTCAGGTTTATTTTTTCAAAACCTTTCAACTCTTTTACAGGGCGGGGAAGAGATGATTTCAGATCGCTTATATACAACTGAACTATTTCTGCACCGTCTCTGCTTCCTGTATTTTTTACATTTACAGAGAATGTGATTTTTCCATCTGCTGTCATTTCTTTCTTATCGGCAGATACTTTTCCGTACTCGAAAGTAGTATAGCTAAGTCCGTGTCCGAAAGAGAATAAAGGGTTGATTTTTTCTTTATCGATCCAACGGTATCCCACGAAGATACTTTCTTTATAAGTAGCTTCTTTGTTCACACCCGGATAGTCGCCTAGCTTATGAGCTCCGTTGTCTTCGAGCTTCACAGGGAATGTGAAAGGCAGTTTTCCCGAAGGGTTTGCATCACCTGTAAGAATTGAAGCCAAAGCCGTACCTGATTCAGTACCGTTATACCATGTTTGAACAATAGCCGGAACTTCGTTTATCCAAGGCATTGCTACAGCATTACCCGAAATATTCACAACAACAAAGTTTTTGTTTGCCTTTGCCAGCTCTGAAATTACCTTATCCTGACCATAAGAGAGACTCAATGATTCGCGGTCATTGCCTTCACTATCCTGTCTGTCACTTTTGTTTAATCCTCCGATAAATATAACCAGATCAACGTTCTTGGCAAGGCTTGTTGCTTCTGCTATCAGTTCGCTTGCTGAGCGTGAGTCGTGAAGGTCTCTCTTTAGCTTTACGCCGTTGTATTCGCTTGTAGGGTCACCTACATAGCCACGAGCATATATAACTTCCGCTTGTGTTCTCACACGATTGATTATTCCGTCCAGCGGAGAAATTTCATATTTAGCTTTTAATGAAGAGCTGCCTCCTCCTACTGTCATTGGCTTAATTGCGTTTTCTCCAACTACGAGTATTTTTTTCGTTTTATTCAGGTCGATTGGTAATACCCCGTTGTTGTTCTTCAACAATACAATTCCTTCTTCTGCTATTTTGCGTCCTGCCGCTGCATGCTCAGGTGTTCCGAAAGAGCCCCAAGGACGTTTTGTGTTCATTGTAGTACGGAATGCAAGACGAAGAATATTGCGAACTTTTTTGTCTACTTCTTCTACCTTTACTTCTCCCGATTGTAATAGTTTCAAGAATGGTTTTGCCAGGTAATAATTGTCATAGGCATTGCTTGCCCCTTCGCTTAGTCCATCAGTCCACGAACCGAATTCCATATCCAGACCATGATAAATAGCTTCCTTTGTGCTGTTTACTCCACCCCAGTCGGATACAACCACTCCATCAAAGCCCCATTCTCCTCGTAAAATGTCATTCAGTAAATATTGGTTGTGGCAAGCCCATTGTCCTTTATATCTGTTGTATGCACCCATTATAGCCCAAGCTTTTCCTTCTTGCACAGCCGCTTTGAAAGCCGGAAGGTATATCTCGTATAGTGCACGATCATCTACATTTACATTTACTGTATGACGATCTATCTCCTGATTGTTGAGAGCATAATGTTTTACACATGCTGCTACTCCATTGGCCTGTACTCCCTGTATATAAGGCACTACCATATGCGAAGCCAGATAAGGATCTTCTCCCATATACTCGAAGTTTCTTCCATTGAGTGGCGTACGGTAGATATTTACTCCCGGACCAAGTAGTATATTCTTGTTACGATATCGAGCTTCTTCTCCGATGCTTTTTCCATACAGCGCAGACATATCTTTACTCCATGTTGCAGCCAGACATGTAAGAGCCGGAAAAGCGATACACGAATCGTTAGTCCATCCGGCCTGATCCCACTCATCCCACAAAACTTCGGGGCGAATACCGTGAGGACCATCTGTTGCCCAATTCTCAGGAATGCCTAAACGGGGAACTCCTGCCGAACTGAATTTAGATTGTGCATGGCACATGGCTACTTTTTCTTCCAGAGTCATTCTGGAAAGCGCATCTTCAACTCGTTGTTCAATAGGTTTTGTTTCATCTAAATAGATAGGCGTTTTGTTTTGCCCTATCATATTTAAGCTTATAGCTCCCATGATTAGGATGCCTAACAGCGTTTTTCCTCTTTTCAGCATAAGTATGTAATTAATAATTTAGTATTTTCTTCTTTTTGCAAAAATTGGTCGCAAATATAATCTTTTTATTATTCAGCTTTTAATATTTGAACCGATTCATTTCCAAATGCATGAAATTACAGAACTCGCCGGTACGTTGTAGCTGAATGATTTGTTCCCAAGTTGTACTGTAACAGTGTGCTGTGCAGGGGTGTCATTTAGCAATACGATAGAATAGGTTTTGTCGGGATTTTCAAATGCCGAATAATAGATCCCTTCTACTGTTTGTCCTTCCGACTTAATGCGATGGCTACCCGGTTTTATAACTTTTGACAGATGAGCCATTGTATAGTAATGACTATTTTTGTCTGTTGTTTTATAATCGTTAGAGTCTATCGTGATGCAACCCAAACAAATATCACATCCGCCCGGACGGTCGGGGCCATGCTTGTCGTCAAGCATATAGTTCCACATGATAACAGCTTTGTTATAGTTGTTGATCGTACCGATACAAACCTCACGCATGTTCCACATCAAGTCTTTTGCAAATGAATATCCTTCACCCCAAAGCCCGATTGACATTTCTGTGAAATATAAATTCTTGTCAGGACGGCTGTTGTGAATCTTCAGCAACTCCTCTTTATCACCTCCATAGGCATGAAAAGCAGCACCATCGATATATTTTGCAGCATCCGCGTCTTCATATATTTTCAATGGATATTGTTTCTGATCGAAGTTTTCGGCTTTATCTTCATCGTAGTTGTAATTATGATCATACACCAATATTTTAGTTTTTATGCCTGCTTTTTCAAATGCAGGGCCTAATGCAGATTTTACAAAATCTCGTTGTTCCTGCCAAGTCATATATAGAGACATGGAATTACCTCTGTTCAACGGCTCATTTTGTATTGTTACAGCATCTATCTTGAAGCCTTCTGCTTCCATTGCCTGAATATATTTTACAAAGTAGGCAGCATAATCCTGATAATATTTAGGATTTAACTGTCCGCTTGTCCAAGAGTCGAAAGGTTTTAGTTCTTGCAGGTTGTTTACCTTCATCCATTTAGGGCAAGACCAAGGTGAGGCCATAATTTTCACATCCGGATTAATTGCCTTTATTTCTTTCAGAATTGGAAACAGATCGCGTTTGTCATATTCATGCATAGCGAAATTTTCTATTCCCGGTTTGTCACAATATGTGTATTCGTCTAACGAAAAGTCCGAAGCCCCCAGTGATATACGGATATAGCTGTATCCGTACCCATTCACCGGATCGAATGTTTCTTTCAGTAGTGTAGTTCTGTCCTCGGCTGTCATCTTTAAAAGATTATAACAACTTGACCCGGTTATGGCTGCACCAAAACCGTCCATTTCCTGATATTTCTCTTCAGGATATAGTGTTATTATATTGTCAGTAGCTTTTGTGTCTGATTTAGCAGAAAACGCTACCGAGTCTTTTTGCATTGTCTTTTCTTTATCTGCCGTAGTAGTGTATATCTCTACATACTCCTTCTTCTCGGTACAAGAGAATAGGATAGAACAGAAAAGCGCTGCGTAAACAATTTTTTTCATGAGCATTTAAATTATTCAAATTTCAAAAAGGAGTCTGCATAGAATGAATTCTATACAGACTCCACCAAACAATCTTATTTCAATATGTAACTTCTTTTAATGGACAGCATAAAATTGAGAGTAATTTATATTCTAATGACTGCTAAGTTAGTGTTCGCTAAGTCCTTCAGCTTACATGTAACGATTAATTCGGTACTACCTACACCTCCGGATGTCAACTTGACATCGGCTATTTGTGGTCTAAACTCTATCAAAGGATAAGGTAATGATATGAATAACCTGACTGTCGCATCTTCTGAATTAGAGACTAGATCTGGATCATTCGGTCTCAAATGAGTAGCTATAACGCGTCCACCTGTTAAAGACCAAGGTTTAGAAGATGAGTTTGCAATCTTTCCATTTACTTCAACTTTAATATGGGCGGTACCACTTCCTGACCCTTTAGAATTTGAGGTAAGAAAAGCAACCTCAAGATTATTTGGTGCTGTATCTTGAATTACTTTAATGAAGATTTTTTGATTTGTAACTCGATGATTTAGAACAATATTTGCCTCTCTCTTATATATGGTCCTATTCTCATCTACCTGATAAGTAAGCTGCACCAACCCTAAAGCTGAATAACTTTGAGGTAAAGGTTTTATACTTGATACTCTAACCCAGTTGGCGGAATTAGTTGAAACATAGAAATCGGTAGAAATGGCATTCTCATATCTAGATATAAATTGTAAATTGTAAACCCCACCCTTAACATCATAAACTTTCTCAACAAATGAGTTTGGAGATATTTTTGATTTGTATAAATAACTGTTTACAGCATTTATATCTCCAATTGACAGACTGTCTCTCTGAGCATTGAATATTTGTCCATTTTTTTTTACAATTGTGGGACTACCGTTTCTAGAAGCAGCATAAGAACCATACAACATGATAGAATTAAAATCAAATGGGCCGTAAGGACGGCTTCTGTCAAACCAATTGATAAAGTTATGTAGCTTATTGAGTTTAATATTACTCCAGTTGATCTCTATATACTTACCTCTATCGTTTCGTGTATGTTCATGGAATAATCCTATGGCATGTCCTATTTCGTGGATTGCATTGCCTGCACTTGCCCACGATGCTATTTTTATCTGCTGTCTCCCACCTTGTCTTCCAATGCGAGAGTTTGTATCGTTTGAAGTAGGTATAAATTCAATATAGTCTCCTATTTTAGAATTTATAAATCTGAGATTTGTTTTCTTCTCCCATTCTTCTATAGCATCATAGATTCTTTTAGGATTAGGAAACCCATCTTTTATTGTATAATAAACTATACCATTTGGCCATTGTCGTTTTTCACGAGTATGGACATTTGATTTTGTGAGGGTATCACCTTTTAAAGTGCTTTCGTTTATCATATCTTGTATATCTTCTTCTGTTAAGAAAATATCTCCTTGGAATAAATAACCACCAAGAACCTCTTCTACTTCCAGACCATTCCCAAAATCGATAATTCGACCTCCTTCAGATGAGTCTTCTATTTCTGTGGTAATGGAACTTGTACTTTTCGTATAGGCATCAGAGTTTGATTTAGTATTTTCCGGATTAGTGTCAATACTATCTGTGCAACTTGAAAGAAACATGATAAAACTTATAAATACATAATAACGCAATTTCATAATAATTTAGATTTAAATTAATCAAAAAGCTTTCATCTTGTATATAATATGCCTTTGCTTATTATATATAAGATAAGACCTAGCATAACATAGGTCAGAGTTTATTTTATTGAAAAATATTAACTATATATAGTTTTATAAATCTAGATAATTAAATGACTACAACTTTTCTTTGAGTCAAAAAAGTAGTGCGGGTTAACTTATATGTGTCTATTTATTAGTTTGTTATTTGTTTTTGTCTATAGTTAAAAAGTAGTCATTTTGAAGTGTTTTTGGGTTATCTGTTTTTCTGTATTATGCCAATTCTCATCACTAAGTTTTCAAACTCGTCACGCGATACAGCCGCTTTATTGCGGGCTTTGGTGCGGTAGTTATAGATGGTGCTCAATGAATAGCGAAGGAAGCTTGCAATCTTTACACTATCTGTTATTCCTAAACGGATCAGGGCAAATATCCGCAATTCGGTATTGAGTAATTCTCCGGGCTTAAGAACTATCTGTTCTTCGCTTATAAGAAGGGTATTGAAGTCTTCTACAAATGTGGGATAAAGACTTAAGAATATATTATCAAAATTTTTATATAATTCTTCCAGCTCATTATCAACAAAGGCTGTTGACTTTAGTGTTTTGAACAAATCATCCAACTGATTATTCGCCGCCTTCTTGTTTAGAGACTTGCGATAATCTTCTAATTTGGTGATATATGTTGAGCACAAATCGAAGAAATGCGCAATATATTCCTCTTTTATATGATTTGATTCAGATAGCTGAATATTTACCTCTTTGAGTTGCTTGTTGGTGTCCGTAATTCCCTGATTCAAGTCGATCAGCTTTACATTCGCTCGATACAATTCTTTCCTTATTCGTGAAACTCTCTTCATTTGTTTGTAGACGTATATCACAGCAACGATAAGGAATACAGTAAGAATACTAATAAGTATAAGGTATAATTGTAGTTTACTTTTTTGTTTTGCCTCTTTCGCCTGATAGGCTGTATTGATAATTGAGTAAAACTCTGAAATGCCTATTGTCCTGAATCTTACATTGCAAAAAACAGCATCGTCGATAGATGACTTTGTAAATTTATAAGCCTGATCTATGTCCCCTTCTTCATAGTAAACCAACGCCAGACTTTGCAAGGAGGCGTTATCTTTTATTGAGTTTTTAATATCCGATAGGGCTGAAAGAGCAAAATATTTTTTTTGCAGGTCTTGCTTCTTTTTATTCTCATAGACTTTACCCAATAGATATGCCACAAAAGCATAATCCGGGTCATCTTCCGGTATTTCATCCATGAGTTTTAGCAGACGGTTTTCGGCAATTTCTATTTGTCCTTGATAGAATATTTTCTCGGCATATGTTATCCGATACCTCACAGAACTAGAGTCTAAAGCTGTGAGCAATGAGTCTCTATAAGCTTCATTTATCTGAAAATAAGCGTGTCTGTCATTGCTTTGCGCATAATGTCCGTAAAACTGACTATTGGATTCAAAGTAAAGTGGAACTAATTTTTCGGATAATGATTTTCTGTCAATATGATTTAATATATCTTTTGCTTCGAGGTACATGCCTGTTGCAGAGTATAATAGCGACAAGTTTAGATTGGTTTCGTTGATAACGTCCATGCTATTTAACTTCTTCGCTATATCTTGATTCTTTTCCATATAGTAAACCGCCGAATCCATTCTGTATTTCCTGTATTCTTTCGACAGTTTGAAATTTATATCATATTCTTGTGCAAGAGAGAGATCTGATATGTGTAAGAGCTGTTTAAGGCTATTTATCTTTTGCTCTTTCTTTTCATCATAGTATTTTTTGTTATTTATTGCTTTATTCAGTTCATTAATATAACTGTTCCCTATATCGTTTGCAGATACGATAGTAGCAAGAGAATATAAAAATAGGATGATTGGGAGTTTTCTCATATCATAAAGAGCTTATGAAACAGGATCAGACTTTTTTACTTAATAGTGCGAAGTTAATCAAAAAAATGTATCAATATATTTTATTTAATTTTTTCATTTATTCAAAAAAGATAAAAATTATGAGCTATAAGTACAAATAAGAATTTGTTTGCATCTTTTTTATCCCGAATAAGTAAGCATGACAGGATATTATAGTATTATATCGACTATAGATTGACTTTGTTTGCGAATTATTATGTAATATTATAGGGGCATTTAGTTTAAGATTTGTCTATTGATAAAACGATATTCTGACTATGAAAACAAATAAATATCTGAACACTATGAAAAAGTATCTCTTGTTAATCACTTTTATATGGATAGGCATCTATTGTTTAGCCCAACAGGTAAATCCCGGTAGTCCTACAATACAAGTGAAGGATCTGCAAGCAACCGAATTGCCGATTCGTATATCGAACGTAAACATAGATATAAAAGTAGTAGGTCCACTTGCTGTTACTACAGTTGAAATGACTCTCTATAATCCCAATAAACGTGTATTGGAAGGCGAATTACAATTTCCCTTGGCAGAAGGACAAAATATTTCGCGGTTTGCTCTCGATATAAATGGAAAGCTCAGAGAAGGAGTCGTTGTAGAGAAAGCTAAAGGGCAGGAAGTGTTTGAATCGATAGTCAGACGAGGGGTAGACCCCGGATTGTTGGAAAAAACAAAGGGAAATAATTTTAAAACGAGGGTATATCCTTTGTTTGCCCGAGGGACAAGAAAGGTTGTGATTGCTTATGAACAAGAATTGCCGAAAACAGGTGATAATTATCGTTTCTTTCTTCCCGTAGAATACGGAAATAACGAGCTTGATAAATTTAATCTTCATATTACAGTATTTGGAAAAGAAACCCAACCAAAAATAGATAAAACACCTTGGGGAGGCTTTACTTTTAGTAATGAGGGAGATGTTTATCAGGCATCTTATTCTGCTCAAAAGTATAAAGGAAAAGGACAACTCGTGTTTTCTGTTCCTGTAAAAAACGATGCTCTTACTTTTCTTGAAAAAGGTATTATTAGCGGTGAAACTATTTTTTATTCTCAGGTTTTCCCCCCGCTGAAAGAACAATCTCGAGAGGTGCCAAAGCGTATTGCCTTGTATTGGGATGCGTCATCGTCGATGGATAGACGGAACTTTGATTTGGAGGCTAATATGTTATCCGGCTATTTTAAAGAAATAGGAAATGTTACTGTAGATCTTCATACTTTTAACTGTTTTCTGGGTAAGGCTCAGACTTTCAATATTCGGAATGGAAATTGGAACGCCCTTAGAGAAACATTAGAGAAGGTTTCTCATGATGGAGCTACTCGGTTAGGAGCTTTGGATTTTGCAGATGTGAGTGCGGATGAGATATTTTTATTCTCTGACGGGTTAAGCAACTTTGGAGAACAGATACAACAGATAGGTGGTACACCAATCTCTGTCGTTTGTTCTTCTTTAAGTGCAGACCATAGTCTGTTGAAGTACTTGGCAACTGCCAGCGGAGGAAAATATATAAATCTTTTACAACAGGCTCCGTCTGATGCCGTAAAGTTACTGTTGAATCAAAACTTCAGACTGATATCCGCTCTCTATAATAAAAAAGAAATTAGTGACTTTACAGCGTCAACTCTTATTCTAAATTCCGAATCGGGGTTTTCGGTAACAGGAAAATTGAAAGTCGCAAAAGCTTCTATTACTCTTAATTTTGGAATAGGTGATAAAATTACATATACAAAAACTCTAACTATAGATTCCCGAGATGTGGCTAATTATGGAAATATAGTAGAGCGAGTGTGGGCTGAAAAGAAAATAACTCAGCTGGATATGTTATTTGATAGAAATAAGGAAGAAATCGAAGAACTTGGAAAGAGATATAATATTGTTACTCGTAATACATCATTGATTGTTCTCGAAAATCTTTCTGATTATATACAATACAGGATTGTGCCTCCAGCCGAATTGCTTGAAGAGTATAATAAGAGTGTAATGCAGATAGAAAACGATGAAAAAGCAGCCAGAGAAAGACAAATAAACGGAGTAATCTCCCTTTTTAACGGTAGGAAAACATGGTTCGAAAAAGATTTTACTCAACAACCTGAAAAAGTAGTATCTAAGACGCGCTCAATAGCCTCCCCTTTTCTAAATGTTCAAAGTGGCTCGGTGAGAGGTGTTGTTGTAGATTCTTCCGGTGTGCCTATTATAGGTGCTACGGTAATAGTACAAGGAACAGATACCGGATCAATAACCGATCTAGATGGAAAATATTCTATTAATGCACGGAATGGGGATATATTGGTATTTAAATTTATTGGGTATGAGCCGAAGGCCGTAAAAATAGAGAACAATGTTGCAAATGCTATTCTTGAAGATAGCCAGATGATGCTCGAAGAGGTAGTAGTAGGTTATGGTATAGAAAGAAGAGTAGATGTGACAGGCTCTGTAAGTACTGTCTCTGCAGATGAGCTACAGTCACTCTCTAACGCTTTGCAAGGCAGGATGCAAGGTGTTCAAATAACAGAGGACACAGGAGCAGGCAATGAAATAGGGATAGAGAATACTGAAAACGGAATTTCCAACCAAGGATATCAAAGTGAAGATGTGAAAGCTGCAATAGAACTAAAAACGTGGAAATCGAATGCTCCATATATAGCCAAATTAAAATCGAAATCGGATGAAGATTTATATCCGGCCTATCTGGCTATTAAGGAGGAATATAAAACAACGCCTTCTTTCTTCTTAGAAGTAGCTTCGTTGTTTGAAGAAAGAGGGTTGAAAGAAAAAGCCTTAATAATTCTATCAAATCTGGCAGAGTTGGAAGCAGAAAATTATAGACTATTACGAGTCTTGGGTTATCGCCTGAAACAGCTTGGCTATAATGAGTATGCCATAGAACAATTTAAGACAGTATTAAGGCTACGCCCTGAGGAACCTCAATCTTATCGAGATTTAGGTTTGGCTTATGCTCAGAATAATCAATATCAAGAGGCTGTAGATATGTTGTACAAAATAGTAGAAGGAAGTTGGGATGATAGATTTCCTGAAATAGAGGTGATTGCCGTTGAAGAAATGAATCAGGTGATTGCTGAAGCAAATCGTAAAAAAGTGACGTTGAATTTATTGAATGTAGATGAAAGATTGATATATAGCATGCCTATGGATATACGCGTAGTTCTCAATTGGGATACAGATGATAGCGATATGGATTTGTGGGTAACAGACCCTTATGGTGAAAAGTGCTATTATAAATATAGGTTTACTAAAACAGGTGGTCTTATGTCATGTGATTTTACCGGAGGATATGGGCCAGAAGAGTTTATGATAAGAAAAGCCGTCAAAGGAAAATACATGATTCAGGCAAATTATTATGGTTCACAAGAGCAAACCGTTATAGGACCAACTACAGTTTATTTGGATATCTACACATATTATGCAACGGGTGAGGAAAAGAAGAAGACAATTACTTTACGTTTGTCTCAGAATAAAGAGGTGATAAATGTAGGAGAAGTTGAGTTTTGAAGATACATGTTATAGTTTATAACATATATATTGTTTTGAAGGGGGTGGAGATTATGATTCTAAGATGAGTCTTCCTCCCTTCATTAATGAAATAAATAATTACATATATTTTCTATATTATTTTCTATTTCATCCTTCTCCAAAATACTTATATTCGCATAAATTAAAACCCTTTATTTATTATGAAAAAATGCCCATTATTAATTCTTAGCCTGTTTTTTATTTTGTCCGGCTATTCTCAAGTAAAATCATTACCCGATCTCCAGCAAGAGTTTATAAACCTGCGTTTTGGAATGTTTATCCATTTCAATATCCCTACCTTTATGAGTGATGATTGGGCCGACCCTGATGCTTCGCCCTCAATTTTTAATCCTCAAAAGTTAGACTGTAATCAATGGGCCAAAACAGCAAAAGAAGCCAACATGACTTATGGATGCCTTACCACCAAACATCATAGTGGCTTTTGCATTTGGGATACCAAGACTACAGACTATAACGTGATGAATAGCCCATTGAAGCGCGATGTTGTAAAGGAATACGTAGATGCTTTCAGAAAAGAGGGTCTGGGGGTAATGTTGTATTACTCCATCCTGGATACACATCATAAATTACGTCCGGGCTTTATTAGCCCTAAGCATATAGATATGATAAAGGCTCAGTTGACAGAACTCCTTACCAACTATGGCGAAATAAAAGCCCTGATAATCGACGGGTGGGATGCTCCTTGGTCACGCATTTCTTACGACGAAATACCTTTCGAAGATATATACTATCTGATCAAGTCTTTGCAACCCAATTGCCTTGTGATGGATCTGAATGCAGCAAAGTATCCTACTCAGGCGTTATTTTATACAGATATAAAATCGTATGAACAAGGTGCTGGTCAGCATATTTCTAAAGACAGCAATTCTCTGCCGGCTCTGTCTTGTCTGCCAATAAATTCGGCTTGGTTTTGGAAAGAAGATTTTCCTAAAACGCCAGTAAAAGATCCGGTGAAATTGGTTAATGACAATATAATCCCATTCAATAAGGTCTATTGCAACTTTATTCTTAATGCTGCTCCGAACAGGGATGGATTGATAGACGATAATGCTGTTGCCGCTTTTCGCCGGATAGGTAAATTGTGGAAAAATGAAGGAGCATTAAATAACTTGCCCAAAAATGAAGCTCCGATTATCTCTTCGAATATAGCAAAGTTTAAGCCGGCAAATTCGAGTTGGAGCTGGGATATGCAGCTCATGGATTTTGCGAATGATGATAATTTCAAAACAGGATGGGAGTCAAATCCATTGGTAAGCAAACCATGGCTGGAAATAGAGCTAGGTAACAATGAACAGCCATTCAATATGATTACAATAACTGAGAAAAATAACAATAACGATATACAATCTTATAAATTGGAATACCTCCATAATGGAAAATGGCAGACTATTTTTTCAGGCACAAAATCGGATGTCATTAAAATAAATAGGTTTGATAAGGTATGGGGAAATAAAGTTCGCATATCAATAGAGGAATCTAAGGGCTCTCCAACTATAGCAGAATTTGGAGTTTATAACGAACGAAGATAAATTGAAAAAGAGGAGATTTCTTAAAAATCTCCTCTTTTTTTTATTTCTAGATTTTCGATAAAGTAGGTGTCTCTATTCTATCGTTCCTCAGATTTGTTTTGCTCAGCTGGCTCTGTTTTGTATCAAAAAAAGCCTTTCTTTCCTTATATATCAGAATCTCAGTTGTTATCATTGTTATACAATAAACGACAAACGGAATAATTATAAAGTACGGAATATATTCTACATTTCCGTTAAAGCTGAAATTACTTAAAGCGAGAATTAGCAAATAAAGGAAAAACACGATGTATGAAGCTTTCTGTATTGTTCTATATTTCTTATACCTTTCCATAATCAGTGGCATTTAATATGTTACAAACTATAAGAAATTGTATTTTCTTAATGATCAAACGAGAAGTATATTCATACGCAATCCTTTCTTTAGAATCGTTTTTAATTTAGGTTAAGAGTAAATATAAGATTTAAAATGCAGATTTACAAATATTTTATAGAGTATTCACAATACGTCATACCCTCAAATAAAAAGGCTTGTAATGAATTTTCACTACAAGCCTTTGCTATTCTGTTAATGTTTGTTTATTCCACTCCTTGTATTCTGAACGAATAACCTAGGTTCTGATTAGCCGGAATCATGTATTGCGGCAGTGGCAGAGGTCCGCAACTTGCGTTACCTAGACCCTGTTGTATACAATCCAGACTTAAATAAACTTCGGGTTTACGGATCTCATTCAATTTGAAATCATGCACGGCTTCCCACAACGCCTGATCGGTGAAATGCAGAGCACTAAATCCTAACCTGTCTTTCGATTGGATTTTAATCCCTTTCTTATTTTGGTCTGTGATGGTAACCCATCTTACATCTTCCCTATTACCCATGCTTTGCGCTCTCACATAGTGCTCTTGCTCCATTCCTTTTGCAGTGGTCTGATATTGCCCTATGTATGCAGAAACCTTTCTGTCCCAATAGTTTTCGTGAGGGCCACGTCCATAATAACGAACATTTTCCATCCCTTCCGGCAATACGACTTGCAAGCCCAAGCGGTGAACAAATGATCCTGCAGAAGTAGACGTGAAATTCGCATCTACATCAATTGTTCCATCTCCGTAGATCGTATACTTTACAGTATATGGGATTCTTACTTCCTTCGAGCTTTTTATTGTAGCTGTAGTGGCAGACAGAATAGTTACAGATTTTTTGTCCGGCGACAGTTGATAACTGAACATCGGTTTGTCATTCTCTGTCGTATAATAGTTCTGATCGGTGTATTTGTCGTTATTCACACTACGGTACCAATTGAGGTTAAATCCGCTTTGGTTGTGTATCATTTCCTTTCCTCCATACTGAAGAGAAGTCATTATACCTGTTTGTGTGTTGAATGCAGTCTTGAAATTACGTCCGCCTATTACAAGGTTATCACCTTGTGTGCTCACTTGTACGTCACTCATCGATGACGTATCAACCGAAGATAAAGGCTGTCTGCCGTTCAGAGCAAACTGTGCTGATGCCATTTCATAACCTGCTTTTTCCCAATTTGTATCGTTCTTTAGCGTGAAGTATATATTCAATAGATACTCGCTTCCGGCATCCATATTTTTATTATATGGGACAGTGATTACCGTTTTTTGGTTCGGTGCTAAGTCTATCGAAGGCATTGTTCCCGATTCGGATTTAACACCATCTTTAAGAACTTCCCATTTTATATTAAACTCATTCAGATTGGTAAAGTCATACTTATTTTCAATCTCAATTTTGCCTGTATTCAACGATAGTTCACGGAATTTGATGTATTGATATATTTTCTTTATCTCCAGCAGCTTTGCTGTAACCCTACGATCGGGAGTTGTTAATCCGTTACATACAAAGTCGAAGTCATTTGGCTTGTCTCCAAAATCACCTCCTAGGTAATATTGATTGTCGGGTTTTCCGTACATGTTCAATCCCTGATCTACCCAGTCCCAAACGCATCCGCCTATCATACGTTGCGATTTGTTTTCTATATAATCCCAATATTCGGCGATGTTGCCCGGAGCATTCCCCATCGAGTGAACATATTCGCACAAGAAATAAGGTTTGTCGGTATCTCTTTGGTCAAAGGCAGCCATACGTGCCAAATCGGGATACATGTGAGAGTCTATATCGGCTACTTCATTCTTGCCTTCATAGTGAACGGGGCGTGATGGATCGAGCAGCTTAGCAACTTTATACATCTCATCAAAGTTGTCGCCATTTCCACCTTCATTGCCCAAAGACCAGAAGATAACGGACGGATGGTTCTTGTCTCGTTGTATCACTCTTTCTATTCGGTCTTTGAATGCAGGAATCCAGCTCGGCATACCACTTATCGAATGATTGCCATGATTTTCGAGGTCGGCCTCATCCATTACATACAATCCGTAGTAATCGTATAAGGCATACATCCTTGGGTCGTTAGGATAGTGGCTTGTGCGTATTGTATTCAGATTATGTTGCTTCATCATCACGATGTCCTGTATCATCGATTCTACAGGCACAGCTTTTCCAAATTTAGGATGGATGTCATGTCTGTTTGTTCCTTTAAAGAAAACCTGTTCATTGTTGATATAAACACGTTTATTCTTTATCTCTATTTTTCTGAATCCAAACTTCGAGGACATTGCTTCCAATACATTTCCATTATTGTCTTTTAGTGTAATGATTGCAGTATAAAGGTTCGGCTTTTCGGCAGACCATAGCGACGGGTTCGTAACACTAGCTTGTATATCATACTCCTGTTCTTGGTTTGCTTTTAATGCTCCAACAGGTTGTGTGATATTTGCCACCTCCTTGCCTTTGGTATCTAAAAGTGATACACCTAGAGTTGTCGCTTGAGAAGCTTTTTTATCATAATTCTTTATCGAAGCTTTCACTTTGAAAAGGGCAGAGCTGTAATCATCACCTTTAAAATCTGACTGTAAGAAGTAGTCACGTACATGTACTTTAGGTGTTGCGTATAAGTACACCGGACGATGAATTCCACTCAGGCGGAACATATCCTGATCTTCTATATAGCTAGCATCCGTCCAGCGATAAACTTCGGCAGCAATGGTGTTTGTCCCTGCTTTAACGTAATTTGTAATGTTAAATTCGGCAACATTGTTCGCACCTTGGCTATAACCTACTTTTTTACCGTTTATCCATACATATATTCCACTATATACACCATCGAAGTGTAAGATGATTTCTTTGCCATCCCAATCTGCCGGAATAGAGAAATCACGGCGATACGATCCTACGGGATTTACTTCTATCTCGTTGGTGTATCCTTTTTGCGGTTGTATAAATGGAGGATTATTCTTGAATGGATAAGTTATATTCGTATAGATGGGTGTTCCGTATCCGTGCATTTCCCAGTTGGAAGGCACAGGTATTTCTTTCCAAGACGAAACATCATAGTTTGTCTTGTAGAAATCTTTAGGACGTTCCGAAGGTTTTTTTACCCAGTGAAATTTCCAATCACCATTCAGAGATAAGTACAAGGACGATGATGGTTCTTCCCAAGGTTTATCGAAGCTTTTATCTTTTTTAAGGCTTTCTACAGAAGGGAAGGGGATATAGGTTACATGTCCGGGCTTTTTGTTTATTGCAAAGATTGTTTCATTCTCCCAGTCGTTTTTACTTGGTTTTAACTTTTCCTCTTTAGGCGGTTTGATATTCGTAGGAACCAGCCTCCATGTTTGAGAAGAGTTTGGAAGTTGCGACAACTGCGCACCGATGGCATCCTCTCCGGTGAAAGCCAGTGCCATTTGGCTCGCTTTATGAATGATGGCAAAAGCACCTGTACCTGTTACATTCAATTGCCATTGCTGGTTTATGTTTGACTTGTTACTATCCCATTGAATGATTGGATTACCATTCCCTGTTGTCGTATTGTTGTTGTCAATACTTTTGTAAATAAAGGGGTTGGAGATCATGTAAGAACCGTTTGTCAACTTTTCTATTTTCCATACTTGCCCTTGGCTGCTCTTTTCATTTTTGGACAAATAAAGAGATGCGGCATTGTCGTGCACGTCTCTGTTATCTACTATAAAACCTGAGGGGCTGACAATCTTGTATAAGATGTTTGGGTTTATTTCCTGAGAGAAGAGTTTTGGGCATATTAACATACTCAGGAAAAAACAAAAATAAATAATTCGCATTCGCTTTAATTTTTAATAAATTCTGTTTTCTGATACTTTAAGGGTGTTTTTTCGAATGTTAAAGATAATATTTATATTCATAATAATACTAACCGCTGCCCCACATTCCCGATATATTGTATATTCTCTCATCAATTCATTTTTCTGGCAACTGTAGGGGCGATCCCTTGTGATCGCCCGAATATAAACGGGCAGAGACAAGCCACTGCTCCTACCTCTTTCGTGCTTATTCATCACTTTTCTAAATAATTATCTATTATAAACAACATTATTATAACAGATATGGCAAAGTACACAGAAAGACTGGCAGAAAAGATTGTCTCGCTAATAGAAGAAGACACATACTCTATCACAGAGATTTGCAAACACCTGAAAATAACCCGCAAATCATTCTATGAATGGAGAGACAAGAAACCCGAGTTTAGAAAAGCAATAGAAGCGGCAATTGAAAGCAGGGATGAGACGCTGGCAATCACTGCCCGCCGATCGTTAAAGAAAAAGCTGGAAGGTTATATCCTCACCGAGATACGAACGACCTATGTGCCTGACAAAGAGAATCCCGACAAACTAGTACTGAAAACCCGGGTAGTCAGACAAAAAGAATATGCCCCCGATACACACGCTATCAGGCTGGTATTGTTGCACAACGAAACAAAGGAAGAAGAGAACAAAGAGCACAGCCAACCCTTAACGATAATCGTACAAGACCCCAAAACGAGAGATAGTTTGAATGAGCTGCGTGAGAAGCTAATGAATAATAATGTACCGGTCGAAAAGAAAATAGAAAAGGAAGAGTTTATTTCTGAACCTACCGAACCGATATCGCATTCTGATAATTTGCAGGATGTACAGATTGAAGAGGAGGACGAAACAATAACCCAAGAGAAAGAAGAATCGGAATATGTCTTTATCAGGGATTATTGCCTCCCTCCGCCCCATCTGTACCGAAAAGTGAAAAGGAGCGAAGTGAAAGAAGGTGACATAATGAGACCGGACTGAAAAGTGTCACTTTTGTCACCTTTTTCTCAAACCATAGCGTAAAAAGAGCAACATAGCGTTTCTTGCAATGCAACAAATACGTGATTCTTTTTTTAATTAGTTAATAGAAAGATTATAGTATGCTGAGGTAATCCGAAAAAGACGATTATAAATCCTTTTTAGTACTTATTAAAAGTTTACATTCGCTTATACTGAAAATTTCTCCTAATAAATGAATATCTTTGCATAAAATCGGGAAATAAAAACGACAACCTGTATGTCTAAAACCGCAGAAAGACCTAAATTTATATTGCTGAATGTCGGTTATTCGGAGCTAAATGCAAACTGGAACTGGAAGTCAGTGTATAGTCCTTTTGCCCGTATATATTATGTAACCGGCGGCAAAGCGATCACATACATCAATGGAGAGCCATTTTCTCTGAAACCGGATCATCTATATCTTGTTCCTCCGTTTACAATGCACGACAATGAGTGTGATAGCTTCTTTTCGCTTTACTATATTCACTTTTATGAAGAAACGGTGAGAAAGGAATCGATATTCGATCAATATGATTTTCCGATAGAAGTTAAATCCGACTCATTAGGCTTAATGCTCAACAAGCGATTGCTTGAAATCAATCCGGGAAGGCATTTGAGGCATTATGATCCCAAACTGTATGATAACCCTCGTACATTTGATCAGTATGTGGCAGATAACAGCAAGATGTCGATACACTCGAGATATGAAACGCAAGGAATTTTGTATCAGCTTATATCCAGATTTTTCACATTAGCTAAAACTAAATCGGATAATAAAGATGTGCGCATAAGCAATACACTCAGGTATATACATGAAAATACAGGGAAGGATATTACATTGGCCGAGCTTGCAAATGTAGCTTGTGTTTCCGAAGATCATTTGATTCGGGTATTTAAGAAAGAAATGAACTGCACACCCCTCAGATATGTGAACATGAAAAAGATAGAAAAGGCTCAACTTCTTCTGCTTACTACCGATATGCCGATAAGGGATGTGGCAATGGAGCTGTCTTTGGATAATATCTCTTATTTCAACAGGGTTTTTAAACATCATATAGGAAAGACTCCCAGCGAATACAGAGAGACATATAATAATTTATAATCAAACGCTTGCCGATCGTTTTTATACTATGTTGAGAAATATAGGTGATAGATAATATCGAATTTGTACTATTGGTTTATCGGAAAAGTAGAAGTGGGTGACACTCTAATTGTTTATTTTTGTATCTACCTCAGGCATATAAAAAGCTCATATTAATTAAATTGAGAATTGACCTTAATGTCTAAAATAAAAACAAAATGAAAAAGTATTTTTTATTGTTTGCTTTAATATTCGTTATGGCAAATTTGTCGGCACAATCGAAAGCCGTAAAACCCGATGTTAAGTGGTTTGAAGATGCCCGCTTTGGTATGTTTGTCCATTTTGGACCTTATAGCGTGCTGGGTGATGGCGAATGGGTGATGAACAACCGCCCGATAAAAACGAATGAATATAAGCGACTCCAAGATTTCTTTAATCCGCAGGAATTTAATGCGGCAGAGTGGGTTCGGATAGCTAAAAGCGCAGGTATGAAATATATTGCGTTTACCTCCCGTCATCATGATAGTTTCAGCAACTGGGATACCAAGCAATCGGACTGGAATATAATGAATACCCCTTATGGCAAGGATATTGTTAGGCAGCTAGCTGATGAATGTCATAAACAAGACATGAAACTTGTATTGTATTATTCGATTCTGGATTGGATGCGTTCCGACTATCAGTATGAAACAGGACGTACAGGAAAAGGATCGGGACGTACAGAAAAAAGTGATTGGAACAGCTATATTAATTTTATGAAAGCGCAGTTGACTGAGTTATTAACCAATTATGGACCAATAGCCGGTATCTGGTTTGATGGTCATTGGGATCAGACAGAACATGAAAATAGAACAGATCAGTCTACTTATGTTGATTGGCATTACCCTGAAATATATGAACTGATCCATCGCCTACAACCTGAATGTTTGATAGCAAACAATCATCACTTACCTCCTTTTGAGGGTGAGAGCTATCAGATATTTGAACGTGATGTGCCGGGCGAAAATAAAGGAGGGCTGAGTGGACAAGAGGTGTCTAAACTTCCGTTAGAAACATGTCAGACCATAAATGGATCTTGGGGGTTTGATATTACTGATGATAAATATAAATCAACAAAGGAACTTTTGCATTTGCTTATCCGTACAGCTGGGACAGGCGCAAACCTATTGTTGAATGTAGGCCCAATGCCGAATGGAAAGATTCAGACGGAATGTGTAGAAAGGCTTCAGCAAATGGGAGAATGGATGGATAAGTACGGATATACTATATATGGTACAAAACAAGGCTTTACCCTCCCTCAATCGTGGGGAGCAATAACCAATAAGGGCAAGACCTATTATATTCACATCCTGGAGAAAGATACTCCGTCCGTTACATTAAACATTCCTAACATAAAGTCGGCGAAGTGGCTGAATGTAGATTCCAAGCTTGTTTGGAATAGAGATAAAAAGACCGGAGATGTGAAATTTACAATCGATGGAAAGCTGGATGATATAAGTTCGATTATAGAAGTAGAGGTAAAATAACAGGCTATAGCAAATACAAAAACGAGACTTGGATTTCTAGTTGATTGCATCCAAGTCTTGTTATTATATAAGTCTATTGTTTCGTTTAGTGCAGTAATATCGCTTTCAGCTTTTTCCTCTTTTCGGGAGTCAGCTTCAATTCATGGAGCATGTAGTCTTCTACCGATCCCCGTTTCTCTCTGATGCAGGAGATACCATATTTCAGATATGCTAAATCTGTTCGTGAAAGCATTGTGAAAGCTTCTTGCCGCGATTCTGAAAGGCTATCAGCATTCCTTACCAGCTTTGTGCGGTCGATCACCATATCTGAAGCCATATAGTCGTCTTCTATTATATCCATAGGTACATCGAGTGCTCTGAGCAGGAAGAATGTAGCCAGCCCCGACTGGTCTTTGCCTAAGTAGCAATGAAAAGCGATCGGGTAATTGTTTTCATCGCATAGGTAGTCGAAGAATTCTGCATACTGACTGGCAAAGTTATTGATCATATCCTTGTATGTGTCCTGTGTATATATAATAGCATCACCACGAAGGAATCGGCCATCCATCACTTTTTGTGATATAGAGTTGTATCCATTATAAGCAATAGGAATGCGGATGTTTTTGAAGGCTGTATATCTTTCTATATTTTTCTTCATTATATCCTCCGACCTGAGGTCGATGACGGTTTTTATTCCTAGGCTACTCATTTCTAAACTGTCATGAGTTGTCATGCGGAAAAAGTTTCCGGAACGGAATATCTTACCCCATCGCACGCGTTTGTTGTCGTTTGTGATGTATCCGCCAATGTCTCTGAAGTTTTGAATACTATCCATTTCAAAGAATCGGTTTGTAACAACCTCAGAGAGTACGCCTGCGACCTTTATGCGGAAATATTTTCGTTTTTCAACAGTGTCCGATTCATTCTTTATAACGGCAATGTAGTCATTCGAGTTGGTTATCAGTTTTGCATTTGAAGGAAAAGAGCTGTCATTATCCGAAACGAATATTTCAACAGGTGTGTTGTCTACTTCGGGATACAACTCCCATTTCAGGATGTAATTTCCTTTACGATCCTGTTCACACATTACTGTCACCGTAGTTGGGTTAGGGGAGCAGTTGTATAAAAATAGTATGCTTATTAACGAACTTATTAGCTTAATCTTCATGAAAATAACTATTTATCACACTGTTGTATTTCAACAAAGATACATTAGTTGTAAATCCTTATCAACACTTTGTGTCTTTTTTGTAAACATTTATCTTTTTTTACATATTCTCTGTTTTAATCGGCCAGTTAGCAATATTTCAACTAATTCTGTATATTTGTCATGGTTTTATAAAAATCCTCTTTAGCATTTGCTATCATTATCAAGAAATGAAACTTTAAGGAATCAATGGATACGGCTATATTAAAGGCGCAAATAATACGTGATAAGTATACTAAAGCCGCAAGTTTCAGACTGGAAACTGAAGGTAATTGGTCCTTATACGCCGGCGATTCATTCGATAGTATAAACCATAAAGAGCCTATACTTATCGGTAATGGTAGTGGGGTATATCCTTTGAATGTGAGCACATCTATTCGTATCTATTTTGAGCTGCATAACAATGGCGAAATTCTAAATCTGTCTGAACGCCATCTCCCAATGGAAGGGTGTTATAATTTTCGGGACTTAGGCGGCTTCAAGACCAAAGACGGTAGATATACTAAATGGGGTAAATTGTTTCGTGCAGATGAATTGTCCAGCCTGACTGAGGGCGATGTCGCTTATTTGGCAAGTATTCCTATAATATCCGTTGTAGACTTTAGGGCACAAGCTGAAACCAAACGTTATCGAGATAATTTACCTTCAACAGTACAATTTACGTATCCCATTGCCATTACTCCCGGTAACCTGAGTAGTGAGGGAATACAAGCGAATCTTCTGAAAACGAATATCGACAGCCATATGAAGCACATGAATCGTCTGCTTGTAAGTGATCCGGCATGTGTGCGAGCTTATCGGATCTTCTTTGCTATTATACAAAATAATCTGAGTGCTCCATTAGTCTTTCATTGTTCTGCCGGTAAGGATAGGGCCGGTATGGCAGCAGCTCTTGTTCTATACGCATTGGGAGTTGATGAAGAAACTATTATGCAAGATTACCTTTCTTCTAAAATATACCTGAGTGATAAATATGATGCATTCATTGCTAAGTATCCACGGGCAGAACCTATTTTTACTGCCAAGCGTATGTTTTTGCAAGCAGGTATTAACCAGATAAAACGAGATTATGGGACTATCATGAATTTCCTTACTAAGGAGTTGAAGGTAGATCTTATAAAGATGAGACGCCTTTACCTAGACTAACGTTCTTCCCTCATTTGATATAAAATCACATCCACTCTAGGGGTAATATATCAATATCTTCCTGAATTATGTTTTTTTAAACATTCAGCACCATAATAGGCTTAATAGAATAAACAAAGAGTTGCATTATATCGTTTTATAATATGCAATGCATTACTTGTATTGAGAGAACGATCATAGGCGACGTCTATGTCAGTATCTAGATATTCAATTGTATATATTTGGAATTCTCTCTTTTTATTATTATATTTGTCTATATAAAAACAATATTAATAAATAAATTTTATCATCATGAGTACTTCAACATTAAAAGAAAAAAAGAATGTATCAGTAAATGCTGATATTGCAAAATTTGTTGGAAAGATGTTTTCTTTCAACAATAGTTTAAAACTTTATCATTGGCACGTTACAGGCAAGGGCAGCTATGCGCAACACATTGCATTAGACCAAGCTTTGGAAGACCTTCTTGACGTTACAGATCGTCTTGTAGAAACATCTTATGCAGTAAAGGGCGATTTGGATATTGTAATTCCTGAAACAGCTAATCCTGCAGACATAGTAAAACATGCCGAGGAGTTCTTCAAATATACTGAATCTCAGAGAGAGTTGTTTGCAGAAGCTTTTACACAGGCAATTATAGATGACTATCAAGAAGCTATACAGCAATTGCTCTATCGTCTAAAACGTCTCCAATAATTGATCAATAGTTTCCGCAATGATAATAATATTGAAAACGGGAGTCTAGAATAATAGACTTCCGTTTTTTCATTTAAAAGAGAAAACGAACATCTTTAATTTCATATATTTGCAAATAGGTAAAAACTATACCTAAGTATTAAATGATAGGTTATGAAATTCTATAGATTTTTTGCTTTGTGTCTTTTAATCATACTTCCTTTTCAAATGAAGGGAGAAAATGGTGTAATATATCAGAAAGAAGACTCTTTGACTTTTGTTCGCTACATTGAGCAATTTAAACCACAGAAAGACCTTCCCTTTAATCAGTTATTGATAAAAACTGCTAAGTTTTTTCTTGGCAAGCCTTATGTTGCATCTACTCTGGAGGCTTCAGACAACGAAACTCTCATTATAAATCTGAGAGAGTTGGACTGTACAACTTTTGTCGAAAATTGTATTGCTCTCACACGTGTCATAAAATCAGAAGATAGTTCTTTCGAAAACTACTGCTCTTGTTTAATCAATATGCGTTATCGTGGTCGAGAAATTAAAGGCTATACTTCTCGTCTTCATTATACAAGTGATTGGATATATGAAAATGAAAGAAACAATCTATTGAGAAATATCAGTACAGATATCGGAGGTAAAATTGTAAATCATCCGCTGAGTTTTATGTCGGGACATCCTCAATCGTATAAACATCTGAAAGATAATGAGGTAAATGTTTCAAAAATGAAAGAAATAGAAAGAGCAGTGAATAACAGGGATAATTATAGAATCATTCCTGTTGAATCTATATCTAAAAATAAAGAAAAAATAGAGAGTGGCGATATTGTTGTATTTGCGACCTCACTTCAAGGTCTCGACTATTCTCATATAGGTATTGCATATTGGCAAAACGGAGAACTTCATTTTATACATGCGTCGAGTAAGCAGAAGCAGGTTGTGATAGAGAAGAAGACTTTGGTTGAGTATTGTGCCGACTCAAAAAGCTGTTCAGGAATAAGTATACTCAGGATCAATAATTAATAAAATGGAGCAAAATAACAAAGGCTTATTATACGGAATGGGTGGTTGGGCCCAACTTTTCTTTTTTATTTTCTTAGCTTTCTCAGGGCTAATATTTACAACTTTAATAATTTCTCTTAGTGGACACTTGGACGAATTGAACCAATCTGTAAAGATTACAAGAATGGCATTGACTGTACAGACTGCATTTTTCTTTATCATACCTTCGCTGGTATTTGCTTTTTTATCACAGAGCAATACTAAAGAATATCTGAAAATAGATGAATCTTACAATGTTACTTTTCTACTATTAGGAGTTTGTTTAATAGTCGTAATACAGCCTCTTATCAATTTTATTGGATACTATAATCAGCAGATCGTATTACCCGAATCGATGTCTGCTATTCAGGCTTGGATGAAAGAGAATGAGCTGGCAGCAGAAAAAACGACAGGTCTTTTATTCCTCGATAAATCAATGGGCGGGCTTATCCTAAATTTATTAATTATTGCAGTGGTTGCCGGGCTCGGTGAAGAGCTCTTTTTTAGAGGGTGTTTGCAGCAAATCATACAAAAAATAGTAAAGAATCAACATTTTGCCGTTTGGATAGCTGCCATCGTTTTTAGTGCAATGCATTTTCAGTTTTATGGATTTATACCTCGTGTATTACTCGGAGCTGTTCTCGGCTATATGTTTGTTTGGTCAGGGACAATCTGGGTTCCGGTTGTGGTACATACTGTAAATAATGTAATAGGAGTTGTACTCGCATTTGTATATTATGGAACACCTCAATACGAAGATTTGAGTGTTTACTCTTTGGAGAAAAATATGTGGATTACGATACTTAGCCTTATTTTTACTGTTATCCTTATAATATTTATGTACAAGAAGCGATATAAGACACCTGAAAATGCGGAATTACGTTAAGTTTTAGTGACAAATAGTTATATTTGCATCTTTATATTTGTATACTGCTATGAATGTAACAGAAGGAAAAGACGGATATGGATTTATGATTGATTGGATAATTCGCATTGGCGATTTACTTCTTATCAACATATTTTTTTTAACAGCATTTTATATCTACCATGAGCCTATACACATGACGACTGTGTATTCCGAAGAGTTCATGATAGCATTTTTGCTTATAAACCTATGCTATTTTTTTGTAGCTTCCTTTGTAAATGTTCAGATTGCAACCAATGTTATATATTTAGATAATATCGCGCAGAAATCTACTATATTTATTGCGCTATATGCATTCTTGGTTACTACCGGATTTTCTGTATTCAACGTAGTTGCTATCCCTGTTATGCCATGGATTATCGGCTTCTTTATCCTTGCTACATCGTTTATTATTTGGCATATTATTTTCAGAATAGCCCTAAAATATTATCGTAGAAAAGGTTACAATTATAGGCAGGTTGTTATAATCGGAGGTGGTACGAATGGGATAAAAATACATGAATCACTATTGTTCAGTGACTTTGGATATAAAGTAATGGGTTTCTTTGACGATAACCCGGATAAGAAAGATGTATTGCCAAATTATTTAGGAAAGGTGTCTGAAGTTAGAGCATATGTTCAGCAGGTGAAGATTGATGAAATCTTCTGTACCTTACCTAATAACAAGGAAGAGACGATAGTGGATCTAATTACTTATTCTGAAAAGAATATGATTCGTTTCCATTTAGTTCCTGAGTTTCATAAATATATAAAGCGGCGTTTTGCTCTAACGTTCTTAGAGTCTACTCCAATTCTTAGTCTTAGAAACGAGCCTTTGCAGCATTTTTCTAATAGATTGGTAAAACGGTCTTTTGATCTTATTCTTTCTGTATTTGTCCTTCTTACAATATTTCCTATTGTCTATATCATATTTGGAACAATAATCAAGGCAACATCGAAGGGGCCGGTCTTTTTTAAGCAGAAAAGAACAGGAAAGGGAGGTAGAGTATTCAACTGTTATAAATTCAGGTCTATGCGCCCGAATAAGGAAGCTGACAAATTACAAGCTACTTCAGGAGATCCGCGCGTGACAAAAATAGGCGCTTTTATGCGGAAAACAAGTATAGATGAATTTCCTCAATTTATCAATGTCCTAAAAAATGATATGTCAGTTGTAGGACCACGCCCACATATGCTTAAGCATACGGAGCTTTACTCTTCTATTATCGATAAATTTATGGTACGCCATTTGGTGAAGCCCGGAATTACAGGGTGGGCACAAGTTACAGGATATAGAGGCGAAACCAGGACTGTTGAAGAAATGGAAGGTCGTGTGGTTAGAGATGTTTGGTACCTCGAAAACTGGACATTTTTCCTCGATCTGAAAATCATTTATCTGACCATTGTAAACGTCTTTAAAGGAGATCAGAATGCTTTCTGATCATTCATTATTTGATTCCTCTAGCATCCAAAGCTTTGATATATAAAGACCTGTTTCTTAAATGCTCCTGATAGTTTGCCGCAAAATTATGATATCCTGAAAAGTCTTCTTTTGCACACATGTACAGATAATCATGTTTTGTATAGTTTAGTACAGCATCTATCCCTTTGATGGATGGAATACGAATAGGCCCCGGAGGCAATCCTTTTACTCTATAGGTATTATATGGAGAATCAATTTCAGTATGCACATTTAAAATACGGCGTAGACTAAAATCGCCAACAGCAAACTTCACAGTAGGGTCTGCTTGCAATACTTGCCCGATGTGTAAACGATTCATATATAGACCTGCAACTTTAGGGTATTCATCCGAATATGTACATTCTTCTTCCACAATAGAAGCAAGCGTAGAAACCTCAACAGGTGTCAGCCCTATTTCTTTTGCCTTCTCTAAGCGATCGTTAGTCCAAAATTTTTCATATTCTTTCTTCATTCGCTGTAGAAAATTATCGATGGTTACATCCCAGTAATATTCGTACGTGTTGGGTATAAACATGGCCACTACAGTTTGAGGATTAAATCCGAGTTCTTTGCATTTAATAGAATCTTCCAGTGTGTTAAGTAAAGTTTCTTTATTTATCATTAGCTGCTCTGAGATGCGTTGAGCTAGATCTTCCTTTGTCCGTATATTATTAAATTTGAGTTTTACCGGAGCTTGATGCCCACTCCGTAAGTCTTTTATTAAATCATATACACTCATGTCCGGCGTTACAGCATAGCGTCCGCTTCTTATATTCGATTTGTAATCTAATAAAAGAGCGAGTATGTCAAAGCTCGAAATGCTTTTTATTTTTGCACTATCCTTTATCTCTTGGTGCAATGTATTATAATCTTTGTCATCATCGATATATAGATATACAGTTTTATCTATATTGAATCCGGTGCTGAAAATCCGGTATCCATAAAAGAATAAACCTATAACAAGAATGGCTAGAATAATATATGTACTTTTCTTTTTCATAAATTTTATTCTTTAGTTTATGTTAATCTTTTAATAATAAAGAACTATCCCCATAACTTAGAAAACGATAATCAGAGGAGAGAGCATGTTCATATATATTTTTCCAATTATTGTTGCCTAAAAATGCTGATACTAACAACAGGAGTGTACTTTGAGGTTGATGGAAGTTGGTTACTATGCCATCTACTATTTTGAACTCATAGCCGGGTGCAATGATAATTTGAGTATCTGCAATCAGCGTGCTTAGTGAATTTGCCTCTAAATAAGCTAAGATATTTTTTAATGCATCCTTTTTTGATAGCCTGTTGTTCGAATCATTGTAAGGCATCCATTGTGATACGTGCACATGTGATTGCTTTTGGTTTTCGAGTGATACTCCCATATAGTAGAGGCTTTCCAGTGTGCGAACGGATGTTGTGCCTACTGCGATTACTTTTCCTTCGAATCTTATTAGCTCTTCAATGAAACTCTTTTGTACGGATATAAATTCAGAGTGCATTACATGATCTCCTATTTCATCCGATTTTACCGGGCGAAAAGTTCCGGCTCCTACATGGAGAGTAACCTCCGCCAGTTTCATGCCCTGCTCCTTCAATGACTTCATGACTTCGGGGGTAAAATGAAGCCCTGCTGTAGGTGCGGCAACAGATCCGTCTATTTTAGAATATACGGTCTGATATGTTTGTTTGTCTTGTTCTTCCGTTGCCCTGTTTAAGTATGGAGGGATTGGTAATTCTCCCACAGCATCAAGCAGCTCTGAAAATGTCACTCCTTGATTATCCCACTCGAAGTCTATAACGTGAGCGTCACCATGAGATCCTGTACGGGTAGCCGTGAAATTTACAATTTGCTCATTTACGTTTATTTGCCGGGTAAGGCTTCCCTCTTTCCACTTCTTTAGGTTACCGATCAAGCATACCCATGAGCATTTTTCAGTTTGTTGAAAATTTAGCTGATAGTCGTTCGGTATACAAGGTTCGAGACAGAATATCTCTATCTGAGCTCCGGTTGTTTTCTGAAAATGAAGCCTTGCTTGTATTACTTTGGTATTGTTGAATACCATAAGACAATTTTCGGGCAGAAAATTATTTATATTACTGAAAACAGTATCGGTTATTTTCTCGTTCTTATATACAAGAAGTTTTGAGTTATCCCGTTTAGTCAGGGGATATTTGGCAATACGGTCATCCGGAAGATTATAATTATAATCTTGAATATGTATTTTTTGAGGGCTGGATATTTCCACTTATTACTTTTTTTATCCGACAAAAATAAGGAACTTTGCGTGAATAAAAAAGCTGAATAATAGCTTAAAAAAGAATAATTAAGATTTATGAAGATCGGAGATAAAGTTCGTTTCCTCAATACTACAGGTGGTGGTGTTGTACGGGGATTTCAGGGAAAAGATATTGTGTTGGTAGAAGATGAGGAAGGGTTTGATATTCCCGTTCTTATCCGTGAGACAGTCTTGATAGAGCCTGCAAACGATATGCAGGTGAGACAATCGACCAAATCTTCTCAGCAAACGTTTGTTCAGCAAACATCAACCATAAAGCAAGAAGAGGAATATAAGCCCGAGGAGACAAAAGAGGGAGAGCTGTTGACTGTCAATCTTGCTTATCTGCCTGTGGATATAAAGAGCCTTAGTAGTACAAACTTTGAGTGCTATCTTATCAATGACAGCAACTATTATCTGTCGTACAACTATATGGGTAGGGCTGAAGCAGGATGGGTTAGTAGAGCTACAGGGGTTATTGAGCCGAATACGAAACTCTTTCTCGAAGAGTTTGAGAAAGCAGAGTTGAATGATATAGAGAAGGTCTGTTTACAGTTTTTTGCGTATAAAAAAGGGAAACCCTATTCTTTAAAAAACGCATATTCTGTTGAACTTCGGATTGATACAGTTAAATTTTACAAGCTTCATAGCTTCAAAGAAAATGACTATTTCGAAGATGATGCTATGCTGTATTCTATTGTTCGTCGCGATTTGGCAGAAAAAGAATTTATTATTTCTCCCGAAGAAATAGCTTCTGCTATGCATGAGAAAGAAGTCTCGCAACGTCCTCGCATACAGCCAATCGTAAAAAAAGAAAAAAGTACAATTATTGAGATTGATTTACATGCGGATGAATTAATCGATAATACCCAGGGGCTGTCTTCTTCTGATATTCTTGAATATCAAATTAACAAATTCAAAGAGGTGATGGATGAAAATAAGCGGAACAAAGGGCAGAAGATTGTATTCATACACGGTAAGGGTGATGGCATACTAAAGAATGCTATACTGAAAGAATTAAGCTCAAAATATAAATCAGCATATTATCAAGATGCTTCCTTCCGTGAATACGGCTATGGAGCAACGATGGTCACTATAAAGTAATTTCGAGAAAATGTAATAATTACAGACTAAAAAATGAAGAAGAAAATCTTATCACTACTTATCATCATGGCTATATTTATTAGTTGTGATAGTGTTCAAAAGAGTTTGTCGGGTACATATAACATGATAAACTGCGAGTATAACTATCAGTCAATCTCGGGTTTGACTGTTTCGGGTATTAATTTATCGAATGGCCTCTCTGTAACTTCTATACCAAAAGTAACCTCTATTTTGAGTGGAAATGCTTCCTCTATTCCTTTGAATTTCACATTAAACCTGGATGTGAAAAATCCGAATACGTCTGCTGCTATGATGAATGGGTTGCAGTACATAATAAGTGTTGACGATATTCAGCTGACTACCGGCTCTCTGAATCAAGCACTGAGTGTTGAAGCCGGACAAACCAAAACCTTGCCTATTGCAATAGGGGTAGACCTGGCAACTCTGATGAAGAATAACTCTAAAGATGCGGTTGTGAACATTGCTAAAAATTTCATCGGTATAGGAAATAAAGAATCTAAGGTCTTTGTACAGCTCAAACCAACATTCCTTATTGGTAATGTTCCTATCACTTCACCATCGTATATACCTTTGGTATTCAATTTTGGAGGGAACTAAACAGAAGGATAGATTGTTTATACTTTGTAATCAAACAAGTGGAAATATGGAATATAATATTAAGCATAATGAACTCAAGAATCGTTTTGAGACAGAAGTAGAAGGTAAGATCGCTCTTGTGGACTATAGAGTGAATGACGGAGTTTATGTGGTGACTCACACCGAAGTTCCAAAAGAGTTGGAGGGTAGGGGTATTGCAGCAGCACTGACTAAATATCTGTTAGACTATGTTCGCGAAAACGGACTGAAAGTTCATCCTGTATGCCCTTATACAAAAGTATATATACAAAAACATCAAGAATATAATGATCTTTTGGCGTAAAGGAAATGTTTATCAAAAAGGATATTAATAAAAAAGCAGCTGATTAATCAGCTGCTTTTTGTATTGTATATTGAAGCGATTACATAATTCCTTTTTCTCTTAGCTTCAATTGCCAATTCCACGCAGACTTTATTGTGTCTTCTATGTTTTCTTTGGCAGTCCATCCTAGTACGGTATTTGCACGTTTAGGGTCGGCCCATATCTTCTCTATATCACCTTCACGGCGACCTACTATTTTATAGTTTAATTTTACACCCGATACCTGTTCAAATACTTTGATAAGTTGCAGAACCGAAACTCCGACGCCTGTACCAAGATTGAATATTTCAACTTTTTCCAGTGATTTCTTTCCTGTCATACGATCTATTGCTATCACGTGCGCTTTTGCCAAATCTACAACATTGATAAAGTCGCGAATGCATGAACCGTCAGGAGTGTCGTAATCGTCTCCAAATACACTTAACTGTTGACGTACTCCTATTGCAGTTTGAGTGATATAAGGCACAAGGTTTTGAGGGACTCCGTTTGGAAGCTCTCCTATTTCTGTCGATGGATGCGCACCTATTGGGTTAAAGTAGCGTAGTATTGTACTTTTTATATCAGCACCCGAGCGTACCACATCTTTTATTATTTCTTCATTTATTTGTTTGGTATTACCATAAGGCGATTCCGCCGGCTTCACCGGGGCTGTTTCGTCTATCGGATTCTTGTCCGGCTCGCCGTATACGGTGCACGAAGATGAGAATACAATGTTTTTGATACCAAATTCAGGCATCAGATCGAGTAGATTGATCAACGAATTCAGGTTGTTTCTATAGTATAGTAGTGGCTTTTGAACCGATTCGCCCACTGCTTTACTGGCGGCAAAGTGTATAATACCATTGATATCCGAATGAGTAGTAAACAATTTTCTCAATCCGTCGATATCGTTGCAGTCCAGTTTTTCAAAAATAGGGCGTATGCCTGTTATGCGTTCAATGCCATCAATGGAATCTGCTGTCGAATTAGATAAGTCATCAATAATAACGACAGAATAGCCTGCGTTTTGTAACTCTACTACAGTATGAGAGCCAATATATCCGGCACCACCCGTAACAAGAATTTTTCCTTTCATTTTCAGTGTTTTTTAATTGAGCCTTAAAGATACAAAAAACATGTTGTTTGCAACTATATAATTCTCTGATCTCAACGAAACTTGTATAAAAATAGAAGAACGAGTATCTTAAATAACAGATCTTTCGAGTAGTTTTACTGTCATATTCGTTGCATCTAATTCAGCTTTTATTCCGATGGGAAAAGTAAAGTTATTATCGATGTGTCCAAATGATAATCCATGCACTGCCGGAATATTTAATGGCTTAATCCGATCCTCGATTACTTCCCTGAGCGTAAATGAATTTGGAGCGGTTGACTTTTCTGATTTGTCACAATCTTTATTAACTCCGATTGCAATTCCGGCAGCTTTAGTTAATTCTCCTGTAGCTATCAGTTGCGTCAGCATTCTATCAATTCTGTATGGTTCTTCTCCAACGTCTTCAATCATCACGATTTTGTTCTTTAAGTCTATTTGATAAGGAGTTCCTATCATAGAACAGATCAGAGTCAGATTGCCCCCTGTTAGTTCCCCTTTCGCCTTGCCGTGATTTATTGTATATCGTTCGTATATCTTCTCTTCTTCCGCTTTCAGGAGATCTTCCGGTGCACTTACTATCGTATATCTGTCGGTCGGATTAACTGCAATATCTTTGAATTGTTTTCTCGAATAATCGTTATCCAGTAGCTTAGCCACAGGACCATGAAATGTTATCAGTCCTGTCTTTTTATATATCGAATTGATGAGGGCCGTATCGTCGCTAAATCCCATAATAAGCTTCGGGTTTTTCTTAATTAGGTTGTAGTCTACCATATCAAGAATCCGGGCACAACCATATCCTCCGGCGGCAAAGATTATTCCTTTTATTTCAGGATTTTTAATCATATTGTTAAATTCCTCGGCTCTTTCTTTGTCCGTTCCACTAAAATAGCCATACTGGTCGAGGATCTTTTCTGAATATACAGGCTCAAAGCCAAGTTGCCTTATATTCTCTATGGATGATTGCAACCCGTTTTCGCTTAACAGCCAAGCCGGAGCCATCAGCCCGATTTTATCGCCGAGGTTTAATCTCGCGGGTTTTATGACTTTATTCGTTGCTTTGTATGCTTCGTTTCTTGCTGCCAATTTGCTGGGAAGCAACGAAACCAAAGACAAACCAATCCCTACATTCAAAAAGCTTCTTCTATTCATATCTCTTATTTATGATTTTGCCGGAGCATTTATCTTCCATAAGATCATGTTCGTTAATGTTCTGACAAATGACTAACTTAAGACAAAGATATAATATTGGCACTGTTTTCGTTTAAGGATTTCCATATTCTTCATTGATTAAAATTTAAACGATTACTCAATCCTCAAAAAATAATCTATGTGAAAGTGTAAAATGCATAACCTTCAACTTATAACTCACAACTTACAGCTCATAATCCAAAAAAACATATCTTTGTATCTTAATTTTTTTATGAAATGAAACATCTTGTGTCTTTTATTTTTATTTTATTTATGTTCGTCTCCTGTTCGTCATTGGATAGTGACGCAAAAAAAGCGGCCGAACTGAATAAAGAATCCTTGAAATATGTAAAAGAACTGGATTTAGAAAAAGCGGAAAAATTATATATGGAAGCTCAAGAAATTATATCTGAATACAAGGGCACGGATAAAAATGAGGAATTTCTGCAAGCATATTACAATTACCTTACAGAAGAAACAAAAGCAAACTAATCTGGGAATAAATAAAATCCTATACTTATATGTCTGAAAATACGTTGAATACGGAAGAACCTAAGAAGAGTCTTAATTTTATAGAGGCTATTGTTGAGAATGACCTGAAAGAAGGTAAAAATGACAGCCGTGTACAGACTCGTTTTCCGCCCGAACCGAATGGATATTTACATATCGGGCACGCAAAAGCTATCTGCATAGACTTTGGTATAGCACAGCAGTATGGAGGAGTATGTAACCTTCGGTTTGATGATACCAATCCTGTAAAAGAAGAAGTGGAATATGTAGATTCTATCATGGACGATATACACTGGCTGGGATATGACTGGGCGAATGTATATTATGCATCCGATTATTTCCCTCAGTTGTGGAATTTTGCAGTACAATTGATAAAAGAAGGAAAAGCTTATATAGACGAACAATCGGCCGAAGAAATAGCGAAGCAAAAAGGAACTCCTACCGAACCCGGAGTTGCCAGCCCATACCGTGACCGCCCTATTGAAGAAAGCCTCGATCTATTTCAAAAGATGAACGAAGGTGTTTTTGAAGAAGGAAGTATGGTGCTTAGAGCTAAGATAGATATGGCTGCTTCGAACATGCATTTCAGAGACCCTATCATATATCGTATTATCAATCGTCCGCATCATCGTACCGGAACTACATGGAAGGCTTATCCGATGTACGATTTTGCACACGGACAATGCGATTATTTTGAAGGTGTGACTCATTCGTTGTGTACGCTTGAGTTTGTTCCTCATCGTCCGCTTTACGATTGGTTTATAGATCAGTTGGCAACAGACAGCTATCGCCCTCATCAATATGAATTCAATAAATTGCAATTTACATATACTTTGCTTAGTAAGCGCAATTTGAGAGCGATGGTAGAAGAAGGTATTCTTAGCGGATGGGATGACCCACGTATGCCTACCATTACTGGATTCCGCCGGAGAGGGTATACTCCTGAGTCTATCCGTATTTTAATGGATAAGATAGGTTATACGAAGTATGATGGTGTTAACGATATTGGCTTGTTTGAGTTTGCTATACGAGAAGATCTCAATAAAAAAACGACTCGTGTATCAGCTGTTCTCGACCCTGTTAAGCTTGTGATTACAAACTATCCTGAGGATAAGACAGAAGTGATGGTGGCTCAGAACAATCCTGAAGATGAAAACTCGGGAAGTCATGATATCTTGTTCTCTCGTGAACTGTATATAGAGCGTGACGACTTTATGGAAGATGCTCCTAAGAAATATTTCCGTCTTACGCCGGGTAATGAAGTGCGTTTGAAAAATGCTTATATCGTAAAATGTACAGGCTGTAAAAAGGATGAAGTAGGAAATGTGATAGAGGTATATGCTGAGTATGATGAGTTCACAAAAAGCGGTATGCCCGAAAGCGGACGCAAAGTGAAAGGAACTATACATTGGGTTTCCGTTCAAGATTCTTTCGATGCTGAGGTGCGTTTATACGACCGCTTATTTATGGTTGAAAATCCAGCTGATGATGGAAGAGATTTCAGAGAGCTTTTGAACCCTGATTCATTAAAAGTGCTTAAAGGCTGCAAGATGGAGTCTTATCTCAAAAGTGCGGTGGAAGGGGACAAATTCCAGTTTCAACGTACAGGCTATTTCTGTGTAGATAAAGATTCTACTCCCGGGAATATGGTTTTTAATCGTACTGTGTCTCTTAAAGATTCTTGGGCAAAGGCAAAAGATAAGTAATTAATTTTATCTATTATATAGTATTGCGTTCTTTACGTTGTGAAAATATTTCAGGCGTATGGAACGCAATTGTTTTTAGGTGACAGTTTGAAGTATCGTAAAAAGTTTCACTTTTTGGGAGATCAGTAAAATGCTTATGTATTACATATTTTTGTTGTAATTAGATTGCGTTAGGTCTTGGGGTATATGAACATTAGCCCGATGTCAGAAGCTTTGGTTTTAAATTCATTAACTATAACGAGGTGGATTAAAGATTGATATTGCAAGTTGCACTGAAACAATTTAAAAAAGAGTTACCTTTGTAGCCTTTTATTGATTAATTATAATAATGTCGAAAAAAGATATATCAATACTTGTAACAAAATATGAGCAGTCGGTAGAGTCGGGCAAGCCTATTTATCTTGATGCAGACGAATTTGACGAACTGGCAGAATATTATGATTCTCTCGAGAAAACAGATGTAGCAAGGAGGATTGTTGATGCCGGACTGACGATACATCCGGCTAATAGTTCTTTGCTGGTGAAGAAGGCTAAGTTTGCAGTCTACGACGGTAAATATGCGGAAGCTTTAGAGATCATAAATATGTCGTCATCTGAATATGACTTTGATCTCTATCTCCTTAAAATAGAATGTTACCTCCAACTCGAGCTTTATGTGGAAGCATATAAGCTGACCGAAGAAATGCTAGAGAAAGAAGAGGATGAAGATCCTGAAACGATCTTCGCCGAGCTAGGTTTCCTTCATGTTGAGGCTGACTGTTTTAAAGAGGCTGTTTCTTACTTTGAGGAAAGCCTGAAGCACAATCCCGAGAATACAGATGTATTGTCTGACCTGGCCTATTCGTACGAAATGCTGGATAATTTTGATGCAGCAATAGAGACTACAAATAAAATTCTGGATATTGAGCCGTATACGTATGAGGCTTGGGTTAATCTGGGGAAACTATATTCTCTCAGAGAGGAGTTTGAGAAGGCGATAGATGCATTTGACTTTGCTCTTACCATTAACGACTCGGATGACAATGTGCTCAAGTTAAAGGCTCATTGTTTGTCATTGGCCGGAAGAGCAGAAGAGGCTATTGAGATTTTTAATGAACTATTGCAAACGAGTTCAGGGGATATCTCTATATATTTCCTGTTGGCAGAATGTTATCAGTCTCTTGATATGTTTGACGAGGCCTTGTCGGCTCTGGAAGAATATGAAAAGTTGAATGGAGAGACTTCTGAATCTATTTCGAGAAAAGCATACGTTTTTCTACAGCAGAAAGAATATAATAAGGCTTCACAGATAGTGAAGAAGGCACTGGCTTCAAATCCTGACTTTTTTGACTTGAATATGATTGCAGGGGAGATTGAGTTTAAGCAGGAGCATTATGATAAGGCAAGAGAATATTATTTAAACATCTACACTGAGGATAACGAAAATTTTCATCTGACCGACAGGCTGGCTCTGGTTAGCATCAAGGAAGAGGATTATGAGAAGGCAGCTTATTATACAGAAAAGCTATTAGACCTCGATCCCAATAATCTGGCAGTGAAAGAACGATTGGCATTGCTCTATTTTGAGATGGATGACAATGAGCATTTCAATGAAATATTGGATCAGTTTACCGACAAGGAGCTTCTTTCGTTGTTTCAGCTTATTTATATTCCGCAAAATCCGAACTTATTTGATAGGGATACTTTGATAATTTATCTGAATAAAGCTCGTGAGGCAAGAACTCTATTCAAAAATTTGAAATATTAACATTTTCCAATCATTGTGTATAGTGTATTATTTTTCAGATTATTATCTGTCAAGTCTAATGATAAAGAATAGCGAATTGAAGGAATGTAGGGAATTTTTTATTCCATTTATTTGGTAAATAAATATTTTCAACTACCTTTGCACTCGCTTTGATAAAGCAACAGGGAGATTCCGTAGCTCAGCAGGTAGAGCACATCACTTTTAATGATGGGGTCCTGGGTTCGAGCCCCAGCGGGATCACTAGCAAATGATGCAAAAAGAAGTAAAACCTTGATTTTCAGTAGAAAGTCAAGGTTTTTTCTTTTGTCCAAATAGGCAGAAAAGGGCAATTTACGACAGTATATACATGCCTAAATCGTGGACAAGCAAGCGTGTGAAAAATGGTCCACGATTTTGAGTATTAGTCATTATTTGTCAGCAACTTACATCATGACTACTTGATGGTTTAAACGTAATTTTAACCACAAAAAAAGTAGTAAAATGAAACAAAAATCCTTTCATGTTTTATTCTTTCTCAAAAAGAATAAAATCAAAGCAAACGGAGAAGCCCCTATCGCCATGAGAATCACTGTAGATAAGCGATTCTGTGAAATGTTTGTCCGAAGAAGTGCATTAGTAGAGAATTGGGATCAGACCAAAGGAAAACTAAAAACCAAGGACAGACTATCAACCGAGATTAATATGTATATTGATACGGTCAGAGCTAAAGTTCAGAATATCCATAGGCAACTCGAAGCCGATGACATTGAAATATCCGCAAAAGAAATATGTAATCGCTTTTGTGGTGTTGAAGAGAAACACAAAACTCTGATAGAAGTTTTTGAAGAGCATAATAAAGAGATTAAACAATTAGAAGGTAAAGGCTATGCTCAGAAAACTATCATTCGCTTCGAGGGCACAGTAAGATATTTGAAGGAGTTCTTAAAGAAAGAGTATAAGAAGTCCGATATCAATCTAAAGGATGTTGATCTACCCTTCATTCAAAAATTTGATACCTTCTTAAAGACTGAGAAGAATTGTGCTCAGAATACAGCTATCACCCGATTGAAGCAGGTAAAGAAAATTATGCGTATAGCGTATTCTAATGACTGGATACAGAAAGACCCTTTTATGACATACAGATTCAAGTTTGAGGAAACTAATATCGAGTTTTTGACACAAGAAGAATTGAATTTCATCATTCAGAAGGATTTCTCTATTGAAAGACTAAGCACAGTCAAGGATATTTTTCTCTTCCAATGTTTTACGGGATTGGCATTTTCGGATATTGAGCAACTAAAGTCTGAACATTTGGTAAAGGACAATAATGGCTCATTGTGGATTCGCAAGAACAGACAGAAAACAAATAATATGTGTAATATTCCTTTAATAACAGCAGCAAAGATGCTTATAGACAAATATGCAAACCATCCTGACTGTATTGAAAAGAATGTATTATTTCCTGTGCCTACCAATCAGCGCATGAATTCCTATTTGAAGGAAATTGCCGATTCGTGCGGAATTACGAAGAAGCTTAGCACGCATGTAGCCCGACATACAGCGGCAACGATTGTATTTTTAGCGAATAAAGTATCGCTGGAAAATGTAGCTAAAATACTCGGGCATTCGAATGTCCGTACCACTCAACATTATGCCAAAGTACTGGATAGTTCTATAATGAGAGACATTCAAGAAGTAGATAAGAAATTCTCGCTCTAACTCTCTTTTCTTTCATCTGAACACGAAGATATAAGCAAGAGAATAATTCAGCAAGGTCAGGCTCTCCGAGTTTACTCAAAGAATCTTCCTTTTTTCAAAAGAGTATTCTTTGGTAAAACCTTGCTTTTATTATTCTCTTTTTAAATGGGTGGTTTATCAGCTGAAGAGAAAAAGTAATATTCAATATTGTAAATTGATAGAATAAAATAGATAAAGCCTTATTTGCCTAATCGATCAAATAAGGCTTTCTTATAACTACTTCCAATTGGAATTGTTTTTCCACCTATTTTAAGCATATTTCCTTCTATCATTTCTATAGCTTTGACGGCTACAATATATGATTTATGAATTCTGACAAAGCGTTCAGAAGGTAAGATGTCTTCGAGATTTTTCATTACATACAAAGCTGTTATTCTTTTCTGTATAGTATGGAAAGTAACATATTCACGCTGTCCTTCAACATATAATAAATCAGTATATTCGATTTTATATATTTTAGCTCCGTCTTTTACTATAATAAAATCATCGCTATCTACAACCGCTAGTTTTATAGGGTTAACAGTACTCTGCGAAGTTCCGTCATATCTACCTTTTGCTTTATACATAGCTTGAAGAAAGCGCGGAAATTCGACTGGTTTCAATAAATAATCAGCCACATCAAGTTCAAAGCTTTCAACCGCATATTCAGAATATGCAGTTGAAAAAATGATAATTGGTTTTTTATTAAGGCTACGAGCAAATTCCATTCCAGTCATATCAGGCATCTGAATATCTAAGATTAAAAGGTCTATATTCTCTTTTTGCATTATTTCGATAGCCTCGAATATATTTTCACAAGTCTTTATTAAAGTCAGAAATGGGACTCTAGCGACGTAGTCTTTTAAGAGTTTTCTAGCATGAAACTCGTCATCAACAATTAAAACCTTCATCATATTTTTCATAATTAGATATTGATAATCAATTCCGTTTTATAAATATCATTCCCATCTTCAATATTCAGTATGTAACGATTTTTATAGAGAATATTTAGCCGGCTTTTCATATTTTCTATGCCTATACTACTCCTCTTAATTGGTACCTTCATCAATGTTTGAGTATTTTCAGACGTAAATTTAATCTGATTTTTCTCTACTATTATATTAATGTGGATATAACTATTCTGATGTTGTAACGGGCAATGCTTAAAACAATTTTCGATAATGGGTTGAAAAATCATCGGTGACACCAATACATCTCCTATTTCATTCTGATAATTAAAGACAATGTCCCGATCTGTCTCAAAACGAGCTTTCTGGAAATCAATGTAGTTTTCTATGTACTTGATTTCGCTAGATATTGGTACTTGATTTGTTTCACAATCTTCTAATACATAACGTAACATCTGAGACAACTTCATGATATACTTAGAAGCGTTTTTGTTGTCGAAATAGGTCATGGAATAAATATTATTGAGGGCATTGAATAAGAAATGAGAATTTATTTGGGTTTTCAACATCTCCATTTCCATATTTTTATTTCTTGCTAACACCTCTTCCTTGTGTTCGTTCTCTTTCTTGAATTTCTTTACAAAGTATATTACATTAATAATAGCATATGTAAGCATTACAAGAGCTAAGTACTTCAGTCTGATGTCGCCGATATAACGCTCCATAACTAGTGAATTGATAATTTCGCTCAATAAAGATTCTATACTTGCACATACATACACAATACCAAATATCATGAAACAAGATGCGACAATATAAAGCAAATATCCTTCACTTCGTTGTTGTTCTATGAATTTTGGAATCAATAGATAATGAGTTAACAGATAAGTGAGAAGAGAAGGAATAAGCAAAAATAGAACCAAAACGAATGACTGTAAGATATTATGCTCTATAGTATTCTTTACGAATATAAATAGGATAAGCATAATCAATATAACTGTAGCTCGTCTGGAATAAAGAGTTGTTATTATTGTTTTGAAATTCATACGTGTCTGATCTGTTGGTGGTATATATATATTATCAAACGAAATATTTAAGGAGAGATTACATTTTAGGTCTAAATATAGACTTATATATGTGTAACCCTTTTATCTGTTTGTATTTTACTTAGTAAACTCTATACTAAATGGATAATCTAAATCAAAAGTATTAAATATTAGCTCTATTATTCAATGTATTCTACCAAAATGGTAATTGACAGCACAAACGGTTTAATTTACCCTATAAAGCGATTATTAATTGCTATTTAGTGATTTAATTGTGTTTATACTGATTTATTCTGCATTCATTGATTTTATTTTATTCGTTAGGCCTTGCTGAATAGTTTTACACCAAACTAAAAAAAAGGTGTATAAAATGAAATATCAGCTTAAGAAAATTTATCCTTTATTTTTCTTGTTATTATTCGTCACAAGGATCAACGCTCAAGAATCTCTTAGAGGATATACATTAGAAAAATGCATTGATTATGCTTTAAAAGGAAATAATGTAATTCAGCAACACAATTCTGAAATTGGTGAATCTGAATATAAAAGAAAAGAGCAGCAATCACAACTGTTACCTCAGGTTTCAATAAATAGCCAGTATGATAGATACATCGAGATACCATCTACGATACTTCCAGGGGAAATTATCGGACAGCCCGGGGAAAAGATTTCAGTACAGGCAGGTACTAAAAATGTTTTGGATCTTTCAGCTAGACTAGAGCAAGTTATTTATGATCCCAGTTTATTTCAGGGAATAAAGATAGCGAGAAGCAACGTAGAACTGCAGCGACTTCGAAAATCTCTTACCGAAGAAGAAGTTATTTATAATGTAAGCCATGTATTCTATGAAGTAATGAGTTCCGAAGAAGAATTACGAGTCGTAGATACAATATCACTAAAGCAAGAAGAGCTATTTCAAATAATCCGTCAAAAAGTCAGTGAAGGGGCTTCCAGACCAATAGATTTGAATCGGATTCAGGTGAATATTAATAATCTAAAACTTAGAAAAAAGGGATTGATTAATGTGATCTTTCAGCAGAAAAATTATCTAAAGACTCTGATCGGAATGCCTATAGAAGATTTATTTGAAATTAATTATACTTCTTCAGAATTGATTGAAATAGCTGATATTTTTCCTTCAGTAACAGGCTATAACTATATCGGACTCGATATACTAGAAAAGCAGAAAAGCATTATAGGAATACAGATTGAGCAAGAAAAACGGAAATATTTGCCGGTATTGTCAGGATTGATCGCTGGTGGATATCAGTTTCAATCAGATAAATTTCGAATAACAAAAGACCCTTGGGCCAGCTCTGTGGTTGTTGGATTGAGGCTTCGTTTCACAATTTTTGATGGCTTTGCAAAACGGAATAAAATTAAACAACTACGTTTCCAGCAGCAAAATGTCGATTTTCAAATCAGGGAGAAACAACTGGAATTAGATGCTAACCAACACAATGCTATTAATCAACTGCAAACATCTTATGAATCCATTAATGAGCAAAAAAACAATCTCCTACTAGCAGAAGATAATTATAACAAAACTAATCTACTATATCAAGAAGGTTTAATTGACATCACGGACGTATTTAATACAGAATCGACATTATTCAACTCAAAGATATCGTACATCAAAGAACTGATCAACTATAAAAAATCACACATTGATTTGTTAAAATCGCAAGGAAGATTAAGAAATAATATTAAAGCTGTAATAAGATGAAAATGAGAATTATAATCCCAGTATCGATTCTCTTTATAGGGTTGGTAGTTTGGAAATTATCTACTAATAAAAAAATGATGGAGGATAAATTAGAACAATCAATGATTGTTAATACGACTATACCTGTTATCATCGAAAGACCCCGGTTTTCAAGGCTAAATAATGATATTATGCTCAACGGAACTATTATTCCGGATAAGGAGGTCTTTATCCTTTCAAAAGCAGAAGGCATATGCATACATAAATACAAAAAGACAGGTGACAGAGTTCAAAAGGGTGATGCAATTATACAAATTGAAAATACTGTTTTGAAAAAGAGTTTGACTATCGCTCAAGCTGATTATGCTAAAATTTTAAAGGATATACAGCGCTATCAATCTTTACAAACACAAGGAGCGGTATCCCAACAAGAATTGGAAAGTAGCCAGATGTCTTTGCGTGAGATGGAGGAACATATTACAAACTTAAAAGATCAAATTGAAAATACAACTATAGTCTCACCTAGCTCAGGTATTATATCTAAGACTTTTGTAGAAGAAGGACAATTAGTAACAACTGGAGGAGAAGTTGCTCATATCATCTCAGGATCGGAATTGAAATTACAAGTAAATGCAACTGAAGAAGATGTCCTCAAAATTAGTAAGAACCGGAAAGTTAAAATTCAGGTACCATCTTTAGAGAATGAATCCTTTTCTGGTATTGTGGATATCATTGCACCTAAAGCAAATAACTTACATTTCTACACTATTGATATTAAACTAGAAGGTATCGATGAATCCTTAAAACCGGGAATGTATGCTAATGTAAATATTCAGCCCTTAGAAAAGGAAACCCAACAAATTATTATAAGTCGAAAAGCCATTGTTGGTGGACTGAAAAGGCCCTATGTCTTTATTGTTAAGAATGAAAAAGCATATAAAAGAAGTGTGCAATCTGGCTTTTATAATGATAGAGAAATCGAGATTAAATCAGGAATATCTATTGATGATGTTGTCGTTAATAGTGGGCAAATAAATCTAACTGATGGTGTACCTGTTTCCATATTAAGTAAACAAGACTAAGGGGATCTCCCAAATAGATATTCAATTGATAATAATACTTTAAACTTATTTTTTATGATAGGAACGAAATTTTTTTCAGCTATTCTTATTTTATCTTTTCTATGTTCTGCATTAAATGCACAAGAAAGTGATAACAATAAGGCTCAAATACAGAAAAGTATCAATGATAAATTTTCCGTGACAAGAACATTTGATCTTCAGATAGATCAGTACCTTCCTGCCAATTTTGATTCTAAACTTTTCGGCCAAGATTATCAAAGTGGAGAAGTGGCTAATTACACAAAATTGCGATTAACAACAAATATACCAATTATAAAGAAGCCTAAATGGACTGTTACCGGAACATTGAGATATAAATATAATTCGCTCCAATTTAAAAAGCTGGAGAATAGAATAAATCCTGATATACCGTTGCATGACTATAAAGATGACTTCCATTATTTTTCAGGAACTTTAAGTTATACTTATTTTTCAAAATTATTTAATAAGCCATTTATAGTAAATGGGAGTTTGGGTTACGATGCAAGCGATAAAGGTAGCGGACGTTTAAAGGGTATTGTTGGAGGCACATTTGTATTAAAAAAGACTGATCGTACTAGGATAAGTTTAGGTGCTATTGTATTTATTGATCCAGCAGCCCCTATACCAGCAGCTCCTATTTTTGCCGTTGAACACCAATTCCGAAATAGTGCATGGACTATGGACTTGATATTACCGCAAAGGCTACTCTTTAAAAGAAGTCTGCTTAAAAATGGTCGAATATCAATAGGAAGTGAACTCGGAGGAGATAATTTTTATGTTTCAAACACAGGCTTTGGCTCTAACTCTATGTACGATTTTAGACAAATGGAGCTAAAAACGGGAATTACTTATGAGTATGCAGTGAAAAATCTGATATTTTCATTTAAAGGGGGAATGTCTAATATGTTTCAAGACCAGCTAATCGAAAAAGGTAAATTATCTAAAGATTACATTTTCGAATTAAATCGTAAAACATCTGGCTATTTTACTTTTGGAGTATCCTACAATCTTTTTTAATTACCATATAAATAATTATGAAGATTGCTAAAATATCAATAACAAGACCCACTGCTGTTATTATATGCTGTGTTGCCTTAGTCCTATATGGCATTTATTCTTTAATGAATATTAATCAAGAATTAATGCCAGCGATTTCCACAGAAACAATATCAGTCAGTACAACATACCCTGGTGCCGGAGTGCAGGATGTAGAGAATTCTGTTACCAAGAAAATCGAGGAGGCTGTTTCTTCTTTAGAAGGAATAGACAATATCATGTCTACTTCTATGGAGAGTTTCTCTTTAGTAACCATTAAGTTAAAGCCTGGAGCAAAACTCAGTAAGATAATTCAAGATGCGCAAAGAAATATAAATGCGATACGTTCCGATCTACCCGAAGGAGTCAAAGATCCTTCGATAACCGATTTCAAAATAACCGATATCCCCATTATGACTATTGGTGTAACATCCTCTATTGAAGAAATAGAGCTGTTTGAAATTGTGGATAGAGAAATTAGACCACAAATAGAAAGGATTCCTGGCGTGGGAAGAGTTTCTCTTATTGGAGGGTTGGAAAAAGAAGTACAAGTCAATATTAACGAAGACAAAATAAAATCATATCAATTGTCCGTAGACCAAATTGCAAGAACTTTGATTACTTCTAACATGGACTTTCCCACAGGGAAACTTAGCAATGATGAAAAACATCTACAGATTCGATTAGAAGGTAAATTTGAGAAAATTTCAGACATTGAGAATATTGTGGTTAAGCGGCTTGAAGACGGAACAGTTGTTAAGATAAAAGATATAGCAGAAGTTGCAGATACATATAAAGAAGTAACTACCATAAATAGAACCAATGGAATTCCGTCCATTGGTATTACAATACAACGTTCAGCTGATGCCAATACAGTCGAAATATCAAAAGCGATAACCTCCCAACTGGAATTACTAAAAGCTAAATACAGAAATGAAAATATTTCTTTCGTAGTCGCAGTTGATAATGCCGAATTTACTATACAAAGTGCCGATTCGGTAATGTTCGATTTATTTTTAGCTATTATTCTGGTGGCAATAACGGTATTCCTATTCTTACAGAGCTTTAGAAATTCAATATTTGCAGCTATTGCGATACCTCTTTCTCTCATTATAACCTTTATTCCAATGTTCTTATTAGGATTTAGTCTGAACATTATGTCTTTGCTTGGATTAACACTGGTTATTGGAATTTTAGTCGATGATGCAATTGTTGTGATAGAGAATATCCATAAACATTTAGAGAAGGGGAAAACAATAGTGCAAGCTGCTTATGATGGTGTTAAAGAAATCGGATTTACGGTTATGTCGATAACACTTGTAATTATGGTTGTATTTGTACCGATCTCTTTCACAGAAGGTATCATTTCAGATGTATTCCGCCAATTTGCATTGACCATTGCATTTTCGGTTCTGGGAAGTTTAGCGGTATCTTTTACAGTTGTTCCGTTGCTTTATTCCCGTTTTGGTAAACATGAAAGTATCGGAAAGAATTCTTTTTTCGGAAAGTTCCAATCATCATTTGAAGAAGTGATAACATATATAGCTACTTGGTTTAGTAAGATACTCGCATGGTCATTTTCTCATAAAATAATTGTTTTGGGAAGCGTTGTTATATTATTTTTTGGTTCCCTGTCTCTTTTAGTTCTAGGGTTTATTGGTAGTGATTTTGCACCTCAAGGAGATCAAGGACAATTTGCTATTAAATTGGAATTACCTCGTGGGGTAACGATTGAGCAAACTAATCAGATAACCCTTAAAGCTGAAAGCATTGTAAGAAGCAGTAATGTTGTAGAAAATGTTTTTACAACGGTAGGTGCTGAAGAAAATGGACAGACACAACCTAGGTTGTCTGAGTTACGGATAAAGCTAATTCCTCATAAAGATCGCAAAATATCATCTATTGATTTAGCAAGAAAACTAAAATTAGAACTGCAAGGTACACTTCCTGATGTTATAGTCAGCTTGGGAATGACCGACATAATGGGAAATATAGATGCATCTCCAATTGAATATTATATTACAGGACAAAGTATAGATTCAGTCCAAACTGCTGCAAACTTATTATTGAATAGAATGAAAAGTATAGAAGGTCTTATTCATCCACAAATATCTTCTAAAGAAGGGAATCTTCAAATCAGTATCATTCCGGATCGTGATAAAATGGCAGACTTAGGCATATCATTCGACAATTTGGGGAGAACTTTAAACCTTGCTTTCAGTGGTAACACAGATTCTAAATTATTAAGAAACGACAAAGAATATGATATTAATATCCGACTTGATAGGGTTGATAGAGAAGATATCCGGAATGTAGAGAATCTCTCATTGCTAAACGATTTCGGTCAACTTGTTTTATTAAAGCAGTTTGCTAAGATTGAAGAGACAGAAGGTCCAACTCTTCTAGAGAGAAGAAATAGAACCCCATGTATACGCATTACTTCACAAACTGGAGGCAGACCTATTGGAGATATTGGAACTGATATAAATAAGGCTGTGGAGAGTTTGGACTTATCTGATCAGATCGATATAATACCTGGTGGAGAACTTGAAACACAGGGTGATAGTTTTAGTTCATTAGGTATTGCTTTAATTGTATCTATCTTCCTTGTATATTTTATTCTGGTTTTGCTTTATAATAGTTTTGTTTACCCATTAGTGGTTCTCGGTTCTTTGCCTTTAGCCATGATAGGTGCACTTTGGGCTTTGGCATTCACAGTGGAAACACTTAATATTTTCACCATTCTTGGGATAATTGTACTTATCGGACTTGTGGCTAAAAATGCTATTTTGTTAGTGGACTTTACTAATCATCTGAAAGCTAAAGGAATCCCTTTAAAAGAAGCTTTATTGGAGTCCACAAAACAACGATTTAGACCTATAATTATGACGACATTAGCAATGGCTGTAGGAATGCTCCCTGTTGCATTAGCCTCAGGAGCTGCAGCTGAATGGAAAAATGGACTTGCCTGGGTTATTATTGGAGGGTTAATAAGCTCTATGTTCTTGACATTAGTAGTTGTACCGTTAGTATATTATTTGATTGATAGGTCTCTAACTAAATTTAACTCAGATAAAAATAAGAAAGAAATATTTTTAGAAGAATAAGATGCAAGCATATAAAATATTAGTCTTATTCTCTCTTTATTGCATAACAATCTATTCTTTAGATGCACAAGTTACACTAGATAGTTTGATGAGAAATGAAGCTCCTAGTTCTGTGAAGGAGCTACTTTCTCCCAATCATATTGAACTAACAGTTGATGAATCAATTGAGATCGAGGATCGTAGCCCAGCATTTGCTGCATACAGAGATAATTTCTTTATAACAGGCGTACCCTTGAACCGAAGAATAATAAATAGTTCTGCAGATGCTCTTTTTCAAGTCAGTATCAGACAGCGTCTTACTAAAACAGTTTTACCTTTTAATACATTTGCTTATTTAACATATACTCAAAAATCATTTTGGCAGATATATGAAGAATCGAGCCCGTTTAAAGACAATAATTACAATCCGGGAATAGGTTTAGGAAAATACATTATTCATGGGGATAAACTAACGGGGGCTGCTTTTCTCCAACTTCAACATGAATCAAATGGTAGAACTGGAGATGAGTCCCGTAGTTGGAACTTCTTAAGCCTTACAGGGAAATATTTCCTTAATTCTTGGATAAGTCTCCGTGCAGAAGCATGGATACCATATGTTGACGGTGAGAACAATAAAAATTTGATTGATTATAAAGGATATGGGATATTTTCAGTTAATGTAATTAACTCGTCAAAACGCTGGTGGTTATCTTTGGATATAACACCACGAAAAGGCATCGGAAATGGGAATCTTGCTTTAGGAATAGCTTATAGAATAACTGAAAAATCATACCAATATACATTCGTTCAATTTTATAACGGATATTCAGAAAAGCTCTTAGAGTATGATAAATATTCTAACTATTTAAGAATTGGCATCTGCCTCAAACCAGACTTTTATAGTATTTATTAAAGAATAAAATAAAAATATATGTATTACTTATTGCTTGAACTATTGAGCCATGCTATGCAGAAGAGTCTCGATGTTGAGAAACCAGAAAAAAGATATAGTAATGATCCTAAAAGAGAAATTATTCAAAAGACTAGGATAAGGAAGCGTTCAAGGAATAAAGGTTTCTCAAATTGAGTTTTAAAAAACATGTTTCATTCGTAGATAATTAGAATCAAGAATACTATAAAAAGTACTTCTTATTTATTAATTAATACATTCTGTATATTATGAAACAATTGATGATGTCGAGGTTATTTGAGCACTTATCTGCTCCCTCGAAAAAAGTATCTAACTTTGAAATGCAACATGCCTATGAAACCTTCTTAGAACATGTATTAACCTTAAATCAATCTAATCCTGATTATCAAACGATTTATCAGAGATTAAATTTTACTCGTGTAGAGTTTCAATCATTACAGTCACAAATTACATACGAGCAGGGGAAAAAATGTCCTAAGAAAGCTGTATTTACAAAAAGCTATTTCTGTTATAAACTCAGAGTTGATTCTGTTAGAAACAAGGTTTACCCATCCTGAACGATTCATAAAAGAGCAGACCTTTAAATCCGATCTACATATAACCCCTAAGTCAAAAGACTTGGGGATTGTCGCATTAGCAGAGATTGTCGAAAGCCTCTATCTAAGTCAGGAAGTCTTGAACAATGAAGGTAAGCCAGCAAGTAAAAGTCAGATTGGCAATAAATTCGAACTGATCTTCAATGTTTCTTTTGGCGACATCTCAGATAAGACCTGTGAAATATATAAACGAAAACCATTCAACCGAACGAAAGCTCTCGATTTCCTTCGTAATATGATCATGCGTAAGGATAAAGAAACAAGATGAAAAATAATGCATTTATAACATATTGTATATAAGCATATTTCAAACAATCATTAGAGGGGTAGTTAACTATCCCTCTATTTTTCTGTCTCCAATTGTCAGTCCTTTGCCTTACCAATCGATTGGAATTAATCAGAATATTAATTTCAAAAACAAAGAATTATGTATTTAGACAATGAAGACTTTCTATCATGGATGGAAAAGCTATCTAAAAAGCTTACAATTATAGGCAGTGATCTAAAAGCAATGATGGCTACAGGAGAAGCATTTAACAATGAAGATAAACTACTGGATAATCAAGATCTCGCTTTTCTTCTCAAAGTTTCATATCGGACACTTCAAAGATATCGGGACAGTGGTCAACTTCGCTATTTTCTGGTCAGACGAAAGACATTCTACCGTATGGCTGATGTTAAAGATTTTATTCAATCCTATGCCTCAAAAAAAGAGATTGTAATGTTCAATAAGGGCATAGAAGATGATAAAACCTTGAAATGATTCTGCATTTACTCATCTAAGCAGAATGAAGCAGAAGGGTGAGGGCTGTGTTTGGTTCATCACCCTCCCTAAAGGCTCCGCATTTAGCAGAAACACCCGCGCTCAACCGCTTCGGATTGTTTAGCTAAATTGAGCAAGAGGGAACTGGACTATCGTCCTGTTCTCCTCTTGCCCTTCGGGACAAAGCCTTCGGCTTTAGTGCTTTATAAAAAAGCACTGTTATAACACTTGCTATAACTGGAATTGATAGACAATTCTAATTAAGCAAGTTAGATATATGAATAACTATAAAATAGTTATAACAATGGAAAAGCAGAATAGAAAAACCATATTTACCACCATAGCCATAGATAAAGAAACAGATCGAATTATAGAGAAACTCTGCAAACGCTATTCGCTGAAAAAAGGAGAAATTACAAAACTCGCTTTTCAGTATTTAGATAAAGCAAACATCGATCCGAGCGAAGCACCTGAATCGACAAAAGCTGAACTTCGGAAGATCAACAAACGGCAAGATGATCTGATCCGTTTTATTCGCCATTATGAAGAAGAACAGCTCAATCCGATGATACGCACAAGTAATTCAATCACCACAAGATTTGATAGTATTGTCAAGTCGATGGAAGACATTATCCTTTCTCATCTTAAAGCGAATCAGGAAGGGCAGAGCAATCTGCTAAAGATGTTAAGTGAGAAATTTACAGGGCATGCAGATGCAATCAACAATCAAGGGAAACAGCTATCAGCAATCTATAAGAATCAACAAAAAGATCATAAAAAATCACTTCAATTAATCAGTTTGTATTCAGAACTAGCCACAGCTGGGCTAATGGATGGTAAACGAAAAGAGAATCTAAAAACAGAAATTATCAATCTGTTAAATGAACAATAGCATCCAACACATACAAGAATAGACTAAATGAATATAGATTTTCCACCTCCATCCAAAGGAACATACAATAATGCAGGGAGTAGCAGACAACTTACAGCATATCTGGAGCATGAGGATTTAGAGCGAATAGAGAAAGGTATTTATACAGAAGGCTTCTTTAATCTTACAGAAGAGAATCTCTATAAATCACAAGTAATAAAAGACATCGACAACAACAAAGCTCAGTTACTGAAAACAGATGCGAAGTTCTATGCTATCCACATTAGTCCATCGGGAAAAGAACGGCAAGCAATGGGAACAACAGAGCAAGAGCAAGCCGAAGCCATGAGAAGATATGTTCGGGAGGTATTTATCCCTGAATATGCCAAAAACTTCAACAAAGGATTATCGGCAGAGGATATTAAATTCTATGGAAAGATTCATTTTGACAGGGATAGATCCGAAAGCAAGAAAGGTAATATGCATTGCCATATTATTGTCAGCAGAAAAGATCAAACCAATAAGATCAAACTCTCTCCACTGACTAATCATCGAGATACTAAGAAGGGGGCTATCAAGGGTGGTTTTGATAGAACTAATCTCTTTCAACAAACAGAACAAGGTTTTGACAAGCTATTCAATTATGATCAACCATTTGACGAGAGCTTTAAATATTACAATACGATGAAGAATGGCACTATTATAGAACAAATCAAAATGCAAGAACGAATGGGTAAATTCAGTAATTTATTACATATTGAAGATTTAAACACAATAAAACAATCATTTAATCAAACAATTATGCAGAAAAAGCAAGAAGAGGAAAAGAAAAGGAATAGGGGGATGAGGAGATAATGATATAGCATGTCAAAAATCACAATATGTTACATGTTTTAAATAAAATTATCTATAGTTACAGCTAGATTATACCTTAAATAAAGTGTTATATTTGTAACATAGTATATTCTACACTATAAATTTGACAATGAAGGATTTTTTTGAAAAAATAGATTTCTCTTTTGGAACGGATACTGCTGAAATAAAACCAAACAAGATTATTATTTCTAGTAATTTATCTTTATCCCAAAAGTTAGAAGGAAATGTCTTTGTCTATGATAGCCCTCAATATACTAAGAGTTCATTTTATGTAATAACTATTCCGCTATCTGACAAAGAGTTATTTGAACTACGTCGCTATATCTGGAACGAAAACAAGTATGACTTATATTTCTTAGCTGAAAAGCCTGAATCAAATCTAGTAACAACACTTTTTTATGCTAAAACAGCACCCAATGAAGTAAACATTAAGATAGCAAGTTTTAATGGAAGTAAAGAAGAGGAAGAGGAGCTAGATAAAATAAAGAAGCATAATTTTCAGACAGGGGCTTTTTGGCTTCACTATTCAAATCTTCTAAATAAAATAAAAGGGAAGAAATCTATTGATGAAGAGCTTGTAGAGCAACTAAAACAGCTTAAAGATCTATTAAATACCGAGTTAAGTAAACAACAAATAGAAAATCCTGATGAAATTGTTCAAGCATTAATTGATAGAACACTCTTCATTAAGTTTTTAGAAGATAATCATATTATTAATTTATTTTTCTACAATTATCATTTTTCTGATATAGTACTTTCATCTAATGAAGTTAGTTACAAAACTCTATTAGAAAATAATAACATTAATGCAGTAAATAAATTATTCGATTTAATTAATCAGCTATTTAGTAATGTCCTTTTTGAAAGTCCTCATATTGATGCAAGGTACATGACAAAATCCGTAATGGAATTAATTTGTAAAGCAATAGGGCAATATGATTGGGGTACAGGACAGTTATCATTATTTGATTTTCAATTTGATGTAATCCCAATCGAGTTTATAAGCCATATATATGAAGTCTTTTTAGAGAAAACTCAGCTTGATGAAGGGATTTATTATACCCCAGATAAGCTTGCTCATCTGATAATTGATGATGTTATTACAACCCAAGGAACTATATTAGATCCATCGTGTGGATCAGGGATGTTCTTAGTATTAGCATTCCGAAAGTTGCAAGAGTTAAATCCGATAAATTCTAAAGACGTTCATAAAATTATCCAACATAAAAACAATTTAATAAAAAGCTATATATATGGTATTGAAAAAAGTAATACAGCTTGGAGGCTTACTGTATTCTCTTTATACCTAGAGATTCTGAAAGATATTCCAGCAGAAGATATTAAAACATTTATTCAAGAAAAGATCCTGAGTCATTCGCAATCTCCTATTTTTACTGACTTTTCGGATAATATTGTTAATAGGAATGCTCTTGAACTTAATCCCAATAAAATACCACATCAAGGAAAATTCTTTGACTATATTGTGGGGAATCCACCATTTTTTCAGATAAAATCGAATAATGAAGAAATTAAATTCATAAATGATTATTCTTTAAAGATTGGAGAAAAAGTACAATATGCAAAAGATATAGTTGGATACAATCAGATTTCCCAAGCCTTTATGCTTAAACTAAAAGATTGGGCTTATGAAAAAACTCAATTTGGTTTTATCCAAAATAGTTCTAATTTTTATAATGAAAAATCTCAAAATTTTCAAGAATTTTTCTTTAGCGAATATAATGTAAAGAGTATTTACGAACTTTCAAGAGTGAGGGACATACTTTTTCGGAAAGCCAAAGAAAATGTTCTTGTAACTATATTTAATAACAAATTAAATATCAATAATATAGTAAAATATTATCCTGTGTATAAAGTACTATTCTCTTCTTTATTTGATCTCGTTATTATACAGGAAGATAAACGCATTGATATACCACAAAAGAAGATACTTGGGAAGGAGATTGTTTTACGAGATTATTTAATTGGAAATAATTATGATTTACAGCTAATCAACAACCTCTCTAAAAATGCTATATTAGAAGATTTTATTATAAAAACATCTAGTTTTAAAGGAGCTGAGAGGGCTACAAATAAGCAAGTATATGAATATTTCAAGCTAAAACCGAGTGAAATAAGCAATTTGTCCAAGGATGACAAAAGTGAATTGCAGAACAGATTCGCATCTGATCGATACTTAAAAGAATCTATATCCGCTAAGTATAATGTTCCATATTTATACAAGCCGGAGAATATGATCTCCGATTTTTCGATTAAAGGAACATTTAATGGATATATGAATATAGACGATGTTAATGATGAAAATTTCCAACGGCCACGAAAAGATCCTTCTATATATCAAGGGGAGAAAATTCTTTTAAATAGATTTGGGAGAAAGATTGAAGCTGCTTATGTTAATTATGATCTTATTTTTTCTAATTTAATTTATGGTATTAAACTGCAAGATGAAAGTAAGTATTATCTATTAACAGCAATTTTAAATTCAGATGTAGTCAACTTTTATGTATCTCTTAAATTCAGAAAACGGGTCGATAATAATTATTCAAACCTAGATACTTCAGCATTAAAGAATATACCTATTCCTTGTCTATCTGACAAAAGTCTGACTTCTGAAATAACAGAGATCGTTCAAAATGCACTAATAAAAAAACAGGTATATGACAAAAATAAATTAAATGACTTGATCTACGACCTGTATGATTTAAGCTATCTTGAACGACAAAGGATTAGAGATTTTTCATCAATGCAACAGAATGTGGGAAAAATTCATTTTGAAGGTTACAAACATACTATGCTTTCTACATTAAGCATCTATTTTCATAATCAATTAATAATTGACATATACGAAAATGGATATTTAGGTGTTGATATTGTTATTGTCGCAATCTTTTTAAATAATAGTGATGAAACAATGCCTAGTTCTGAGAAAACCTTTAAATATATCTTGGATAAGATCGTTAGCGAGTATGATGAGAACATAACTTTTCTAAATGAGAGAATTATTGGGAAAGATTGTGTCTATCTCATTAAAGATAAACAATTTCAGAACTGGACGGAGACGAAAGCATTTGAAGATGGTAAAGATATACTTAAGTTAATGCAGCCATGAGAAAAGGTTATATAAAGTTACCTGTATTGGAGATCATGCCTGATAGTCGAACTGAATTAAGATCTTTATCAGATGAAGAATGGATAAGATATGTTCTTTATTTCTTGCTAAAATATTATCAAGAGGTTGATCATACAGAAATACGAAGCCTTATTAATTTAGAAAAAAGTAAGAAGAGAGCAGAGATTGAATATGCCATAAAGAAACATATTAGAAATTGGTTAAAAAGAAGATGCAAAGAATTTGATATTCATGAATTTATTATAAACCTTGAACCAAGTACAGAAGGTAATATCGAAGGTTTTTATGATTTAAAATTTGAACATAGTCAATGGCGAAATAAATATTTTTCTTTTGAGGCTAAAAATATTGGAAAATCTAATAGTATAACATTATCCAAGTCAATAGAAGAATATATTTATGTAAAGAATAAGGATGATGGAGGTGTGTATCGCTTTATGAATCAGAAATATGCTCCTTATTTGAACTTTGGAGGGATGCTAGGTTTTGTTATTGACAAAAGTGATACTAGTTCTATTGTAAACTTATTAATCGATAATATAGAATCTATTTATAATGATAGTTTTATTGGTAGCCTATCTGGAACTAAAATTGTAAGAAACTCTATTTTCAACAGTGCTAATACATTTAGTAGTTTTCATACGATAAAAGATTGTAAAACAAATAACCCAAAAGACTTTAGGCTATATCATATCATAATGAACTTTGCAGAAGTTGATTGATTATTCTAAGACTATCTCATAACTCTAATTTACTTCTGTACATTGGAGTAGGAGCAAGTTCAGCGCCAAATAGAATTAATACCTGATAACCATACCTATTCATAAAGTTTGCTTGTCCTGTTCTAGATTTTAAACAGAATGTAGTCATACCCCTTCCTTTTCTGAGAGGTCTATTTGAGTTAGGTCATATCGCTTTCGTATTTGCTTAACGTCTGCTGATAACAATCATTTCCTGAATTATATCTGTCTAGGTATATTATGACAAATAATCACAAGAATATACCTTATAGGGCATAATTATTATTTCAAGAAAATAACATATAGTTATTTACTATATACATTAGAAATCTCTCTTTAGTTTATTGCGCTTGTAATTAATCGACAATGTGAATATTACCATTTCGTTCTCTATTCAATTCATAACTTAGTCTTCGGGAAATTCAATCTTATATTGCGACAAATCTTCTTTTGGCCTCTCATGTAAAAAACGGATTAAAATCTCTCTGTTTTTATAATTAATTTCTATAGTTTTATTCTCAGCAATACTGGAAGGTAACTTTATGGATAAAGGATCACTGATATAAGGAATATGTAGTATAGAATTGTCAAAATATATGTTCTGATTTTTTTTTGGAATCAGTTTATTTGCCTTTTTTTCAATCATTTCAGATTTAAATAAGGAAGACTTTTCTTCTTCAGCTTTAACCTCAATAGTATCAATTAATGCAGAGTCTTTCGTATCGAGGAGGAATACTCCTGTATCAAATCCACCCTTACTTTGAGCCTTATTATCTGCAATTTCTTTTATATTTTCAATGTCTATATTAAATACAGAACATGAACTCCGAATTATTTCGTATAAATCGGCTAATTCTTCTATAATTGCTTTGTCGGTCGATTCCCAATAAAACTCAAGAGCTTCCTCTATTGCTTTCTTTTTTAAAAAAAGGAGTCGTTCTTTTGGCTCAATTTCTAGTGTAGTTGTTTTTTCACCTTTAGATTCAATATTCAGCGGTATTTTATCTCTTACTAATTTATTAAAAGATTGGGATTTATACTGAGGCTCAAAATAATCAACACATTTAACACGAACACCATTCTTTTTTAATATATAATAAGGATGAGCCAAAATGCTACCTTCCAGTTCAACTGGGATATTATTCTCTTTCGAGAAATGAGCTATTTCTTCTACAATTTTTTTATCTCTTATTATTTCATCATCAGGTTTCAACTTCAATGTATACTTTAGAGATAAATCCCACTTTTCTATATGTAATTTACTTATATCTTCCTTGGTCTCAATTAAAATATAATTGTTTGAAAAGATGGAATCTGAGAATCTCTCACTATTCTCCGTAACTTCGTCTGTTGTATAAAACCAAGGAATAATTTTATCATATCCTGTTGATTTATTCACATCAACAAAATACATAACTACTACTGATTTTTTTAAATAGTTTGCAATTTTTACTGTGTATTGTGCAATAGTCAATCGTTCCTTTTTAGTTAAGGATTCTTTCCAATCATAATTTCCACTTTTCTTTGAAAACCATTTGCCATCACTTCTTACATCTAAATATTCACTTTTACAGCGAATATGTTTCATATCAGTTATCAATTTCCCGTCTTGAACTGTAACCTCAAAAGAATCGTGAGGATGATAATATAAACCATCAACAATACCCCATGTGGAGTCTATTCTAGCTTTATTAGGCCTATTGGGTTTTGTTAAAACTAAAGCACAAGATCGAGATAATATAAATCTGTGTATCAAAAAACAGAAATTTCCAATCGGAATATCAGAATTAAGAAATTGTATTACATTTTTCAATAAATAGTTTATGGCATCATCTAACTTAAATATAGTGTCTGTTCTAGGAAGTAATACTCTTTTATGTTCTTCTTCTTCAGCTATATCAGTACGTATTACAATTGGACATTTTAATAATTGTTTTAAATCTTTTTTCAAGTTTTTTGGAATAATACCATCTCTTAATTGTTCGATTACATTTGTATCATCTAATATATAAATTTCACCACAAGGAAGATTTAAGGATGCAAATGTTTGTACACAGTTTGTTTTAGGCCACTTTCCAAAAGAAGATGCTGAAGCTGGATTAAGAATCTCCATTTTCAGATCATTTTTTCCTTCCTTAAGATTAGATATTCGCCAATCAGAACCGGGCTCAGATGTTTCACTCAAATCACCCTCTACATCACATTGAACTAAATATAATTTGGACTTATCCCATACCCATTCTATATGTAGCCTCTTTTTCTCCATTTTTGAAAAAACATATGTGGGTACGCTCTTTAAGACTTTCTTAAGCTCAAGTATATTTTTACAATTTAAATTAATGTTAAGAGTTTCCTCTTTCGTTTGTTTTACTCGTTCGCTATTTTTATAACGTCCTTTAGCATCATAATATTCTATCAACCAATCGTCATAATTTCGGCTAATACGCCTTTCATTTGATATATGACCAACTAGTTTAGATTCCTTATACTGTTGTATAATAACAGAAAAAGAGTTATTGTCAAATTCAGAACACGCTTCTTGATTTTTCTCCCAAATTTGTATGATTTCGTTGTATAGATTATCTTTTGAAATATTACCATCGCTGCTAAAATAGTTTCCACGTTCTTTATAGGTTTCTATTTTAGCACTAGACCTAATTATGAAATTATTAATGTTTAAAGAATCAAAAAGGGAGAATATATCCTTTGAAATAGATAAAAGTATTTTTTTTGCGCGTAATTTGTCTTTACACCATTCATCATAAAGATTAGATTTTATAATTATAAAAGGAAGTGTTTCTTCTTCGATATATTTTAATAAACCATAAGCTTTTTCGCCAATTAGAGTTTTTTCTATATTAGGTTGTACACTACTGTGTCCAAAATGATTACTATATACATAATATTCAGCCATTTTTTGCAAAGAAAACATTTGCTAATTCTGATAATTTTCCAATAGCGTTATCAGAGAAATATCCCACAAGAAATCCAATTCCACATGATTTATGTATTGAATAAGTCTGGGCTTCATTAAAAATATCAGAACTGAAAATTACAACTATAAATAAGGCTAATAAACCGGATAAATGTGGTGTTAGTATTCTCCATAATCTTCTATCTATATTCCAAAAACCTCTTGCTACTGTATGATATAACCATTTTCCAGCAAAGACAATACCTCCAAAAGTTCCTCCTACCCATGCATAGAAATAACTATGTACTTTAGATGACATAATAAATTTATTATCGATAAACTCAGAAAGTATTATGACCCCTATAATAATACTAACGGAAGCCATTGCAATCATTAATACAAGAAGATATTTTTTCTCCCATGAAATATGACCTAATGCAATCTCATCATATCGAGATTTCCAATCCTTGCATTCACGTCCATCAGTAGGGACTTTCTCTTGCTGGACTTTTTCTACATCACATGGTTTATTATTTGTGTTTTCCATAGATGATAATTGAAATTAGACTAAGACTTGGAAATGTTTTCTATAATTCCTTATTGTTTTTTCTATATTATCAAGAAATGGTTCCTTCTTCCAGTCATATTTATCTATTAACCCTACAGATGAAGCTATTGCTTTTCTAAAAAGTTGACTTGGGATGTTATCGCAAGTTGTAATAAATGATTGCTTTTGTTGATCTCGATAATATAAATAAGGAAGTCCTTCCTTTATATAAAAAATAGATTCTTTCAAATCTTCTATTTGCTTCCAATTATATTTAAGATCAAACTGATCCTCAACTGTTTTGAGAAGATTCAAATTAGTAGGAACAATATGAATATGAGCATAATCAACTCCACAACCAACCATGGAATTTGCACAAAATGCGCCATTTTCAAATATTACAAAATCTCCATAAGTTTCCTTTACGATCATTTCTATTTGTGATAATAATGCACTTAATTCATCAAATAGACATAAGTTAGTCATATATCCAAATGAAACATAATGCTTTTTAGGAATTATAAGTAACCACCCTTCAACAATAGAACCTAATGTTGGTATTACTGCAAAATTTTCAGTTTCTAAAAGAATCTGATTGAATAATTGCTTATCGTGGAATTTTTTTTCACTCATTGCTATTTTCTTAAAAGAATAAAGATATACAAAGTTAATATAAACTTTAAAATGAAATGTGAAAATGTAAACAATCCGTGTTAATCTTTCTTCTCTTATTGCCTCTATTCATCTAAATAAGGGAAGTAAATCCAATATTTACTTGAAATAATCATATTTATTGATTTAACATAGAATATTTGCTCAAGTATCTAAAGGGATATTTTTCAACTTCCTTTAGAGAAACTTACTAGGATGAACATCTTTTATTATATCAATGAGACTATCCATTTTATATTTCTATATTCTATTTTGAATAAGCTCTTTATACTGCTTTTTCATACTTTCACTCAAAAATGACCCATCAATAAACTTCAACCACAGCGGAATAACCTTTTCAAATTTAAGAAAGATATTTTCTCCTACTTTTTTGTCCAAACCCGATTTTGCAAAAGCAGTTTCAAAATCTGAACGTTTTAGCTTTCTCTTTTTACCATTGAGAGTGAGGGCTAATTCTTCCGTATCCTCAGGCATCACAAGCTTTGTCGAAAGCATATCATAGGCAGGAGTCAAAGAATATATACCCTTTTGGATACTGTATAGTGAAAAGTTTTTCAAGTGCATATCGGAATTGCCAGTCAGCCAGCAAAAATAAACTTGTTCCCAAAAGTTGACTAAATCCAACATTGGTACGTTTGAATACTTTGAAATTAACTTGGCTATTTGCTCATACGAACCTTTATATTTATACTCGGTTAATCGTTCTGCAAGTTGGCACATATCTTCCATTGGATATTTATTTCCTTGCTCATCCCGATCTATACGGCGAGTAATATAGCATAATTGATTATCAGCAAAGCGTATTAACGAATGAGGTACAGTTTTAATTTTAGCTATTTCAGCAAGATGCATGGTTAAGTCTTCCAACTCAGGCAAATTCGGATACATATCTGTTTGAGGTTTCAAAATGTATCTACCCCATAAACCTACAATTGTAAAACGTTTTGGCTCATTCTTCTTTTCCGAAGGTTCTATATCCAATGACAATTTAGGCTGTACTCCTGTTATTGTAGTTTGACTGCGAACAACCTGTTCGGCCAAGACAGAAATATTCTCTTTCGTATAAGGTAGTTCGGGAACGGTTGTTGTTCCGAATATCTTTTTCGCACAAGCAGGATGAAAATCCGTTTGCCCTTCTTTCAGATCCTGATAACAATACAAACATCTATTCTTCATCGCTTTCGGCATTTACAGGTACAACACTAACAGCCCCGATACAATCTTTACAGCAAGCCAATAACAAAGACATCCTATCTCGCTGATTGATCTTCCAACTGCGTTCGGCAATATCTAATAGCCATCCTTCAGGTATCAAGCCATCAAAGAATGGAAATAATACTTTATCGTGATACGGCTTACTTTTCAATGGCATCGTTAGGCTAACCGCTTCCGAGTCTGAATCATTCAAATAGTCTGAATCATACTGAAAAATAAAACCATTCTCATCTTCGGTTAGCATTCCTGCTAACTTCTCATACATAAATATCTTAGCTTGTTTCATAACTCTAATTTATTTCTGTCCATTGGAGCAGGTGTAAGTTCAGCACCAAATAGAATCAGTACCTGATTGACTTTATCCATTCGTAAAGTTTGTTTGCCTTGTTCCAGTTCACGAACAAAACGGAGTCCAACTCCCGCTTTTTCAGAGAGGTCTATTTGAGTTAAGTCATATTGCTTTCGCATTTGCTTAACATATGCGGACAATGATAATTTCTCCATAATTATACCCTTTGGGTGCTAATTTAATAAATAAATATGTAAATACACCTCTTAGGGTATAAAAAAATAATATAAAACAGACATTATACCTTTTAGGGGATAATTACAGATAAATTCGAATAGGAAATATTGTATTCTTAAAGTAAAAATTCCTACCTTTACAGTACCGCCACAAGAAGTTGTGAAGTAAGCAGAAAAATAGTGAAATACAATCGTAGCCTCGGTCAAGGACTACTTTTTAGACATCATGCAAACTGGCTTGTATAGCCGAGTTCAAGATATACGACCCCTCCCAGCGGGATCACTAACTAAAAAAGCCTTTCAGAAATGAAAGGCTTTTTTATTTTTGCTCTATTTCTTCTATTATTACTAAGAATTGTATTTACAAATTCATTGATTTTTGTGGTGTGATATTTACAAGGTCAAAAAAGTGAGAGTTTAATATTTTATATATACATTTTAGCCAATCTGAATAACAAAAAGCTTTTTTTCTTACCCCTCTGAATTGGCTTCTAAAAGCTTTAATGGGATCTATGAGGCAGTTTGATGATGAGTTTAGTAACTCCTATTATTACTAAGATTATAAATAAAGATTAATTTAAGGGGGGGGAGCCTAATCCAATATTGATTACAATTTCTCAAAAATAATTACTAACCGTCCGACTTTTAGAGAGTTATTCGATATAAATAATATTCTATTTACTGATTTAAGGGTGTCTTCTCCTTTGAGAATATTCGCTAAAGAAATACACAGGAAAATTGAGAAAAGATGAATAATTTAGAAGCAGAGCGATGTGGTGAAAAATTAAAAAATAAAAACTTAAATTATATTAATATATTGAAATAAATACTACATTTATGCCCGAATAAAATAACTAACTATTCCTATGAAAAACAATAACACTATATTTTATTTATTGACCTTTCTTGTAGTTTTCTTATATTCTTGCGAATATGATAAAGATATAGTTTATATAAAAGAATTAACACCTCCTAAAGATTCAGTAGAGCTAGATATTGAATTATCTCATGTTCTTCCCAATAATACAATCTATATATATGAGTATACCAAGCTGACATACACGATAGATTCCAAAGGTAAAGACATACTTGATTTTAAGATATCTTTTGATGGTTCTGCAGAGATTCATGAAAATAGTATTTACCTGTATCCTTTAGCAGATAACTCGGTAAGAAAATTAACATTTGACGTACAACTTAAAACACATACAGGAAGTATGGCAGATATTTTGGGATATGAAAAATATGTGGGAAGGTATGAATACAATATAAAATTTGTGAAACTTGAAGAGAATTTTAAGACTAATCTACGTGGCAGCAAATCAGAAGAAGGATATTTACAGTTGAATTGGGATACACCAGTATTTGACAATGCAGATCTTGTAAAATATGAACTAATTTATACGGACGACATTACAAAACAACAAGTAAAACACGAAATAACAGACCCCAAGCAGACTAGTTTTATTGACAAAAATTATATCTGGGGCTATAAGACCTATGAATTACTGACCTATTATAAAAACAAGGATGTGAATTACGAGTCTCTAAAGTCTGATTACTTTAGTCCGGAATATTATGGATTTAAAAGTAACCCTAAATTCACCTATGAATACCTAGACAGTGAATTCATGAATGTATCGTGGGCAGATACAGGGTACAAGTGCAAATATTTGATTATCGACGCAGATGGAACGAAAACAGAATGTGAACAGAAGCAACGGAAAGTTAAGATGCAGCGTTTCCGGTTCCCTTCTGATGGAAATCGCTTCAAGCTTTACATACTACCCTTTGATATGCCATATAGTGACTATGATAAAGGTATATTTATTGATTGCGATTCTTATTGGTATAATATAGGAGAATATTCAGCAATTCCTCATGCTTGGAATATTGCAAAAAATGAATATTATAATCTCAATAATGGAGAGTTAAATGTGTTTTCAATTTCTAATTCCACAAAGAAGAATAATCTTTTCCTTCGTGAGGTGGACGGTGCTGATTTCTTTAATATTTCTGTGTCAGACAAAACCTCGCAAGTTGCAATTTATAAATGGACTCTCCCGATGCCAATAAGCACTTCAGATTTGTTTATATATGAGAATAATAACTTCACAAATCCGTTGCGGATAGAAAATGTAACTCGAAACGCTACTCCATTATTTTTATGTGATAACTATACTCTTTTTTATAGTGATCTATTTTGGCTGGGAGATACTAACTACGAAAGATCTTGTATAGTATTGAACAGTAAAACAGGAAATGAAATCTTTAGACAAGTATTACAAAATAGAGAATCTCAGTTTGCCGTATCTCCTGACGGAAAATATTTATGCGATTATTATAAAGCACATCTCATTATCTATGAAATAGAGAACAACAAAGCTGTACAAATATACTCTTATACAAATGCCGAATATAGATACTTAACTTGTCAGTTTAACTATTATAACCCGAAAGAGTTGATCTTAGGAGGAGATATCGAAACTGCAATTTTTGATGTTGAGTCACTTACCAATAAAAATTCAATAAAAGGTAAATTTTTATATCAAGATCCTATTACCGGCAACATCGCTTCTATGGACGAGCATTATAATCAAAATTTTCTTTTAAATATATACGATAAAACATTATCTCAAAAATTAATTAGAGTTCCATTTAACTATTATACATCTGGCAATAATTCATTCTTCAATAACAGGTTATTTTTTAATGATGTGCTGGCATATCGTTTAGATTTACCCTTATAGAAATTCTTAAATTATGAATAAATATAGCACTTTCTTAACTCTATTTGTGATTGTACTCTTTTTTGGCTGTGAATATGACAAGGATGAGATTTATCAGAAGGATATTACTCCGCCAGAAGAGATATCAATAGATATAAATTTGGATGGTTTAGAAAATGGAGAAACTCTATATATTTACCGAAAGACGAAGATCTCATACAATGCTGATTTCAAAGGTAAGGCTTTTCTTAAGTATGAAGTCAAATTAGGAGATAAAAACTTATATTTACCAGAAGATGGAATCCTTTATTTCGATCCATTCGATTACAGAGGAGTAGATGAATTAAGTTTAACGATAGATGTAGAGTTAAAGACAGGGACAAATAGCATAGCAGAGAATCTAGGTTTAGAAAAATATCTAGGGTCATTTAAGTACAAAATCAGATTTATTCATAATGCTGATTTATCCTTAAAGTTTGAAAACAGTATTACTCAAGATGGAAATCTGAAAATCAGTTGGAAACCTCTCGATTTGAAACAACTGAGAGTAAACAAATACGAAGTCTATAGTTACAATGGATATGAACAAAAGTTGTTAACTACTATAACTGACACGGAGAATCCTTTTTTTGTTGACAAATCGCACGTATTAGGCAAACAGGATTATTTGATCTTTACATATTTTGAGGATGATAGAATAGAAAAACTATGGGACTATCATACAGTTCAGATCGAATATCCCTCAGAAAGCTTAGATTCTGAACCAATAGGGCTTGATAAAATGAAAGTGTGGTGGGATAAACATATTTATAATTGTTACTATGCATTGGAGCTAGAAGATGGAACCATAATTGATTGCAAAGGAAACACAGAAGTAGAAATAAGCCACACTTATAAATTTCCTATATACAAAGACATAAAATTACATATCTATCCGGTTGACCACACCGGAAATCTTTCTTCAACACCCTATTCTAGCCAAGTGTTACAATCTAACAGAGTTAAGGATGTTTATGTCTCAGGAGGAATAGCGTATGACATAAAACATAAAGAATTGTATATAAGAGATCAATATAAGCTTTTGGCACTTGATCTGTCAACAATGGATGCGATTCCAAATAGAGTTATTGATAGACCTTATGATTGGGATTGGTGGAGCCAATATATGTATTATTCCGAATTTCATGAAAAATTGTTTTATATTGCAAGTGACTACAAGATTAATATATATGACAGAAATCTTAAGATTCAATCTTATATAAACTGGGAGAAGACAGCATTGAGTAAATTTACAGTTTTGCATGCCAGAAAAGACGGAATATTAGTTTTTGGATATGTTGATCCTAATGGACATTGGACTAATGTATACAATCTTACAAACAACCGATTAATCTATCGTGAAGGTCCGGATGTCCTTCGTAACTATGCGAAAAGATCTATGTCAAAAGATGGCACTTATCTTTGTGTATCAGAAGATAACTACATTCAAATATTCGGTTTTAATAATATAGAAATGTTCAATATAAATTCAATATCTACTTATCCTATAAACTTTCAAGAATGTATTTTTAGTAAAATTGACGATGAGGAGCTTTATGTAATAGAAAAAGAACAATTTTATAGGATGAATGCTTTGACTAAAAACAGAACATCCTATATTGTCGGAAGATTTATAACTGAAGATCCCTTTACCGGGAATATAGCATATATAAAAGATGATAATACATTTGTTATTCTTAATCATGAAATGAATAAAGAAATATACTCGACCCTGGTAAGTAGGACATGGGATTTAGGGTTGTTTAACAATATACTTACGACAGATAAGAGTGGCAAATTCTATTACCTTGATCTAAATCCGTACATCAAATAATATGAAGAATATTAATATAATATCAATATTATTATTGATCTTTTCCGTTTTCACCGGGTGTGAATACGATAAAAATGATATATATATTGTTGATATCCAAAAACCGGTAGAGAAAAGAATAACATTCAATCTTGCAGATCTGCCTTCAGGAACAACGATTTATATTTATCAGAAAACAAATTTAATGTATGACCTGAATCTACCCGAAGGGGATATATTAAAACGAAAATTAACTTTAGGAGGTAGAGAACTTCTATCTACTGATGGTTATATTGTATTAGATCCGAAGGATTATAATAGTAGAACTGTGGAAAAGCTTACTCTTGATGTCGAAGTAAATTCCGGTTCAGAAAGTATTGCAGGAAAACTCGGTTTAGAAAATTATATTGGGACATTTGAATATGAAATTGTTTTTATTCCTGATGCCGTACTAGGTTTACAGAATATTGCTCATCACAAAAATAAAGATGATTATTTCGAACTAACATGGAGTAAGCCTCAATTGGAGCAGTATACGGTAGAGAAATACAGAATAACATATTATCATGACCGTACTGAATATATAGAAGAAATACTAAATCCGGATCAAACAGTTTTTGTTGATACACGGGCGGTATTTGGTTACTTACATTACAGGATAGAAACCTTTTTCAAAGAAAGTTATCGACAACCTTGGGTCGATAATTATACTACCTCTATTGAGTTTCCCAAATATTCCGTTAAGTTTGAATACACGGGCATAAATTCGGGGAGAATATCCTGGCCAAAGAATGAGTATAAGTCTAAATATGCATTTGCCAGAGGATACTATGGTGATATAATTTACGAAGGGACAAATAACTATTTTGAAATTGAAGATTTAGCTGATTTTTCAACAAAACATGGTGTTGGAATTTTTCCTATAAGTTACGCCGGAGAATGGGTAGAGCTTTATGTTCTGCCTATGAGTGCTAATACTGTTAATCGAAATATGCCCATACATTATGATGAACTACATAGCCAGAGCTTAATTACAAGGAGCAGCGATTATGAAAATTATATTGCGTTCATAGATACAACCAAAGATATTTTATTTATAAAAAATCAAGATGAATTATGGTCTTATAATAGTAATACTCTAGAGGCGATTGACAATCGATATTTACCAAATACAATGACTACAAACTGGAATGTCCATGGTTTTTGTTCTGAAAAATCGTCTACAATATTTATTCCGAATTATGATTGTATTGACTTGATCAGTTACGACCTAAAAAATCATGAAAAGATACAGTTCGAGTCTACAGAAGCACTGAATTATCAGTATGCTTATCTTGGAACTAATGATATTGTATTTATATATTCGAAAGAATCTCCAAAGCTTTATGCATACGATTTAAATTCAAGAAAATTAATTTCTTCTTTATCTTTAGATAATATGTGGGGTAATGTTGTTGTCTCTCGAGACGGAAAATATGTGTGCTTATACAATGATATTAGAGCTTTAGTTTATAAGTTTTCGGACAATGTTTTCTCTCTACTCTATACAGAAGAGTTTCCTAGTTACGGATTGGGGAGTTACGATTCTAAAAGTATTTGTTTTAATGAAAAAATATCTAATCAGCTGATCGTAACATATTCTCCTGGGACATACAGTAATGAGATGTATACTGTAGATATAGAAAACAATTCAAAATCCGAGAAGAAACGATATTCTTATAGATGCTCTGACCCTTATACTGGGAATATTGTAGCTACATATGGTGCAACTTGTACTGTTTTTGACACAACATTAACCAAAGAGCGTTTATCTTTAAAGAATTCAGAAACAGACTACCTTATTAATAACTTATTCCTGAAATCAGGATGGGGCAATCGAAAAAATCTTTATTATCTAGACATAACTAATTATTTGAAAAAATGAAAAAATATATTTTCTTAATTATTACTATACTATGTAGTATATATGCTCAAGCACAGTTTACTGTAAGCTACTCTTTAGGTTACGCCACTCATGATTTGGATGGAATGAAAAGTTTACTGAAGGATATACAACAAACACCTCCCGCATCGACTATCGGAGCAAAAAATGTCGATAATTTTTCCACGAATCAACTTATCCATATTGTAGATATAGGTTACAGACTTGATATGCATGAATTCGGACTAAAAGGAGGTGGATATAGTTCAACTGGAGGAAAATTGTCATTGAAGGATTATTCAGGCGAGTATTCCAATCGTTTTATAGTAAATGGCGTTCGCTTTGGAATATATTATAAAAATTATTTCTATACTTATAGAAATAAGAATGATAAGGCTGTTTTTTCTTTTTTTGGAGAGATTTCTCCAGGACTTTATTTCTCTGAAATTAAAAATAATGGCTTTTTTGTCGTTCAAGATAAAGAGTTAGACTCATTCGATGATAAATATTCCAAGACAAGTTTTGCATTTCTCTTCCAAGCCGGAGCGAAATATTACATAACTAAAAATATTAATTTACATTTTGCCTTAGGTTATGATTTTGTAGGTAAAGCAAAAGTTGAGGATTTTAAACCTAAGGAAGCAATGGTCAATTGGAGTGGAATAAGGTTTACAGGTGGTGTTGGCTTCTCTTTTTAATATAGGTTACCATCCGAGAATGTAATACGAAGAATTGAGAATATGCTTGTTGATGCTTGATTATAATCGACTAATTTATGGATTGCCTCGCTCTAAATAGCCCTACAGATTTATAGACAAAAATACATTCTCTATCCTTGTACAGTCATCACAAGAAGTTGTGAAGGAATCAGAAAACAATAAAATTGAATTGTATCCTAAGTTACGGACGGATCACTTCTTAGACATAAATAAACCCTAAAAGTTTGTCTAACTATTAGGGTTTATTTTACTTTGATTTTAGAAAGTCACTCTTATTTTATTTCTATTATATACTATGCCAATTTATTAGCCCTTTTCAAATATCTCATTTGTCATTTAAAGGATAACCAACATACATATTTTCTCATCAGAAACTATAGCATCCTTCCCAAACATCAAAAGGTAATATGACACAGAAGTTTCAAGATCGTAAAAAAATAAAATAGCTCTTTAGTAAGAGCAAAAAATGATGTATCTTTGTGCGCATTAAATAAACATCCCTTACTTATCTATATTTATGCACGAAAAAATCATTATTCTTGATTTCGGGTCACAAACCACCCAACTTATTGGTCGCAGAGTAAGAGAACTCAATACATACTGCGAGATAGTGCCTTACAATAAATTTCCATTCGGAGACGAAACTGTAAAAGGAGTTATTCTTTCGGGAAGTCCATTTTCGGTAAACGACTCTGATGCGTTTAAACCTGAACTTAGTGAAATAAGAAAAAACTATCCTGTTCTGGGTATTTGTTACGGAGCACAATATTTGGCTTATACATCGGGCGGAAAAGTAGAGAAAAGCGACTCTCGCGAATACGGGAGAGCTCATCTTGCGAAAATAGACTCTTCGGAGCCTCTGTTTGATGGAATACAAGCAGGCACGCAGGTTTGGATGTCGCATGGAGATACTATAACATCTCTTCCTCACGATTTTAAAACTATAGCCAGTACAAGTGATGTAGAGGCTGCTGCATACAAAATAGATGGAGAACCGACATGGGCTGTACAATTTCATCCCGAAGTTTTTCATACAACAGATGGTACACGTTTGTTGAGTAATTTCTTGAATATATGTAAGATGAAGCGCGACTGGTCGCCTGCTTCTTTTATAGATACGACTGTCGCAGAACTCAAAGAGCAATTAGGAGACGACAAAGTGATACTTGCACTCTCGGGAGGAGTAGACTCGTCAGTAACGGCAGTCCTTTTGAATAAGGCAATCGGTAAAAACCTTACGTGTGTGTTTGTTGATCATGGCTTGCTTCGTAAGAATGAATTCGAAAATGTTTTGAAAGATTATGAGCATCTTGGTCTTAATGTGATAGGTGTTAATGCTAAAGATCGTTTCTATAAAGCTCTTGCAGGTGTTACTGATCCAGAGCAAAAGCGTAAGATAATAGGTAAAGGCTTTATTGATGTTTTTGATGAAGAAGCACATAAACTCACTGATATAAAATGGTTGGGACAGGGTACTATTTATCCTGATATTATAGAATCTTTGTCGATAACAGGAACGGTAATCAAATCGCATCATAATGTTGGTGGTTTACCTGAAAAGATGCACTTGAAGTTGGTAGAACCTCTTCGCCTGTTATTTAAAGATGAAGTACGTCGTGTCGGTCTTGAGCTGGGTATGAAGGAAAATCTTATCAAACGTCATCCATTCCCGGGTCCGGGTCTTGGAATTCGTATCCTCGGCGATATTACTCCTGAGAAGGTTGAGATTGCTCAGAATGCTGATGATATCTATATCTCTATGCTACGCGAATGGGGGTTGTACGATAAAGTATGGCAGGCAGGAGCAATATTGTTGCCAATCCGTTCGGTAGGAGTAATGGGCGATGAACGTACCTATGAGAATACAGTCGCTTTACGCGCCGTAACATCTACAGATGCTATGACTGCCGACTGGGCACACTTGCCTTATGAGTTTTTAGCTAAAGTCTCTAACGAGATTATCAATAAGGTGAAAGGTGTAAATCGTGTCGTTTATGATATATCATCAAAACCACCGGCAACCATCGAGTGGGAATAAGATATTGACAAAATATAAAAAAGGACTTCAATTTGAAGTCCTTTTTTGTGTCATATACAAAAGTCTTTTATTCCTTTTCTAACAAAACTTTGTCTATAGCTTCTTTTAGGGCATTTTTAGGGAGGGCACCTTGTGCCATCTGTGGCGTTCCGTTCATCGGGATGAATAGTAGGCTTGGTATACTTCTGATTCCAAATAGAGCAGATAACTCAAGCTCTGCTTCCGTATCTATTTTGTAAATATATATTTCCCCATCATATTCTTTTGCTAATTCCTCCAAAACAGGAGCTACAGCCTTACATGGTCCACACCAGTCTGCATAAAAGTCTATTAAGGCGGGTTTGTCTCCTAAGTATTTCCATTCGTTCGGATTGGCTTCGTAGTTAGCCACTTTCTTTAAAAAATCTATTTTGTTTAAATGTATTGTTTTCACTTTGTTTTCTGTTTTAGCAAGTTCCTCTGTCTTACTACTGCTGTTTTGAGCATAAGTTGTAAGCGAGATTCCTGCGATCAATACTAGTAATAATAATCTCATTCTATTTATATTATTTTTCTTTGTTTATTTCTTTCGATCCGGCATATTGCTGATTCTCATCTATCTGGCAATATCCTGTTATGCAGCAGGAAGTATTCACTGCCACGATAAAGATACCTAAAATAAATTGCAAAGAATGAGTAGCTACCCACTTCTTTATATACCGTTTCATCATTTTTTCTTTTTCTAAAAACAGCTACAAATATAATATATATTTTCCTTTAGAATATATTTCTGTGGTTAAATAAAATGAATAATGATATGCAGAACCTGATAGCGATTAAACCGTAAGAGGATTTAGAAAGATAAAAAACAAATAAGTTTTAACTCCGTTTTTCGAAGCCAAAATAAAGATTCATCACACTTTCATTTATTTTTTTCTATCTTTGTTTTCTTATAATTGATTCATAAAAACATCTAAACTATATAAATACTGTGTCAAAAAAGGTAGCTGAAACCCCACTGATGAAACAATATTTTGAGATCAAGAGCAAGCATCCTGATGCTATATTATTGTTCAGAGTAGGAGACTTTTACGAAACATTTTCGGATGACGCTATCGATGCTGCCGAGATATTGGGAATCACGCTTACGCGTAGAGGAAACGGTACTGCTCAGTTTGTAGAATTGGCAGGATTTCCACACCATGCATTGGATACATATTTGCCAAAGTTGGTACGTGCCGGAAGGCGTGTCGCTATTTGTGACCAATTGGAAGACCCTAAGCAAACGAAGACCCTTGTAAAGAGAGGTATTACCGAGCTTGTTACCCCCGGGGTCTCTATTAATGATAATATACTAAATCATAAAGAGAATAATTTCCTTTGTGCCATTCACTTTGCAAAGAACACCTGTGGAGTTTCTTTTTTGGATATTTCTACCGGAGAATTTCTCGTTGCAGAGGGTACAAAAGAATATATAGATAAACTACTTACAAACTTTTCTCCTAAAGAGGTGCTCTTAGAGAGAAGTAAGAAAAAAATGTTTGAAGAGTCGTTTGGCTCTCGTTTTTTTATTTTCGAGCTCGACGATTGGGTGTTTACCGAAGATACAGCAAAAGGTCGCCTTTTGAAGCATTTCGAAACCCGCAATCTGAAAGGTTTCGGTGTAGAGCATCTGACAAACGGAGTTATTGCTGCAGGGACAATTCTTCATTATCTAGATGTTACTCAACATACTCAGATAGGGCATATAACATCTCTCTCTCGTATAGAGGAGGATAAATATGTACGTTTGGATAAGTTTACAGTGCGTAGCCTTGAAATTATCTCAACGATGAATGAAGGAGGCAAAAGCCTGTTAGATATCTTGGATAAGACAGTCTCTCCAATGGGTGCACGTATGCTTCGCCGTTGGCTTGTATTCCCGCTCAAAGATGTAAAACCTATCAATAGCCGCTTATCCGTTGTAGAATACTTCTTTAAGGATATCGAACTGAAAACTTTGCTCGAAGAACAGCTTGCGTTGATCGGAGACTTGGAACGGATTATATCTAAGGTTGCCGTAAACAGAGTTTCTCCGCGCGAAATCGTTCAACTCAAGGTGGCATTGAAAGCGATAGAACCGATACGAAATGCATTTTTGGCTTCGGACGAGCCAAGCCTGAGAGAAATAGGAGAAAGGCTCAACCCTTGTCCGGTGATACATGATCGTATCGAAAAAGAAGTGCAACCCGATCCCCCTTCTTTGATTAATAAAGGAAATATAATAAGAAAAGGAGTAAATCCCGAACTGGACGAACTTCGAGATATAGCCTACTCCGGAAAAGATTATTTATTAAAGATACAGCAACGGGAAACTGAAGTTACAGGCATATCATCCCTGAAGATTAGTTTTAATAACGTATTTGGCTACTATATCGAGGTCAGAAATACTCACAAAGATAAAGTCCCTGAAAGCTGGATACGCAAACAAACGTTGGTAAATGCAGAGCGTTACATTACTCAGGAGCTGAAAGAGTATGAAGAGAAGATACTGGGAGCTGAAGAAAAAATTCAGGCCTTGGAATCTAACCTATTCAATGAGCTTGTTCTTAGCATTGTAGAGTATATACCGGCAATACAGGCAAATGCAAGCCTTATTGCTCAGACCGATTGTTTACTTTCTTTCTCCAAAGTTGCAAAAGAGAATAAATATATCCGTCCCGAGATAAATGATACGGATGTTTTAAAGATAAAGAACGGTCGTCATCCTGTAATAGAGAAGCAATTACCGCTTGGGGAAAGTTATATTGCCAATGATGTATCTCTGGATAGTAACAAGCAGCAGATAATAATTATTACCGGGCCTAATATGGCGGGTAAGTCGGCATTGCTTCGTCAAACTGCACTTATTACACTGATGGCACAGGCCGGAAGTTTTGTCCCTGCCGAATCGGCTCAAATAGGATTGGTGGATAAGATATTTACTCGTGTAGGAGCTTCTGACAACATCTCTGTAGGTGAATCTACGTTTATGGTAGAGATGAACGAGGCTTCTGATATTTTGAATAACTTATCACCTAAGAGTCTTGTTTTGTTTGATGAATTGGGGCGTGGAACAAGTACCTATGACGGTATTTCTATTGCATGGGCTATTGTAGAATATATTCACGAACATCCTAAGGCAAGAGCAAAAACCTTGTTCGCAACGCACTATCATGAGCTGAACGAGATGGAAAAATCTTTTAAGCGGATAAAGAACTTCAACGTTTCGGTTAAAGAAATAGATAATAAAGTTATATTCCTCCGTAAACTTGTTCCCGGAGGAAGTGAACATAGCTTTGGTATACATGTGGCTAAGATGGCGGGAATGCCTCAAAGCATTGTTAAAAGGGCGAATTCTATATTAAAGCAATTGGAATCGGATAATCGCAAACAAGGTATATCGAAACCGATTAAAGATATTAAAGAAAACAGAGAAGGGTATCAGCTAAGCTTTTTCCAACTTGATGACCCTGTTCTCAGCCAGGTAAGAGATGAAATTAAATCACTCGATGTAAACAATCTGACACCAATGGAGGCTCTAAATAAACTGAATGAGATAAAAAAAATAGTATCCGGTAAATAGGAGTAAATATACTCTAGATACGTATAACTTTATAAAATAATAAGAAAACTTGCTGATCAAATTCATAAATAGAATCTGATAAATTCAAACTATTGCAAAACTGTACTTTAGGTAGTTTTTCTTTCAATAAAAAAACTATATTCGTCAAGTTTTTTTGTTTCTTTGTGTTTTAGAATAAATTAAATAACAGCTATTTCTGTAAAATAATGAATCGCAAAAAGATATTGGTCACCGGTGGTGCGGGATTTATTGGTTCACATCTTTGTGAAAGACTTTTGAAAGATGGGAATGAAGTTTTATGCTTAGATAATTATTTTACAGGCTCAAAAGATAATATCATACACCTTTTAGATAATCCATATTTTGAATTAATCAGACATGATATAGTTCATCCTTTTCATGCAGATGTGGATGAGATATACAATTTGGCTTGTCCTGCTTCTCCTGTACATTATCAGTACAATGCGATAAAAACAATAAAAACGTCTGTAGTAGGCGCCATCAATATGCTTGGTTTGGCAAAACGGCTTAAAGCGAAGGTGCTGCAAGCTTCTACAAGTGAGGTGTATGGCGACCCCAATGTACACCCTCAGCCCGAATCTTATTGGGGGAATGTAAATCCGATAGGTATACGTTCTTGCTATGATGAAGGAAAGCGTTGTGCCGAGACCTTATTTATGGACTATCACCGTCAGAATGGAGTGAGAATAAAGATTGTACGCATATTTAATACTTACGGACCTCATATGAATCCCAATGATGGGAGGGTTGTATCTAATTTTATTGTGCAAGCACTCAAGGGAGAAGACATTACGATATATGGTGATGGGACTCAGACCAGAAGCTTTCAGTATGTAGATGATCTTGTTGAAGCGATGACCCGAATGATGGCGACCGACGACTCTTTTATTGGTCCTGTAAATACAGGAAATCCGGGAGAGTTTACAATGCTTGAACTTGCAACCCTTATTCTCGAACTTACAGGTTCAAAGTCGAAACTGATATTTATGCCTTTACCTAGTGATGATCCTAAACAGAGAAGACCCGATATAACTTTAGCAAAAGAAAAGCTAAGCTGGGAACCGAAGGTGCAACTGAGGGATGGGTTGATTAAAACGATTGACTATTTTGACAAAATCTTAACATAATGTGTTATAATAATGAATGCAATTTACAAAACAACAAAACTATTAGCTGTAATGCTTTTGCTAGTAACAGCCGGAAATGCACAAGATAATGTAGCGATTGTAGGAGTAAGAGCCGGGATAAACCTTTCCGGACAAGATGGAGTGCCAAGAGGTGAGCTGGACAGTTATGCCAAAGTTGGCTTCAATATAGGCATGACGGTAGATTTCAGATTATCAGATAAAATGTATTTGATAACGGGTATGGAATACACAGTAAAAGGTTCTAAAGGCAAAAAATATGTAGAGGCGACATCAGATGCTCCGGGTCACTATTTTATTAATAACGATAAGCCTGCTTATTTACAAATACCGCTTCATGTAGGTTACCTTTGGCCTATAAACAGGGATTTTCGTTTGATGTTTCATGCAGGACCTTTTATTGCATATGGCTTAGGTGGCAAAACGAATTGGACATATGTCTATGACGATAAGGAGTTTAGAAAAAAAGAAGACTTCTTCGGTATTGGTGTCGGAAAATTTGACTGGGGATTAGGAGGCGGTATTAATGCCGAATACGACAGATATGTTTTGGCTATAGGATACGATCGCGGATTGAGAAATTTTGCACCCGGATATAATGATGGAAAAGCCAGAACAAGAAATATGTATATTTCAGTAGGATACTTATTTTAAACGCAAACAGGATTATGAAACTCAATAATCATTCTTGCCTATAACGAGCCGAGGAAAATTCATTTGGATTTTTAGGAGTGCACTAGAAGGCAGATGTTACAAGCGGGATAAAGAAGATTCGGTAAATTGGATGAAGCTTTTCCAGGATAATCGTTTCTTCTCTTCTTTAATTTTTTCCCTATAAATAGAGATCTTTTTTTCATCCGAAAAGAATTCCAATACAGCTTCGGCAATGTCTGTATTGGTTGCAGTCGGTGCTACTACCCCAATTTGAGCATCTTTTACACTATTTCCTAGTTCTCCCACATTTGTCGCTATTATAGGGAGTTCCATCTGTATGGCAATCGCAGTAACCCCACTTTGTGTAGCAGACCGATAAGGTAATACTAAAACATCTGCTGCCGAGAAAAAAGTGGCGACCATATTATCCGGAATATATTGCTCGAATACTTTTATATTATCCTTTAATCGAGACTTCTCGATAAGTTTTTTATACTTTTCAAAATCGCCATAGCTTTCTCCTGATATGATAAGTTGGAAGCTATCGTCAAGATAGTCCATTGCTTCTATAAGTAAGTCGAGGCCTTTATATTCTCGGATGAGACCAAAAAATAAAAGATTCTTTTTGTCACTTCTTATTCCCAGTTTATCGCAAGCTCGCTCTTTTTCTATCGTTTCGCCATAATTATCATATATCGGATGCGGATGTAAAAATATATTTGCCCCTTTGCAAAGCGATAATACATCTTTCCTTACTGTTTCACTTAATACGATGAAAGCATCACATCTATTGAAAAATAGTTTTGTAAGAGGCTTATCTATAACTCGTTTTTCGTGAGGAATCGCATTATGTACAAGTGCCACTATTTTTATCTGCTTGTTTAGCATCAGGCAAACAGAGCTGTAGGCAGGCACCATAAATGACATCCAATAGGAGATGATCAGTATGTTAGGCTTATATTTATTTATTTCCTTTGCTGTTTTTATATAGCTGAAAGGGTTTATACTATTCAGCGTACGACAGCTTTCTATATCCGAATATTCATTGTCCGGAACATACTGGCTTTTTCCCGGGAATAGAAAATTAGGGTATAATGTTGTAAATGAAAATGCCTTCACCTCATTGTTTCCCGATAGCCCTCTGTAGAGCAATTCGCTAAATTGGGCAATTCCGCCTCTGTAGGGAAAAAATGGTGATAGGATAGCTATTTTCATGATTCTTTTTTATTCAGTTCTTTATGGATACGGGATACGACCATATCTTCCGAAATTCTCTCTAAGCAAGCATAATCTTTTCGTTGGCAGGGTAGGTCTCCATATACCGAGCAGGGTCTACATTCAATATCTATTTGAATAGCATTGTCTAAGTCCTGATTGAAACCATAAAACCCTAACGACGGGTGTGTTGCACCCCAGATTGATATTACGGGAACCTGAACAAGAGAAGCCAGATGCATATTTGCAGAATCCATTGAGAGCATTACATCCAGATATGATATGAGCATAAGCTCTCTTTCCAGATTTAATTTTCCCATTGTATTTACTGTATTTGGATACATTTTAGCCCATTTAGACAGAACTCTATCTTCCTCTTTCCCTGCACCGAACAGAAATATAGTAATATTCCCTTCTTTGGATAGTTTGTCAATCACTTTTTCCATTTTTTCCAGAGGGTATATTTTGCCCTTATGCTTAGAAAAAGGAGCAATTCCCACCCATTTCCCCGTTTTTTCGGTAGCTATAGCCCTTAGGCTAGAAAAGTCTTTGGGTATAAACTGTAATACATTCGTAAAAATCATGGGAGCAGGAAATCCCAAATCGTCAAATACTTTTTGATATCGTTCGATAGTACTTTTTAAAGGGGGCTGTAAGTTCTTATTAGCAATCATTTCTCTTTTTTCTTTACGCCCTTTGTCTATATAAGCCACTTTACGTCCTGTCATTTTCATAAAGAAACGGATGGCTTTAGATCTCAGAACATCATGCTCGTCGGCAACATGAGAAAAACCAAGAGTTGCAACCCTCCTGATTATTCTAAACATTCCTACTATGCCCTTGTGTCTGCCGGTAACGTCTACCGGAATAACATTAATGTTGAAGCCTAAGTTTTCGAATAGAGGGGCAAAAGCTTTACGCGTCATTACCGAAAAACGGTCTTGGGGGTACTTTGCTGCAACAGAAAAAATGACAGGTACAAGAATTGCAACATCCCCAAACGAGGAAGTGCGGATTACTAATACTTTAGCCATAATTGCAAAATTAGTGTTAGGTTATTTTGATTCTTTTCCATATAAAACAGGATTAAGAGCAGGGTCGTTATACATTTTCATTTGCTTGTATACCTTCATATACTTGTTTCCTGCTTCTATGTCCTCTAATAATTCTTCAATAGCTGTGGATAAATCTTCACGCTGGGCTAACAGTATATCTAATTTTTTAGAAACCTGTTCGTGATGATTTGCATCCGAATCTTTTCTATCTACCTCTTGCTGCATGTGATATATTTTGAGAGCAAGTATCGATAAACGGTCGATAGCCCATGCCGGGCTTTCTGTATTGATACGGGCATTTGGTTGTATCTTTATGTCTTTATATTTATCAAGGAAATAGCTGTCGATTAATTCAACCAAGTCAGTTCTGTCCTGATTCGACTTATCTATTCTTCTCTTTATTTTTAAAGCTTCTGTTGGGTTTATTTCAGGGTCGCGAATAATGTCTTCCAGATGCCATTGAACTGTATCAATCCAATTTTTGAGGTACAGGAAATACTCGATAGTTTTTTCTTCAAACGGGTTGTTTATTGGAGTATCAACATGATCTGCCTTATGGTAATCATTTATTACTTGCACAAAAATGGAATTACTTAATTCGGTAAAAGTCATGATCTAGATTTTTAGTATTACTTATTTATTAATTTATTTTTTACTCGCCCACGTTTCCCTATCCAAATTTCGGTAATTTATTGCTTCTGCCAAATGTTTTGAATGAATTTTTTCAGAATTATCCAGATCCGCAATGGTTCGAGACACTTTTAGTATCCGATCGTATGCTCTTGCTGATAAATTGAATCGATCCATTGCTGTTTTTAATAATTGTAATCCCTCGTTATCGGGTGAAGCATATTTAGCGAGCATTTTGGGTGTCATCTGAGCATTGCAGTAGATACCTTCTTCATTCTCGAAGCGTTTACTTTGGTGTTCTCTAGCAACAATTACTCGCTCTCGAATAAGGTTGCTTGCCTCAGCAGGTGTTTTATCCGATATTTTTTCAAATGGAACAGGTACTATTTCTATATGAATATCTACCCGGTCGAGTAATGGCCCCGATATCTTATTCAGATACTTTTGCACTGCTCCATTGGGGCAAACACATTCTTTTTCGGGATGATTATAGTACCCGCATGGGCACGGATTCATCGAAGAAATCAGCATAAAGCTTGCAGGATACTCCACTGTAAACTTTGAGCGTGATATGGTTATTCTTCTATCTTCAAGCGGCTGTCTCATTACTTCGAGCACACTCCGGCTGAACTCGGGCAATTCGTCAAGAAATAATACTCCGTTGTGAGCCAAACTTATTTCTCCCGGCTGAGGATATGCCCCGCCTCCAACCAGTGCTACATCAGAAATTGTATGATGTGGACTGCGAAACGGACGTTGAGCCATCAGTGCTGTTTCTGTGCCTATTTTTCCGGCTACGCTGTGTATCTTTGTTGTTTCAAGGGCTTCATGCAGGGTGAATGGTGGTAGGATGGAAGGCATTCGTTTAGCCATCATCGATTTCCCTGCACCGGGAGGACCGATCATAATGAGGTTGTGACCTCCTGCTGCGGCAACTTCCAATGCTCGCTTTACGTTTTCTTGTCCTTTTACGTCCGAGAAGTCGAAATCGAATAGCTGTTGGGCATTATAGAACTCGGTGCGAGTATCTACGATTGTTTTTTCCAGATCGTAATCTCCATTAAAGAAGTTTACTACCTCTTTGATGTTGTCTACACCGTATACCTCAAGGTTATTTACAACTGCTGCCTCCCGTGCATTCTTATTCGGCAATATAATCCCTTTAAATCCCATTGTTCGAGCCATTATGGCTATCGGTAAAACACCTTTAATGGGGAGTATGCTGCCATCGAGAGAAAGTTCTCCCATTATTATGTATTCTTCAAGTTTGTCCGGCTTCACACTGTCTGATGCCGCTAATATTCCGATAGCTAAAGGCAGATCGTAAGCTGTGCCTTCCTTGCGTATGTCGGCAGGAGACATGTTTATGACGACTTGTTGTCTTGGGAATTTGTATCCGTTTACTTGCAAGGCCGAAATAATACGTTCATGACTCTCCTTCACTGATGCATCAGGTAGCCCAACCAGCATGAACTTAATTCCCTTCGAGCAGTTAACTTCTATGGTGATAAGTGTAGCCTCTATTCCTTGAACAGCAGCTCCAAAAATTTTGACTAACATCTATTATATTGTATATAGTAGTAAAGTTGTACTTTTATTAGTACTACACAAATATAAGGAAAAAAAAGGAATCCTTAAGTGTTAACGACTATTTGCCGGAATCAACCAGCTCATCCATCTTTTTTATTAAAGCGGTAACGGGGAAATCTCTGTCGGTTATATTACCCGAAGGCGATATAAGTACATTGTATGGTATCTCGCGTATATAATAAGTATCGAATTCCTTTGCAGACCATCCGCCTTTTACGGGTATGATCGTCCATTTTACAGAATCTGTGAAACTCTTTGATATCGGTTCATCTTCTATATCTTTGATTATGGATATGAATTCGATATTCTTTTTCTGTTTCTTCAATTCGTTATAAACCTTTACAGCATCCTTTTTTTCTAACTTGCACACTTCACAAGTTGTAGAAGCAAATGTTAATAGCACATATTTCCCTTTAAAGTCGGACAGCTGTACATTTTTTTCATTTGCATCTTTCAGGTTGAAAACCGGTGCTATTGCTCCGATCGATGATCGTTTTACTTTATCTCTAAATTGTTTTAGGTCGGCTGTCAGTTGGAAGTCAACCGCTTTTCCTTTTATTAAAGCGAGGTTTTCATCGAGGCGGGGAATAGATGATTCGTCTTTGAAAAACGTGTTAATTAACATCACGCTTGCTATCTTCTCAGGATTTGTTTTTATATAGTTAGCCGCAATGTTAGATAATTCGAAGTTTATATTCTTCAATTCTACTACGTAGTCTTTAACTTTGAGGGTATCATTGTTGTCTGAGTTTTTTCTGTCGGCAGCAATCAAGATATCCGCCCGATTCTTTAGCAACTCTTTGTTTTGATTCTTAAATGTTGTGAGGTCATCATTCACATCACCGCCCTTCACGTTTATCAAGTCGGGGTATAATGCATCTCCTTTGAGCTCTACATCCCATCCTTTGTTTACAAGTATGTAGGTGCTTTTTGTATTCTGATTGAAATAAAGGGACATTTCTGTAAGGGTGTCAACTGCTCCTTTGAACGAAAATTCTCCTTTTGCATTTATCGGAATTGTATCTATAACAACGGAGTCGCCGACTTCATGAGACATTAGGAAATAATTCCCTGTAAGATTCTCCAGTTTTCCGGATATCTCATATTTCGATGTCGCTTTTTTGTCACAGGATATCATTACTGTAGCGCAAAGTGTAACGATTCCTATGTAGCGTAATGCATTATAGATAGACATTCTTCCTGATTTTGTTAAGTTATATATCTTCCCCTTGATATTTTGAACGTGTAAAGATACTATTTATTATTTAAACGTTTAAAAAAATAAAATTGTTCTAAAAAAAACTAATTTAAGCAAGGCTGATGAACTTATTTCTTTCTGTTAAAATAGATTTGGACTGAAAAAGAGTCGTTTATATTCAGAATATTTGATCTTTAACCCTTGATCTTTTTCTTGTTATTGTCTTTTCTTTCCCTTATCTGGTATACTGTTATATGCTCTTTGTAAGAAACGAAAACATTTAAAATCATTATCTTTGCTCGTAAAAAAACAAATTGATATTGTATGAAATCATTCGGTTCTCTTTTTTTTCTTCTTATAAGCATATTGTTTCCTATGAAATCTTATAGTCAAGAAATTCCTTTATCTCTCGAAGACCTTATTCCGGGAGGTAAAACGTACAGCAAGTATCGTGCCGAAATGCCTCGCCGGGTAAGTTGGGCTGGTGATAAACTTACCTACGTTAAGGGGGATTCTATTATGATAGCGCCTAATACGGAAAAGGAAACAGCTCAGGTTTTACTTACAGTTAAGGATATTAATGCCAATAGTGGTTTGGGCGAAGGAGAGAGCGTTAAGAGTTTAACTTACGTTCAGTTTGTTTCTGCAACGTCAAACAATTTGATGATCGTTTCTCCCGAAAAGATCTATTTGTACGATTTTGTAAATAAGAAGTTGGCAGGAACTTTTTCTTCTACAGAAAAAATGGAGAACCACGACCTGTCAGATAAAAGTAACAATTTGGCATACACGATAGAGAATAATCTTTTTGTACAAACTCCTGACGGGAAAAAGTATGATGTCACAACCGATACTGACAAGGGTATTGTAAACGGACAATCTGTCCATAGAAATGAATTTGGAATAAATAAAGGCACTTTTTGGTCTCCTAAAGGGAACCTTCTGGCTTTTTACCGTATGGACGAAACAATGGTGACAGATTATCCTTTGGTTGATGTTTCGACTCGTATTGCTCAACTGAAAAATATAAAATATCCGATGGCAGGAATGAAAAGCCATCATGTCACAGTCGGCGTTTTTAACCCTGCAACTCAGGAAACAGTATTCCTTAAAACAGGTACTCCGAAAGAAAAATATCTGACAAATATATCTTGGAATCCCGATGAAAAAAGTGTTTATATAGCAGAAGTAAACAGAGGGCAGGATACATGTGTGCTAAGAAGCTACGACGCTTTGACCGGAAAACTGCAGACGACATTATTTACAGAGACTCATCCGAAATATGTAGAACCAGAAAATCCTGTTCTGTTTTTGAAAAATGATCCGAATAAATTTATTTGGCAAAGTGAACGTGATGGGCACAATCATTTGTATCTGTACGATATTAGTGGCAAGTTGCTGAAGCAAATCACTACGGGAAATTGGGATGTCACTTCTGTACTCGGATTTGACGAAAAAGGAGAAGCTCTGTTTTTCGTGTCAACGGAAGAAAGCCCGATAGAAAGGCATATTTATAAGCTTAACCTGAAAACTGGGAAGAGAGAAAAACTGTCGAAAGAAGAAGGTGTGCACAATGCCATGCTGAGTGCTTCGGGAAAATACGTATGTGATATTTATACTTCACAAAATAATCCGGGTAAAGCAGGCGTTACGGAGACAAAAACAAATAAAACCTATATCTTCCATACAGCAAAGAATCCTTACAAGAATGTGGAGTTGCCTGAAATTACGTTAGGTTCGTTGAAAGCCAACGATAATAGTACTGATTTGTATTATCGAATTGTTAAGCCTCTGAACTTTGATCCGAACAAAAAATACCCTGTAATAGTTTATGTCTATGGAGGTCCGCATTCGCAATTGGTAGATAACTCATGGCTTGGTCAGGCTAGAGGTTGGGATCTGTATATGGCCGAAAAGGGATATATTGTTTTTACAATTGATAACAGAGGTACAAGCTATAGAGGGATAGATTTTGAGAATATCACACATCGAAGACTTGGTGTTATAGAGACTCAAGATCAGATGACAGGTGTTGAATACTTGAAATCTTTGCCTTACGTAGATACTGAAAGAATAGGCGTTCATGGATGGAGTTTCGGTGGATTTATGACTCTCAATCTGATGCTTCGTCACCCTGAGACTTTCAAGGTAGGTGTAGCCGGAGGGCCTGTTACCGATTGGAAGTATTACGAAGTGATGTACGGCGAACGATATATGGATAGTCCACAGGAAAATCCTGAAGGATATAAAGAAACGAGTATGGTAACACGTGCGGGAGATCTGAAAGGACGCTTGATGCTTATACATGGAGACGAAGACCCGACAGTAGTGATGCAACAAAGTCTGCAATTCCTAAATTCTGCAATAAAGAAAGGAACGCACCCCGACTTCTTCATCTATCCGGGGCATGGTCACAATATGATAGGGCGTGATAGAGTGCATCTGCATGAGCATATAACTCGCTATTTTGATGATTTCTTGAAATAACTGATAAGTAAATGACAATAACCAGAACTGATTCGTCTAATAAAGATTTTATCGAGCTTATACCATATCTCGATGCGGAACTAGACGCAATGGATAGGGAGGCTCATACGATATGCAGTCAGTATAACGGTGTGGAAGCTATAAAAAATGTCGTTCTTGCTTATTCGGAAGGAATAGTTGTCGGGTGCGGAGCAATCAAAAAGTACTCGGAGGACACGATGGAAGTAAAACGAATGTTTGTAAGACCCGAATGTCGCGGCAAGAGTATTGCTTCAAATGTCTTGAAGGAATTGGAAGTTTGGGCTTTAGAGTTGGGGTATTCAATATGTATTCTCGAAACCAGTTATAAGCTCTCCGATGCGATAAGACTTTATGAGAAAAGCGGCTATATGCAAATACCTAATTATGATCAATATGAAAATGTTGATACTAGTCGATGTTTTTGCAAAAAGCTGAAATAAATACCTCGAATAGAAATTGACTCGAACAGATACATTTCTTTCTAATAATTATCTATTAATAGAAATGTGGATATGAGGGGAGTCTCTTGAAAGGTTATTTGTAATTTTGATAAAAAAGGCAACAAATGAAATCAACGAAAAAGGTGTTACTTTTGTCACTTTTTAGTATTTAATAAATTTAGAATAAGGTACATGTACAAAATAAGCAAACAGTTCTCTTTTTCGGCCTCACATATTCTTGAGGGACTCCCTCAGGAGCATCCTTGTTCCCGATTACACGGGCATAACTATGTTATTACCGTGCATTTGAAGTCAAAGGAATTGAATCAAGTAGGCTTTATAAAAGATTATAGAGAACTAGACAGTGTAAAGAAATATATTGACGAGAAACTCGACCATAGGCACTTAAATGATGTTTTGTCCTTTAATCCTACGGCAGAAAATATTGCCCGATATCTGTATGATACATTTGTGGCGGATATTCCTGAGCTGTACGCTGTAGAAGTTTCTGAAACACCAAAAACAACCGCAATATATGAAGCTGATAGTAAATGAGATATTCTACTCCTTGCAGGGAGAAGGGGGGCGTAGCGGAGAGGCTTCTATATTTATAAGGCTTACAAAGTGTAATCTTGCTTGCAGCTTTTGTGATACCGACTTTGCCGACGGCGATGTGATGACTATAGATGAAATACTGGAAGAGATAAAACAGTATCCTTGTAAGTGGATTATATGGACAGGAGGAGAACCGACTATCCAGCTCAAAGATGAATATCTTGCTGTTTTCAGGAAGCACGGCTATAAACAAGCAATAGAGACAAATGGTACGCGCCTTGTGCCATCCTTGATCGATTATATTACATGTAGTCCCAAGCAAGACTATGAAACGATAAAAAGCAGGATTCCTGTAGTAAACGAAATAAGAATTCCTGTTAAAGTAGGAGATACAATTCCTGATACTTCTATTTTTCCAAAGGCCGACAATTATTTTTTAAGTCCGATTTTTGATGCAGACAAAATCAACTTGGAGAATGTAGACTATTGCGTAGAACAAATAAAGTTGAACTCACAGTGGAAGCTGAGCTTACAAGTTCATAAGCTTATACATATCGAATAATGGAGAAGTTTGAACTCGATATACTAGGCTGTGGCTCGGCTACTCCAACTACTCTGCATAATCCTTCATCGCAAGTGTTGAACATAAGGGATAAGCTCTTTATGATAGACTGCGGGGAGGGTACACAGTTGCAGTTTAGAAGAAGCAAACTGCGTTTTGGGAGGCTTAATAGTATTTTTATATCCCATCTGCATGGCGACCATTGTTTTGGTCTTATCGGGCTGATCTCTACATTAGGGCTGCTTGGGCGTACGGGTGATATTACGATATATTCCGTAGCCGGACTGGAAGAAATATTGCGACCCGAGATTGACTTCTTCTGTAAGGATAATCCTTTCCAGGTGAAGATAGAAACTTTCGACCCTAAAAAGAGTGAGCTAATATATGATGATCGTTCTGTTTCGGTGACTACAATTCCTTTGAAGCATCGTGTCCCATGTGCCGGATTTCTTTTTCGGGAGAAGCAAAAGGAAGCGCACTTGATTCCCGAGATGATAAAGTTTCATAATATCCCCATTCGGGAATTGGCTAATATAAAGAAGGGTGCTGATTTTATAACAGAAGAGGGTAAGGTTATTCCTAACTCGCATCTGACAATTCCTTCCGAGCCTGCACGTTCTTATGCTTATTGTTCAGATACAGCTTACAATGAAAAGATAGTGCCTATTATAGAGGGGGTTGACTTGCTTTATCATGAGGCTACCTTTGTAGACGAAGATGCTGCAAGAGCCAAGGCCACAGGGCACTCTACTGCCTCTCAGGCTGCACAGATAGCAAAGCTGGCAAATGTAAAAAAAATGATGATTGGTCATTTCTCGGCACGATATCCTGATAATCAGATTTTGCTGGATGAAGCAAGGAAAGTTTTTCCGAATACAATTCTTGCTAACGAAGGGTTACGTGAAAAATTGTAAAAACAAGGTTTTTTTTATTCTATTTTATTCTTTTATAAGCTTTAATATCTATATTTGCGTTTATTAGGAGTATGATTAATGGCAGGAATTAGAAAAATATTATTCATTGCGTTGTTTGCAGGGCTCTCTTTATCAGCCAATTCGGCTAGGGCGGAGTTTCCTTCAGACCCATTTCGTACTGCCGGTGAACAGCAAGATAATACGATGACTTTGGAGGTTGTGATCAATGGTATCTCTAAAGTTACAATGGAAAATATTCCAACGACCGGCTATCTTGAAGTTTATAGTATATTGGGTGTAAAGGTAAGAAGCATAAACCTAAGAACATATCTGGGTGTGTGCAATATCGAACTTCCTAAAGGCATATATATATTGAAAGCCGGAAAGGTTGCCCAAAAGGTAATAGTGAAATAAGTTTTGGCTTATTATATTTATTTAGTGAAGGCAGTAAGATTTCTTACTGTTTTTTTTGTTTTAATCAAAAGACAAATAGGGTGTTAGCCTTTTTATATCGGCTTCTGTAAATTCTTCGAGTAAAGACAATCTGTCCATAGACTCTATTTTGCCTTTTCGCTCTCGTATATCTATGATGATTTTGGCTCGTTTGTATTTGATATATGGGTGTTTATTCAACTCTTCAAAAGAGGCTGTGTTGACTTGTATCTTTTTAGTATTGTGCGTGATTTTCAGATATGGTATGATTTTGTTGAATAGATCATCGTCCATCCCCCATACTTCCTTCAACTGATTCAGATTGTTGTATCCACCCAGTAGATTGCGGTATTTTACTATCCTGTTGGAAAAAGCACTCCCTATGCCGGGTATCTTCTTTAGATCAGTAGTGTCGGAACTATTTATCTCTATTGTTTCACCGGTTTTTAACTTCTCCTGATGAGCATATTCAGTGTAATGTGTGCTGTCTTTCTGTATATGATTTTCTTGTGGATAGGAGTTTGTTGAATCCGTGTCTTTTAGTTTTTCTATAAATGCTTCAAATTCTCTTTCTGATTCGGGACAGATGGTTTTATCATTCTCTTTCTGAATGGAAACGAGAATGTATATTCCACCCGAGATAACGATAAGGATTAGTAATAATATGATTGCTATCCTATCTCCCTTATGGATATATAGATAATCCTTCCAGCTCATGTGTTATTTACCGCTGAGGCTTTCTATCAGGGTATTTATGTTTGAGGTAAACAGGCTTACTGATATTGCCATTACGATGACTCCAAAGAATTTACGCAACACATATACTCCACCTAATCCCAGCAGCTTTTCTACTACCTTCAGATACCTGAGTACAAGAAATACAATTATCATGTTAAGAAATAAGGCAATAATTATATTCGATACATCATAATCTGCACGCATGGATAGCAGTACTGTAAACGTTCCCGGACCGGCTATTAAAGGGAATACAATCGGAACAAGAGTCTTTGATCCTCCCGGTGCATCATTCTTAAATATTTCGACTCCAAATATCATTTCTATCGAGATGATAAATATGACTAATGCTCCTGCAACGGCAAAAGATGATACTTCTACATTGAACATGTTAAGTACCCATTTGCCCACAAATAAGAAAGCTGTCATTATTATAAAAGAGTAGATTGCAGCTTGCAGCGGGTTTATATCTCTGCCCTCTCCTTTGAAACCAAGAAATATAGGAATTGATCCGGATACATCGATTAGTACGAAAAGCACAACGAATGCGCTCAGAATTTGTGTTATGTCAATATTAAAGTCCATAGTATTTGCTTTTTTAGGATTACACAAAGGTAAATAATTTTTGATGCATCAAAAAAGTTAAAGAGAAAATAGTATGCAGGCTAAATATGTTTTATAATAAGTGATTAATAAAAAACTTTTGTAAGTTTGTAAAAATATAATATTTGTATGAATAATCACGGATTTGTAAGGGTGGCAGCAGCTTCTCCGGCTTTGAAAGTAGCAGACTGCGATTACAACACTGACGAAATCATAAAACTCATAAATAAGGCTGAAGAAGATAACATTTCGGCAATAGTTTTTCCTGAACTATCCATTACGGCATATACTTGCGGAGACCTCTTTCTACAAAGTTTGTTGCTTGAAGAAGCCTTGAAATCGCTCAATCGTATCTGTGATGCTACCGGCAATCTGTCTATTGTGGCGTTGGTAGGTTTGCCTATAGCCGTATCCAATCGACTTTATAATATGGCGGTAGTAGTTAGTGGCGGACGAGTTATGGGGGCTGTTCCTAAAACGTTCTTGCCTAACTATAATGAGTTTTACGAAAAACGATGGTTTTCATCATCCGAAGAATTAAAAGAAAAAACAATTACCTTATGTAACCGTTCTGTTCCTGTGGGAGTTGATCTTATCTTTAAAACGGAATTGTTTAATTTCTCGATTGATGTTTGTGAAGATTTATGGACTCCGATACCGCCATCAAGTATTTCTTGTCTCAATGGCGCAGAGGTCATTTTTAATCTTTCGGCGAGTAACGAAACTACAGGTAAACATCTTTATCGAAAATCTCTCGTTAGCCAACAATCGGCACGTTGTATTTCCGGATATGTATATGCTGCCTCGGGTAACGGGGAGTCTACTACCGATATAATTTTTGCCGGGAGTAGTATGATTGCAGAGAATGGTTCGATTTTGACTGAGGGAGAACGTTTCTCTTTTGATAGTAAAGTTACTGTTGCAGATATAGATATTGATCGGTTACGTATTGATCGATTGAAGAATAAATCATTTTCCTTGTCCGAATATACAGCTATAAAAGGTATTGAGTTTAGAGACGTTTTTGTGTCTAAAAACCTTATATCAAAATCTATTTCAGATAAATTGGGTAAGGATAAAAAAGCAGATATAAAAAAATACGCACTGAGGCGATTTGTATCTCCTACACCTTTTGTCCCAACAAATGATGGGACGTTGAATGAACGTTGCGACGAAATATTCTCAATACAAGTTAGCGGCTTAGCCAAAAGGATGCTGCATACGAATATTCAAAAGGCAGTAATTGGTGTTTCGGGTGGTCTTGATTCTACATTGGCATTGCTTGTTTTAGCCAAAACATTTGACAAACTGAATATATCCCGAGAGAATATAATCGGTATCACAATGCCAGGCTTTGGGACTACCGATCGTACTTATACGAATGCAATTAAGTTGATGCAGTCGTTAGGAACAACGATTAAAGAAATATCTATAAAAGATGCCGTAATTCAGCATTTCAAGGATATTGAACATGATGTAAATACCCATGACATAACTTACGAAAACTCTCAGGCTCGCGAGCGAACACAAATCCTGATGGATTATGCGAATAAAGTAAATGGGCTTGTGATAGGAACGGGAGACCTCTCGGAATTGGCATTAGGATGGTGCACCTATAACGGTGATCATATGTCGATGTATGCAGTGAATACGGGTATTCCGAAAACACTTGTTCGCACCCTAGTAGGATGGATTGCTGATACACATATGGATGAGTCGTCTAAAGCTATACTTCTTGATGTAATGGATACACCTGTTAGTCCCGAACTGCTTCCTATGGATGAAAACGGAGAGATCTTGCAAAAGACAGAAGATGTGGTAGGGCCATATATCTTGCATGACTTCTTCTTATATTACGTGTTGAGATTTGGGTTTCCTCCTTCAAAAATATATTTTCTAGCTAAGCATGCCTTTGCAGAGCAATATACTAATCAGGAGATATTGAAATGGCTTAGAACCTTCTTTTGGCGGTTTTTCTCTCAGCAGTTTAAGCGTTCGTGTCTGCCTGATGGGCCGAAGGTAGGGTCAGTAAACTTGTCCCCACGTGGTGATTGGCGGATGCCAAGTGATGCTTCTGTGGCTTTGTGGATGAAAGAATTAGAAACGTTGCAACCATAGTTTATTATATTTAAAGACAATTATTTGCTTAACAAAGAGATATTTATATTATTTGAATTATTGAAAAGGCTATCATGAACTTTTTCATATAATGGAAGATTCATAATTATACAACACACACATTAGGTAAAGCTGAGAATGTAGATATAAAATTATAGTATATTTAATCCTTAGTACCTAAATACCTCTCGATCTTTTTGATCAAAACTTTATAATCAGAAAAACTATATGACTACAACAAGACTTTTTTCAACGATCTTTCTATTGCTTTATTTTACTTCTTTGTTTGCTCAGGATGAACCCCCTTTCCGATTTGGAATAAGAGGTGGAGGTAATTTATATAGTGGAGTACTAAGTGTCGCTCCGGAAATCAGCAAAAAATTACATGCTGGCTATCAGATTGGATTGACCGCTGAATATGAGTTTAGAGACAACGTTTATCTGCAAACAGAAGTCGGCCTTACAACAAAGGGCGTAGTATACAAAGGTTCCGAAGTTTTGGAAGGGGGAGTAAGGCAGTGGACGCAAAACTTCACACTCAGATATGTAGAGGTGCCTTTTTTAATTGCTTATAAACCTGAAATAGAGGAAAATGTTAGTCTGTATTTTCATGGCGGACCTTATTTCGCCTACGGCATAGGAGGTAAAACAAGGCTAAAGATAACTCATAAGCAAGCCGAAGGTGAAGATGTTGATACTAGCCAAGATTCATTTGGAGAAAATGGATTTAAAAAATTAGATATTGGCATAAGGTTTGGTTCAGGACTTGAATTTGAGAAATATACTATAGGATTTGATTTTGAATATGGTCTCACAAATATTAGTCGTAAAGACACTAAATTGAGTTCTCTTCTCAATGATAGAGGATTTAAAAATAAGGGAGTATGTTTATCGTTAGGGTATAAATTCTAAAAAAGAAGTGTAAAGAATATAAATTTGAAAGAAGAAAAAACGATAAATTGAAATTTTATTAATTCTTACAAAAAGTCTCTTATTCTTTCTTTTGCCATTGTTTTTTTAACATAGTTCTATTACCTTTGGAGAGAGTAATCCGGAATTTGTTTGTCGTTGATAAACAAAGTGATAAAGATATTCTAATGAAAAGATAAGAATATAAAGAAATAAATATACTCAGGAAAATGAACGGCTTTGGCGTTTATATGTTATAAACATGGAAATTAAAAATTAAATCAAATGAAGAGTACTCTAGTTAATACCAATTTCCATTTTAATGGGCAAACAAATGTCTATCATGGAAAAGTAAGGGATGTATATTCTGTAGGTAACGACCTATTAGTGATGATTGCAACAGACCGTATTTCGGCTTTTGATGTTGTGTTACCAAAAGGTATCCCATACAAAGGGCAAGTGCTGAATCAAATTGCTGCGAAATTTCTGGATGCTACAGCCGATATTGTTCCTAACTGGAAATTGGCAACACCTGATCCTATGGTAACAACAGGGTTGCGTTGCGAGCCGTACAAAGTAGAAATGGTAATTCGTGGCTATCTGACCGGTAGTGCTTGGCGTGAATATAAAGCAGGAGCAAGAACTCTTTGTGGAGTGTCACTTCCTGAGGGGATGAAAGAGAATCAAAAATTTCCTACCCCGATCATTACTCCTACAACAAAGGCAGATGAAGGTCATGATGAAAATATATCTAAAGAAGAGATAATTGCACAAGGATTAGTAAGTAGAGAAGAATACGAGCAACTTGAAAAATATACTTACGCACTCTTCCAACGCGGTACAGAAATGGCTGCGCAAAAAAAACTGATTCTTGTAGATACAAAATATGAATTCGGTAAAAAAGATGGAAAGATTTACTTGATAGATGAAATTCATACACCAGACTCTTCTCGCTATTTTTACGCTGATACTTATCAAGATCTGTTTGAAAAGGGAGAAGAACAACGACAACTATCTAAAGAATTTGTTCGCAAATGGTTAATGGATAGCGGATTCCAAGGTAAAGAAGGACAGACTGTTCCGGAGATGACAGAGGAATATTGCAATAGTGTATCGGAACGTTATATCGAACTATACGAGAAGATAGTTGGAGAACCGTTTATAAAAGCCGATGTAAGCAATGTTTCAGAACGTATCGAAGAAAACATTAGCAGATATCTAAAAAAGAGAGGATAGAAACGGATGCCAAATCTCTATATTATAGCTGGCTGTAATGGTGCGGGAAAAACAACCGCATCATACGCCATGTTTCCTGAAATGCTCGATTGTAAAGAGTTTATCAACGCCGATGAAATAGCCAAAGGATTGTCTCCATTTCAGCCGGAGAAAGTCGCTATTGAAGCGGGTCGTATCATGCTTATGCGCATGAACGAAATGATGCGTCTTCAGGAAGACTTTGCTATAGAGACAACATTGGCAACTAAGTCGTACGTCAACTTTATCAGACGGGCGCAAGCCGAGGGTTATTTTGTAACACTTATATACTTTTGGCTCGAATCGCCAGAATTGGCAATAAAAAGGGTAGAGCAGCGTGTGCGTTTTGGAGGGCATCATGTTCCTGATGATGTCGTAGTAAGACGCTACTTTGCAGGAATGCGAAACTTATTTTCGCTATTTATTCCTATCTCCGATTATTGGCTTTTGGTTGATAACTCAACCGATCCATTCAGAATTATTGCAGAGGGGAACAGAACTAAAATACAGGAAATTCAAGATGAAGATACTTTCTTCTATCTCAAGAATGCTTGATCTTCAACTGAAGTCTACTTCAATTATATTCCATAAAAGATAATGAGCTATAAAGCCGAAAAAGTAGTACCTTATTCCTCTACTGAGAATAAGGGAGCACAGGTAGAACGGATGTTCGACTCCATCGCCGAAAACTATGATACCCTAAACCATACAATGTCCATGGGCATAGATATAGGCTGGCGTAAGAAGGGTTTGTCTATGCTTAAAAAGAATAACCCTCAACATATATTGGATATCGCCACCGGTACAGGAGACCTTGCTATACAGGCTTATGATATATTATCTCCTCAGCATATACTGGGAATCGATATATCTGAAGGCATGATGAATGTTGGGCGTCAAAAAGTAGCGAAAGCGGGTTTGTCTGATAAAATCAGTTTCGAGAAGCAAGATTGTATGGCTTTGAGGATTGAAGATAATTCGTTTGATGCAGCAATTGTGGCTTTTGGTGTTCGTAACTTCGAAGGTTTAGACAAGGGATTGAAAGAAATACTACGAGTTCTTAAGCCGGGAGGTCAGTTAATGATTCTAGAACTTAGTACTCCCCAACATTTTCCCATGAAGCAGGCATATTGGTTGTATTCTAGATTATTTATACCTACAGTTGGGCGATTGATCTCAAAAGATAAAACAGCCTACTCTTATTTGCCAAAATCTATTGAAGCTTTTATTCAGGGAAAAGATATGACAGAGACCCTATTGAAAAATGGTTTCCGAAAAGCAATATACAAGACTTATACGCTTGGTGTTTGCTCTATGTATCTGGCTGAAAAATGATTTCTCTTTTATAAAAAAGCAAGACTCCATTCATCAAATATTTTAACGGAGTTTGTCCCATGCTTTTCTAGGCCTTTTCTTATTTTGTCTATTGACTTTTCTACTCCCAGGTTTGTCTTTGAATAAAAACAATCGGCAAAACAAATAATCTTTTCCTCAATGCTCATTGGTTGCATATTGCGGTGCGGTAAAGGCAGGTTCTCTGCTTTTATTTCTTCGAGAGAAATGCCCACGCCTGTATGTCTTTCACAAACCAATGCATGACGGTGATATCCTTGGGCATCTAATAACTCACGTCCCAAGTATCCATGACACACATACGGAGCTATTCCATTACACTCGATAGAAGGAGCGTTGGTAAGGAAAATACCTATATCATGAAGCATGGCGGCTTCCTTTATAAACTCAATATCAGCATTTAGTTCTGGGTGTTTCTTTGCGATCTCCAGGGCTTTGTTCATTACCTCTTTGCTGTGTCTGATCAGTATCTTGTATAAATCAGAATCTTTCTTATAATATTTTTCTATAATAGCGATCACGTCCATGACATATAAATATTTATTGAGTACGAATTGTGTAAATTTGTAACATGTCTTATATTCAATATTAGAAACAGTCAATATCAAAAAAAGTTTTGTAATTTAGTAACAATAAAAATAGCCTCATGTCAATTGAGGATATATGGAAAATGAGATTAGTAAACAAACCTCGAAAATGATTGTTTACATCCTGAGAATAAACAATAAAACAACATAGTTATGTCAGATAGTGGCAATAATGAATGTCCTCTTTGTGGTAAAGATACACAAGATGGTGAAATATTCTGTCGTGACTGTCAGGAAATTGCACAAAATTCTTACCCCTCAGGTTTGCTGTCGGCAGATGCAGAGGCAGTAATATCCGCTGAGCTTGATGAAGAAGCCCATCAAGGCGAAGTAAATAATTTAGATAATGCTTTAGATAAAGATGAAACTTCTCCTTCGACAGAGACGGAAGATAAGAATACATTTTTCCGTAAAAATAAGAAGCTGTTAATATTCTTCTTTGCGGGGCTCATTATTTTCATGATAGTTGGGGTGATAGGTGGTTACTTGCGTCAACAGAATTTGAATACGTTGGCAACTGAAACTGCATATTGGAACAAGTGTATCGAAGAAAATACGCCTTTGGGATATTCTAAATACTTGGTGAAATACCCCGAAGGTAAATACAGTGAGGAGGCTTATCAAAAGATTGTAGAACTACGTGACAATGAACGAAAAACTTGGGAAAAGCTCAGAAGATCAAATGATATAGATGCCCTGTTTGCTTTTCTCAAAGATCATCCTGAAACGCCTTATCTAAAAGATATTCGGCATGTGATAGATTCGTTAAGTTGGATTGCAGCTCAAGCTCAAAATTCAGCAGATGTCTATTTGGCTTATCTAGAGAATTCAAAACTTGGGCGGATTGATGGAGAGTACATTGCATTGGCTCAGGAACGTTACGACTATCTTAGTCAGCTGAAAACGCTCGAAGGAAAAGATCTGGATGAAGTGAAGAAAACCTTGACAGATTTCTTTAGTGCCATGTCTACTATTAGCAGTAAAGGAATTCAAAAGTTATCAGTAGATACCTTAAGCCAATTCTATACCTCTAAAAACCTATTGAGTAAGCATATCGCAGATTCATTGACAGTAGGTCGTAAAGCAGATAAAATACGTAGTGTGCTTTACACTCCTGTTACAGACTCTATAGAAGCTATCCTTGACAACAAAGGCGTTTGTTTTATTACATTGCCTGTGAAGAAGGAGGTAACTTATTCAGATAGGAAAAAGAAGAAAGATCTTAGTCAGTCTACTCTAAGCATAGAACTTAATAATAAGAAATTGCAGGCTATCTATAAAAAGTCTAAAGCTACAAAATAAAGATAGCATTCCTTTCCTTCTTATTATCAATTGAAATACTGCTGATATTCTGCTGGGAGTTCTTTTATCTTTTTGATCTCAATGTCTTTATAGAATACTTCTCCGGCTTCGCTCTGTAATTGTATTCTGCCTTCTACTAATGGCTTTGTTTCTCCATTGTCCAGATAGCGAAGATTGGATAATGCCATTACTACATTGCCGTTCACAATATGTAAGCTTTTGCCTTCGTAGCATATAAGCTCGATATCGTTCCACTCATCTTTGGGTTTCTCTATTGTGCTTTTTGCTGCGCAGTAGTAGCCGTTCGGAGAGTTAACCCCGATCGGGATCAAAGAGGCTGTATTATCGAATACGACTCTCGATGAATCTTTTCGGGCACGGACATCCATTTGAGTTTGACCTATGCACCAGTAGTCTCCACTACTGCCCTCAGTTCCGGTTTCTATTAGTTGAAATTCATGACTTGTCATCCATGTTCTCCAATAGTCGGCACCACACTCTCCGATGGAATGGTATAATATTCCCGAGTCTAAAGACTTATTGAGTCTTGGCTCCCACTTCTGATTTCCCCATTTCATCTTTAGGCGGAGATGATAATTTCTATAACTTTCCTTTGTGAAAACACATCCGTAAACTTCTCCTTTTACCTTTAGTATTGGTTTGTCACCGTCCTGTATTACCGTAAATACATTTTTATAATTGTTGTTATATCCTATAGGTTTGATTGTATCTCCGTTTGCATCTAAAGGAACACTGCCGTTGTAGTTGTCTTTCATCTCATAACTCAGATACATATCCCATTTCGACAAATCTTTATCAAGCAAAGATGTCCATCCGGTCTCTTTTTGTTCTTTAGATCCGCATGAGATAAATAGAGCGACTAACAATAAATAGCTTAATTTTGATAATATGTTTTTCATAAATAGTAATGATAATGTATTGAATGATTGACTGTTCAAATATATGGAATTAATTCGATTGTTTTTTGAAAGTCCTATATATTCTACTCAACAGATTCTAACAATAAAGCAAAAGGTGACAAAAGTGACACTTTTTAGACCCTTATCTATTGTCACTTTCTGAATTTGCTCTGCTCTCTTTATCCTTGCTTGTCATATATAGGAACGAAGCACTTCTACTATTATAAGATAATTTATTTACATAAAAGTACGTTGTAATCTTATATTCAACAAAAAGAGTGAGCTTTAGTCTTTTTATTATACTTCCATTTTCAATATTTTCCTAAATTTGCAATACGTAACAAATTGAATGAAAAGAATGAATAATAGAATTACATCTTTATTTGGTATAAAATATCCGATTATATCAGGAGGTATGGTTTGGTGTAGTGGTTGGCGTTTGGCTTCGGCAGTCAGTAATGCCGGAGGACTTGGGCTTATAGGAGCCGGGTCTATGCATCCCGAAACATTGCGCGAGCATATACAAAAATGTAAGGCAGCTACAGATAAACCTTTTGGTGTGAATGTGCCATTAATGTATCCTGAGATAGAAGCGATTATGGATATTATTATATCCGAAGGGGTGAAGATTGTATTTACATCGGCAGGTAATCCTAAGCTTTGGACTAAAAAGCTTCAAGATAATGGAATAAAAGTGGCACATGTTATTTCCAGTTCTAAATTCGCCTTAAAATGTGAAGAGGCAGGAGTAGATGTTGTCGTAGCCGAAGGGTTCGAAGCCGGAGGGCATAACGGACGTGAAGAGACTACCACAATGGTGCTGATTCCGCAAGTAAGGAAAAGTATATCGATACCTCTTATTGCAGCCGGAGGGATAGGTACGGGGAGTGCTATGTTAGCTGCTTTCGCATTAGGGGCGGAAGGTATTCAGATGGGTACTCGATTTGCTCTTACACAGGAAAGTTCGGCTTCTAAGGAGTTTAAGGAATTGTGTATAAATCTTAAAGAAGGGGATACCATTCTCTCATTGAAAAAACTTAGTCCTACCCGACTAATAAAGAATGATTTTTACAATACAGTACAGGAAGCAGAAGACAGGGGAGCAACAGCAGAAGAAATGCGTGGAATTTTAGGACGTGGACGTGCTAAGAAAGGAATTTTTGAAGGAGACCTTTCGGAAGGCGAACTTGAGATAGGACAAGTCAGTTCACTGATTGAAGACCTTCCTACAGCCGCAGATGTAGTAAATAGCGTAATTGAAGAATATAACGCGAAAATTGAAAGTATGATTTCGCAAGACATGAAATTTTGATAATAAAAAATAGGAATTGATACGGAGGTTTTCATAAAATTGGAAGCCTTCGTTTCGGTTCGTTTAGTACTTCTTAAATAGGAGAGCTACAGAATATAAACAGATACGAAGATAGCCTGATCTTATTTTTATAATAAGATTAATTTATATATAATACCTAAATCTCAACTGATAAAAACATGAGAAAACTCTGTTGTATATATGTACTGATAGTTCTTTGTCTCTTTTCGGCCTGTAAAAAGAAAGAACAGAAGACTCCCTATGATTTTGAGCAGATCAAACAAAAGAAGGAACTAACCATTATTACGCTCAACACCTCTACATCTTACTTCATATACAAAGAAGAGCCTATGGGGTATGACTATGACCTCGCTCAGGATTTCTGCGACCATTATGGGCTGACATTGAAAGTAAAGGTAGCGGAGAATACCAACAAGCTTGTGGAGATGCTGAATAATGGTGAAGGCGATCTCATCGCCTATGCCGTACCTATCCAGACAGGACTTAAAGATTCTATCCTATATTGCGGACTGCAACAAATAACCCATCAGGTATTAATCCAACAGGCAAATAAGGGAGATACTATAATAAAAGATGTAACGGGCTTGATTGGCAAAGAGGTGTATGTGGAAGACAACACAAAATATTATCAACGCTTGCTGAATCTGAATTCCGAACTGGGAGGAGGTATCAACATTCATCCTGTAAATGAGGATACGATTACCAGTGAAGACCTCATCGAAATGGTTTCGCAAGGAAAGATAAAATATACAATCTGTGATGAATATATTGCCAAGTTGAACAAAACATATTATCGCAATATAGATATATCGCTTCAGATCAGTTTCGACCAACGCTCATCATGGGCTGTGCGGAAAGATTCTCCCCAGTTGGCAAAAGCATTAAATGAATGGTTCCAGCAGAATGGGAATACTCCTGTTTATAAAGGAATTACTAAAAAGTATTTCGAGCTGAGTAAGCAGACTTTCGAGGGTGAGTACGAAATCCCGAAGAATTTACCTAAGGGCGCAATTTCTATTTACGACGAACTGTTTAAAAAGCATGCTAAAGGAACAAAGTACGATTGGCGTTTTTTGGCAGCGATATGCTATCATGAGTCTCGTTTTCAAAATAATCTTACTTCATGGGCGGGAGCTGCCGGAATAATGGGATTGATGCCACGCACAGCAGCGTCTCTTGGTCTGAAAAGTGAAGACCGGATGAATCCCGATTTAAGTATAGGTGCTGCCGTAGAGCTACTCGATAGACTAGACAAAATATTTGGTAAAGTAAGTAGCATAGAGGAGCGGGAAAAGTTCTTGCTTGCAGCTTATAATGGAGGAAATGGGCATATAAATGATGCGCAGGCTCTGGCTCAAAAATATGGCGCTAACCCTTATATATGGGAAGGAAATGTGAAGAAATATTTGGAGTTGAAAGGAAATCCCGAATATTATAATGACCCTGTATGTAAAAGTGGATACTTCAGAGCCGGACAAACGACACGTTATGTGAATGATGTATTGAGAACAATGGAACGCTTCAAAAGGATAAGTCCAAAATGATAAAAAGAGAAAAGGGTATTTGCTATAAGCTGTACCCTTTTAATTTTTCTGTAATTTTTATCGTTTCTACTGCTTCTTTTACGTCGTGCACACGTAAGATGTCAGCTCCGTTTTGTAGAGCGAAAGTGTTTAGTATGGATGTCCCATTAAGGCTTTCTTCGGCTGTTGAGTCTATTAAATTATAGATCATTTTCTTTCTGGAAATGCCAACAAGTAAAGGAAGCTCAAAAATAGAGAAGCCTTTCAATGAAGCCATCAACTCATAATTCTGGTCGATGGTTTTACTGAATCCAAAACCCGGATCTATTATAATATCGTTTACGCCTTTGAGGTGTAGCTCGGCTATCTTTTTAGAGAAGTAGTAAAAAATATCTTGAATCAGATTGTCGTAATCTGTCAATTGGCTCATTGCTTGAGGTGTGCCTCGCATGTGCATAAGAATATAAGGAACATTGAGCGAAGCAACGGTGTCGAACATATTTTTGTCCATTTCACCTCCCGATATATCATTTATAATGTCAACACCATGTTCTTCTACACAAAAACGAGCGACATCGCTATAGAATGTGTCAACCGAGAGAATAGCGTCGGGAAATTCTTTATTTATAATATTCAGTGCCGGTTTTAGGCGTTCTATCTCCTCTTTTGAGGACAATAATGTAGACGAAGGGCGTGTAGACTGTGCTCCTATATCCACAATTTTGCCTCCTTGTGTTAATATTTCTGCTACACGGGCAACAATCTCTTGTTCACCCTGTTTGCGACTCTCTGCAAAAAATGAATCAGGAGTAATATTCAATATTCCCATCACAATAGGTTGCGACAGTTCTAGCAATTCTCCTTTTATATTAATTGTTTTCATGCAATTCTCCCTTTTACTAAGATGTAACAAAAGTAACAGATTTTCTGCGATTATTGCTATCTTACTTTTTTCATATTTGAAGCTAAGTCTTCAATAAAATAGAGAGGTGATATTTCTTGTGATGTTCAACGCTAGTGAGATGTCTCTTAAAACTCTCTCAGTCCCGACACTTTATAGCGGCTCAGTGTTTCTAGTTTTACGTTCTTGCCTACTACCACTCCATTATCATAGAGGGCTTGTTCCACGGCTTTAAAAGCTATTTCGGGGTGATTATTGTCTTGGCTGAGGTGGCAAAGCCAGATATTTTGAAGATTTTCGCTGTATATGCTTGCAATAAACTGGGCAGATAGACGGTTGCTAAGATGCCCCATGCCATTGCCTATACGTTGTTTCAGATAGTAAGGATATTTACCCGCCTGAAGCATATATTCGTCGTAGTTGGCCTCAATTACCAGGTGATTTGCCTTCGCGGCATATTCTTTTATCGTATCGGTAATCCGTCCGATATCTGTTACTAATACAAACGTTTGTTCGTCGAACTCAATGTGATAACCTACGTTTTCTATACTGTCGTGAGGAACGTCAAAGGCAGTTATCTGAAATTCCCTGATAGAAAATGCTTGTTCTTTTTCTATAATCTTTCTTGAGTGCACCAAGCTTGCTCGTACAGCTCTGTTTCTTAATATACCGTTATGTACGGTTTCCGTTGCATAAACAGGGATATTGTATTTGTCACCCAGGCATCCCACTGTTTTGATGTGATCAGCATGGTCGTGGGTTACCAATACGGCTATAATTTTATCGAATGAGACACCGTATTCGCGCAAGGCTTTTTGTATCGAACGTATCCCTATGCCGGCATCGATGAGTACACCATATTCATTCGTTCCCAGATAGTAGCAATTACCACTGCTACCACTACCCAGGCTGAAAAATTTATATTTATATTGAGGGAATAGGCTGTACTGCATAATGAATGCAAAGTTATATAGTCCTCCCTATAAAAAAGACTTATATTAGGTTAAAAAATAGACGCAAAGAAAAAAATATCTTTTATTTATTTTAATATCCGAAGGGCTAGCAGGGTCTTATTTCTTCAGGAAGCATGTTTTAAGTACGATGCTCGATCCGTCTATCTTACAATCCACTTCAGTTGGTTCTTCTGTAAGACGGATACTTTTTACCTTCGTACCTCTTTTTATTACCATCGATGATCCTTTTACTTTCAGATCTTTGATTACTGTAACCGCATCTCCGTCTTGTAGCTCTGCGCCGTTGCTGTCTCGTGGTGTCATATCGTCTGATTCTGCTTTCGCTTCGCCTGTCCATTCATGAAAACAGTCGGGACAAATAAACATAGTACCATCAAAATATGTATTTTCCATGCTGCATGCAGGGCAATTTGGAGTATCTCCCATTTCGTGCTAATTTTTATAGTGTTAAAAAATGAATTATATTCTTTTTCGGTAAGAAATATAGAATATAATATATTTACTAATTATTTGAAATAAGGTGCAAAGATAAGGCAAATAGCAAGTGCATCCAAATAAGGAGTAGAAACGGGGGATGATTGGCAAGGATAAGGGATTTATTGATATTGCTTAATGAATGTTTAGTGATAATAAAATATATTATCCGAACAATACAGTTAACAAAATAATAGGTTAAATTTGTTACTTAAAGAAAAATCAACGATCTCTTTTGTGTAGATCAGAATATAATTTAGATAATATATATTGAGCTGGTAAAACGGCAGAAAAATTAAAATATACAATGGAGAACCAATTAAAAGAGATCGTTTATTCTCGTGATACAATTGAATTTGTAACAGTGGCAGTGCAATATTGTGGCTATTTTGAAAGCTTTGAAGATGTAAGCGAGGCGGAGTTGATAGATAAGCTTACGAAGCTTCTTCCACTGCTTTACTTAAAAGCTTCTCTTGTGCCCGAGACAGATATCATAAATGAAGACGAGGAACCTGAGATAACAGTAACTGAGGGAGATTATAGCTATATTTCTTCAAAGCTATATGATGTATTTCAGAATAATGATGCGTATCTTGAGGTTTTTCTTCAGGATATGAAATATAGCGACACTCCTATTACTGCCAGTATAAGCGAAGATCTCTCGGATATCTATCAGGATTTGAAGAACTTCATTACAGTTTTTGAAAGAGGAGTTACAGACAATATGAATGATGCGCTATATTTCTGTATAGAGAATTTTAAGTCATATTGGGGGCAGAAGCTGGTAAATGTTTTGAGAGCTTTGCACTCACTCAAATATACGATAGTAAATGATAACCTTGATGAAGATCTCGAATCTGCTGATACAAATGAATTATGGTAAACACTATATCCAAAGCTGAATTGTCTACTTATGCACAGGAAGTTTTTCCGGGTAGAATAATCGTAATACAAGAAGAAACCGAGGCGAAGAAAGCATGTGACTATCTTAGCAAATGTGAGGCTATCGGATTTGATACAGAGACCCGCCCTGCTTTTCGTAAGGGAGTGACGCATCAGATAGCACTTATGCAGTTGTCTACAATCGATACCTGTTTCTTATTCCGGCTCAATCTGATCGGGTTTCCTGCTTGTCTGGCCGAACTTCTTGTCAATCCTGCCGTTAAGAAGATCGGGCTGTCGCTGAAAGATGACTTCTCGGCGATACACAAGCGGATGAGTTTGGCTCCGGCTAACTTCGTCGAATTACAGTCTTTTGTTAAAGATTACGGTATAGAAGACAATGGCTTACAGCGTATTTATGGCATACTTTTTGAAAAGAGAATATCAAAAGGGCAACGCCTGTCAAACTGGGAAGTAGATGTACTTTCTGACTCACAGAAAATGTATGCTGCACTCGATGCATGGGCCTGTCTGAGGATATATAACGAACTTAAAAACAAAGAAAAAATAAATTCGGTCAGGAGTTGATATTCTGATGCTTCTGACTCATAATTGAAAAATATATGGCATTTATAGATTATTACAGCATTTTAGGTGTATCTAAAACTGCCAGTGGCGATGATATAAAAAAGGCTTACCGAAAGTTAGCCCGTAAATATCACCCTGACATAAATCCTAATGATGAGGAAGCAAAGAAGAAGTTTCAGCAGATAAACGAGGCGAATGAAGTTCTGTCCGACCCCGAAAAACGTAAAAAGTATGACGAGTACGGAGAGAACTGGAAGCATGCCGAAGAATTTGAAAAAGCGCGTCAGCAACAAGCTCAGAATGGAGGTTTTGCTGATTATAGCAGCTTTGGTGGCGACTTTGGCGGAAGAACATATAGCTTTACCGGTGAAGACGAAGGAGGGTTTTCTGACTTTTTTGAGTCTCTGTTCGGTGGTAGGGGCGCATCCAGAGGTTCTCGGACAAGCGCATTTAGAGGGCAAGATTATACTACGGAACTTCATTTAAGTTTGCGTGATGCCTCTGAAACCCATAAACGAACGCTTACTCTTAATGGAAAAAATTTACGGATAACAATTCCGGCAGGGGTAGCAGACGGACAAGTAATAAAGCTGGCAGGACAAGGAGCTCCCGGTAGAAATGGAGGCCCTAATGGTGATCTGTATATTACGTTTGTGATACAAGAAGATCCGAAATTCAAAAGAGTGGGCAATGACTTGTATACGAATGCAGATCTAAGCTTGTACACAGCTGTGCTTGGAGGAGAGGAAACGGTGGATACTTTTACTGGAAAAGTAAAATTGAAAGTTGCCGCCGGAACTCAGAATGGAACAAAAGTTCGTCTAAAAGGGAAAGGTTTTCCTGTATATAAAAAGGATGGACATTTTGGAGATCTGATTATTACCTATACGGTGAAAATCCCGACCAATCTGAATGCAGAACAGAGGGAACTGTTCGAAAAGTTAGCAAAGTCTTAATTTAAAGCGCCACAGTTATGAATTCAGAACTGATTATTATACACGAATATTGTATTCAAAACCAAGTAGAGCCCGATTTTATTGTGCAGCTTGAAAATGAAGGACTGATACAGGTAAGTATCGTTGATAACGAGCGGTATATACATATTTCGCAGTTGAGGCACTTGGATCAGTATGTACGTTGGTACTACGACCTGTCAATTAATGTGGCGGGGATTGATGTTATTCAAAACCTTTTGGATAAGATAGATACGATGCAGGATGAAATTTTACGATTAAAAGAACAATTACGTTTGATAGATTAATATTTATGAAGAAACTTTTATTTCTTTTTTCAGCCATAGTGGTTGCTTTTCCTATGTTTTCACAAAATGAGGTTTTGAGAAACAAGATTCAAAAAATAATTCAGGGTAAAGATGCTACAGTTGGTGTTGCTCTTATTGTAGATGGAAAAGACACGTTGACTATCAATAATAATTTTCGTTATCCAACCCAAAGTGTATACAAGTTTCATTTAGCATTGGCTGTATTAGATTATTTAAATAAGAATAATCTCACTCTGGATCATCAGTTGTATGTAAAAAAGGGAGACTTACTCCCCAATACTCACAGCCCGTTAAGGGACGATTATCCGCAGGGAGAGATGTATCTCTCTGTTGCTGATATTATCAGATATACAGTATCTAAGAGCGATAATAATGGATGCGATATCCTGTTTCGCTTGGTAGGAGGTACAGCTGTAGTGGATAGATATATAAGAGGTCTTGGCCTTTCTGAGTTTGCCATTGCTGCCACAGAAGAAGAAATGCACGGACCTTGGGAAGTACAGTATACTAACTGGTCTACCCCCTATACTGCTGCACAAGCTTTAGAAATATTTAGAACACACGATATTTTACCCCAGCCTTTCCACGATTTCTTATGGGATGCGCTGGCTGGGACTACTACAGGTGGAAATAAAATAAAAGCATTGCTTCCCGAAGGGACATTCGTTGCACACAAAACAGGGAGCTCGTTTCGTAATGCCGAAGGGTTGAAGGCCGCGGAAAACGATATTGCAATCATACAATTACCTGATGGTAGATATTATTCTTTGGTTGTATTTGTTGCTGACTCTATGGAAAGCAATGATGTGAACTGCGGTATAATTGCTCAAATCTCAAAAGTGGTGTATGATTCTCTTGTAGAATAGTAATAGCCGGATTTTACCAAATCGATTTTGCTGAATATACCTCCAGATTTTTGACCTCGATATTGTTTCCCCAGAAGTGGAACCCTTCTGTATTATTGCTATCGGGTTTGCGTTCCATCGAATATGAGAATATTCCTCCGTCGATAAATACTTCTACAGATGTGCGATCGATATAAATATCAGCTGAAAGTTCCATGCTCGTCATGTCTTGTGGCGAATAGAACATTCCGTTCAGCATGTTCCCATTCATATCATAATTTATCAGCCGTTGACCAAACAGGTTGAGCCCTGCATCTGTGGCGTGTGACAGCTTAATTGTTGTTTTGATGCGTAGGCAATCTGAATTGTAGAACTCTTTCATCTTGTTGTTGGCATCATCCGATTTCAGATTACTCCATTTTTGAATAGGAGTAAATAATTGTTCTGTCTCTTTTATCGGATTGTTTATCAACCTTGCGCCTTCTTTTGTGGTTTTTAGAGTTAGCTCGGTAGGGAGTAGCATCATTCCATTGAATGGCATATCGGGTTGATTTATGCGTCCCCATCCTATTTGTATGCGTCTGCCATCACTATTGGGGATGTTTGTAAATGTTTGTGCAGCGTAAATTGATCCCGAAGTATAATAATATTTGCCAGCCTCAGGAGTGAATCTCTTTCCGTCAAAAGAGCCTAGCATATATGTTCCCGAAGCTCCATACATCACCCATTTGGTATTGTTTTTGTTCCCGTCTATCGGTAGCTCAAATAGTTCTGGGCATTCCCAAAATCCTGTAACGTGGCTTTCGTAATTCCAATCTTTCAGATTTTTAGACGTGTATATTGAGTGCCCGTCTCTTTCATTCAGTACCATTACCCAATGTTTTGACGGAGTATACCAAAAAACTTTCGGGTCACGTGTGTCTTTGCTATTCCATTTGTCTTTTGAGTCTATAAGTGGGTTTTTGTCATATTTTGTCCATCTACGCCCTTTGTCGAGACTGTAAGCCATGCATTGTACTTGCTTTTCAGAGCTATCTGCTGTATAAAAGGCTATCATCGCAGGATTGTCTTTCTTGTTATATCCCGCTGTATTATCATAATCAATGATTGTTGAGCCGGAGAACATTGTCCCCAAATGATCGGGATATAGCGCTTCGGGCAATTGTTGCCAATGTATCAGGTCTTTGCTTACTGCGTGTCCCCAGTGCATGTTTTCCCATTCACGTTCGTAAGGATTATGTTGATAGAAAAGATGGTATTCACCATCGTAGTATATCAATCCATTGGGATCGTTTATCCACCCTCGTTGAGTAGTGAAGTGAAATTGCGGACGGTTCTTTTCTTTATATAGGTTTGCATGCCCTTCTATTCTGTCATCCTGATAGATTTTGCTTAATCCTGATGGATCACCTTCATAGCTGATGTTTATAGTCTTACCCTTATAGTCTGCCATATCGCAAAATACCCAGTAATCGGGATTGGCAGATAGGCGTATTACAAATGATCTGTCTTCTTTTCCATCTATACTAAAGCTCATCTTTTTTCTTTCTGCTTTCTGCGAAACAGGCAGGTTCAAGTATTGCTTCGTTATCTTTATCGGAATATTTCCGGCAGATAAAGAAAAACAAAATAGAAGTGAAACGTGTAGGAATAATAAATTTTTAATGGGCATTTTCATGGTATATTCGATCGTTTATGTTTTCTTCTTTTTTACCAAAATAGTTTCAGTGAGAAGTTCTTGCAGTCTTTCGGGTGATATATTCGTTTGTATTTTCCCTTCGCTGACAAAGGATATTTTACCTCTTTCTTCTGATATGACAATCGCTTTGGCGTCCGTTTCTTGCGATATGCCGAGGGCTGCCCGGTGTCTTAATCCGAGAGATTTGGGTATCTCCTGATTCTGCGAAATAGGAAGGATACATCCGGCTGCTTTAATTTTGTTTCCTGATATAATTAAAGCTCCGTCGTGTAAAGGCGTGTTTTTAAAGAATATATTTTCTATCAGACGAGTACTGATCTCGGCATCTAAGACTTCGCCTGTTTCTTCATATTGTCCTAACTTAATCTCTTGTTCGATAACAATAAGTGCTCCTGTATATGTTTTGGCCATATTCATACATGCTAAAACCAGAGAGGTAATAACAGGCTCTGAGAGGCCTCCACGTTCTTTTGAACTGAAGAACCGAGCAAAGAAACGGAAGGTGCGATTGGAGCCGAGCGTCATCAAAAAACGTCGGATTTCATCTTGGAAGATAATGATGAGTACGATGAGTCCAATATCGACAAATTTGTCGAGGATAGCACCCATAAGGCGCATTTCCAGAACTTTAGATACAAGTATCCATAAGATCATGAAAGCCAATACACCATTGAATATGGCTCCTGTGCCCGATTTGGAGACAATCCTATATAATTGGTACATTACTGTAGCTACCAATAGTATATCAATTATATCTTTTATTCCAAAGTTTTCGAGCATATATGCGATACTATATTACTAAAATTCAAAGATAAGTTATTTCTTCGATAGATAATTCAGAAAAGACATCAGTCTTCTTAAAAAATCTTTTATTCCAACATCAGATTCATAATAGGCTGATGGTCTTCAAAGAATCGTTGCTGTTTTTCTTCAAGCTCATGAACCTTGTATCCAAACAAGAGCCTGCACAGCAATCGTACGTCTGTTTCTATATCAAAAGAGTCTTCCGATTCTAATATCAACTCTACATTTCCGCAGTCTATTGAATATATTAGAGGAGTATCTCCCTGCGAACAATCCGTTACTTTTATTCTGAATTTCTTAGATAGATTATCTTTTGCATATAGGTCTAAAAGAGTCCATGCGTCTATCACACGTGCCATGCCCGGTAGATCCCTTTTTTCGGGGTATCCGTCCAGTTTATACTCCTTGGCTATAGCCTCAAAGTCATTTCTGTTTTTTTGAACACAAAAGTCTCTGAATCTGAATAATTGATCGAACGTTTGATAAGCCATATCGATATTATCGGAATATGTATCTAGTATTTCTTTGACAGGGATAATATCTTCTCCCTTATCGAATACTTGTTCATATTCGTATTTCTTATAAAAGTCATACAGCCATTCTTCTGCAGGAATCAGTATTGCAAGAGGTATATTTCTTTCGGCAAGAACTTTATGCGCTTCATGAAGCAGCTGTGCCATGTAGCCTTTTTTTCTGTGTTCGGGCAATGTGCATAGTCCTGCCATGTATGCAAAAGGAATTTCCTGCCGGTAGAAGTTTATTGTATACGGCAACATTTGAAGGCTTGCAACCGCTTCTCCTTCTTCAAAATATATCAGTGTATTCTCATGCTTGTATTTGTATGTGAAAAGGATATCGAGAAACTCGTCCGTATCCTCGAAGCATATTTTCCACATACGACGTACTAATTCTGCTGTTTGCTCATTGGCGAATTGTATCATGAGAACGATAATATAATGTTACACAAATGGAATAAGAATTCCTTCTTCTAATAATATATCAGGGTAATATGACATTTTTGCTTTACGAAGGTTTGTTATGCCCATATCTTCCTCTCTGTTGATATATTTGTATTCAGACGCTTCGTGTTCTATAAACTGCTGGTTGATAATTGTATATGCGCCGTTTACTTCACTGAAGGCTTTTTCTACATGCACAACGAAAGTATCAGCCGTAAGTTGCTCTCCTATCGTAAATGCCACAATCTTTCCATTAACACGGATCGCACCTCCACGAAGTTGCAGATATTCGAAGTTTTCGAGCATAATTTTGGTTGCAATATAATCGTATCGTTGAGAGAAATCCGCTTTTGAGGTATTTACTTCTTCCCATTCGTCGAGCATATATGCACACTCTTCCAGCTCTTTTTTGGAAGTCAGAGGAAAATATTCCCAGTCGGGGTTGTCTGCCTTAAATCTGTTGATGTGATTGCGCTTGCTTTGCAGTTTTTTGCCCGAAAGGTTAATTAACTTCTCAGACAAATAGATATACTCATCATTGTTGCGATCGGGCAGGTATCTGAACTCTCCCGGAATTTCGTTGCGTATTTTTTCCCACATTTCAGACGAGATGCCTTTCATCTGGAATGGTATTTTGTTTATTTTCGCATCTTCTTCTATTAATTTGAATGCATCTATAAGTGGCATTTTTCCGATGGGCATCATATAATATGTCTGTCCGTCGGAATCCTGGAACCGAAGAAATATAGTCCGGTGTTCTATTGCGTACACCGTTTTGAATTTTGCATTCCATGCGTAAAGGTTTGTAAAACAAAAGTCGCAGGCACGGTATTCGTTTCCTGCAAAAGCGGCATCTATTACTTTTTTATCAGAAAATGTAATCTGCTTAAAGTTGATCATAAATTAGGAACGTATTAAAAATCCTATAAACAAAACTACTATAAATATTGTTTAGAAACACAAGTCCGGATTATTTATATTATATAACATTTGTTTATAAAATAAAATATCACGAAATTTGTGACTTATAAAGAATCATTCTATATAAGAAAACTATCGAAAGATGTCTAAAACGAAGAAAGTGCTGGCTGTAGCCGAAACTTCATATATTATTCGTAAAGGTCTGGTTTATGTTTTATCTCAGCTAAATAGCGTCGGTAAAGTTGTAGAATTGAGAGAAATGGAAGATATAAATTATCAGATAAATATACTCAAACCGGATGCTGTTCTTATCAACCCCATGTTGCTGGGGCATACATCAAGGCATGATATCCGGCAGCAGCTCAATTTGGATAAACATACAGCAATAATAGCTTTGGTTTATAATCTTATTGATGAGCAGTTTTATCGTTCCTATGACGCAGTTATACGTATAAATGATTCGGAATCGAAAATTGAAGAAACTTTACTTAAATGTCTTGAGAAGGAAACAGGAGGGCAGTCAGACACCGAGGAGTTGAGTGATAGAGAGAAAGAAATTTTGATAAGTGTTGTAAAGGGCATGAGTAATAAGGAAATAGCCGATCATCATAGCATCTCTATTCATACGGCTATTACGCACCGCAGAAATATTACACGCAAATTGAAAGTTCATAGTATTTCTGGATTGACTATATATGCAATAATTAATAAATTAGTGGATATTTCGGAAATAAAATATCAAGACGAATAAACTTGTACACAATGCAGAATGTAACAATCATATTTAATAAGAAAATGAAAATGTCGGAGCTTATAGATGCCGACTACCACTTATTATTATTGCTCAATCGGTTAAATATTTCGCTTGGGTTCGGCGAAAAAAGTGTTGAGGCAGTTTGTAAAGAAAATGATTTTGATACAGATTGTTTCCTATTCCTTGCAAACTATCAATCAAATAAATGTATAACCAATATACAAGAGGTGTTCAGCAAATTGCCTCTTGCTCCGTTTCTCAGATACCTTAAAAATTCACACAGTTACTTTTTGGAAAGAAGGCTTCCGAATATTCGCCGTAAGCTTGAATTGGTTTTCCCCGAAACAGACAAAGCATTACAAACCGTTGTTCTTGATTTCTTCGACAATTATACCAAAGAAGTATTGGAGCATATGAGGTATGAGGATGATGTTGTTTTTCCTTATGTCTACTCTTTGATTGATAAAGATGCTAATAAGCAATACTCTATCAATATATTTGAAGAACGGCATAATGATATTGAGGGAAAAATAAATGACCTGAAACAGATATTGTTAAAGTACGTTCCGGGCACGACAGACCAGATGTTGATGGTAAATGTTCTTACCGAATTGTATATGTCCGAAGAGGAGCTCGAAGCGCATACCTTTATAGAAGACAATCTGGTTATTCCACGTGTAAAAGAAATAGAGAAAGAGCGCAAAAAGAAGTAATTACTCTTTCTTAAACCAACTACCCAAGTCTTTTAAGTTGAATACTTTCTTCAATTTGAAGAAGGCATACAGTATGGAGGCACATAATGTGATCCCTCCTAAATATTTGTATTGCGGGATATATATCACAATAAGAAATGTAATGCAAATCAGCATTAGATTAATCAATATCATTGAAATGATCGTATTAGTCCATTTGAAATCTGAGAGCTTACGTCCGATAATGTATACAAGAGGCAGATACACAATATAGGCAGCCAAATATGCGATTCCTGTCGCATCTAATCCATACAGCGGGTAGAGTATATAGGCGGAGAGAAGATATACGCTATGATATGCGGCTTCTGATATGAAAAACACAAATCCTCTATCCTTTACCAACATAATAAAGGCTATCGGCCAACTTAGTACTTTCAAAAATGAACCTGCTACTTGCCAGCATAAGAGTGTATTCGCCCCCGAAAACTTTCCGGAGTAGAGTACTGATAAAGCGAAGTCGGAGAACAGCATCATGCCTATAACAATAGGAGAAGCAATAATCAGTACGATATAGCTCTGTTCATTTATGAGTGCTTTCATTTTATCCTTTTCGCTCGCTATTGCCGAAAGACGAGGATAAAAGTCTGATCCCATCGATCTGAGTATGAGTGCAAGATATACATTTGTTATTGTCCATGCCGATTGAAATAGTCCTGCCGCTTCAATATCATCGGTTCGTGTGATGTATGCTCTGATGAGAAACATACTCACAGTACTTACAAGTCCTGCCGATACAATATAAATTCCAAGTTTTAGAGAGCTTAATCCTTCGTGGAAAGCTTCTTTATTTGAGATGCTAGCTTTCTCTATACTTTGTTTCTTGTAATAAAATTCAACACAGAGAAAAGATATTCCTCCCGATACGATAAAAGCAGGGATAATACCTTCCAGCCCGAAGATAAAATATATAGGAGTGGTGATAATTAAGCCTATTAAGCTACCCCATACAGCGGATTTTGCCATCTCGGGAATTTTACGCATCCCCTGTAATATGGTTGATTTGCCTGTTGTAAGTATTGCTAGAAATACGCAAATAGCCAAGCCAGCAATTGGTAGAGTATATTTGTTGCTGTCGAATGCCCAAAGACTAATTGGATAGCATAAGATGAGGCAAATGACAGAGCCTATGATTGCCGACCATTTGAACCAAATATTAAAACGTGATATCACTCTATTGAGGGCAGTCTGGTCTTTTTGGGCTTCGGTTTCGGCTATGTCTTTTACTCCCGCAGTATCCAGTCCGAGGCTGAATCCCGATCGCATCATGTCTATGATAGACTGGTATATGCCGATAATGCCTATCCCCGTGGGTCCTAACAATATGGCAATAATCTTGGTTCGGATGATGCCAATGAGAATAATCAATGCCTGGGATCCGCCAAAAATGGTGGTAGACTTTATTATCTGTTGATATGATGATTTCTTGCTCAATGTTATACTTTAAGGTTTGGTCTTTATTTCGAAGCTGTTTTTAATTGTCTCAAAGCTTTTGTTCAGGCTATCTTCCGTGTCACTTTGTATTATAATTAGGTAACTCTTGTTTCCTGCCTTAAGAGCGAACGTGTTTCCGTAAGATTTTTTAGAATCTCTAACGATTGTAAATTCAGAAGATAATGCATCATATTTGCCAAATTTGGATGGAATGATTTTCTCTGCTGAGTATTCAAACTTTGTTCTGTCTACATTTTTTTGATGCGTTTCTATTACTTCCTTTAAGTCTGTACTTTTTTCTGTAAATGTTATGAATATAATGTTATTTCCTTCTTTTCCTTTTATGGAATATGATTCTCCGGGTAATTCGTTTGTTTCTACAGTCCAGCTATGTGGATATTCGAAAAGTACCCCTTCATAAAAAAGTTTTTTTTCAGCATTGCCGCTAATGCATGAAAGAAAACAAGTAATTAACCCTATGTTTAGCGCAAGAAAGAGAGCGGATCTGTTCATGTTACTTTTGATGAATGATTATGCAAATCTATTATTTTTTTACTGTTTTGCGCTAAATATCAATGTCAAACGAAGATAAAATGCATCGATACTGTATTGTGGTTCTTAAATAATGTTCGGATTTCTGAATATTAAATATTAGTTGCATAGACAACATGTATTTGATAATCAATAAGATAATGTTCATTTTTAACATGGTTTCTTTTGAAACTAATAGATTCCTTATATCTTTGTGCCCAATTTTAATTAATTATATCAAATGAATATGAAGAAGACATTGGCTATTGCTGTTTTAGCCCTGTGTAGTACCTCGCATGTCTTTGCAGGAGGTATTCTTACCAATACGAATCAGAGTGCGCATTTTATCAGAATGGTTGCTCGTGACGCATCTGTGCAAATAGACGCCGCTTATACAAATCCTGCGGGGCTTGTAAAACTTAACGATGGTTTCCATTTTTCTTTTTCCAATCAGAGTGCTTTTCAAACAAGAACGATAACTTCCACTTTTGCTCCATTTGCAGGGTTTGGTGGCGATGCTACAAAAAGTTTTAAGGGAACAGCTTCGGCTCCGATCATTCCTAGTATTCAGGCTGCATACAAAAAAGGCAAATGGGTACTTTCCGGAAATATTGCAGTGACAGGCGGCGGCGGTAAAGCTACATTTAATGATGGGTTGCCTTCTTTTGAATCAACGATATCAATGTTGCCCGGTTTGCTTGCTGCGAGTGGAATTACCACAAATAACTATTCGGTAGATGCATATATGCGTGGTTCATCATTTATATATGGTGCTCAGATCGGAGGAAGTTATGCTATCAATAATATGTTTTCGGTATATGGCGGTTTTCGTCTTAATATAGTAAATAACAGGTACGAGGGACATTTGAGGAATATATCTTTTAACCCTCAACACCCCATGCTAAATCCGACAGGAGGCATGATGTCTGCTCAGACCTTTTTTAATGATGCTGCTTCGTTGGCGAAGGGAACTGCTGCAAATCTGAATCCTTTTATCGAAAGTGGAGCCGGTGCATATACTGTAGGCCAACTGATTACTGCAGGAAAGCTGTCGCAAGCGATGGCCGACCAACTAAGGGCAGGATTGAATATTGGCAATGCCGAGCAGTTTAATCAAATGCAGATACAGCAGGTTCAGGCCGGATATGTAATTGCAGGACAGGCGTATGAAAATAATGCAAAAGCTGTAGCTGATAAAAATCTTGATTCATCACAATCCGGATGGGGTATATCTCCTATTCTTGGATTCAACTTCAGTTATAATAACCTGAATGTCGGTATGAAATATGAGTTTCGTACAGCTCTCAACGTAGAGAATAAAACCAAAGTTGATGATACAGGCTTGTTTAAAGATGGAGTAAATACTCCTCACGATATTCCTGCTCTATTCACAGTAGGAGCTTCTTATCAGATTACACCGAAGCTATTGGCAAGTGTTGGTTATCACCACTTTTTCGACTCAGATGCTAAAATGGCAGACGATAAACAAAAGCATATAAACGGAGGTACAAATGAATATTTATTTGGAGCCGAATATAAAATAGACGACATGTTCTTGGTAAGTGCCGGAGGGCAAATCACCCGCTATGGTGTAAAAGATGAGTATCAGAGAGATTTAAGTTTCTCTATCAATTCATATTCTATAGGTTTAGGTGGTGCGGTAAATGTTGCCAAAAACGTTCTTATAAATGTAGGTTACTTCTGGACAACATATTCAGACTGGACAAAAGACAATCCAAAATATGTTGCAATACCAAATACCAACCCTCAGGCTTATCTTGCTGGGAAAGACGTATTCTCACGTACCAACAAGGTATTTGCTGCTGGGGTGGACTTTTCATTCTAACAGAAGCGTTTTATAAAAACTACGGAATTTTAGTGGCAAGATGGAATATTCAAGTTCCATCTTGCTTTTTTTGTTCAATTTTCTTTTCAAATATTTGTGTAATTGGCTGATTATGTCTACATTTGCAACCCGAATAATGCATGAAAAGGGCTTGTTCTGATGGCAATGTGTTGATTGTCATTCGAATAGTGTTCGTTTCTTGTGTTATTTGCTAATTAAATGTATAATTAAAAACTGAATTTAAAAAGTTCTAAAGATTAAAACAACATGCCTACAATTCAACAATTAGTAAGAAAAGGACGGGCGGTTTTGGTTGAAAAGAGTAAGTCTCGTGCATTGGATGCATGTCCTCAACGTAGAGGTGTTTGTATCCGTGTATATACAACAACTCCTAAGAAACCTAACTCAGCGATGCGTAAGGTAGCACGTGTGCGTTTAACAAATTCAAAAGAGGTGAATGCTTATATACCTGGAGAAGGTCACAATTTGCAGGAGCACTCAATTGTACTTGTTAGAGGTGGTCGTGTGAAAGACCTTCCGGGTGTTCGTTACCACATTGTACGTGGAACATTGGATACTGCAGGAGTAAATGGTCGTACACAACGCCGCTCTAAATACGGAGCAAAACGTCCTAAACCGGGAGCACCAGCGGCAGCTGCAGCTAAGGGTAAGAAAAAATAATTACCTGAGGCAATCCCTTTAACCGAGATTTTTAATTAAGTATTAAAACGGTTTAAGTTTATTGGATAGGCTATATATAGGTTGAGTAAATAGTTCGGCGGAACTTTTGAAGGCATCTAAAATTGGCAACCAAAAACAAAAACAAAATTTTTCAGTAAAAAAATGAGAAAAGCAAAACCAAAGAAAAGACAGATCCTACCGGATCCTGTTTTCGGTGATGTAAAGGTTACAAAGTTTGTTAACCACTTAATGTATGATGGTAAAAAATCTACTGCATTCGATATCTTCTATACTGCATTGGAGATCGTGAAGAAGAAATTACCAAACGACGAAAAAACTGCTCTCGAGATATGGAAAGCAGCTCTAGATAATGTAACTCCTCAAGTAGAAGTGAAGTCACGCCGTGTAGGTGGTGCAACATTTCAGGTTCCTACCGAAATTCGCCCAGACCGCAAAGAATCTATCTGTATGAAAAATCTTATCCTTTATGCTCGCAAGAGAGGTGGTAAGACTATGGCAGACAAATTAGGCGCAGAAATCTCAGATGCATACAACAATCAAGGAGGCGCATTCAAAAGAAAAGAAGATATGCATAGAATGGCTGAAGCTAACCGTGCATTCGCTCATTTCAGATTCTAACAAAAAGGAAGAGTTAAAAAACAATGGCAAAGGTTAATGACAGTTTAAAGAATACAAGAAATATAGGCATCATGGCGCACATCGATGCCGGTAAAACCACTACTTCTGAACGTATCCTGTTCTATACCGGTCTTACACATAAGATTGGAGAGGTACATGATGGCGCTGCCACTATGGACTGGATGGAGCAAGAGCAAGAAAGGGGTATTACTATTACATCTGCCGCTACCACAGCAAGCTGGAAGTATGACAATGAAATGTTTAAGATCAACTTGATCGATACTCCCGGACACGTTGACTTTACAGTAGAGGTAGAGCGTTCACTCCGTATTCTTGATGGGGCAATTGCTGCTTACGATGCTGTAAGTGGTGTTGAACCTCAGTCGGAAACAGTATGGCGTCAGGCTGACAAATACGATGTTCCTCGTATGTGTTATGTAAATAAAATGGACCGTTCGGGAGCAGATTTCTTTGAAGTGGTACGCCAAATAAAAGAAATGTTGAATGGTAACCCATGTCCGGTTCAGATTCCAATTGGAGCAGAAGAGCACTTCAGAGGAATCATCGACCTTATCAAAATGAAGGCGATGTACTGGCATGATGAAACAATGGGTGCAGACTATGAGTTGGACGAAATTCCTTCCGAATATCTAGCTGAAGCTCAAGAGTGGAGAGAAAAAATGCTTGAAAAAGCTGCAGAATGTGATGAAACGTTGATGGAGAAATTCTTTGATGATCCGTCTTCAATCACAGAAGAAGAAATTATCGCAGCATTACGCATCGGTACTCTTTCTATGCAGATCAATCCAATGTTGTGTGGTTCTTCTTTCAAGAATAAAGGAGTTCAACCGTTATTGGATGCTGTATGTAAATTCTTGCCTAGCCCAATAGATACTGTAGCTATCGAAGGAACAGATCCAAGAACAGGTGCTACTATCGTTCGCCACCCAAGCCCAAGTGAGCCGATGGCTGCTTTGGCATTCAAAATCGCAACAGACCCATTCGTAGGACGCTTGTGTTTCTTCCGTGTTTACTCGGGAGAATTAGCAGCCGGATCGTATGTTTATAACAGCCGCTCTGAAAAGAAAGAACGTATCTCACGTTTGTTCCAGATGCACTCTAACAAGCAAAATCCGAAAGACGTAATTGGTTGTGGAGATATAGGTGCAGGTGTAGGATTTAAAGATATTCGTACAGGTGATACACTATGTGACGAAAACAATCCGATCGTACTTGAATCTATGGACTTCCCAGAACCGGTTATTGGTATCGCTGTTGAGCCGATCACTCAGAAAGATGTGGATAAATTGGCTACAGGATTAGGTAAGCTTGCTGAAGAAGATCCAACATTCCGTGTTCATACCGATCAGGATTCAGGTCAGACTATTATCGAAGGTATGGGTGAGCTTCACCTTGAAATTATCATCGACCGTCTGAAACGTGAATTTAAGGTTGAATGTAATCAAGGTCGTCCTCAGGTATCATATAAAGAAGCAATTACTCAAACTGTTGATCTTCGTGAGGTTTACAAAAAACAAACCGGGGGTCGTGGTAAGTTTGCCGATATTATTGTTAAAGTTGGTCCAACAGATCCTGGATTTGAAGGAGAACTTCAATTTATCGATGAGGTGAAAGGTGGTAACGTTCCTAAGGAATTTATCCCTTCAGTTCAGAAAGGATTTGCTGCTGCAATGAAAAATGGTGTACTTGCAGGATATGCGCTAGATAAACTGAAAGTTGTTCTTATTGATGGTTCTTACCATACAGTGGACTCTGACCAGTTGTCATTCGAACTTTGTGCTAAGCTTGCTTTCAGAAATGCATGTGAGAAAGCCGGACCTACATTGCAAGAACCTATCATGAAACTGGAAGTAGTAACTCCGGAAGAAAGCATGGGTGATGTGATTTCTGACCTTAACAAACGTCGTGGTCAGGTAGAAGGTATGGAGTCTAGCCGTTCAGGTGCACGTATAGTGAAAGCTAAAGTGCCTTTGGCAGAAATGTTTGGATATGTGACTTCTTTGAGAACAATCACTTCGGGTAGAGCAACGTCAGCAATGACATTCTCTCATTACGAAGAAGTTTCGCCATCTATCGCACGTCAGGTATTAACTGAGGTTAAAGGTCGCGTTGATTTGATCAAATAACAAAAGAGACTGCAATTAGTAAATGACTCTTAATTGCAGTCTTTAATATTTTTATATAGAATTTATTTTAATAATTAACTAAAAACAAACGATGAGTCAGAAAATTAGAATTAAACTGAAATCGTACGATTACACATTGGTAGACAAGTCTGCTGAGAAAATCGTGAAAACAGTGAAAGCAACAGGTGCAGTAGTAAGCGGTCCAATTCCGTTACCAACTCACAAACGTATTTTTACTGTTAACCGTTCAACTTTCGTAAACAAGAAATCTCGTGAGCAGTTCGAACTATCTTCTTATAAAAGATTGATCGATATCTACAGCTCAACAGCAAAAACTGTAGATGCACTCATGAAGCTGGAATTGCCAAGTGGTGTAGAAGTAGAAATCAAAGTTTGATGAAAATTTATATTAGTTTAAATAAATAATTTAGAGAAATGCCAGGATTATTAGGAAAGAAAATCGGAATGACATCCGTATTCAGTGCCGAGGGAAAAAATATTCCATGCACTGTTGTCGAAGTGGGTCCTTGTGTTGTTACTCAGGTTAAAACATCTGAAAAAGATGGTTACGAGGCTGTACAGGTAGGCTTTGTTGAAAAGAAAGACAAACATACCAGCAAGCCCGAAATCGGACATTTCAAGAAAGCCGGGGTTGCACCTCAAAGACACTTGGCCGAGTTCAAGTATGAAGAGAAATACAATCTAGGAGACGTTATTACAGTAGACGGAATGTTCTCAATGGACGACCCTTTTATTGACGTAACTGGAGTGTCGAAAGGTAAAGGTTTCCAAGGGGTTGTTAAACGCCATGGTTTCCGTGGGGTAGGAGAAGCTACTCTAGGACAACATAACCGTCTTCGTGCTCCGGGTTCTATCGGAGCTTGTTCGTACCCTGCAAAGGTGTTTAAAGGAACAAGAATGGGTGGTCAGATGGGTAACAAACAAGTTACTGTTCAAAACCTTGTGATTATTAAAATAATTCCGGAACATAATCTTTTGTTAATAAAAGGTTCAGTACCGGGAAGTAAAGGTTCAATCGTTAGAATAGAAAGATAATGGAACTGAGTGTATTAGATAAAAACGGTAAAGAAACCGGTAAAAAAGTAGCGTTGAACGATGCTATTTATGCAATTGAGCCTAACGATCATGTTCTTTGGTTGGACGTGAAGCTATATCTTGCGAATCAACGTCAAGGTACTCACAAGACTAAAGAAAGAAGTGAGATGTCGGGAAGTACACGTAAGTTGATCCGTCAGAAAGGTGGAGGTGGTGCTCGCCGTGGTGATATCAATTCACCTGTATTGGTTGGTGGAGCACGTGTATTTGGTCCAAAACCAAGAGACTATGGCTTCAAATTGAACAAAAAAGTAAGAGTACTTGCACGTAAATCTGCCCTTGCTGCTAAAGCAAAAGAAAATCAAATATTGGTAGTTGAAGACTTGTCTTTCGACTCTCCAAAAACTAAGGATTTTGTGGCATTGGCTAAAAATTTGCAAGTGGCTGATAAAAAGATACTTCTAGTTTTGCCAGACCAAAATAAAAATGTATATTTGTCGGCTCGTAATTTAGAAAGAGTAAAAGTTGTAAAAGCTTCTGATTTAAATACTTACTCAATACTTAACTGTACAAGTCTAGTATTGGCTGAGTCTTCGGTTGCTATTATAGATAATCTTTTATTAAAAGCATAAGGAGAGAATACTATGGGAATTTTGATAAAACCAATTTTAACAGAAAAGCAAACCGCGATTTCAGAAAAGTTTCCGAATCGTTACGGTTTTCGTGTTGCTCCAAGTGCAAACAAAGTGGAGATTAAGAACGCAGTAGAAGAGCTTTATGGCGTAACAGTTAAGTCTGTAAATACAATTAACTACTCCGGAAAGCTAAAAAGCCGTTACACAAAAGCTGGTGTGATAAAAGGTAAAACTCCTGCATTCAAGAAAGCAATAATCACCCTGAAAGAAGGTGAAAGTATAGACTTTTTTAGTAATATCTAAATAAAAAATGGCAGTACGTAAATTAAAGCCCACAACACCGGGGCAGAGACACAAAATTATTGGTACATTCCAAGAAATCACTGCAAGTGTACCAGAAAAATCCCTTGTAGTCGGTAAAAAAGCGTCTGGTGGCCGTAACAATACCGGTAAGATGACTATGCGTTATCTCGGCGGCGGTCATAAGAGAAAATTCAGGCTCATAGACTTCAAGAGAACGAAAGACGGAATTCCAGCCACTGTAAAAACAATCGAATATGATCCGAACCGTTCGGCTCGTATTGCTTTGTTGTATTATGTAGACGGAGCTAAAACTTATATCTTAGCACCAGAAGGTTTGGAAGTAGGTCAAACAGTGGTATCCGGAGCTGATGCTGCTCCTGAGGTTGGTAATGCATTGCCTTTGGCAAAAATTCCAATCGGTACAGTTGTTCATAATATCGAACTTCGTCCTGGTCAGGGAGCTAAAATGGTTCGTTCGGCAGGTGCTTTTGCACAGTTAACTTCTCGCGAAGGAAACTACGCAATCATAAGAATGCCTTCAGGCGAAACACGTAAGATCCTTGCTACATGCAAAGCTACTATCGGTAGCGTAGGAAACTCAGATCACGGACTAGAGAAATCAGGTAAAGCCGGTCGTTCTCGTTGGCTTGGCCGCCGTCCTCACAACCGAGGTGTAGTAATGAACCCTGTCGATCACCCAATGGGTGGTGGTGAAGGTCGTGCTTCAGGAGGTCACCCACGTTCACGTAAAGGATTGTACGCTAAGGGTCTCAAAACTAGAGCTCCTAAGAAACATTCTTCTAAGTACATAATCGAAAGAAGAAAAAAATAATAACCTGATTAATCAATAGAAAATTATGAGTCGTTCGTTAAAAAAAGGCCCGTATATTAATGTTAAGCTTGAGAAAAAAGTCTTGGCCATGAATGAGTCAGGTAAGAAAGCTGTGGTTAAGACATGGGCAAGAGCTTCAATGATATCCCCCGACTTTGTAGGCCATACTATTGCTGTTCACAACGGAAATAAATTTATTCCTGTATATGTGACAGAAAACATGGTAGGACACAAGTTAGGAGAATTCTCTCTTACACGTACATTCCGTGGACACGGAGGTAATAAGAAAAAATAATTGGAGCAGAAGCCAGTAAATTAATAAAAAGTAAACATTAAAATGGGTAAAAGAAAACATATAGTAGCTGAAGCAAGAAAAGAAGCTAAAAAGACTATTGCTTTCGCCAAGCTGAATGATGTTCCTACTTCTCCACGCAAAATGCGCCTTGTTGTCGACATGATACGTGGAATGGAAGCATTTAGGGCTCTTGGTGTATTGAAATACTCAAATAAAGAAGCTGCTGCAAGAATAGAAAAATTGTTACGCTCTGCTATCGCCAACTGGGAAGCAAAAAATGAGCGTAAAGCAGAAAGTGGAGAGTTGTATGTATCATTGGTAAACGTAGATGGTGGAGCCATGCTGAAAAGAATGCGTCCAGCTCCGCAGGGAAGAGGTTACAGAATACGTAAACGTTCAAATCATGTGACCCTTCACGTAGATACACTTAATAAAGAAAATCAAAATTAATTAGCAGATGGGACAAAAAGTTAATCCAATAGCAAATCGTTTAGGTATCATCCGTGGATGGGATTCTAATTGGTATGGAGGCAAAAGATATGGAAATACTTTGTTGGAAGACAGCAAAATCCGTAAATATCTGAATGCCCGTCTGGCTAAAGCTAGTGTATCTCGCATCGTTATCGAAAGAACTTTGAAACTTGTAACTATCACAGTTTGTACAGCTCGTCCGGGTATCATCATCGGTAAAGGCGGACAAGAAGTAGACAAGCTGAAAGAAGAGTTGAAGAAGATTACAGATAAAGATATCCAAATCAACATTTTTGAAATCAAAAAACCAGAGTTGGACGCAGTTATCGTTGCCAACAATGTAGCCCGTCAGGTAGAAGGTAAAATCGCTTACCGTCGTGCTATCAAAATGGCAATTGCTTCAACAATGAGAATGGGTGCAGAAGGTATCAAAATTCAAATATCAGGTCGTCTGAATGGCGCAGAAATGGCTCGTTCCGAAATGTACAAAGAAGGACGTACACCACTTCATACATTCCGTGCCGATATTGATTATGCACATGCCGAAGCACTAACAAAAGTTGGTTTGATTGGTATTAAAGTATGGATTTGCCGTGGAGAAGTTTACGGTAAGAAAGACCTTGCTCCTTCATTCACAGCTGCCAAAGATGGTGGACACTCTGGTAACAGAGGTGGAGACAACCGTCGCAACGACAGAGGTGACCAAGGAAAAGGTTTCAAGAGAAATAAGAGAAAGTAATTAAAAAACGTTTGAAGTAAAATGTTACAACCGAAGAAAACAAAATTCAGAAGACAGCAAAAAGGTCGTATGAAAGGCATTGCTCAAAGAGGGCATGAATTGGCTTTCGGTTCATTTGGCATCAAAACCCTGGAAAACAAATGGATCACAGGACGCCAAATCGAAGCGGCTCGTATTGCAGTAACTCGTTACATGCAGCGTCAAGGACAAGTTTGGGTTAGAATTTTCCCTGACAAACCTATCACAAAGAAACCTGCCGAAGTACGTATGGGTAAAGGTAAGGGATCGCCGGAAGGTTTCGTTGCACCCGTTACACCAGGAAGAATCATATTCGAAATCGAAGGTGTATCTTATGATGTGGCAAAAGAAGCATTGCGCCTAGCAGCACAAAAGCTTCCTGTGACTACAAAATTTGTAGTTCGCAGAGATTATGACTTAACTCAAAACGCTTAAGAAGTATGAAAATTGCAGAAGTAAGAGAGCTTTCGGACAAAGAATTGAATGAAAGACTAGATGCTGAAAAAACAGCGTTAGACCAAATGGTGTTAAACCACAGTGTATCTCCATTGGACAATCCGACTAAGATTAAAGAAAAACGTCGCGATATCGCACGTTTCCTTACAGAGTTGCGCCAAAGAGAACTAAAAAAATAATTAAGAGCTGATGGAAACGAGAAATTTAAGAAAAGAAAGATTCGGGGTCGTTTTCAGTAACAAGATGGATAAAACCATCACTGTGGCTGTAAAATGGAAAGAAAAACACCCTATTTATGGAAAATTCGTTAACAAAACGAAGAAATATCACGCTCACGACGAAAAGAACGAGTGCAACATTGGCGACACAGTACGTATTATGGAAACTCGTCCGTTGAGTAAAACAAAGAGATGGAGATTAATAGAAATAATCGAAAGGGCTAAATAATTATGATACAACAAGAATCAAGACTAGTAGTTACTGATAACAGTGGAGCTAGAGAATGCTTATGTATCCGCGTATTAGGCGGTACAAGAAGACGTTATGCGTCTGTAGGGGATGTGATTGTGGTTGCTATCAAGAATGTAATCCCTTCGAGTGATATTAAGAAAGGTGCTGTAACAAAAGCAATGATCGTACGTACAAAAAAAGAGATCCGTCGTCCCGATGGTTCTTATATACGTTTCGATGATAATGCTTGTGTATTGCTAAACGCAGCAGGTGATATCAGAGGAAGCCGTATTTTCGGACCGGTTGCCCGCGAACTTCGCGCAACAAACATGAAAATCGTTTCATTGGCACCAGAGGTACTATAATTCAAAAAACTAAAAAGCAATGAGTAAATTACATATCAAAAAAGGCGATATAGTTTATGTGAATACTGGTGTCGATAAAGGAAAAACCGGTCGTGTGTTGAGAGTCTTTGTAGAAAAACAACGCGCTATCGTAGAAGGCCTTAACATGGTATCGAAACATACTAAGCCTAATGCTAAAAGTCCTCAAGGAGGAATTGAAAAGAAAGAAGCTGCTATCCATATCTCTAACCTGAACGTAGTAGACCCTAAAACAGGAAAACCTACACGTGTGGGCCGTAAAGAAGTAGATGGTAAGCTAGTACGTTACGCTAAAAAATCAGGGGAGGAAATTAAATAATGAGCAATACAACAACTCTTAAGACTGAATATAAAGACCGTATTGTTGCTTCTTTGATGACAGAATTCGGTTATAAGTCAACAATGCAGGTGCCTGTGTTGAAGAAAATAGTTATCAACCAAGGTCTTGGTCTTGCAGTTGCAGATAAGAAAATTATCGAAACAGCAGTTAACGAAATCTCAACCATCACAGGTCAAAAAGCTGTTGCGACATACTCTAAAAAGGATATCTCTAACTTTAAGTTGCGTCGTAAGATGCCGATTGGCGTAATGGTAACATTGCGTAACGAAAAGATGTATGAATTCCTTGAAAGACTTGTACGTGTAGCACTTCCTCGTATTCGTGACTTTAAAGGTATCGAAAGTAAGCTTGACGGACGTGGAAACTATACACTAGGTATCGAAGAGCAAATTATCTTCCCGGAAATTAATATCGACAACATTAGCCGTATTTTGGGAATGAATATTACCTTTGTAACTTCTGCAAAAACAGATGAAGAAGGTTATGCTTTACTTAGAGAGTTCGGATTACCATTTAAAAACGCAAAAAAAGAATTGATATAAGATGGCAAAAGAATCAATGAAAGCTCGCGAGGTAAAAAGAGCTAAACTGGTTGCTAAATTTGCAGCTAAAAGAGCGCAGTTGAAAGCCGATGGCGATTACGAAGCGCTACAAGCTCTACCTAAGAATGCTTCACCTGTACGTCTGCACAATCGTTGCAGCCTTACAGGTCGTCCAAAAGGGTATATTCGCCAGTTTGGAATTTCCCGTATCCAATTTAGGGAAATGGCTTCTAAGGGGTTAATACCGGGAGTTAAAAAAGCAAGTTGGTAAGAAATTATTTTAGTATAGAATTAAATATTGTTCCGGTTGCGGAATTAATTTAAATCAATTTAAACATGACAGATCCAATAGCAGATTATTTGACGCGTGTTAGAAACGCTATCATGGCTGGACACAGAGTTGTAGAAATTCCGGCGTCAAATTTGAAGAGAGAAATTACAAAAATTCTCATGGAAAAGGGCTACATCCTTAATTATAAGTTTGTAGACGAGGGTCCTCAAGGTTCAATTAAGATTGCCTTGAAGTATGATCCGGTAAATAAAGTAAACGCGATTAAGAAATTAATCCGCGTATCGTCTCCAGGTCTACGTAAATACGTAGGGTATAAAGAAATGCCTCGTGTCCTTAACGGACTCGGTATAGCTGTAGTATCTACCTCTAAAGGAGTGATGACAGACAAGGAAGCTCGCGAACTGAAAGTTGGTGGCGAAGTAATGTGTTATGTTTATTAATTAAGAGGGAGGATAGAAAGTTATGTCAAGAATAGGAAAATTACCCGTAAATCTTCCGGCCGGAGTAACAGTTACTGTTGGCAAGGATAACGTAATTACAGTAAAAGGACCTAAAGGGGAACTATCGCAAGAAATTAATTCTGATATCAAAGTCTCTGTTGAAGACGGATTGTTGTCTGTGACACGTCCTTCTGATGATAGAATTCATCGTGCGTTACATGGTCTTTACAGATCATTGATTAACAACATGGTTATTGGCGTTTCTGAAGGATATCGCAAAGAGTTGGAATTAGTAGGGGTTGGTTATCGTGCATCAAATGCAGATCAGCTTCTAGAATTATCTTTAGGATTTACACACAACATCCACATGATGTTGCCTCCTGAAGTGAAACTGGAAACTAAATCGGAGAGAAACAAAAACCCTCTAATTATACTAGAATCTTGTGATAAACAGCTGATTGGTCAGATTTGTGCAAAAATCCGCTCATTCCGTAAACCGGAACCTTACAAAGGTAAAGGTATACGCTTTGTTGGTGAGGTTATTCGTCGCAAGTCAGGTAAGGCCGCAGGTAAATAATTCATAAACTGTAGTAATCATGGTAACAAAGACAGAAAGAAGAAATAAAATAAAGATGCGTGTACGTGGCAAGATCCACGGAACAAGCGAACGTCCACGCCTGACTGTATTCAGAAGCAACAAGCAAATTTATGCGCAAGTTATCGACGATTTGACAGGTAAAACTTTGGCGGCAGCATCTTCTCTGAAAATATCAGAGAAAGCTCCTAAAAAAGAAATAGCTGCTAAAGTTGGTGAACTTATCGCTAAAAGTGCTCAGGAAGCTGGTATTACAACTGTGGTATTCGACCGTAACGGTTACCTGTATCATGGTAGAATTAAAGAATTGGCAGATGCTGCCCGTAACGGTGGACTTAAATTTTAATAGAAATGGCAGGAGTTAACAATAGAGTAAAATCGACAAACGACATCGAGCTAAAAGATAGACTAGTAGCTATCAACCGTGTTACTAAAGTAACAAAGGGAGGTCGTACATTCAGCTTTGCCGCTATCGTAGTTGTAGGTAATGAAGATGGTATCGTAGGCTGGGGCCTAGGTAAAGCGGGTGAAGTAACTACAGCCATTGCTAAAGGAGTTGAAGCTGCAAAGAAAAACCTTATCAAAGTTCCAATTCTTAAAGGAACAGTTCCTCACGAGCAAATCGCTCGTTTCGGTGGATCTGAAGTTATGCTTCGTCCTGCTGCTCCCGGTACAGGGGTTAAGGCAGGGGGTGCGATGCGTGCCGTACTTGAGAGTGTAGGAGTAACAGATGTATTGGCTAAGTCGAAAGGTTCGTCTAACCCTCACAACCTTGTGAAGGCTACTATCGAAGCTTTGGGCGAATTGAGAGATGCTTACACTGTAGCTCAGAATAGAGGTATTTCTATGGAAAAAGTGTTTAAAGGTTAATTTGCAAAGAAAAAACTATTATGGCAAAAATTAAAATTAAACAAGTAAAGAGCAGAATCAAATGTCCTAAAGACCAAAAGATGACATTAGACGCTTTGGGTCTTAGAAAGTTGAATCGTGTTGTAGAGCATGAAGACACACCGTCTATCAGAGGTATGATCAACAAGGTGAGCCATCTGGTTTCTGTTGTCGAGTAATTTAGTTTAGTAAGATAAAAAAATATAAAATATGAGTTTATCAAATATGAGACCTGCTGAAGGATCAACTAAAACCGGAAAGAGAATCGGACGTGGTACCGGATCTGGTTTAGGTGGTACTTCCACAAGAGGTCATAAAGGAGCTAAGTCCAGATCAGGTTATTCCAGAAAGTTTGGATTCGAAGGAGGTCAGATGCCGATTCAACGTCGTTTGCCTAAATTCGGTTTCAAAAACATTAACCGTGTTGAATACAAAGCTATCAACCTGGATGTTTTACAACGTTTAGCTGATGCTAAGAAACTTACTAAGATCGATGTTCAAACATTGATCGAAGCCGGTTTCCTATCAGGTAATCAATTAGTAAAGATACTTGGAAACGGAGCCCTTACAGCTAAAGTTGATGTAGAAGCACATGCCTTCTCTAAGTCAGCAGAAGCAGCTATTGAGGCTATAGGTGGAACAGTAACAAAACTGAAGTAAGATGGGATTGGTAAAAACACTGGAAAATATATGGAAGATTGAGGACCTTAGAAAAAGGCTCCTCATCACCTTCTTTTTCGTAGTGATCTATCGCTTCGGAGTTCACATCATCCTTCCCGGAGTAGATCCTCAGCAGCTTGCAAACTTGCATTCGATGACTGCCGGAGGTTTGCTCGGAATATTGGATATGTTCTCGGGAGGTGCATTTGCCAATGCGTCGATCTTTGCATTAGGTATCATGCCTTATATCTCGGCATCAATCGTTATCCAATTGTTGGGTATCGCGATACCATATTTTCAAAAGTTGCAGAGAGAAGGCGAAAGCGGACGTACCAAGATGAACCAATATACACGTTATCTGACAGTGGCAATCCTTGTATTCCAAGGACCTGCATACCTGTTGGGAGCGTTAGGACCTGCAGCCCCTTCTTCATGGGATTTTCTTATTCCTTCTACAATTATTCTTGCGGGAGGTAGTATGTTTGTTCTATGGTTAGGAGAGCGTATCACAGATAAAGGTATAGGTAATGGTGTTTCTTTCATTATCCTTGTGGGTATCATATCACGTCTTCCACATGCGCTGATCGGTGAATTTACTTCCCGATTGAGCAACCCTGCGGGAGGATTGGTTATGTTTTTGGCAGAAATAGTATTTTTGTTACTGGTTGTTTGCGGAGCAATATTACTGGTACAAGGTACTCGCCGTATACCGGTTCAATATGCTAAGAGAGTAGTGGGTAACAAACAATATGGCGGAGCTCGTCAGTATATTCCACTTAAGGTAAATGCAGCGAACGTAATGCCTATCATCTTTGCTCAGGCAATAATGATGGTGCCTGTTATGTTTGCAGGATTCTCTACCGATAAAACAGGTTTTCTAGGGTCTTTTACCGATCATACAAGTGTAGTATACAATGTTGTACTTGCCGTACTTATTATTGCTTTCACATGGTTCTATACTGCTGTTACCATCAATCCGGTGCAAATGGCAGATGAACTGAAGCGCAACAATGGTTTCATTCCGGGTATCAAACCGGGCAAAAAGACAGCAGACTATATCGACTCGATAATGTCCCGTATAACATTCCCGGGATCATTATTCTTGGCATTGGTTGCTATCATGCCTGCATTTGCAAGTACTTTTGGAGTAAGCCGTGAGTTTTCTCAATTCTTTGGGGGAACATCGTTGCTGATTCTTGTGGGAGTTGTTTTGGATACACTGCAACAAATTGAGAGCCACCTATTGATGAGACATTACGATGGCTTATTGAAATCTGGTAGAATCAAAGGACGTTCGGGTTCGATCGCAGCTTATTAAGGAGGTTTATAAATGATATTCCTGAAAACAGACGAAGAAATTGAATTGATGCGTGAAGCTAACCGCCTGGTGGGTATGACCCTGGGCGAGGTAGCTAAACATATTAAGCCGGGGGTAACTCCTGCTCAGTTAGATAAAATTGCTAAAGAATTTATATACGATCACGGAGCAATCCCTTCTTTCTTAGGATACAAGGGCGCTCCGGGAACCGTAGATTTTCCGGGTGCTATATGTGCTTCGGTAAACGATCAGGTGGTACACGGTTTCCCTACTGATTATATTCTTAAAGATGGAGATGTGATCTCTGTTGATTGCGGTACTGAGAAGAACGGATTTTGTGGCGATTCGGCCTATACATTTTGTGTAGGAGAAGTTGCGGAAGATGTGAAAGCTTTGTTGCGGACAACAAAAGAATCTCTTTATTTGGGTATAGAAAAAGCTGTAGAAGGTAATCGTATAGGAGATATCGGTGAGGCTGTGCAGACATATTGCGAGAAACGTGGCTATTCGGTCGTTCGCGAACTGGTTGGACATGGTATAGGTCGCAAGATGCACGAAGCACCCGAGGTTCCTAACTATGGTAAACGCGGTACAGGCCCTTTGTTGAAAAAAGGTATGTGCATCGCCATAGAACCGATGATTAATATGGGAAGCAAGAATGTCGTTTTCGAAAATGATGGGTGGACTATAAGAACTCGTGACCGTAAACCTTCGGCTCACTTTGAGCATACAGTCGCTATTCGTCAGGGAAAAGCAGACATATTATCTACATTTGAATTTGTTGAAGCTGTTTTAGGAAGTAACGCAATTTAAAAAACCTTTTATTTATTTATGGCTAAACAATCGGCAATAGAACAAGACGGAGTTATAGTTGAAGCACTATCAAACGCTATGTTTCGTGTAGAACTCGAAAACGGTCACGAAATCACAGCACATATCTCAGGAAAGATGCGTATGCATTACATTAAAATACTTCCCGGAGATAAGGTACGTGTAGAGATGTCTCCTTATGATTTAACAAAAGGACGGATTTCATTCAGATACAAATAAAAAAAACATAAGATATGAAAGTAAGAGCATCAATTAAGAAGCGTACTGCTGACTGCAAGATTGTCAGAAGAAAAGGTCGCTTATACGTGATTAACAAAAAAAATCCTAAGTTCAAACAACGTCAGGGATAATTTATTAATTTTGCAAATTAATCTAAAAAATATATGGCAATAAGAATAGTTGGGGTCGATTTACCACAAAATAAGAGAGGCGAGATTGCCTTGACATACATTTATGGTATCGGACGTAGCTCTGCTAACAAAATCCTTGCTGAAGCAGGTATTGATAAAGATATCAAGGTAAAAGACTGGAACGATGATCAGGCCGGAGCTGTGCGTGAAATCATCGCTGCTCAGTTTAAAGTAGAAGGAGACTTGCGTTCGGAAGTACAACTAAACATCAAGCGATTGATGGATATAGGTTGTTACAGAGGTATCCGTCATCGTATCGGTTTACCATTGAGAGGTCAAAGTACTAAGAACAACGCCCGTACACGTAAGGGTAGAAAGAAAACTGTTGCTAACAAGAAAAAAGCTACAAAATAATTAATTTGATATGGCAAAAAAAACAGTCGCAGCGAAAAAGAGAAATGTTAAGGTGGATGCAATTGGCCAGGCTCATGTGCATTCTTCTTTCAACAATATCATTATATCGCTTACAAACAATGATGGGCAGGTTATCAGCTGGTCATCGGCAGGGAAGATGGGTTTCAGAAGCTCAAAAAAGAACACTCCTTACGCAGCTCAGATGGCAGCACAGGATTGTGCTAAAGTAGCATTTGACCTTGGACTAAGAAAGGTGAAAGTATACGTAAAAGGACCGGGCAACGGACGTGAGTCTGCTATCCGTACTATCCACGCAGCAGGAATCGAAGTAACAGAAATCGTTGACGTTACTCCACTTCCTCACAACGGATGTCGTCCTCCAAAACACAGAAGAGTTTAATCAAATTTAAAAATTGGATCTTAAATTGTGATTTGATTACAAAAACCCTCTCTGTAGTCGCGGCTGCACAATTTTAGCTTCATTTCATTATTAATTAGAAAGAAAATGGCAAGATATACTGGACCAAAATCAAAAATCGCCCGTAAATTCGGAGAGCCAATATTCGGACCTGACAAAGTTCTCTCAAAAAAGAACTATCCTCCGGGACAACATGGTAACGGAAGAAAAAAGAAATCGTCCGAGTACGGTATTCAATTACGTGAAAAGCAAAAAGCAAAATATACATACGGAGTACTCGAAAGACAGTTCCGTAATATGTTTGACAGAGCTCTTGCTTCACGTGGAATCACAGGGGAAGTATTACTTCAGATGTTAGAATCAAGATTAGATAATGTTGTATTCCGTCTAGGAATAGCTCCGACAAGAGCAGCAGCACGTCAGCTTGTTTCTCACCGTCATATTGTAGTAGACGGATCTGTGGTAAATATTCCTTCATATTCACTAAAACCAGGCCAATTGGTAGGTGTTCGCGAAAAATCAAAATCACTTGAAGTAGTAGGCGAAGCACTATCTGGTTTTAACCATAGCAAATACCCTTGGATCGAGTGGGATCAAGCTACGATGACAGGAAAATTCTTACATCTTCCTGAAAGAGCGGATATCCCTGAAAACATTAAAGAACAGTTGATCGTAGAGTTGTATTCTAAAAATTAATTAAATTCATGGCTATATTAGCATTTCAAAAACCGGATAAAGTATTGATGTTAGAAGCGGATGATTTCTTCGGAAAATTCGAATTTCGTCCGTTAGAACCCGGGTATGGTATTACCGTGGGTAATGCTTTACGCCGTATTCTGCTTTCATCTCTTGAAGGTTTTGCTATCACTTCTATAAAAATCGACGGTGTCGAACATGAATTTGCAACCGTACCGGGTGTTATAGAAGATGTAACGAATATAATATTGAACTTGAAACAAGTTCGATTCAAGCAAATCGTAGAAGAGATTGAAACAGAAAAGGTAAGTATTACTGTCTCAGGTACCGAAGTATTCAAAGCTGGAGATATAGGGAAGCATCTGTCAGGATTTGAAGTATTAAACCCTGATCTTGTAATTTGTCACTTAGACAAAAGTGCAAGCTTCCAAATAGAATTGAATATTAACAAAGGCCGTGGGTATGTACCTGCTGATGAAAATCGTAGTCTGTCCGACGATGTTAATGTTATAGCTATCGATTCTATTTATACTCCCATCCGTAATGTAAAATATGCGATAGAAAACTATCGTGTAGAGCAGAAAACGGACTATGAGAAATTAGTAATAGAAATAGCAACCGACGGGTCTATTCATCCAAAAGATGCTTTGAAAGAAGCAGCTAAAATCCTTATCCATCACTTTATGTTGTTCTCTGACGAAAAGATTCTTCTTGAACAAAACGAAGTAGATGGTAACGAAGAGTTTGATGAAGAAATCCTGCATATGCGCCAGTTGCTTAAGACTAAGTTATCTGATATGAACCTTTCGGTTCGTGCACTTAACTGTCTGAAGTCAGCAGAAGTGGAAACACTTGGCGAATTGGTTCAGTTCAATAAGAATGACCTTCTTAAATTCAGAAACTTCGGTAAAAAATCGCTTACCGAGCTTGATGAGTTATTGGATAGCCTGAGCCTTTCATTCGGTATGGATATTTCTAAATATAAATTAGATAAAGATTAATAAGCGACATGAGACATAATAAAAAAATTAATCATTTAGGACGTAAAAGTGCACACAGAAATGCGATGTTATCCAATATGTGTACTTCTTTGTTACTTAGTCCTAATAAGCGCATCTTTACGACTGTAGCAAAGGCGAAAGCTTTGAGAAAAGTGGTTGAGCCTATTATTACTAAGTCAAAAGAAGATACAACTCAATCGAGACGTTTGGTTTTTCAGGAACTTCAGAGCAAAGCTGCTGTGACAGAACTGTTCCAAAATATCTCGCAGAAGATAGCCGACCGTCCGGGAGGTTATACACGTATCATCAAGACAGGTAATCGTTTAGGTGACAATGCTTCAATGTGTTTTATCGAATTAGTAGACTATAACGAAAACATGTTGAAAGAGAAGAAAGCTGCATCTAAAGGTAGAACTCGTCGTTCGAAGAAAAAAGAGGATGATGCTCCTGCTGTAGAAGCTAAAGAAACTGCAAAAAAAGCGAAAGCTGAAAAAGCAGAAAAGGTAGAAAAAGCTGAAGAAGTAGAAGCTTTGGAAGTTGCACCAGAAACTTTGCCGGTAGTTGAAGAAACTGCTGCGCCAGAAGCTCCGGTTGCAGAAGAACCTAAAAAAGAAGAAGAGTAAGAAATTACTCTTTTATATAAAAGAAAAAAAAGTATCTGGGGTTCCAGATACTTTTTTTATTTTTTAAATCGCAGTTTTTAATATGGGCATATTTTAAATTGCGATTTCTTTTTAATATAGTTTTTGTACACTGTGTTTTGTATGAAGGCTGAGAAGTCTCTAAAAAAATATATTATAAAGATGCATTTCTTTTAAAAACGTTGCATAGAAATGCTGTAAAAAATAAAATATTTTTCATTTAATTATATAACTGATTGTTGTATAGGTTTTTTGTGGTGTATTTATTTTTTTATTTTATTGTGAATTTTGTGGAAAGACTAGCTCCGGTATCGTCTACTACGGTCAAAGTATGCTCTCCTTTTTCCGGAATATATTCTTTTTTGTGAAAGATTTCAGTCTCTCCTATATATTGCCCATCAAGATGCCAGAACACACGGCTCTGAGGATTTCTGTGAGCCAGCTCAAATACAAGTTGTCCGGGAGAGCCATCCAACTGTTTAGGTAGCGAAATAAGGGCATTAGGGAAAGGATAAATAAACTCCATAGGTTTTACATCCGAATCTTTGATGCATTCGGGAGAATAAGGAGGTAGGGAACGATAAGAAGGGTGTTGCTCTTTGTAGTACCATTCCCACGATGGCGGCAGAATGAACCACGATGTATGTATAATACCTCTACTGCCTGCGCAGTTTTCGTAAACCTGATAACGCATATCCTCCGATAGGTGGACAAGTTTATGATATGGGCATGGCTTTGCTTCCAGTCCTTTTTTACAAATCCACATCGTATCTATTTCTGTTTCGGGGCAATTCATGCTTTTCAAGAATCCACTTTCGTGGCATATCTCTGCTCTTACAAGATCTCGATCAGGTCTTTCGAACCAACGGCTTTGCGGTAATGAACTGAATATGTCGAACATCACCATGCCCGCAGTACGAGCACCTGTTAGCCCGGGGCGTCCTTCTCCGTCAGAATTTCCAACCCAGACGCCAACTACATATTTGGGATTTACGCCCACAGCCCATCCGTCACGAAATCCAAAGCTGGTTCCCGTTTTCCATGCTATTTTTTGTATAGATGGTATCGACCGCCAGTCTATTTCTTCGGGGCGGTTTAGGTTTGTCAGTGCATCGAATGTTTGCCAGATTGCTCCTGCCGAAAATAACGGATTCCTAATACGATCGCCTTTCTCTCCATTATTTTTATTCAGTATATAAGAGGGTTGACCCATTTCATAATATCTGCCCTCCTCATTATAGAAGTTTAATTGCTGCGCCATATTCAAGTACATAGAGCTTATATCCCATAGTTTCCCTTCAGCACCGCCTAATATAAGAGACAGACCATAATTGTCGGCAGAACGGTTGAGTGTAGTCATCCCCGCTTTTTTTAGCAGGTTATAGAATTTGGGTATGCTATAGTTGCGAAGGGATACTACAAACGGGACATTTAGGGAGCGTGCAAGAGCCTCGGAGGCATAAACGGCTCCATCGTATTGCAAGCTGAAGTTCTTGGGCGCAAACCCTCCTATATTGATCGGTATGTCGGGTAGGAGTTGATTGGGGAGTAATTCTCCCTCTTGCAACATAGCACAATAGAGAAAAGGCTTGAGTATACTGCCTGTACTGCGAGGCGCTTGTATAATGTCTACCTGATTGGCGGAGATATCCTTCTCGAAGTCAACGTTCCCGCAATAGGCGACAACCTCATTCTTTTCTACATCGAAAACTATTGCTGCTATATTTTTAATTCCATTTTGGGCAAATTCTGCATTCCAGCGGTTAAGGATAGATTCTGTCTGTTCCTGTTGGTATTTATCTATGGTCGTTGTTATATGTTTACCTCCATCCTCTTTGTATATGCGGGTAACGAGGTGCGGTGTTATCTGGGGTAGTGCATAAGGCTGAAAGGGTAAGGGTTCGCCCACTGCCAGTTCGTAGTCTATTTTCTCTATAATACCTCGCTGATGAAGTGTTTCCAGTAACTTGTTTCTTTTGTTCAGAAGCTTATCTCTGTTTTTACCGAAGTGCATCAGGCTCGGAGAATTGGGGAGCACGGCGAGGGTTGCTGCTTCTGCCCATGATAGTGTTGCCGCCTGATGTCCGAAGTATCGCCACGATGCAGCGTCAATTCCTACCACATTTCCTCCCATCGGAGCATGAGATGCATACAGATTGAGTATCTCGTCTTTGGAGTATGAAAATTCGAGTCGTGTAGCCAATATCATCTCTATAAACTTCTCTCCGAATGTACGATTCTCTTTCCGCGATAGACGGATAGTTTGCATGGTGATGGTACTTGCTCCGCTCCTGATTTTTCCGCTGCTGATATTCTGTTTTATAGCACGTGCTATTGCTAAAGGGTTTACTCCCCAATGTGCATGAAAGTGTTGATCTTCGAACTCTATCAGGCAGATCTTGTATTTTTCAGGGATAGAATCGCTTGTGGGAAAACGCCATTGCTGATCGTCTGCAATACGTGCGCCAAGTAGCTCTTCGTGCCTGTCGGATACAACTGTACTATATGGTACATGGAATAGTGGAGAAGGTAAACAAAATATATACCACACAAGAAGAATGAGACAAATGGGAATCCCTATTTGGTATTTCTTTTTTGCTCCTTTATACTTCTCCCATAAGCGGAAAATAAAAGCTTTGCTCTTTTGTATATATTGTTCAATCATGTATTCTTATAGCATATTTGTGTTCGATGCAATCTTCGCCTTTGCAAACTAGCCGGGTTTCGAAGTCCGGAACTTTAACCATACCCAACGATTGCATCAACCTGACAGAAGCGATATTTCTTGAATCAGTGATCCCTATTATTTCTTTTATATCTTTATTTTTAAGGAAATAACGAATAAGAATGCTCAATGATTCTCTTGCGAGCCCCATACCCTGATACTCGGGCGAAATATTGCAACCGACTTCTGCTATATTTTCGCTAATCTTGAAAGCGCAATCACCTATCACTTTTCCCTGATACACGATAGCCAAGCCTATCCATTGATCTTCTTCGTCCAAATCAGGATTACAGCATCGGCTGACAAAATCGTGTGCTTGTTCCATGGTAAAAGGTTCCCAATATTGATATTTGGCAACTTCGGGTAACGAGCGATAATTGTATATGGCCTCAGTATCGGTTTTTAAGATTGCTCTTAGTTTTATCCTTTCCGAGTGTAGAGCAAAATTCATTTCTTTCTGATTAAATGTTCTTCGATAAGTTCGGCGGATAACTTAATGAATTTAGAACATCGTTTTTTACCATCGGCAGGTTCGGGTTCTTTCTCCAATTCGAGTAAGAGATTCTGACAGATGACTGATTTGTTTTCTTTCTTAAATTCATTCATTAGGTATTGTGCCTTATCAAATGAATATTGTTTCCCTTCCTGATCGTTGGCTTTTGCCGTTCCTGTCTCCAGCCCGGCTATCATTGTCATGGCGGATACAGCTCCGCACATTTCGCGAGTACCGGCCATTCCGCCTCCGAATGTACAGGATAGTTTCAGAGCTGTTTCAGGATCGATACCATATATATCCGCATAAGCTGTAAAAACAGCTTGAGCGCAATTATAACCGCTGTTGAATAAAGCGATTGCTTTTTCTACTCTGTTTTGCATATCGTTCATTTGTTATTAAGAGTTCGGCTATGTAAATGTACGAAAGAAAAGAAAAAGACGAAATGTTTTCTTATTTTTGTACGTTTTCAGATTTTAAATATGGAAAAAGAATCTCAAGGATTTAGTATATGGAAGATATTGCTCCCTACCTTCATCGGTATAGGAGTTATCATATACATGCTTAGCCGCGAGTTTGATATGTCTGATCTCAAACAGATATCCATTACAGAACATACTGTATTCTGGATATGTATTGCCTTTTGTTTTATGTTGGGGCGTGATATCGGCTTTACAATCCGTTATCGCTATCTTACCGAAAAACAATTGTCGTGGATGCAATGTATCAAAGTCACTCTATTGGCTGAATTCGGTTCGGCAATAACACCTTCGGTAGTAGGTGGTTCTACAATGGCTGTTGTTTTCTTGACAAAAGAGAAAATTCCTGTCGGGCGAAGTACGGCAATGGTTTTTGTTACGTTGTTGCTCGACGAAATGTACTTTGTTGTTACATTTCCTATTCTACTTCTTTTTATCCCTTTCGATACTTTATTTTCCGATCATTCGGCCCTTGGTAACGGAGTATTAGCTTTGTTTGCAGTTGCTTATCTTATAAAAATGATTCTGTGTACACTGCTGATAATTGGGCTGTTTTTTAGACCTCAGGCAATACGCTGGCTTATTATTAAGTTCTTTCGATTGCCTTTTTTGAGGCGATGGCACAAAACTGCAGTGAAGGCGGGCGATGATCTCGTTATTAGTTCGAGAGAAATAAGAGGAAAAGGCATCTCTTTTTGGTGGCCTCTGATACTCGCTACCATCTTGTCTTGGGGTTCACGATACCTGGTAGTCAATGCTATCTTTATGGCATTCTTTACTGTGCATGACAACCTGCTTATCTTTGCCCGCCAGTTTGTGATGTGGATTATGATGGTAGTAAGTCCTACACCCGGAGGAAGCGGTTTCAGTGAGTTTATCTTTAAAGAATACCTGAGCGAATTTATACCATTAGTAGGGGTTGTGCCGTTGATGATCCTCTTGTGGCGATTGCTTACCTATTATAATTACCTGTTGGTGGGGGCATTGATTGTTCCTCGGTGGGTGAAGAAATCTTTTGGAAAACAACAAGAAAAGGAAGAGAACTAAATCTCTTTACAATATTTATTATTTCAGACTTCACTTTTAGAAAGTTTCAAAATAAACTATTCTTTATTTTTGACTATTTTCGCAAACGAATAACCAATTAAAAAATTATTGTATGAAATTAAAACTAATATTGCTGTCGGCGTTCTTTATTTCTATACTTACTGCAAATGCACAATCTGTGATTGGTAAATGGAAAACATTTGATGATGAAACTAAAGAAGCTAAATCGATTGTAGAAATCACCGAACGTGGTGGTAAAATCTATGGAAAAGTGATCGAGATCCTCAATCCTGCCAAGAAAGATATAAAGTGTAAAGACTGTTCGGGGGCCGATAAAGACAAACCCGTTCTTGGGCTTGAGATTCTAAAAGGGTTATCTAAAGATGGTAAAGAATATAGTGATGGAAAGATACTAGACCCTTCGAATGGCAAACTGTACAAATGTACGGTATCGCTTGACGGAAACGATAAACTGAAAGTAAGAGGCTATGTAGGTATTTCAGCTTTTGGAAGAACACAGGTCTGGACAAGAGTGAAGTAAATCTGCGAAGTTGCTAATCTGTGAAAAACCCAATTTTTGTATTAGCTCCCGATTCGTTTAAAGGTTCCATGACAGCCAAGCAAGTGTGTGATGCGATGGAAAGAGGTATAAAAAGAATCTACCCTGAAGCAATATGCATCAAAATACCAATGGCAGATGGAGGAGAGGGAACTGTGCAATCTTTGGTAGATGCTACCGACGGTAAGATATATGAAGAGCCTGTAACGGGTCCGTTGGGATCGGCAGTCTCTGCTAAATATGGAATTCTGGGTGATGGATCTACTGCCGTTATTGATATGGCTTCGGCAAGTGGGCTTTACTTGATAGATAAGGGTAGCCGCAACCCACTTGTGACCACTACATACGGCACAGGTGAGTTGGTTAAGGCATGTCTCAACAGAGGTGTAAAAAAAATAATATTGGGAATAGGAGGTAGCGCTACCAACGATGGTGGCGCAGGCTTCGCCCAAGCGTTAGGAGTCAGATTTCTTGATAAGGAAAATAGAGATCTGCCGTTTGGCGGATTAGCTCTCCGAGAATTGGATAAGATAGACGTCTCATCTATAGATATGCGATTACAAGATATCAATATTGAGGTAGCCTGTGATGTATCCAATCCTTTGTGTGGAGAAAACGGAGCCTCTTTTGTTTTCGCACCGCAGAAAGGAGCTACTGCGGAAATGGTAAGTGTGCTGGACGATGCCTTGCTACAGTATGCAGAAGTGATTAAAAATCAACTGGGCAGAGAAGTGAAAGATGTACCGGGAGCCGGTGCTGCCGGAGGTCTCGGAGCCGGATTGCTAACGTTTACAAATGCACGTTTGCAGAAAGGCATCGATATTGTAATAGACTATACTAATCTTAAAGCTGCGATAAAAAAGGCTGATGTGGTATTTACCGGTGAAGGTAAAATAGATTCTCAGACCCAATATGGGAAAACACCTTATGGTGTCGCTCAACTAGCACGAGCGGAAGGGAAAAAAGTAATAGCTATTGCAGGAGATCTGGAAAAAGGAGCACAGGAGTTATATACTTCTGTCTTTGACTTTATAATTCCCATTAAACCTGAAAGTGTTTCCCTGGAGGAATCGATGAAAAGAGGAGAGGAGTATGTAGAGCAGGCTATTGCAAACTTCTTGACGAAGCATGAACTATAATTATTGACTAAAATATTATGAAAAAACAAGCTGTTTTATTTTTACTTGCAATCTTTGCTTTGTGTTCTGTACAGGCTCAGACTGTGGATACAATTGAGGTATTCAGTCCTAAAATGAACCGAAGTATAAAAAATGTAATAATTCTTCCTGATGGATATAAGAAGGATGGTACGGTTAAATATCCTGTGCTGTATCTTCTGCATGGCTACTCGGGACGTTATGATTCGTGGGTGTCGCTCAAGCCAACACTACCGCAAGATGCTACCCGATTGGGGATGATCGTTGTTTGCCCCGATGGACAAAATAGTTGGTATTGGGATAGCCCTATCGATCCTAAGTTTCAGTTTGAGACCTATGTGAGCAAAGAATTAGTGCAGTATATCGATCAAAATTATAAAACAATTACTTCTCCCAAAGGCCGTGCGATAACAGGGCTTAGCATGGGTGGTCATGGAGGTTTGTGGCTAGGTATAAACCATCCCGATGTTTTTGGTGCATGCGGGTCGATGAGCGGAGGTGTAGATATACGTCCTTTTCCAAACAATTGGGATATGAAACTGCGTATAGGTTCGTATAAAGAGAATTCCGAGTTGTGGAATAACCATACGGTGATCAATCAACTGGATAAGATAGAACCGGGTTCGTTATCTATTATTTTCGATTGCGGAACAGATGACTTTTTCTATCAGGTAAACGAGCAATTGCACAAAGAAATGGTATACCGAAATATCAATCATGATTATATCGTTCGTCCGGGAGGACATACCGGTGAATACTGGAATAACGCAATTGATTATCAAATGCTATTTTTTTATAAGTTTTTTAAGCAGAAATAACTAACTTTACTGTTCTTTGCATCAAATGAATAAATGGAACAGAAAGATGTTATAATAGTAGACCGGCAAGGTATAACCCGTATCGGGATGGAGACGCTAGTAGGTGAGACAAAAAAAGCCTCTTCGGTACTTTTCACGGAAAGCAAATCCGAATTGGTAAGATTGTTGAGCTCTCACCCCGAAGCCGTTGTGATACTGGATTATACCCTGTCTGATTTTATAAGCGTAGATGATTTGCTGAATGTAGGTTATCGTTTTTCGCATGTAAATTGGTTATTATTCTCCGAAGAACTGAGCTATGAGTTTCTGCGCAGATTGACATCTACAAGTGAAGCCTACAGTATTGTGCTCAAGTCGTCGGGGCTCGACGAGATAAATATTGCGCTGGCTCATGTATTAAGGGGCGAACGTTTTATTTGTGCAAGGGTTGCCAACCAATTACTACAAGCACAGAAAGCACCTACCGATACTGTGGATTATATATTGACCTCTACAGAAAAAGAAATACTGAAAGAAATAGCCATAGGGCGTACCACAAAAGAAATTGCGGCGAATCGCAATCTTAGCTTTCATACCATCATTACCCACCGTAAGAATATCTTCCGCAAGCTGGAAGTAAACAATGTGCACGAAGCAACGAAATATGCGATGCGTGCAGGGCTGATTGATATGGCAGAGTATTATATCTGATTCTCAGATAATAGTTTATTTATAAAAGCTTTTATTTTATGTTACTCTTTTGTCATTTTGACGGAGGTAGGATCTTTGTCGCTAAATATAGATGCTTCTTTACCTCAGCATGACAAAAAGAATGTGCAGATACTAACCTTTTTTCTGATTACTTAATATTAACAAAATCTACATATCAATTCCCGAACGAAATTTATCTGTCATCTGTTCTAAAAAAGCGCTTTAATTAGCGTACTAGGCAAATAATTATATCTTTGTATAAATCGTTATTAATCGATTAATATAAACCAAAACGAAAGAATAAATGCAAAATATTGACAATCAAAAAGAATATAAAGTACTCTTCGTCTGTTTAGGGAATATCTGCCGCTCACCTGCTGCGGAAGGAATTTTCAAGACGATGGTAAAAGAGCAGGGGTTAAGTGATAAAATTACAGTTGATTCGGCGGGAACGTCAGGATATCATATCGATGAATTGCCCGACTTGCGAATGAGAAAGCATGCAACAAGGAGAGGGTATACGCTGGATTCTTTGTCTCGTAAGTTCACGGTTAATGATTTCGATCGCTTTGATCTTATCTTAGTGATGGACGACAACAATCATCGTGATGTAATGCGACTAGCACCCGACTTGGAATCGGAAAAGAAAGTATACCGTATGATGGATTTTTCGCAAGACTTTGTACACGATCACGTACCCGATCCTTACTACTCGGGCGCTGACGGCTTTGAGCTGGTTCTCGATCTGCTGGAAGACTCTTGCGATGGGCTGCTGAATAAAATAAAGAAAGGTGAATTGTAACTAATTCACCTTATCTATTTGTCCTCCTTCAAAGAAGTTGATTATATTTTTTACCACTTCGTGAGCCATATCCCGCCGTGCGCTATAAGTGCCTGTTCCGGCATGAGGGGACAGAATGGCATTATCTAATTCCAATAGTTCCGGGAAAATCTTAGGTTCTTTTTCGAACACATCAAGACCTGCCGCATATATTTCTCCTGTTTTCAAGGCTGTGGCAAGAGCTTTCTCATCCACCAGTTGCCCACGGGCAGTATTGATAAGTATAGCACTGTTTTTCATTTTCTTGAATTCGGCTTCTCCCATCAGGTGATAAGTTTCGGGTGTAGCAGGTGCATTAAGCGATACCACGTCCGACTCTTTGAGGAGTGTGTCGAAATCTACATAGGTGGCGTTATACTTCTCTTCAATGTCTTTTGGCAGCCTGTTCCTATTATGATAAATGATGTTCATGCCCGATGCTAAGGCTCTGCGTGCAACCGCCTGCCCGATACGCCCCATGCCATATATACCAAGCGTTTGTCCATAAAGCGAAACCCCTAAATCTCCATATATACTCCAATCGAGCCTGACGCCTGAGTGCAGCTTGTGATTGTAATAAGCTACTTTACGAGCTGTTGCCATCATCAGGGCAAAGCACAATTCGGCTGTGGGCTCTAGTACCGATTGGGGGGTATTGGTTACGGCAATGCCTTTCGAGGCGGCATATTCCACATCTATATTGTTATACCCTACGCCATAGTTGGCTATCAGTTTTAGGTTTTTTGCCTTATCTATAATCTCTGCATCTGTCTGAAACGAAAAATTAGGGACGAATACGTCTATGTCGGATATCCGTTCCAAAATTTCATCTTTTGTGAATAGCTTGTTTTCGGGGTATATAATGATAAACTTTCCTTCAAGTCCGGCAAAATCTTCCCGCTTGAAATTATGCCCCATCAATATCTTTTCCATCTTAATGTTTTTAATCTTTTTTCAAACCAAAGTTTCCGTTTGTAATAACTACTGAGTACCCTTTGTTTAGCTCTAACGTCCAACCATTCCCCGATAATTTATATCCATCCATATTGGTCGGATTTGTTATTGTGATTGTTTTCCAATCCGAACTTACTAATGCTCCATCGGTAACTGTTAATGTGCCCCATTCATCTATAACTCTAACGTTAGGGTATACAGTACCTTTATTTTCAAGAGGCATAATGTTACGAGGGTCGAAGTTTATCCTCATTTTTTCCAATCTTATTTCGAAATGAGGCTGTTCGATAAATTTGGATTTGTATTCTACTATAAGTTTCTGGATTTTTTCTTCGCGGATTACCTCTTCATTTGTAATCTCAGTGCCATTATATGAGTTCGCAATTTGGCTCACGACATCCTTCAAATTTGAAGGAATTTTCACTTGAAAAGCATCAATAAGAAAATTACTGAGATTGGTATTATCATTTATACTTCTGTTCCAGCCTTGCTTCCTCTTATTCAATAAATAGCCATAGACAGGGATCGTCTGATAGGCGAAAGAGCGTACAAAGGTGGGATTTTTCATAGATCTATCAATGTTCTTCACAAAGTGTTCTCCCTTTTGTTTTTCGGGTCTTCCACAACTTGCTTCGCCTGTATATTCGGCAAGACCTTCATTGAGTTCTAGTTTATTTTCCTCGGTATCCGCCCCGGAGAAAAGAGATTGCCTGTATTTTCTGAATATAAATGCATTCGTCACATGCTCATTAATCTGGGATGTTGTCGATGCCGAAACTGCTTTTTTAAGAGCCTCTAATTCTAATCGCAAGTATATACGGCCATCTTTACTGTCAAGATGAGCACAGTTACCATTACTTTGGCTAAACCCCAGTTCCGGTTGTACAACATGGAACCGTTCATGAAGCAATAAACTTATTCGATCATATTTATTTTCGGGCAAAGGCAGCATCACTGTAGCCCAATCTGTTCCGTTCCATCGGATAGAAGTATTAGCTATATTTTCCTTTTTGGAGAAAATTCCGGTATAGATATGATTGTCTTGTTTTAGTTCGCCTAACGAGTCTTGTACATTCGCATAGATTTCTTTCGTTGCCGGATTAATCAACATTATAGGACCAAAGATATTTTTACCCCAAAGGTTCTTACTTTTCTTTGCAGCAACTTCTGCTTCCTTAAAGTATACATTCGCCTCATCAGTGCGTAAAGCCATTTTCTCTTGACCGAAAGAGTCTAGAGAAACAAACATTAAGATGATAAATAATATTCTTCTGCCCATTTTATACAGTAATTAAGTAGTTGGTAAAAAATAATGACTTATTTCTTGTATTGAAAGATCTCTGTGTGACACTTTTTACTCTGTGGTAAAAGAAGGGAAATGAGAATACGAGAGTAATTCCTTTTTATAACTTGCTTTATTTATAAAACACCCGAATCCACCAGTATTTCTCTTATTCGAACCCAATCTATATAGGGTCTATCAGATGTGGGATCATCTAAAACAAGTGGGCAACCCAGAGCCGCATCGTCTATGTAGAGATGCCCATAGGCCTTGGGCGATGATGTCCAAAACCGTTGGGTCGGATTTTTTTGGATGCCATACAAAGGTATGCCATTATCTTCAAACCATTTTACGGCTTCTGTCAGTACGTTTTCTTCAACGATGACTTCCTCACCATTTATTTTTTTCTTCTTTTTGCGGTCGCTGCGCATCGTAAAGAGTATCAGTCGATGACCCTTATCCGTTAGTTCTTTCAAAACAGGGATTGCGCCAATATCTTTTCCTATATTCGGGAACTCATGTGTTACACATGTCCCGTCAAAATCTATACATATATCCATATTACTTAAAACAGAAATAAAACGCTTTTGTTTACAAATCGAAAAACCCGGATTATAACTAATCCGGGCCTATATCAAAAGAATAATTTTCTGAGAAATTATTACTTGTTTTCAGAAGTTCCGTTTATATCGTCTTCAAGGCCATTTACACCATCTTTGAAGCTTTTTACTCCTTTACCCAATCCTTTCATGAGTTCAGGAATTTTCTTTCCTCCAAACAATAGTAAAACAACAATGGCAATGATGATGATTTCTCCGGTTCCTAAGTTTCCTAAAAATAAAAGAGTGTTCATCTGGCTATTAATTTATATCGTTATACATTTAGATTGCTAAAGTAGTCAGAATAAAATTATTCTTGATAACTTTTTACATCTTTTAAATAAAGGTTTTATTATACTGGGGTAAAGAAGTCCGTCGGCTTTTTTACGGTATATACAATAAAAAACATGGTGCTGATGAAGCTTTCTTTATATCCGATTTTTTGTCAAATAGAATTATTTGTCTAATTTAGGGTGCTTAAGAACCAGAACTAATTTATTAATATTATGAGAATTATTAAAATTTCTTTTGCTTTGCTCGTTGCTTTGGTAACAAGCGTTAGTATGTTTGCACAATTGCCTGTATCTCTAGGAGTAAAGGCCGGAATGAATTTGTCCGAGTTGCAAAATGTAGATGATGATAATAAGGTTGGTTTCAATATTGGGCTAACTGCCGAGCTTGCATTACCAAGTAGTTTTTATTTGGTGTCGGGACTTGAGTTTACGACGAAAGGAACCAAGGGTAAAAATGTACCGGTTAATGTTTCCGGTACTAAGGATAAAGTTACCTATAATTCGATGTATATTCAATTGCCTATACATGCCGGATATAAACTGGATTTAACACCCGGGACTAAACTCGTATTCCGTGCAGGGCCGTATTTGGCTTATGGAGTAGGGGGAAAAATAAAATCAGATGCAAAACTATTTGAAGATCAGGATTTCTTTGGGGATGATACCAATCGTTTCGATTTTGGAATTGGCGGAGCTGTAGGTGTTGAATTTTTAAATAAAATAAATGTTAGCCTTGGTGCCGATCATGGATTAACTAAAGTGTTTAAAGATACTAAAATCAAAAATCGGGCTGCATATATCAGTGTAGGATATAAATTCTGATCCGTTCTATTGTAAGCTTATTAAGAACTATCTGTCTTGATTTACTTTTTGCATTTTCAGCTATAAAGTTTATCTAATAAGAGAGAGTTCTTTGATATAACAGGGTGACAAAAGGTGGCACTTTAAAACATGCTTAAAAGTGTCACTTTTGTCACTTTTTGATTGTAAGTAGCTGATATTTAGTGAATATGTCTTTGGCTGAATTGTCACTTTTTAGACTTTTATCGACACTTTTTATGGTTTATAGTTGATTCCGGCTTTGCGTGCCTGAGCATGTTGCAGTCTTCTGGGAACATTATAGAGCCTGCCATCTTTTATCAGTCGCGAACCGGTTTGCTTAAACCAGAATGATATGTTATTCGCTATACATAGCTTGTGCAGTTCCATAATCCAGTCGAAATTGCAAGGGCGTGCATTTTGACCCGATTCGCCTCCGGCTGTAATATGCTCTACCCATGACCCGATGTAAGGGTTCAGGTCTATCCTTTCCAAGAGAGGTTCGCATATAATCATTTTGTGTTTGATGGGAGCAGCTTTGTAAATAGGTAGCCTGTAATCGGCTCTGTCTTGATTTTCTACGGTGCAGCAAATGGTGACATTGTCGTAGCCATCGCCCCAATCGTCGGGAAGCCCTACTGTCAGCCGATCGATGCGTTTGGTTATCATCAGAAAGGTTAGGTCGCTTCGTTCCCGTATCATTCGCCAAGCTTCGGGACGCCATTGATCTGCGTCTTTGTTGAAGAAGTCGGATGTGAAACAGGTATATACTTCTGTGCCGGATGGTATTTTGTATTCTCCGTTTCTCTTTTTCCTGATGGGTACATCGAAGTTTTTTGTTTGGGTTACAATCGTGCTATCTATGCCTCGTCTTGCATCACCACGATACACATAGCAGTGTTTGCAGCCTTCGCTTATCTTGTGGCAGCCGTGCCACGGATTCCATAGTGCTGACATAATCATTCTTTGTGACTTCAAATATAAGAAAAGCATAGTGAGTTTTTCACTTTATACCAAAAGTTTATATCTTTGTGCACCCATGTAAATTGATTATAAATAACAACCATATAATATGTTCGAAAGTTTAAGTAATAGATTAGAGCGCTCGTTTAAGATACTGAAGGGTGAAGGTAAAATCACCGAAATAAATGTTGCGGAAACCCTAAAGGATGTTCGCCGTGCTTTATTAGATGCCGACGTAAACTATAAGACAGCAAAACAGTTTACCGAGACTGTGAAGGAAAAGGCAATGGGGCAGAATGTGCTTACTGCCGTTAAGCCTGAGCAATTGATGGTGAAGATAGTTCATGACGAACTTGCTGCCTTGATGGGAGGAACCGCTACAGATGTTCATCTGAAAGGCAATCCGGCTGTAATCCTTATGTCGGGTCTTCAGGGTTCGGGTAAGACTACTTTCTCTGGTAAGCTTGCCAAGATGCTGAAGTCTAAGAAAGGTAAGAATCCGTTACTTGTAGCCGGAGACGTTTACCGTCCTGCTGCGATCGAACAGTTGAAGATATTAGGAGAGCAAATCGAAGTTCCTGTATATTGGGAAGAGGGAAGCAAGAACCCGGTACAGATCGCTCAAAATGCAATTAAGCATGCAAAGCAAAACGGCAATGACCTTGTCATCGTCGATACCGCCGGTCGTCTGGCTATTGATGAGGAGATGATGAAAGAGATCACAGCGATTAAAGATGCTGTGAAACCTGATGAGATTCTCTTTGTAGTAGACTCCATGACGGGACAGGATGCGGTGAATACTGCGAAGGAATTTAATGACAGGCTCAACTTCGACGGGGTAGTGCTTACCAAGCTCGATGGTGATACGCGTGGTGGTGCTGCGCTTTCTATCCGCTCGGTTGTAGACAAGCCGATCAAGTTTGTGGGTACAGGTGAAAAGATGGATGCATTGGATGTATTCCACCCTGAGCGTATGGCAGACCGTATCTTGGGTATGGGTGACATCGTTTCACTCGTAGAAAGAGCACAGGAGCAATACGATGAAGAAGAAGCTCGTCGCCTACAAAAGAAAATAGCAAAGAACCAGTTTGACTTCAACGACTTTATCGGACAGATACAGCAAATCAAAAAGATGGGTAATCTGAAGGATTTGGCGTCTATGATTCCGGGAGTTGGTAAGGCTATTAAAGATATGGATATTGATGATGATGCTTTCAAGAGTATCGAAGCTATCATTTATTCGATGACACCCAAAGAGCGTTCAACTCCTGAAATCCTGAACGGAAGCCGCCGTGAGCGTATCGCTAAAGGTAGCGGAACATCTATCCAAGAGGTGAATAAGCTTATCAAGCAGTTTGACCAGACTCGTAAGATGATGAAGATGATGACTCAGATGAAGGGTGGTAAAATGCCGAATATGAGAAGGTAATTCTTTATAGAATGATATATAAAAAGAAAATCCGGATCGTATGATCCGGATTTTCTTTTTTAGTATATAGATGTCTTACAGGCCTTTTTCGCTTAAGTATCTTTCCGCTTCTATCGCAGCTTGACAACCACTTCCGGCAGCTGTAATAGCTTGACGATATATAGGGTCGGCTACGTCTCCTGCGGCAAAAACGCCTTCTACTCCTGTTTTTGGAGTACCTGGTGTTGTGATAATATATCCTACAGGGTCGAGGTTAAGCTGCGCCTTGAATATGTCCGTATTAGGCTTGTGTCCGATAGCAAGGAAGAATCCGTCGATCTTGATATCGAACTTTTCTTCGTTAGGTTCACCTAGGTGTCTTACTACATGTACTCCTTCTACGCCATTTTCGCCAAATAGTCCTGTAGCGTTGCATTCGAATAAGATCTCTATTTTAGGATTTTGCATAGCTCTGTCTTGCATCACCTTCGATGCACGCAGATGTGCTTTACGTACAATCAAATACACTTTCTCGGCTAGTCCAGCCAGATAGATAGCTTCTTCACAAGCAGTGTCTCCACCACCAACAACGGCTACAACCTTCTTGCGATAGAAGAATCCGTCGCATGTAGCACAAGCAGAAACACCCATGCCAGCATATTTAGTTTCGTCTGATAGACCTAAGTATTTGGCACTGGCACCTGTTGCTATAATAACAGTATCTGCTTCAATCACTTTTTCGCCGTCGATAGTTACTTTGTGCGGATGAGAAGAGAAGTCTGCCGCTGTAGCTATGCCAAAGCGTATATCAGCGCCAAAGCGTGTAGCCTGTTTTTTTAGGTCTTCCATCAGTTCGGGGCCGGTAATACCTTCAGGATATCCCGGAAAGTTTTCAACCTCGGTAGTTGTTGTTAATTGTCCTCCGGGTTGTATTCCTTCATATAGTACCGGAGAAAGATTTGCTCTCGATGCATAAATAGCTGCAGTGTATCCCGCAGGTCCTGAGCCAATAATGAGGCAACGTACTTTTTCGTTCATGTCTTATATTTTTTATATGTTTTGTTTATATTTTATGCAAAGATATAGAATTTGCTTATATCTCCAAAGGTTATTCGGTTCGTATTTTCTATGTAATGATAAACACAATCTATGTTATCTAAGGTCTACTATTTCTGCACTGGGATAATCTTTCTTATTGAAAGAAAAAGTAGCATCGGAAATATTAGTTCCTGTTTGATAGCTTTTTATAGATAAGATATTTTGTATGCCGGCTTTATCTGTTAACGTGATCTTTGAGAATACATTGCTGGCTTTATCTATTTGTACCAATATTTTGGTGATGTCTGCATTCTTCTTTTGGGGAATCAGTTCTATCTCCAAAACGGTTTTTCCTCCTATTCTTTTTTCTCCTTTGTAGGATAGATTATAGCCTTTCTTATAAATACTGAAAAGCATAGAAGGGCTTATTCCTTGTAGCTCTGCACCTGTAGGGTTGCTGATGTTCACTTCTTCAGTATCTTTTACATACACCCATTGTGTTTTACCGTCGAACCAAGTAATAGCATCGGGTATCTCTATCTTGAACTTGTCTCCCTTCATATAAGCCTTGCCATCGTAGCTATATACGAGTTTAGCCTTTGTGTCTTTAGAGTCTAAAGTAAAGCTTGCTATAACCCCTCCGGCTTTGTTGTATGTTTCGGCCGCTTTATCTAAGATCGAGCGTGCATCTTGTGCAGAAATACTCAGCGTGAATACTAAGAGTGATATAAGGGAAAGTAACTTTGTTTTCATCTTTTGTTATATTGTTTAGCCTTTTTGACTTTGTTATTCATTAAAGGTTTAAATATTAAACTAGCCTATTCTTTTTTCCGGCAGAATGATTTGACCATTAAGGAGGCTTAGCCAAATGAATTTAACTTCTGTTCTAAACTGTATTCGTCAGCAATAAGAACATCACGAGCCTTGCTTCCTTGCGTTGGTCCTACTATCCCTGCTGCTTCCAGTTGATCCATCAGACGACCTGCACGGTTGTATCCGATAGAGAATTTACGCTGTATTAGCGATGTAGATCCTTGCTGGTGAACTACGAGAAGACGTGCAGCCTCTTCAAATAGTGGATCTCGATCGTTGAGGTCGATATTTCCAACTTTGTCTTCGCCCATTTCTCCTATATATTCGGGTAGTTCGAATGCGCTCGAATAACCCTGTTGGTTTCCTATATATTGAGCTATACCTTCTACCTCAGGAGTGTCGACGAAGGCGCACTGGATACGTACAAGGTCGCTGCCCTGTGAGAAGAGCATATCTCCACGTCCGATCAATTGATTGGCACCCGACATATCAAGTATCGTGCGGGAGTCGATCTGCGAAGTGACACGGAAAGCCATACGGGCGGGGAAGTTCGCTTTTATAGTTCCTGTAATGATATTTGTTGTCGGACGCTGTGTTGCGATCACCATGTGCATACCTACGGCACGAGCTTTTTGGGCAATACGGGCGATAGGCATTTCTATCTCTTTTCCGGCAGTCATTATCAGGTCGCCAAACTCGTCGATGATAATAACCAGATAGGGGAGAAAGCGGTGTCCTTTCAATGGGTTTAGTCGGCGTTTGCGGAACTTCTCATTGTATTCTTTTATATTACGTACTCCGGCATTCATAAGCAGCTCATAACGATCATCCATCTCTTTAGTCAGAGAGTTTAGCGTCTGAGTTACTTTGGTAACATCGGTGATAATTGCTTTTTCTGCGTCAGGGAGTTTTGCCAGATAGTGTTTCTCTATTCTTGAATAAATATTGAACTCCACCATCTTTGGGTCAACCAACACCATCTTCATTTCGGCCGGATGCTTCTTGTATAGTAACGAAGTTATTATGGCATTCAATCCTACCGATTTTCCTTGTCCTGTTGCTCCTGCTACCAGTAAGTGAGGCATTTTGCATAGGTCGAACATGAAAATCTCATTCGTGATTGTCTTCCCTAAAGCAACGGGGAGATCGAAAGCACATTCCTGAAACTTGCGAGACGCAATTACAGACTGCATCGATACTATTTGAGGATCTTTGTTCGGAACCTCAATCCCTATCGTTCCTTTACCCGGCATAGGGGCTATAATACGTATACCCAGAGCCGAGAGACTAAGGGCTATGTCATCTTCAAGGTTGCGGATCTTAGAGATACGTACACCTGCTTTTGGTACTATTTCGTATAAGGTGATTGTAGGCCCTACTGTTGCTTTGATGGATGTGATCTCGATGCCATAATTTTGTAGAGTCGTGATGATCTTACTCTTGTTGGCATTCTGTTCCTCCATGTCCACTCCTTTGCCTGTCATGTCATATATTTTCAGCAATTCTGTAGATGGGAAATGGAAATTGGATAGATCTTTGGTCGGATCGTATTCTTCCATCTCTTCGCCTTCGGGCAAGAAGTCCGGAACATTTTCCGTATTTGTAAGCGGCTGAGGATTTACCGGAGGAGTAAATGTGTTTTGTGTGGGAGTAAATTCTTCATCCTCAGGGATAACAATCTCGAAGTCGTTGTCTATCTTCATCGAAGTTGCCGGCTTGTCCTTTGTTTTCTTATCCTTTGTTGTAGCTGTAGGCAATATGAAGTCCTCCCCGAAGTCCTCCGTTTCGGGCGATTGATCATCCTCTTTTTTCTTTCTCCTTAGAAAGCTAAACCAGCTTTTCTTTTCTTCAGCCGGAAGCTCTTCTTCATATACCTCTTCTTCCTCTTCATATATCTCTTCTTCCTCCTGATTAGAGTTTTTTAGTGGGTTCTTAAATAGTCCACGGAAGAATTCCATAGAAGCTTTCTTCGTAATGATAAGGAATATAATGAGTAGAAGAATAATAATCATAATAACGCCCGGTATGCCCAATGCGGCTTCCAGTATTCTTTCTACCTCCATTCCGTGAGCACCACCCCAAAGGATGTTGCTTCCGTCGTTTATCAGTCTCGAAATAAAAGCACATGTAATAGAACCCCACACAAGAGCATAAGCCATAAGCAGGAATGAACGGATAGCCGAAATGTTGACGACACGCATCAGCTTCAAGCCCATCAGGATGAGATATACAGGTATAAGCAAAGAGAATACTCCAAACCAATTGTTTATAAGCTTTTCTGCTACGAATGCACCTACAACGCCTGTCCAGTTGCTTATTTCCTGTTTGTGAGAAATAAGATCAAGAAAGAATTTATTTGTTACCTTGCTTTGGTCGGCAGCACCTGTAAAGAAAAATGATATTTCTCCCAGTAGTATGTATGCCCCAAAAAATGAGAGACAGACTCCCAATAAGAATTTTGTACGCTCTTTTTTTATGAATTCGATGAAAGAGGTTCTTTTATCTTGAGTTTTCTTTTTCCTGACTGTTTTTTTTGCCATATAGTGAAGCGGTAAAGCTTTTTATTTTTCTTTTAAGTAGGTTATATTCGATACAAAGATAACTCTTTTTCAGAAAGATTATCCTTGCTGTTTCTTCTTTTATAAAGATATAAAAAGATAGTAAAATAAAAAGATTTATAAAAAATAGAAATATAATTAAACCTTTTAATGTTTTGCCAGTCACAGAAATCAGTCAAAAATAATTAAAAGGAAAATGAAAAGGAATATCCCCATACTTTTATTTCTATGTGCATTTTTAGGATTGAGTGCACAATCGCAGACCACAGCGATAACAGGAACAGTATTCGACAATGAAATGAAAGAGCCGATAGAGATGGCCAGTATAAGAATCCTAAATGCTAAAGATAGTGCGTATGTAACTGGTACAGTGACGGACGAGAAAGGAAAATTCAGCGTAGGAGTCAGACAAGGACGCTATATTGCTCAAATATCATTTATCGGATATACTGATCAGTACTTCAAAGCAAATGCCCAAAAGTCTGTGTCCCTTGGAGATATATACATGAAGGAAGATGCTATTATGCTTGGGGAGGCTGTAGTGGAAGCTAAGGCTATAGAGGTACAAGTGAAAGGCGATACCATAGAATACAATGCCGACTCGTATAAGGCGCAGCAAAGCGACGTGGTAGAAGATATGATAAAACGAATGCCCGGCGCTGAAATAGATGAGAATGGAAAAATAACGATCAACGGAAGAGAAGTAAAGAAATTCCTTGTGGACGGAAAAGAATTTTTCAGCGATGACCCCAAAGTTGCATCTAAAAGTTTGCCCGCTAATATTATAGATAAGCTTCAGGTACTTGATCGTAAATCTGACATGTCTCAGATGACCGGTTTTGATGATGGCGATGATGAAACTGTGATCAATCTAACGATAAAGAAAGGTATGAAGCAGGGTTTTATGGGCGATACTTATGTCGGCTATGGCAGTAAAAAGCGTTATGAGGCAAATGGGGTATTTAACTACATGCGCGATAATACTCAGTTTACACTGTTAGGAGGATTAAATAATACAAATAATGCCAGTTTCTCAGATTTTGCCTCGAGAGCATTTAGTGGACGAGGCGGAGGACGATTGAGATTCGGAGCGAACAATGGAGTCGCAAAAACACTGAATGGAGGGTTGAACTTTGCTACTGAGTATTCGGACAAGCTAAAATATGGAGGAAATGTTCGGTATGGCTCTGTTGATAATGATGTGTCTAGTATTACAAGCCGAAGATTTACAGGAACGAGCCAAACACAAAACGGGAATTCTCTTGGGAATAATAAAAGTGATAACTTCGGTGCAAATTTTCGCTTCGAATGGACTCCCGATTCATTAACAAAGATCGTTTTCAGACCCAATATTCAATACAATAAGAACATAAATGATCAGACAGCAGAGAGTGAAACGTCATTTGCCGATAGTCCTGAGAGAGACTACAAGGAATCGTCTTGGAATACGGTTGATGGGAAAGGTCTTTCTTTGAGTGGTAACCTTGATATCAGTCGTAAGTTGAATAGTCAGGGACGAGTATTGAGTTTCAGTTTTTCGGGAGGTCTGAATAATTCGGATAGCGAAGGTTATGATTACTCTCATTCTATCTATGCAGACCCTCTTAAGAATGATTCGATCAGGGATCAAAAGTCATTGCAAGATGACAAAGGTTATAATTGGCGTGCATTTGTTTCGTATGTAGAGCCTTTGGGTAGAAACAATTTTTTGCAATTAACTTATAATGTCCGTAACAATCATTCTGAAACTGACCGCAAGGCATACAATAAAGATGCTGACGGAAATTATAATGTGATAGCGGAAGAATATACACGCAATGTGAAGAATGATTTCCTTAATCAGAATGTTTCTCTGAATTTTAAATCGATTAGAGAGAAATTTGACTATACATTGGGCGTTGGATTAGAACCATCAAGATCTAAGACTAGTATTTTTCAGCCCAGCCAACCGGAAAAAGGTATAAAGCCACGTAATTCGCTGAGTTTTGCTCCTAATGCTCAGTTTAATTATAAATGGGATAGAAGAAACACACTCCGGGTAGATTATAGCGGAAGAACATCGCAGCCTACCACAACTCAGCTATATGATGGTATTATCTCTCAAAGTGGATTTGATGTTACTTATGGTAATCCCGATTTGAAGCCAAGCTTTCAACATAGTTTGAGAGGACGATATCAGAATTTCAATACAAACAGAAACTCTAACTTATCAGTCTTTACAAATTTCAATTATACGATGGATGCTATCGTGAACGTTTCTACATACAAGGACCAGGGACGTGAAATGACTTATAAGAATGTAGATGGTAATATGGATGGATTTATGGGAGTGACATATAATACTCCTCTGCGAAATAAGAAGTTTTCGATTAATACATTCACAATGGGGAGATATGCTCGCAGCACTACATTTATAAATGCAAAAGAAAATAAGGCGGATACATATAACTTTAGAGAAAATATGACATTGCAGTTTCGCACCGGTTCTCTTGATGATCAGGTAAGAACGTTGAGTGATGCTCGCTTTTTGTTGAATATAGGCGGTAACTTCGGATATAACAATATAAAAAATACCATTTCAACCGATCAGGATAGAGAGACATTTAATTATGGAGCGAAGGGTGACTTCACCACTTATTTACCTTTGGGTCTTACTTTGCAATCCGATATTCAATATTCGACTAACTCGGGTTATACTAGCGGATATAAGTTGAACGAGTGGTTGTGGAATGCTTCGTTAACTTATAATATGGACTCGATGCTAAAAGGTATATTTAAAAATAAGTATACAGGAAATGCTCTGTTGCGCTTCAAAATATATGACATCTTACAGCAGAGAAGTAATATAAATATCGATCAGAATGCATTATATATACAGGAGTCCATATCTAATACGATCAACAGCTACTTCATGGTCAATTTTGTGTATAAGTTCCAGATCTTTGGAAAAGGCACAAAAAGAGAAGATATGGATGGAGGAGATAGAGGCTGGGGAGGTAGAGGCCCCGGAGGTCATCCGGGAGGAGGCCCTATAGTGTTTTAAATACATAAAAAAGAAAATCCGTAATTTAAATATTGCGGATTTTTTGCTTTTATAAATATGGAGCTGTAATCAGTGAAAAATATTGTAATGTGGATTTGGAATAGTTAAAATACCTAGAAATGGTGATTGTAGGATTTTCTTGATTTTTATACCTTCGCGTCGCATCCAGAAACAACAATTTATCTATTCTTATTTTAAACACACTATGAATTTTCTAAAACGTCTTTCTAAACACTTTCTATTGTTTATTCTTCTTCTATTTTTCTCTTCGTTCATACATGCTAACCTGATCAGAACAGATGCCAATATATTTGGCCATGTAGTGAATGCAAAAACAGGTGAGCATATCCCATTTATAAATGTTGTACTCAAAAATACAACAATAGGTGTATCTACCGATGCTACTGGACATTATGCATTAACGAACTTGCCCGAAGGAAAGTTTATAGTTGTAACACAGGGAATCGGGTACAAACCGCAGGAAAAAGAAGTTGAACTCAGAAGAGGCAAGTCTATAGAAATAAACTTTGAGGTAGAAGAAGATGCCCTTAATCTTAATGAAGTAGTGGTAACCGCAGGGCGTACCTCTCAGAAACGTACCGAAGCACCTGTAATTGTGAACACGATAAGTACAAAAATGCTTGAGACCACGCAATCGGTTGTATTAGGTGAAGGACTTAACTTTTGTACAGGGCTGCGTTATGAAAATGATTGTCAGAACTGTGGCTTTTCGCAGGTGAGAATGAATGGAATGGAAGGCCCTTATTCGCAGATATTGATAAACAGCCGTCCTATATTTAGTGGTTTAGCCGGAGTCTATGGGCTTGAACTTATTCCGTCTAATATGCTTGAACGTATCGAGGTAGTCAGAGGCGGCGGATCTGTTTTGTATGGCTCGAATGCAATTGCAGGAACAATAAATCTTATACTTAAAGACCCGAAAACAAATAGCTTCGAAGCGGGGTTAAATACATCTCTTGTAGGAATGGGGGTAAACGGGTCGAATGGTTCTGTAGCAGATTATAACGCTACCTTCAATGCTACATTGGTAACCGAAGATCATAAAACGGGGATCTCTGTTTTCGGAAATATGCGAGATCGTAATATGTTTGATGCAAATGGCGATAGCTTTTCTGAAATAGCACCGATGAAGAATACGGTTATAGGAACTCGTATTTTTTATCGTCCTGCATACAGAAGTAAATTGAGTCTCGACTTTTTTAATATCCGAGAAGAGCGTAAAGGTGGAAATAAGCAAGACTATCCCGACCACGAAAGAGATATCTCTGAGTCGGTAAAGCATGATATGATAACCGGGGCATTGACATACGAACAATATTTCAGAGAGAGTGACTTGCTTACAGTGTTCGGTTCTGGACAATATCTTGATCGGGATTCTTATTATGGAGCCAAACAGTCGTTGAGCGATTATGGAAATACAAAGGATAAAACCTATAATATGGGTGCTCAATATAAGCTGTCCGTCAACGATATCTCTACATTAATAGGTGGAGTGGAGCATACCGGCTCGCACCTTACCGACATGAAACTGGGATACCCCGAATATAAACTGAATGACGTAGGTACAGATATCATTGTCACTCATGTGCCGAATCGCATAGTGTCTGATCAAGCTTTGAATATTACAGGAGCTTTTGCACAATATGAGATAAAAGTAGGAAAAGCAAAATTCCTTGCCGGAGCACGTGTAGAGCATTATTCTATCGATGATAAGCAGGCCGACAGTGATAAATTAGGAACGGTAGTTGTGCCTCGGGCAAGTATAATGTATGACATTTCATCGTATTTACAAACCCGTATTGGCTTCTCAAGGGGATATCGTGCTCCGCAAATTTTTGATGAGGATCTTCATATAGAAACATCGGGTTCTCGTCAGGTGATCAACAAAAACGACCCTCATTTAAAACAAGAAAATAGCTCTAGCTTTACATTGTCGTTCGATTTTAATAAAAAAATAGGAGGAATTAATACAAATATTCTGGTAGAAGGGTTCTATAATAAACTGCATAATCCATTCAGAAACGAAATTGGTGAGCCTGATGAAAATGGAACAGTGATTTATACTCGTATCAATTCAAAAGATGGAGCTGCTGTTCAGGGTGTAAACCTAGAGGTGAAGCTTATGCCGTCAGATAAATTAAGTCTGAATGCGGGATTTACTCTTCAGTCGAGCCGATACAAAGTGAGTGATGAAACTTTCGGTGAAAAGAAGTTTTTCCGAACGCCTGACGCTTATGGATTTTTAGCGTTGGATTGGGAGTTTGTTCGCAACTTTGGAGTGTCTGCAACGGGGAATTATACAGGCAAAATGTTAGTTCCGTATTTTGGCCCTGAGATAGCTAACCCCGAGGCCGGAGAATTGCGCAAGTCAAAAACCTTTTTTGATACAGGAGTTAAGTTCCATTATGATATGAGGCTTGCGGGTAATATTACTATAGAGTGGTTTGCAGGAGTGAAAAATATTTTCAATTCATATCAGAATGACTTTGACAAAGGTATCGATCGTGACCCTTCATACATTTATGGCCCTAGCTTGCCACGAACAGCTTTCTTAGGTTTCAAGATAGGGAATTTGCTGTAACGAAATTCCTTCTCTTTATTCTATATAATTAGAGGTAATTAATTATTCTTTGCGAATAAGATATTACCTCTTTTTCAATTTTATAACTTAGGGCCTTTAAGCTGTTTAAATTTTTCATAACATAAGCTTTCTTCAAATCATTAATATAATTTGTTTTACCTTCTATATTTTACAAATAACGATACATCTTATACCAACTAAAAGCTATTATCCTTATTTTTGTATAAAACATACGAATAAAGATATGAAAAGAACTACATTTTTTGTTTGCTTCTTGCTAGCAGCTTCACTTTCTGTATTCTCTCAGGAATATAACTATAAATTCCGCCTTACACTCAAGGATAAAAAAAGCGATTATTCTATTGATAAGCCGGAAGACTTTCTGTCCGCTAAGTCGCTTGAAAGAAGGCAGAAATATAATATAAAGATCGATGAAACCGATCTTCCGATATCTCAAGAGTATATAAAAGTGATTGAAAGTATTGGAGGAAAAGTTGTAGCACAGAGCAAGTGGCAACGAACAGTTGCTGTTCATTGTTCGGATAGTACAATGGTTGATAAGTATAAGGCGTTGCCTTTTGTGTCGGATGCATTGTTTGTATGGAGAGGTAAGCTGGTAGAAGAAACAAAGAAGGATAGTATAATCGCATATCCGGCTGTAGAAACTGTTGTGTTTGGCGATTATTACGCAAGAGGAAAAAACAATATCAAAATTAATAACGGACAATACCTCCATGATGCGGGGTATAAAGGTAAAGGGATGACAATTGCTGTAATCGATGCCGGCTTTAATCATTTACCTCAAATCGCAATGTTAGACAATTTGGATATCAAAGGATACAAAGGCTTTGTTTACGAAAATGAAGATATGTTTAATAGAGCCAACCAGCATGGATTAAATGTGTTGTCTTGTATTGGAACGAATAAGCCTATGCAGTTTGTGGGAACAGCTCCTGAAGCTAGTTTTTGGTTGTTGGGTTCTGAAGATGCTCGCAGTGAGTATCCTATAGAAGAGGATTACTGGGCAGCGGCTATCGAGTTTGCCGATAGTGTTGGCGTTAATGTGGTGAATACATCGCTCGGTTATAATAGTTTCGACTATCCGGCAAAAAGCTATACACATGAAGACCTGACAGGAAGAACGGCTCTTATCTCCCGTGCGGCTGACGCTGCAGCAAAGAAAGGAATATTGGTCGTTATCAGTGCGGGTAATTCTGGGGATTCGGAATGGGAGAAAATAACACCACCTTCTGATGCCTTCAATATATTGACGGTAGGTGCTGTTCAGAAAGACTCTGTTATAGCTCCGTTTAGCTCAAGAGGCTTGACCGAAGATCTTAGGATAAAACCCGATGTAATGGCTCTCGGACAAGGAGCAACAGTAGTTGGAGACAATGGGTTGGTTACATATAAAAGTGGAACTTCTTTCTCTTCACCTATCATGTGCGGTATGGTAGCTTGCTTGTGGCAGGCTTTTCCCGCATTGACCAACAAGGAGATAATAGAGGTAGTAAGGCAATCTTCTGATATTTATGATCATCCGAACAAGGATTATGGTTATGGTATTCCTGATATGAAAAGGGCGATGGAAATAGCACAACAGTTGGTTGATAAAAAAACAGCAGTGCAACAGCCAATAAAGAAAGGAAAAAAATGAACCGTCCTGCAATCTCTCTTTATGAATTGAATAATCTCATCAAGGGTGTCTTAAAAGATACACTTCCCGAAGTTTTTTGGATTCGGGCTGAGACAAGTGATGTTCGTGTTAATCAGAATGGACATTGCTACCTCGAGTTCATAGAGAAGGATATAAACGGGCGAGCCCTTATCGCTAAAGCCCGAGGAATGATATGGGCAAATACATTTTATATACTCAAGGCGTATTTCGAGAACACGACAAAACAGACCTTTTCATCGGGACTGAAAGTTCTGGTTCAGGTAAGTGTTGAGTTTCATGAATTATACGGATTCACGCTCACGGTTCACGATATCGATCCCACTTATACATTGGGAGATCAGGCGTTAAATAGAGCTGCAATAATCAAACAATTGGAAGAAGACGGAGTTCTTTCCTTAAATAAAGAACTTGAGTTGCCTATTCCCACAAATAAGATTGCAATTATATCTTCTCCCACAGCAGCAGGATATGAAGATTTTCTCGATCAATTGGCAAATAATCCTTATGGGTTTATTTTTTATACCAAGTTATTTCCGGCTCTTATGCAAGGTGAGCGCACCGAAAGCTCTATAATCTCAGCATTGGAGCGTATTTATGAATATCAGGACTGTTTCGATGCCGTGGTTATTATTCGGGGAGGAGGAGCGACTTCGGATTTGAGCAGCTTCGATTCTTACCTTTTGGCGGCAAGCTGTGCACAGTTCCCTTTGCCTGTAATAACAGGAATAGGGCATGAGCGAGACGATACGGTTCTTGATATTGTAGCGCATACACGTATGAAAACCCCGACTGCTGTTGCAGAATTTTTGATTTCGAATATTGCGGAAACAGCGATGGAATTGGACGAAATGGCTCATGATATTGTTTCTGTTGTTACGCAAAGACTACAGGATGAAGCTGTACGTTTAAGTGTTTTTGAAACAAAGAATACATTCTTACTTAAAGCATGGCTCAAAGAGCAGGATGCAATCTTAGCTTCTGCAAAGAATGTTTTGGTAAGAGGTTTGCAAAGTTCACATAAAGAAAATCAGAATAAGTTGTCTTCGTTTCAGGATGTCCTTGTCAGGGAATCGCAGCAATTAAATAAAGAGAGTATAAACAATCTTACAGTGTTTGAGAATACTTTAAAACGAGTTGCTTTGCAAAAATTTAAGGATGAAAATACGCAATTGGAGATGTTTGATAAACATCTTCTTCTTGCCTCTCCCGAAAATATTCTGAAAAAAGGATATACTTTGACTATGAAAGATGGGAAAGTGATAAAACAAAGCAGCGTAGTGAAAAAAGGAGATAAACTGACTACTGTATTTGCTGATGGAAAGCTTGATTCTATAGTGAACTAAATTTTAGAAATATCATATAGATATGAAAAAAAGTATTTTGTTAACCTGTATTATTTTTTTTCTTATTAGTTGCAAAAATAACAGTTCGGATAGTTTTGTGCTAAAAGGGTCGATTGAAGGGGTTGATTATGGATTGGCCTATTTGAAGTATACGATCGAAGGAGAAAATCAATGGGTCGAAATTAAAGATTCTGCAAAAATAGAATCCGGAAAATTTACCTTCGAAGGAAAAACGAAGACACCTTCGTTTGCTACTTTAGTAGTGAATGATTTGACTTTTCGTTTCTTTGTTGAACCAGCAAAAATTCAAATCAAGATTTTGAATGATAGCTTAAATAGCTTTGATGTAGAAGGGTCGAAGACTCAAAAAGAATATGAACTTTTATTTAATGAAGATCTTAAAGCGTTGTCTAAAGAATTCATACATGTTCAGATAAAACCTGATACCTCTGTAGAAAAGAAAAGAGTTGTTGATGCCATAGTAAAGTCTCAAAAAGAATTTATTATGAAATATACTGATTCATATATAGCTCCACAACTTATACGAGATTTGCTATTTTCTAAAATGATAAATGTTAAGGACGCTAGACATTTATATATATACTTAGGCGATAACTTAAAAAACACTTTACGAGGAAAGGAAGTTGATTATTACATACAAGGTAAAGAAAATACACAAATAGGAAGTGTTGCCCCTGATTTTAGCGCTCCTGATATGATGAATGGTGAAATAGTAAAATTATCTGATTATAGAGGGAAATATGTACTACTTGATTTTTGGGCTAGTTGGTGTACATACTGTATTGAAGGAATGACTCATCTGAAGAAAATACAAGAGAAATATAAGGATAGAAATTTTGCAATAATTGGAATCTCAAAAGATGATAATAAAACAGATTGGATTAATTCAATAGAAAAATATGAATTGAATCGTTGGCCTCAGGTCTCTTATGTTCAAAGTTTTGAAGCCCATTCTCTCGGAATGATAAATAGAGATGATATAAATCAAAAATATCAGGTCAATGGAATTCCACAATATTATCTTCTTGATGAAAACGGCAAAATCATAGGGTCTTGGTTTGGATACAGTGAAAACAACAAGCAAAATATGGATAAAATGCTTGATGATGTTTTTATAAACAAATAAGATTTATTTATAAAACGATTATTAATTTTAAAGATTTGAAAAATATCAATAATAGTATAATACCTTTCTCCTACGCATTCAGTTTTCAAGAGGGGATGGCACACATTATACGAAAATCGGGTACAGGGTTTATTAATAAGTTCGGAGAATTGGTTGTTCCTTGTATCTATGAAATGGCTTTCAGTTATTCCGAAGGCTTGGTAATGGTGCAAAAGAACGGAAAATGCGGATATCTTGATAAAACCGGTAACGAAGTTATTCCTATCGAGTATGAAGATGCTGATGTGTTTTCGAATGGATTAGCTGGGGTATGCAAGGATGGTAAGTGGGGATTTATCGATAAAAAGGGATTATTGGTGATTCCTTTCCTTTATGATACGATAAACTGCTTTTCGGAAGGCCTCTGTGGTGTTTTTAAGGATGGTAAAGCCGGCATAATTGACAAGCAGGGTAACCAAGTTGTGCCATTTGTCTATGATGATATATTCGAGTTTAGCGAAGGACTTATTTGTGTTTGTAAAGATGATAAGTGTGGATTCATCGATGCTTTGGGCAATGAAGTTATTCCCTTTATATATGATCGCTCGGAAGGTGTAAAATGTAAAGGGAGTCTGATTTGTATCGCTAAAGATAAGAAGTGGGGAGTGATCGACAAGGTCGGTAATGAAATAGTCTCTTTTATATATGACGATATTGCTCCCGAATATTCAGAGGGATTAGCTTATGTCAATTTAAACGGAAAATACGGCTTTATTAATGAAAGGGGAGAAGAAATCATTCCTTTTATATATGAAGATTTATCTAATTTCTCAGAAGGGCTTGCAGCTGCAAAGATGGGTGGTAAATGGGGATTTATAAACAAGGAAAATAAAGTAGTTGTGTCACTTATTTATGAGAGAGTATATTCTTTTTCCGATGGATTAGCGCTAATTATGGAGAAAGGGCGAAATGCCTATTTTATAGATAAGTTTGGAGAGGTAAATATTGCACTCAAGAGAAGTTATACACTTCTTGAGAAACTAAAGTTTGCAATACTTACTTTGGCTGTTGCTACGGTTATATATATGCTGATTAAAGCAATCGCTAGTTAATAGAATTGGAATAAAAAAAGAAGAATTGAGTTCGGTAATAAATAATAGAAATAATTATAATTTGTTCTTGTAACTAATAATGAATTATGGCAAAGAAAGAGCAAACATACGGAGAAGCAATGCAGGAGTTGCAGGACATTATGGGCAGTATCGAAAATGACGATTTGGATGTAGATATCCTTCTCGAAAAAGTAAAAAAAGCGGCAACCCTTATTAAGTTTTGTAAAGATAAACTGCAAAAGACGAACGTAGAAATACAAAAGATTCTGGACGAAATAGAATGAAAAAAAATGTCATTATAGTAGCCGGAGGAAAAGGGCTGCGCATGGGGAATGATTTGCCGAAACAGTTTATTCCTATCGGCGGTAAACCTGTACTTATGCGTACAATAGAGGCTTTTTATAGGTTTGATCCGGATATAAATATTATTTTGGTGTTGCCTGTCTCTCATCAGGACTATTGGAAAAGCTTGTGTGAAGAATATAACTTTTCGATAGAACATACAATTGGCAATGGAGGAGAAACTCGTTTCCATTCAGTGAAAAACGGGTTGGCTCTTGTGGCTGACGGGTTGGTTGGCGTGCAAGACGGGGTTCGCCCTTTTGGCTCGGTGGAAATGATAAAGCGGTGTTTTGATGCTGCAGAGGAAGAATTCCCTGCCGTTATACCTGTTATAGACTCTACCGACAGCCTCAGAGAAGTTGTTGATGAGGATAAAAGCCGAATTGTTGATCGGTCTAAAATACGGTTGGTACAAACGCCTCAGGTCTTCGATGTGAATGTTCTCAAAAAAGCGTATCAAACGGATTTCAAAGAAACATTTACCGATGATGCTTCGGTTGTAGAAGCTATGGGCGTAGATGTGCATCTTGTAAAAGGAGAAGTAACTAATATAAAGATCACTACACCGTTGGATTTAAAGATCGGTGAACTAATTATACGTGATAAAGAATAAAGTGTGTATACTTCGTTCGAATAGCTATAATAAATACTCAAAATTATCTAATATAAGTGCTTGATGCGCTTCAATAATAGAAAAAGTAACAATTCAAAACAGTAGAAAAAGTGTCACTTTTGTCACCTTTTCACTAAAAAGTAAAATCTATGGAACAAGATATTGATGCTTTATACTACAATGCAGTCGACCTATTGAAGGAAATGATAAGTACTCCGTCTTTCAGTAGAGAGGAGCATAATGTAGCAGAAGTAATAATTTCGTGCATGCGTAAGATGGGATTTACTCCCGATAGAAAGGGAAATAATCTTTGGATTCGGAGCAAGGACTTTGATCCTTCAAAACCTACTATTCTGCTCAATTCGCACATGGATACCGTTCGTCCTGTATCCGGCTGGACAAAAGATCCTTTCTTTCCCGAAGAAGATGGTGACACACTCTACGGATTGGGAAGTAATGATGCGGGAGCCAGCTTGGTGTGCTTGTTGCATGCTTTCTTTATGTTGACTCAAAAGAAACAAGATTATAACCTGATTTTCTTAGCGTCGTGCGAGGAAGAGGTTTCCGGCAATGGCGGAGCGGAGGCTGTTGTCCCCGAACTTCCGCAGATTGCGTTTGGTATTGTGGGTGAACCTACCCAGATGGATCCTGCCATTGCAGAGAAAGGTCTCTTAGTCCTTGATTGTACATCATACGGAAAAGCGGGACATGCTGCCCGTAACGAAGGAGAAAATGCCATTTATAAGGCAATTAAAGATATCGAATGGTTTCGGACGTACGAGTTCCCGCAAACGAGCGATTTGCTTGGGCCTGTAAAGATGACTGTAAGTATGGTGAGTGCAGGAACACAACATAATGTAGTACCCGATAAGTGTGACTTTGTTGTAGATGTAAGAAGCAACGAATTGTACAGTAACGAAGAGCTTTATCATATTATAGATAAGCATACAGATTGTGAGGTAAAACCCCGGTCTTTTCGGCTCAATTCATCGAGAATTTCTCTCGAAAATCCATTTGTTCAACGTGCTATTATTATTGGAAAAACTCCTTATGGATCGCCTACTTTGTCTGATCAAACATTTATGCCTTTCCCTACTTTGAAGATGGGACCCGGAGACTCAGCCCGCTCGCATACAGCAAACGAATATATCCATTTGAGTGAAATAAGGGAAGCTATAGAGCTTTATGTGAAGCTGCTGGATGGACTTCGAGTTTAACTATTCCGCTTCATTTGCTTGGTTCAGCAGGTCTTTCAGTTGCTCTTCGGTATGGTCTACTTGCCTTAAAGGTACTGTCTCAACAACAGCAAGAGATGGATCTATATCATACATCTGTGTGTCTGAAGTTGTTAATCTCTTTACAAGGTTGTAGCATCCTAAGATAATCTGTCTTGAAGGGTTCATGTGTACATTGCGGAATATACGGTCTACGATCATAAACTTAAAGTCTCCTCGTTTCTCTTTTGCATCTTGCATAGATGGGTATCGAGACGTTAAATCTACAAGACCTAGTCGTTCCAACTCATTGGTTATTAGGTTTACATATTTGTCGGTATGTATTCCTAGTTTAAACCCTGCACGGATATTCACACGGAAAATCTTCTTAGGGGCATATATTGTTGTTTCGTAACTGAATTCATAAGGCTCATCGGTTCTTTTTATTCTTACAAACCAATATGTATCAGCGCGTTTAGGTGTTCGTTTAAATAGAGAATAAGCAATCTTGCTCTCCAAAAAGTTCTTATTATTCGCCTTCACTATATACACCAGATGGGTCGCTGCTTTAGGTATGGTTGTGTCGTCACTTATCTTTAATAATTGGCTGACGTAATGCTCATCTACCTGATCATAAACTGTATAGTGACGTTTAATACGACGCCCGTTATACCATGAATACATCAGAAGCAGTAGTACTCCTGCAATTATAATAGGGATAAATCCTCCGTGTGCAAACTTTTGCATATTTGCAAAGAAGAAGCTGAGTTCTATGATAACGAAGAATAGAGTGAGTGGGATAGTAAACCACAATGGTCTCTTCTTTTTCATAAAATAAAGAAATAGCAAGGCGCTTGTCATCAGCATGCTGAGGGTGATAGCAAGACCATAGGCCGCTTCCAGCTTCATCGAAGATTGCATTGTGAGTATGATGATAAGACAAAGTACCATCATCATATAGTTGATGGATGGGATGTATAATTGTCCTTTGATGTTAGTAGGGTATTGTATCTTTACATTCGGCCAGATATTCAGTGATATAGCTTCGCTGATAACGGTGAAAGATCCACTTATCAACGCCTGGCTGGCAATAATTGCCGCTACGGTAGCCATTATTACGCCTGTGAGTCTGAACCACTCGGGCATCATAGAGAAGAAAGGATTTACATCAGGGGTTACATGTCCGCTGTTGATAATCCATGCTGCCTGTCCTAAATAGTTGAGTATAAGAGCTGCTTTGACATAGATCCAAGAAATGCGTATGTTTTTCAATCCACAATGCCCTAAGTCTGAATACAAGGCTTCTGCCCCTGTTGTACATAGAAAGATAGCACCGAGTATAATCATAGCCTGTGGTACTTCTATCAGAAAATGAATGGCATACATGGGGTTAAAAGCTCTGAATACAGTTAGGTCGTGCACGACCTGACTTAGACCCATCACAGCCATCATCGTAAACCAGATGATCATCAGTGGCCCGAAGTATCTTCCCAAAGAGCCTGTCCCGAAGGGTTGTACCAGAAACAAGATGAGTACTATAGCTACTGTAATAGGGATAACCGGTATGTGCGGAGCTATCGGTTGAAGACCTTCTACGGCAGACATAACGGTCATGGCAGGAGTTATAATACCATCGGCAAGCAATGTAGCTGCACCTATACCTGCGAGGATATAAGCCCAGCGGTATTTTTGGCGGATAAGGGCATATAAAGAAAGAATACCACCTTCACCTTTATTATCGGCACGAAGGGTGATGATGACATATTTCAGAGTGGTTTGAATTGTCAAAGTCCATATCACACAAGATATAGCGCCGAGAATATATTCCGCATGGCTGTGTTGCCCGGCAGGTAGGGTGTTCAAGATGGCTCTCATCACATATAAAGGCGATGTACCAATATCTCCAAATACGATACCTATTGCTAAAACGACACCTAATGCGCTAAACGGAACTTTGTGATTCTCTTTCATTATTCTAATTCGAAAATTGGGCTAAAAGTACAAGATTATTTAAATATGAGGATAAGATATATTGTTAATTTTACTCCTTTAGGTTTCTATCTGATTATTATATGGCTTTTTAGCATAACTTGACTAAAATTCCTCAAACTGTTCCTGGTAGAGACTGTAATACTTCCCTTTGAGGTTAAGGAGCTCTGTATGTGTCCCCTGTTCTATTATCTGACCATCATCGAGCACGAGTATTCTGTCTGCGTTACGTACGGTAGAAAGTCTGTGTGCTATGATAATGCTCGTACGACCTTCCATTAGTTTGTCAAGTCCTTTTTGTATAAGGAGTTCGCTTCGGGTATCTATGTTGCTGGTAGCCTCGTCGAGTAAAAGAATAGGAGGGTCAGCAATAGCTGCTCGTGCGATATTCAACAATTGTCGCTGCCCCTGACTGAGATTTGCGCCATCATTCTCCAGCATCGTGTGATATCCTTTTGGTAGACGCTTGATGAACGAATGAGCCGCTGTTAGTTTTGCCGCTTGTATTACTTCTTCATCTGTCGCTTCCGGTCGTCCAAAGCGGATGTTTTCACATACCGTTCCTGTAAATAAATGGGTATCTTGTAGTACGATAGCCATCGACTGTCTAAGGCTTTCTCTTTTTATATTATGTATTGATATTCCATCTATTGTTATTTCTCCCGATTTAATGTCAAAGAAGCGGGGAAGCATATTTAATATAGTTGTCTTTCCTGCGCCTGTTTCTCCCACTAGGGCTATTTTCGTTCCGGGTGTTGCATGCAGTGATACTCCTTTCAGAATTAGCTTGTCTTGTTTGTATCCGAAATAAACATCTTTCATCTCCAGATCACCTTTCACATCATTAAGGGTCATCGCATCCGGAGCGTCTTTTTGTTCGGGAGCCTCATCTATTACCTGAAAGATACGTTCTGCTCCTGCCATTGCCGCTTGTATGCTATTATAAAGGCCGGCAAGCTCATTTATAGGACGACCAAACTGACGGGAATATTGAAGAAATGCAGCCAATCCACCGACATCAAAGCCTCTGAATATAGCAAGTAGCCCGCCCACTATAGTAACAACTACAAAGTTTAAAGTATTAAGGTTCTGCATCACAGGCATCATCATCCCCGAGTAAAATTGTGCTTTTTTTGATTTCTCATTTAGCTTTTGATTCAGTTGTTCGAAGTCTTGTTCCACCTTTTTCTCATAACCGAATACTTTTATAACTTTTTGCCCGCTAATCATTTCTTCTATATACCCGTTTGTGTCTCCCAGTGTATCTTGTTGTGCTTTGAAGTATTTCTTACTTCGCGTTACGATCGTTTTTGCACTAAGGAACATGAGAGGGATGGTAATCAGGGTAGCTAAAGTTAGTATAGGGCTTATATAAATCATAAGCGTGAATATCCCTACCAGCATCAGTGAGCTGGTCAGCATATCCGATAAGCCATCTGTAAGAGCATTGCTCACCTGATCTATATCATTTGTATATCGGCTCATGATGTCGCCATGCTGATGCGTGTCGAAATACTTGATAGGCAGCTTTTCCATCTTCTTGAACAGATCTGTACGCATACGGGTTACTGCACGTTGACCTATTCTATTTAACAGCCTGTATTGTATATACACAGCGGCTACACCTATCAGATATATAACTCCGAGAATAATGAGTATATGCAGTAGTCCTTCATAGTTTCCCGGAATTATATAATTGTTGATGATAGGACGTATCATATATGAACCAACAAGGTTACACCCAATGCTGATAATGATAAGAGAACCGATAACGATCAAAAGGTTTTTATCCTTAGCAAGATATGTCATTATCCTGAAGAAGGTTTTCTTAGCTTCTATCGGCTTGCCGCTCTGTTTATAGTGATCTCCGTGTGCCATATATTCAGTAGACTATTTGTTGAGAGTTGTATATCTCCTGATACAACTTCGACTTTTCTATTAGTTCGTCAGGTTTACCAATAACGTCTATTTCTCCATCCTCCAGTACTATCACTCTATCGGCTGATTGCATTGTATTGATACGTTGTGTTATAATAAAGACAGTTGTATCTTTTAAGAGATTGTTAAGATTATATCTGATTTTCTGTTCGGTTTCCGTGTCCACAGCACTTGTGCTATCATCCAGGATAAGGATTTTGGGCTTACGTAATAGTGCCCGTGCAATACAAATCCGTTGCTTCTGTCCTCCTGATACATTAATACCTCCTCGTCCGAGAAGAGTGTTATACCCATCTGTAAACGATACGATGAAATCGTGTGCTTGAGCTGCTTTTGCCGCTTCTTCTATTTCCTCTATTGTTGCATCGGGTCGTCCCCAACGGAGATTATCTATAATTGTTCCGGTAAAGAGTTCATTTTTTTGCAGTACCATTCCTATTTCGGCATGCAATTCTTCCAGATTATAATCCTTTACATTAACTCCATCTATGAGAATCTCTCCTGCCGTAACATCGTAGAGCCTTGGGATAAGCTGAAGCATAGAACTCTTAGCTGAGCCTGTTGCTCCTACTACAGCGATTGTTTCACCTTGTTTTATTTGGAAATTAATATCTTTCAATACATCGTTTTCACCGCCATTATATCGGAAAAAGACATTCCTGAAAATAACTTCTCCTTTTGTTATTTTATGCTTGTTTGATAAACCTTCTTCTGTATTCGTAAGTGAGGGTTCTGTTTTTATAACTTCGAGTATACGCTCTGATGAGGCCGAAGCTCTCGCGATATTTACAATCACCATTGAGAGGAACATCAAAGCCATAAGTATTTGCGTCATGTAATTGACAAAAGAAATAAGCTCTCCCACTTTAAGATTGCCCTCTATCGCTTTTGCTCCACCTACCCAAAGGACTACGATAACAGATATATTCATTATAAGTTGCATGACAGGAAATATTGCTATAATAACATTGGATGCATTCACTACCATGTTTTGCAGATCTTCACTTCTTTTCTCAAATTTCTTAGTTTCAAAATCTTCTCTTACAAATGATTTAACGACACGGATGTTGATCAGGTTCTCTCTTACCATGGCATTGAGTTGGTCAATCTTTTGTTGTACTTTCATAAAGAGTGGAAGTCCTTTATACATGATGAGGAAAATGCTAATACTGAGTATAGGTACAACCCCCAACATGATAAAAGCAAGATCGGTATTTATTTTTATAACAAAGAAAAAAGACATAACTAACATTAATGGTGAGCGTAAAAGTAAGCGCATACTCATTAATACAACTTGCTGTATATGACTGATGTCGTTTGTTAGGCGGGTGATTAATGAAGCGGAATTAAATCTGTCGATTTCGGTAAAAGAAAGCTGCTGTATTTTCGAAAATAATTTGCTTCTAAGGTCAGTGCCAAATCCGATGGATGCTTGCGAAGATACATACACATTAATGATGCTTACAATAAGCCCCAGGATGGATATTCCCACCATGTATGCTCCAATCTCTGTGATAACGGATAGGTTACGGTGCACCACCCCATCATCTACAATCTTAGCCATAAACCAAGGCTGTATTGTTTCACACAATACGGTGATCAATACAAGAACCGGGCTTATAATCAGGCTTGTTTTGTATTTTTTAAGTATCTGCCAATATATTTTCATATATGTATAATCTGTTAAGGACAGATATTGTTCAATAATTACAATTCTTTATTCGCATGGCAAAAATAGGAATAACTTCTTAAACTTATTTAGATTCGAAGAATCTCTTATATGTTATATTGAATAAAATTTATGTAATTTGTTATATGTCTGAAATATAGATGCTTATATTCTTGTTTGGATTCCTTGTTTGAGAAACAGTTGTGTTAAAGAAATATATTTATGATAGGGTTTTTTAATATCCTCTTGACTATTAGTCATACTAATTAAAGAAATATCATATTTTTGTATATCACACTAAAAATAAATAATAAACATACTATCTATTCATGAAAACGAATAAACGCATCGGGGAGAGGATTTGTGAAATCCGTGAATCGAAATCAATATCTCTTGCTGATATGATAGAGCGTTCGGGCTTAGACGAGAAGCAAGTTGTTACAATAGAAGAGACAGGAGGAATTCCTTCTTTGGCTCCGCTGATAAAGATAGCCCGTGTATTAGGTGTAAGATTGGGTACTTTTCTTGATGACGTGGATGAGACTGGTCCCGTAATATCTCGCAAAGAACAATACAACAAGAGTATAAGCTTTTCTACAAAAGATACTTCCTCTGTTAAACACATGGATTACTACTCTCTGTCTTCTACAAAATCGGGGAGGCACATGGAGCCATTTGTTATACAGATTGAGCCAATAAAAAAGGGTGTTGATTTTATTCTTTCCACGCATGAAGGTGAAGAATTTATTTATTGTCTCGAAGGTGTTGTTGAGATAAACTATGGCACTGATGTATATTGGCTTGAAGAAGGCGATAGTATTTATTACGATTCTATCGTATCCCATCATGTACATGCCGGAGGTGAAAGTGGAGCTAAGATTTTAGCGGTGATTTATACTCCTTTATGATAATACCTTCAAAAATCATGAAATGCAACTATCGGAAAGAACAATAGGAGAATGGCTCGAATATTGGGCAGAAAAAACTCCTGAAAAAGAATATATAGTATATTCAGATAGAGATCTTCGTTTCACATGGAAAGACTTTGATGAGCGGGTAAATAATATGGCTAAAGGGCTTTTGGCTATAGGCGTTAAGCCCGGTTCTCATGTTGGGATATGGGCTACAAACGTTCCCGACTGGTTGACTTTTTTGTATGCAGGAGCCAAGATTGGAGCGGTTTTGGTTACGATCAATACCAATTATAAGCAGCACGAATTAGAATATATTGTCGATAATGCAGATATAGATACTCTTTGCATTACCGAAGGTGTTTTCGATGGGAACTACATTGATATGGTTTATGAAATGGCACCCGAGTTAAAAACAACTCAGCGAGGCTACCTCAATGTAGAGCGTTTCCCTAAATTAAAGAATGTCGTTTTTATTGGGCAGGAGAAATACAGAGGAATGTATAATACTGCCGAGATATTGTTGTTAGGTAAAAATGTGTCGTGTGATGTCTTAAATAAAACGAAGCGTACCGTAAATTGTCACGATGTAGTGAATATGCAATATACATCAGGTACTACCGGATTCCCTAAGGGAGTAATGCTCACTCACTATAACATTGTAAATAATGGGTTCTTTACAGGCGAGGCTATGCAATTTACAGCGGATGATAAATTGTGTGTATGCGTGCCTCTGTTCCATTGTTTTGGTATTGTTTTGGCAACGATGAACTGTCTAACTCATGGTTCTACTCAGGTAATGGTTGAACGTTTCGATCCGTTAGTGGTGTTGGCATCTATACATAAAGAACGATGTACGGCTTTGTACGGTGTGCCGACAATGTTTATTGCAGAGCTGAATCATCCGATGTTCAATTTGTTTGATGTCAGTTCTCTGCGAACAGGTATTATGGCAGGCGCTCTCTGTCCTATAGAGCTAATGCGCCAAGTAACAGAAAAGCTTCATGTAACACATATTACAAGTGTCTACGGGTTGACTGAATCTTCTCCGGGAATGACGCACTCTACCACTGAAGACCCATTTGAAGTACGTTGTACGACTGTTGGTAGGGAGTACCCATATACAGAAGTGAAGATTGTAAATCCTGATACAGGTGAAGAGTGTGCTATAGAAGAGCAGGGTGAGGTCTGCTGTCGAGGCTATCTTGTGATGAAAGGTTATTATAAGAATCCTGAGGCAACAAACGAAGTAATAGACAAAGATGGTTGGTTGCATTCGGGCGATTTGGGTGTAAAAGATAAGAATGGATATTATCGCATTACGGGACGTATTAAAGATATGATAATACGGGGCGGCGAGAATATTTATCCCCGTGAAATAGAAGAATATCTTTATCACATGCAAGGCATAAAGGATATTCAAGTAGCCGGAATACCTTCCGAAAAATATGGAGAAGAAGTAGGTGCTTTTATTATATTGCAAGAGGGGGCAGATCTCCTGCCTGAAGATGTAAAAGCCTTTTGTCGAGGAAAAATAGCTCGCCACAAAATTCCGAAATATATCTTTTTTGTAAACTCTTTCCCTCTAACAGGAAGTGGAAAAATACAGAAATTTAAACTTAAAGATATTGGCCTCAACTTGCTGAAAGAGCAAGGAGTGGATGTAATATAAAAAAATAGGCTGGAAATCATTCAGCCTATTTTTTTATATATTAGTATCTCTTATTCTAAATCAAATCCATACGTCCTTCCTTTCTCTGTAGCCGGAACACCCGTTTTCATCCATACAGGCATTGGGTCTCCTTTGAGATAATGATCAAAGAACTGTTGTAGGCGTATACTTAAATCCTTCGAATTTTTGCGTTCTTTCAAATTGTGGGCTTCGTTGTTGTACTGTAACATCCATACAGGTTTCCCCAAACGCCGTAAAGCCATAAAATACTCTATTCCCTGATACCAAGGCACAGCATCATCGTTGTCATTGTGCATAATCAGGAGTGGTGTCTGAACCTTATCCGCAAAGAATATCGGCGAATTCTCTTTATAAAGTTCGGGAGCTTCCCACATCGTAGCACCTATTCGAGACTGTGTTTGTTCATATTGAAATTGTCTGCTCATTCCACTGCCCCAACGTATACCTCCGTATGCACTAAACATATTGGATACGGGAGCCCCTGCGCCGGCAGCTTTAAACATATTTGTGCGTGTGATAAGATAAGCGGTTTGATATCCTCCCCAACTTTGCCCTTGTATAGCCATATTGGCTTTGTCTACCCATGTGTTTTTTGCTAATTCTTCAGCACCTGACACAATCGAATTGTAAGCACTTTCACCGGGGTGTCCTGTTGTGTACTGTATGTCGGGCGTGAAAACAATATAACCTCTGCTACAATAAAACGGTATATTGATAATAGAGCGACTTGGAGCAGGGGGGAAGTACTGATACAGTTCGTCCGAATGCTTTTCGTAGAAGTAAATCATCACCGGATATTTCTTGTTCGGGTCGAAATCCTCAGGCTTGTATACTATTCCCTGTGTTGGTTTCCCATCAAATGTAGTCCATGACATCAATTCGGCAGTTCCCCAGTTGTATTCTCTCATTTGTGGATTTATATCGGAAAGCTTACTTTCAGTTTTCCATAAATTGCTTGTAAAATATAAATCGGGTGAGGTGTTAAAGTTACTTTTCGTATAAGCAAATACTTCTTTATCTTTTGCCTTTACAGGTGTGCTATAAGAGTATTTTGCAATAGTGAGAGGCTTAATATTGTTTTTAGCCAATTCATAAAAGCCATTTTCTTTTGTTGTATTATCAAATGCCGAGAGAAATAGTTTTTCGTTTGGTTTTATAAACCTGCTTTCGGGATCGGTTTTGATATATCGCAATGTCACTTTTCTTTCTCTGCCTAAACCTTTCGTAATATTCTCAGGAGTTTTTATTCCTGTCGGGTCTAATTTCCAGATATCATACATGTCGTAAACAAGTAAAGCGGCGTCATTCTCCATCCATGCTGCATATCCGTATGGAGAAGGAGCTGTAGGGATGTCGTTTTTCTCATCCCAGAAATTCACATTCAATTGATCTGTCAAACAAACTTCCTTCTCATCTCTTATCGAATAGGCATAGTACTGAAGGGTATTTATATCATACCAAGCCAGAACATTGCCCAGAGGTGAAAGCATAAGCCTAGCTTGTAATCCTGTCTTGATCTGCTTTTTTGTATGATTGTTTAAATCGAAAATCCAGATATCATTTTCCTGATTTGCTCGATAGTCCCATTGAGTCTTTAGTTGATATTTCAGGTCTGAAGTTCCGATGGCGTATTGCCCGTTATTTTCGTCAGAGATACTAATATCGGGTATCTCTTCTGTTGCTAATTGATAGAATGTATTAGATTCCAGGTCAATGTAAGACAGAAATGTTTGCTTCTGTTTCTTTTCCAACTGTACAAGCTGCTGAGGTTGGATAAGTGGTTCTTGCCAGTGCCAGATGTCAAGCTTTGCTTTTTCGAAATCGGGAATAGTCGTGTCTTTTGGTAAGACGATAGGAGCTATTCCTAGCAGCAATCTTTTCTCATTCTTACTGAACAGTGGAGTATAATTATCACTTACAGTCCATTTTTCGGGGACTCCCGCGGTGTTCTTATCTGCAACTATTTTTGCAGAGTCTAAAGCCGGATCAAAATAAAAAAGACTATAATCTTTAATTTCCTTTTTCAGGCTATCTGATGTTGCTAAATAAGCAAGCTTGTTTCCCGATTCGGATAAGGTAAGATTCTTATAAATTGTTTTATTTATAGAAACCGTATCCTTGCGTAAATTATTCAGGTCTACAAAAAGGACACCCGGTTTATTAACCGTATCTTTTGCTGAAGGCTTCAATATTGTCGCAAAGCTTTTACCATTGCGGCTAAAAATATATTCTGTCGTGTTTTTTATGGTATCTTCTTTCGATGTATAAAGATTGCGGAGTACAAGCGTGAGGGCTTTAGACTCTTTTTTATCTTTAGATTTTAATGTGTCGTCTATTGTATAAGCAATGTAATCGGAAAAATCTTTTCCTATTTTGAAGCTCTTTACATTCGGAATTTTAGAAACTATAAGTTTGTCCAGCGAAATTAGGGCTAAAGAATCTTTTGGCATCTTTTCATCGGCCGTTTTCTTTATTTTGGCTTGGCGTGTTACTGCATAAGGTGCTTTGATCTGCGCTATTATGTGTTTCTGATCCGGCACTATTGAGTAGGTATATGCACGTGGAATTTTCAATTCCTGCTTTGTCTTGAGATTACTAATCAGAAGATAATCATCTCCTTCTTGTTCTTTGACTACGGTCGCCGTATAAATACCGTCATTTGTAATACTAATATTGGATATACTTTTCCACGAATCGTAGACCGTATGATCTAATACTTTCTTTTGTGCATTTCCCTGCAATGCTGATAGTACAGCAATACAGAGAAAGACACATTTTAAATATGTCTTTCTTGTCATAACTATAAGATTTATAATGAACAGAATCAGGCTTCTTCGCCGAATTCCATTAAATATTCTTTGATAAAATCATCCAGATCCCCATCCATCACGGCATTTACATTTGATGTCTGGTAATTTGTCCGGTGATCTTTTACTCGGCGGTCATCAAACACATAGCTTCGTATCTGAGAACCCCATTCTATTTTCTTCTTGCCTGCCTCTACTTTCGACTGTTCGCGGCTACGTCTTTCCAATTCTAATTCATACAATTGAGATTTCAGTAAGCGTATCGCATTGTCTTTGTTTCCAAACTGAGAGCGGCTTTCTGTGTTTTCGATAACGATTTCTTTTTCTTCGCCGGTTTCAGGATCTTTGTATTTATAGTGTAGACGCACACCTGTCTCCACTTTATTTACGTTCTGTCCTCCTGCTCCACTCGAACGGAATGTGTCCCATGTAATGTCAGACAGATTGATGTCAATATCTATAGTGTCGTCGACCAAAGGAACCACAAAGACAGAAGCGAACGAAGTCATACGTTTTCCTTGTGCATTGAATGGAGATACTCGTACCAAACGGTGAACTCCATTTTCGGACTTGAGATATCCGTATGCATATTCGCCTTCTACCTGCAAGGTTGCTGTTTTTATACCGGCCTCATCGCCGTCTTGCCAGTTGGTTATAGTCGTTTTATACTTCTTGTCTTCACACCAACGTTGATACATGCGGAATAGCATCGAAGCCCAATCTTGTCCTTCGGTACCTCCTGCACCACTGTTTATTTTTAATACAGCTCCTAGTTTGTCTTCCTCACGGCGAAGCATATTTTTCAATTCGAGATTCTCTATAAGGCTTAGAGCATTTTTATATGCTTCGTCCACCTCTTCTTCGGTAGTAATACCTTCTTTCTGAAAATCGAATGCAAGCTGTAACTCATCTGTTGAGGCCTTTACTTCATTATAGCCTTCTATCCAGCCTTTCAGCCCACGTATAATTTTCATTTGAGCTTCTGCTGTTTTTGCATTATCCCAAAATCCCGGAGCTTGAGTTCTTAGTTCTTCTTCTTCTAGTTGTATTTTTTTCGCATCGACGTCAAAGATACCTCCTCAGCGCGTCCTCGCGCTCCAACACTTCTTTGAGTTGGTCTGCAGTAATCATAAGATTAATATTTAGTTGTTTCTATGTTTTTAGAGGTGCAAATGTATTAAAAAAACGTGTAAGTGACAATTTGATAAATAAATAAATAATTAGAAAACAAACTCTATGCCACGACGAGAGCGGGATGTTTTTTATATTCGGCATATATTCTTCAAATTTCTGCTAAAGCATGATGTAATGCTCATGTATCGCACTATTCTGCTTATAAGAGAAAAACTTAAAATGTACGACATATAACATTCGGCTTACAACTTTTGCATACCTTTGTACCAGTTATCAAAAGTAAACAAATGGCAACTCTTCCTATTAGCCCTTATATGATTTTCACTCGCGAACAGTGGGCTGCGTTACGCGACTCCGAACCGATGACTCTCACCTATGAGGAATTGCTAACTCTACAAGGAATTGACTACGAATTGTCGATAGATGAGGTGGAGGATATTTATCTGCCTCTATCGCGTCTGTTAAGCTATTATGTACATGCACGTGTGAGTCGTCAGTCCGTATTAATGCGATTTCTCAATCAAGGAGTACAGAAGATTCCTTTTATAATAGGTATTGCAGGTAGTGTGTCGGTTGGGAAAAGTACTACTGCGCGTGTCTTGCAAGCATTGCTTAGCCGATGGAAAGAAAATACAAGAGTGTCATTGGTAACTACAGACGGATTCCTTTATCCGAATGCTACTCTCGAAGAAAAAGGAATAATGCTGAAAAAAGGATTTCCCCAATCATACGATATAAAGCGTCTTCTTCAATTTGTAACAGATATAAAATCAGGTAAAGATCGGGTAGAAGTGCCGAGATACTCTCACTTGGTATACGATATTATCCCTAACGAATATGATATCGTTGAGCAACCCGACATCTTGATTCTGGAGGGACTTAACGTATTGCAAAGCGGAATGGATTACCCCAGCGAAAAGCCAAGGATATTTGTATCCGACTTTGTCGACTTTTCTATTTATGTTGATGCCGAAGAGCAGTTGCTCGAAGATTGGTATATTTCTCGTTTTATGAAATTCAGACAAGGGGCATTTACCAACCCTCGGTCTTATTTCAAGAGCTTTTCGGAGCTATCTGAGAAGGAAGCGATGAAAACGGCGAAAACGATTTGGAGAGAGATTAACCGCAAAAATCTGAGAAAAAACATTTTGCCGACAAAGGAAAGAGCCAACCTCATACTTCACAAGGGAGAAGGGCACTCTGTTGACTTTGTAAGGTTAAGGAAATAATTACTACATCTTCCTTATTCGTTTTCATTAGTATCGAGACAGAAGAGATGCCCTTCCGGGTCGATCATTGTTCTTGAAGTTTTGTAGTATTGTTCGTTAGCAAGTTTTGCTCCAGATTCTATCGCAAATTGTACAGCTTCTTCCAGATTGTCCACATAAAAATCTAAATGTAGCATTTGCCCTTGTTTTCCTTCTTGCCAAGGCCAGACAGGAGTAGTATAGTTTTCTACTTCCTGAAAAGCTATCACCATACCGGAGGGAGATGTTATAGCTGCCCAACCATTTGCATGAGGATGCGTGCACTCCCAGTTTAAGATTTTGCTATAAAACTTGGACATAACTCCAGCATCGGCACAATCGATAACAATGTTTACTTTTTTGATTGGGGCTTTGGTTTTCATGTTGCAGAATTAAGGAATTATATGTTTGTGTTCCACCAAATAATATCTTATTTAATTTATGAATAAGAATGGAGCGAAAAGGCTATCTTTTATTGATGTATTCTTCGCTCCTTCTTGAATGACAAAGGTTATCTTATTTCTTTATTGTAAATCGATGTACAGTTTTGCTTTTGAACGTTTCTCCGGGTCTGAGTATTACACTCGGATACTCTGGTTTGTTGATACTATCCGGGAAATGTTGAGTTTCGAAACATACAGCTGCACGCATCGGATAGCGGTGTCCGTGTTTTCCTTCAAAATTACCTGTCATCCAATTACCTGTATATATCTGAACACCCGGTTCGGTAGTCGAAATATTCATTTGAATTCCTGATTTCGGAGAAAAACATTCTACTGCTAAGGCCAATTCATCCTCTTTTTTATCTAATACCATTGTATGGTCGTAGCCTTTCCCGAAATGTAACTGTTCGAAGTCGTCCTCAATTCGTTCTCCGATAGTATGAGGAGTAGTGAAGTCGAACGGAGTTCCTTTTACAGGTTCAGCTTTTCCGTAAGGGATAGCAGTATCGTCCGTTGGGAGATAGCTAGAGGCATGCATGACCAGAATGTGATCGTTTATAGTAGGGTCTCCTTCGCCCGAAAGATTGAAATATGAATGATTTGTAAGATTCAAAATTGTTGCCTTGTCTGTTGTGGCCTCGTAGTCTATATCAAACGAATTGTCATCGGTCAATTTATAGATCATTTTTACATTCAGATTACCAGGAAATCCCTCTTCTCCGTCTTTGGATAGATATGTCAGCTCCAGAGTTTGATGATCCGTTTGTTTTGCATCCCATACCACAGCATTAAAACCTTTAAGCCCACCATGTAGGTTATTTGGCCCATTGTTTATTGCCAATTCGTAGGTTGTGCCATCGAGCGTAAATTTTCCTTTGGCAATGCGGTTTCCTGTTCGTCCGCATACAGCTCCAAAGTATGGCTCTTCAGAATTGAGATATTCGTTTAGATTATTATGTCCGAGAACGACATCGATGAGTTGTCCGTTTTTATCAGGTACGGATAAGGAAACTATTTTTGCTCCGTAATTAATGACGGTTGCTTCCAATCCATTCTTGTTGGATAATACGTACATTTTTACATCTTTACCATCTACTTTCCCGGCGAAGTTTGTTGGACTTAATTTTGATTTGGTTAATTCTGTTTGCATGATATTTTTTTAAGTTATACGAGCTTTTTTATAAATGATAAACACAAATATAAGGCTATTTTTAACAAAAAATATTTTTCTTCCCCTGAATGTGAATCTAACCATATCTAAAAAATAAAATTGCTATACTTATATGTCGAACCTGTATAGTCATTGGTTGGGCGAATCTTGTGATTTTATTATGTTATAGGTAACGACTATGAGAGTTGAGAATAGTCTTAGTCTGATGGAAGTGTTTCAAAGTCTTAAATTAAGCAATAAACCAAAACAAATGGAGTTTAATGGTGTTTATTCTTTAATTGCAAAGAAGTATTTATTAAAAAAGATAAAAATACTACTATAAGATGTATTTATTTTGTTTCTTTGCAGCGAATTTGGGTGTTTTGTACTCATTCACTAAATACTACTTATTTGTCTTTGTACAATATGTCTGATAAGCATCAGTATAAAACGATATCACTATTTACTACAGGGGTCATTACTACGATTAGTATAACTCTTGTTCTTTTTCTTTTGGGTTTGACTTTTTTGGTAGGATTTACCGCTAAAGGCATAGGTTCGTATCTGAAAGAGAATATGGGCATCTCGATAGAGCTTGCCGGAAATGTAGATGATGCTTCTATCACGAAGATACAGAAAAACTTGAATGCAAATCCGTATGTTAAGTCTGTCGTGTATATCAGCAAAGATGAGGCGAAAAAACAACTGGTAGAAGATCTTGGTCGTGATCCGGAAGAGGTGTTAGGATATAATCCTGCTCATGCCTATTTCGATGTGTTTATTAAGTCTGACTATGTAAATCCAGACAGCATAAAAAAAGTAGAAGCAAGTCTTAAGGTTCAAAATCTGAAAGGAGCTCAGATAGTAAATAATATCGTTTATAATGAAAGTGATATTATAAATGCAAACTCTAAACTCTCTTTAATTGGAACTATATTGGCTATACTGGCTGTGATACTTGTGCTCATATCCTTTACGCTGATACGAAGCATTATTCAGCTGAATATATATTCAAAGAGATTTTTGATAAATACAATGCGATTGGTGGGTGCAACAAACTCTTTTATCAGATGGCCTTTTATGTGGCGTATGGTAATTAGTGGTGTTGTTGCTGCTATCTTGGCGAATTTAGCTATTACGGGAGTAATATATTATATTACAAGCATAATTCCTGATATGCTGTCTATTGTGAAAATGTACGAATTGTTGATTGTATATGGGCTTGTCCTTATCTTTGGCATACTTATAGCAGCATTTGCCACAGCATTTTCGGTGAATAGGTATTTAAGAATGACTACAAATAAACTTTATCACGTTTAAAACATATGGATAAGAAAGATTTTGCTTTTGGCAAGCTAAATTACATCATTTGTGCTGTGTCGGTTGTAATTATTATAATTGGGTTTATCCTGATGACAGGGCCATCTTCCAGCATCGAAGGCGGATTTGAACCGGACATCTTTAGTGCCAAGAGAATCGTTGTGGCTCCAATGGTGTGTCTTGCAGGGTTCTTGCTGATGATTGTCGGAATACTGTATCCTCGTCGTAAGAGTTTAGCTGAAGAGAACAAAGAGCACAACTGATTAATTACAAAACTAATAAATAACGATGAGTATTTTTGAGGCAATTATAATTGCTATTGTAGAAGGGCTTACCGAGTTTCTTCCAGTATCGTCAACCGGGCATATGATTATTGCTCAAAGTCTTTTAGGGATCGAAAGTAGCGAGTTTGTAAAGGCTTTCACTGTTATTATACAATTTGGTGCGATTTTGTCTGTGATTGTTTTATACTGGAACCGCTTTTTTCGCTTTAAAAATGATAGACTAAGAGCGGATTTTAAGAACATATTCAGCTATTTGTTTTATAAATTAGAGTTCTATTGGAAGTTGCTGATTGGTTTTGTTCCGGCTGCTTTTTTAGGATTGATCTTTAGTGATAAAATAGATGAATTGCTCGAAAGTGTAACAGTTGTAGCTATCATGTTGGTGCTTGGCGGTATTCTGATGCTGTTTGTAGACAAATGGTTTAATAAGCCGAAAGAAGACTCTCAAGAAATAACATATAAGAATGCGTTTATAATTGGTTTTTTTCAGTGTATAGCTATGATTCCCGGAGTGTCTCGTTCTATGGCTACTATCGTAGGGGGGATGAGTCAGGGCTTGAGTAGAAAAAATGCAGCAGAATTTTCCTTCTTCCTTGCAGTTCCTACAATGGCTGCTGCTACCGGATGGAAAGTGTATAAGCTGATAAAAGCACCCAATGGAGGAGCATTTGATTTTGATTTCAGCATATTACTGGATAATATGACTGTGCTTATAATAGGAAATGTAGTAGCGTTTATCGTAGCGCTGTTGGCTATTAAATTCTTTATAGGATTTGTAACCAAGTATGGATTTAAATTTTTTGGCTGGTATAGAATTGTAGTTGGAGGAATTATTCTTATCCTTATGCTGGCAGGACACGAATTAACAGTATAATGGATTTTATATCAGGAGCGGTCTTATATATAAATAAGCCACTAAATTGGACATCATTCACCCTTGTGCGCAAATTAAGAAACAAATTATGCCGCAAGCTGGGTATTAAGAAATTAAAAGTCGGTCATGCCGGCACTCTAGACCCATTGGCTACGGGTGTTATGATCGTTTGTACAGGGAAAAAGACAAAGTTGATAGAATCGTTTCAATATCAGACTAAAGAATATATTGCAACGATCAAGCTTGGAGAAACAACTCCTTCATTTGATTTGGAAACAGCAGTAGATGGCGTCTTCCCCGTAGAACATATAACGCAGGAGCTGGTTGAGGTTAAACTTAAAGATTTTATTGGAGAAATAGAGCAAGTGCCGCCAACATATTCTGCCTGTAAGGTGGATGGAAAAAGGGCATACGAATTTGCGAGAGAAGGACAGGATGTAGAGTTGAAACCAAAGTTGTTGGTTATAGACGAAATCGAGCTTCTCGACTACTCCTTTCCCGAAATAAGAGTTAGAGTGGTATGTAGTAAGGGTACATATATCAGAGCTTTGGCTCGAGATATTGGAGTTGCGTTAGGCTCAGGTGCACATCTTACCGCACTGGAGCGAACACGAATAGGAGAGGTTACTCTTGATCAGTGTATTGAGGGAAGCCAGATAGAAGAATTTGTGGACGCACTAATTATTGATAAATAATAAATTTAGATAAAGAAACATGAAACTTTCTCAATTCAGATTTGATCTTCCAGAGGAATTGATCGCCACTCATCCGTCAAAGAACAGGGATGAGTCACGCTTGTTGGTTGTCAACCGTAAAACCGGGGATATTGAACACAAAAGTTTTAAGGATATTATTGACTATTTCGACGATAAAGATGTTTTTGTTTTCAACGATACGAAAGTCTTTCCTGCCCGTTTATATGGAAATAAGGAAAAGACCGGAGCTACAATAGAGGTATTCTTGCTGCGTGAGTTAAACGAGGAATTCCATCTGTGGGATGTACTTGTTGATCCTGCTCGTAAAATACGTATAGGAAATAAATTGTATTTTGGTGACGATGACTCAATGGTTGCCGAAGTTATAGATAATACAACTTCGCGTGGACGTACGCTTCGTTTTTTGTATGATGGTCCATCCGAAGAGTTCAGAAAAGCACTTTATGCTCTTGGTGAAACTCCAATCCCTAAATACCTGAACAGAGGTGAAGAACCCGAAGATAAGGATCGCTATCAGACTATATTCGCTAAAAACGAAGGTGCTGTCGTAGCTCCTGCTGCCGGACTTCACTTTAGCCGTGAGTTAATGAAACGCTTAGAAATTAAAGGTGTTCATTTTGCATATATAACTTTGCACTCGGGCTTGGGTAATTATAGAGATATTGACGTAGAAGATCTTACAAAGCATAAAATGGACTCGGAGCAATTGCTTATTACTCAGGAAGCGACAGATATCGTCAACAAAGCAAAAGATGAAGGTCGTAGAGTATGTGCTGTTGGAACTTCGGTGATGAGAGCTGTAGAAACAATAGTGAGTACAGATGGTTACCTGAAAACAAATGAAGGGTGGACAAATAAGTTTATTTTCCCTCCGTATGATTTTGGTATAGCCGACTCTATGGTTACTAATTTTCATTTGCCTCAGTCTACATTATTGATGATGACTGCAGCATTTGGCGGGTATGATCGTATAATGGATATATATGAAATCGCTGTAAAGGAGAAATATAAATTCGGAACTTACGGAGACGCAATGCTTATCATTTGATGATACTCGAAAAAGAAAAAAAGCATAATGTTTATCTGGGACTTGGCTCCAACTTGGGAGACCGAGGAGAAAATCTGGATAATGCAATAGATTATATAGAAGAGCGGATTGGCGAGGTGATCGCCACTTCCGCTTTTTATATTACCGAGCCTGTCGGCTTTGAGTCTGCTAATCAGTTCTTGAATGCTGCATGCAGAGTGGAGACTAAACTTACTCCTATTGAAGTATTGCAGGCTGCTCAATGGATCGAAAAAGAGATGGGGAGAGATGTTAAGTCTCAGGGTGAAAGATACACCGATCGAATTATAGATATTGATGTCTTGTTATACGAAGATGTAATTCTGGATTCTGCTGATTTGAAATTACCGCACCCTCATATTCACGAAAGGTCTTTTGTTTTATTTCCTTTAGCTGAGATTGCAGGGGAATATATGCATCCGATTCTTCATAAGACAATCAATCAATTAAAGGATGCCATAGTGCCACCGACTTCCATAGCGTAATAAGGGATAGTATTATTGTATTGAAAATATATAAATCAGCAGTTTACGATAAAACTGCTGATTTTTTTTTATGATTTTCTTATAAATTATGACTGAAATCAAAACTCACCTGATGCCTGCCTATTGCTCATTTGCTGAATGAGAGAAAAATGCAGGAAAGGTAACCGTACTCTCATTATGGTATCTGTCTGAAGCTGTTACGGTATAATAATACCCAAAATCGCCCTCTTTGATTGTAAAAGCATAGCTATTTGTTCGTAGACCTGTTGATAATATATTGCCTGCATTGTTGGTGTCTACGGGTTCTTTGTCTGATACATACACGGTATATGTGTAATCTCCATCTGCTGTTGGTGGATTCCATTTAATGTTTAGCTTGTTGTCTTTGTCTTTAAAGACTTGCAAATCAGTTGGGGAATTCGGCGCAATGTTGTTTAGCCATGTCAGTGGCGGTAGCTTCGCCGGAGTAGGGTAGTAGGTGTGTATAGAGTCTAAAACTCCTTTTAGATTGCTGAGAACATTCGCTGTTCTGAAATATGCTGCTCCGGGGATCTTTTTATCCCGAATGTATTGCATCTGGTTCGTAATATCTTGTAGCGGCCACTTTAATTCATCCATCTGATAAACACCCAGTCCCGGAGCAATAAGCCTTCCGTTACTATTTGCAATCCAGTCGTTAAGGAACGGATAAAAATAATGATCACGGTAATACATCATTGGGAAAAGTAGGTCGTGTTTTCCACTTTTCAGCCAATGTCCTGCATCCTGAAACACTGTTTCATAAGCTGTCCATCCATCGTTGGGTGATATCTCTGGCAGAACTTTGTATCTTCCTAAAGGGGAACTACTCACTTGTACCCATTTTTTTAAAGCCTTTACCGTATCGTATGCTTCACTGATCAGCTTGTTGATATTTTCCCTACGCCAATCATATAGATTCATCCCGTTTCCATATTTTCGGTAGGTATCGTCATCGGGAAATTTGCGGGAGTTACTCGGATAGCGGATATAATCGAAATGAATGCCATCTACATCATAATTCTGAACAATCTCCTTCACTATAGATACGATCAGATTGCGTGTTTCGGGCATTCCGGGATCGAGATACCATCTTTCTCCTATAGCCTTGTAATATGAAGGTTTGTTTTGTACTACTGTGGCTTTTCTTCGCCTTCCTTTGCCTGTATATCGCACTGTGGCTTTATCCATAGGATAGGCTATAACCCATGCATGGCATTCCATCCCTCTTTTGTGACATTCTTCTATAGCGAAGGCTAAAGGGTCGAAATTGTCATCATGATTGAAATATGAACTAAGAGGTTCTATCTTAGATCGATAAAAAACATATCCTTGAGCTCTTGCCTGAAAGAGGACTGTGTTGAAATTCGCTTCCCGTAATTTATCCAGAATTTTTTTTAATTGTTCTTTCTGAGCCTTGACGCTGGTATGCTGGGCAGGCCAATCGAGACCCCAGTTTGTTGTTAGCCAAACGGCACGTATTTCGGTAGCAGGAGCTTGAGAAAATATATATAGAGGAAGTAGTAAAAGTAGAAATAAGATGTGGAACGGTTTCATATTTATAATCCGCTAAAGTTTACATTGTTGAATAAAAGCGATGGAATGCGCCAAGAGGAAGTCTCACGGGGATCGTTTCCTGCTTCTGTAAGACTATCCCAAAGAGACAGCATATTTCCGGTTATGTTCATTTCTCCCAATGGAGTTGAAATCTTTCCGTTTTCGATCAAGAAGCCCTCTATACCAAACGAAAAATCTCCGGTAGTAGGGTTGCTGTTGCCTCCGTTGAAGTTGGTAACCCATATTCCTTTTTGGACAGATGATAAAATGGTATCGAAACCTCTTTCTCCCAAAGACATTTGAAGAATAGAAGGGGAAGATATGGTAGGGGCTACTCCTATTTTCAGAGAATTGTATGTGTCTATGAAATAATTTTGCAGAATACCTTTCTCTACAATTGTTCTATCTTTTGTCTCTACGCCTTCACCATCAAACCATCGCGCTCCAAAGGAACGTTTTAGGTGTGGTGTATCGTAAAGTGTAAAGATGTCAGCCGTTATCTTTTCTCCCATTTGGTTTAATAGGAAAGAATTTTTCTGTTGAAGTGCTGTCCCGTACATTGCGCTGATAAGTGGAGATAATATACGCGACGAAGTGGTATTGTCTAACAACATGTCATACTTGCCCGATTTTATCTTTTGTTGTCCGATCTTGCGTAATGCTCTGTTGAATGCAATTTTTGCTATCCCACTTTTTTTCAGATCTTCCCAATATACAGCACTGTCGTACCAGAAGGATTCGGCACGAGCGTCACCATCCGTTTTCAGTGATACTTCTACCATCAGGTTAAACGCTGAGTCTACACATTCGGCTTCAAATCCATTGCTGGAAATCATATATTCTGCTCCTACGCCATCATCGTATGCCGAGGTGACAGAGATTATACGATTGTCGCTGCCATGTATTTCCTCTACAGACTGCTTTATAAGATTTAACTTCTCATTTGTTGGAATGGACTCAAAGCTTTCATCACAGAGGTCTAAATCCGTTTCGTCTCCTCTGAAATATCTTTGCGTGTCGGGCAGTTGGCGAAAAGGGTCTTCCGATAAATATTTAGTAGACGTGATGCCTTCTTTTATAAAAGACTCTAATCCTACTTTTTCTATCCGATTGGTGGAAAATGAGCCGTATCTGCCATCTATAAATAATTCTATATAGAGTTTGTTTTCACTGCTTTGGTGAAGTTTATCTAATTGAGTGTTTCTGTATTCGAAAGAATTGTTGTTTGCCGTGATTACTGAAACCCGAGCTCCTTGGCATCCATTAGCCAGAGCTAGTTCCATAGACCATTGGGCAATATCTTTGTGTTGCTTACTTATCATATCTTTGTTGTTGTGGATGCAAAAATACACAGATTTAGTGTAAAAAAGAGAAAAAGTTAGAATAGAAACTTTCTTAGTATACGAATTAACGTTCTCTAACTAAGCTGTTGTGATTCAAAGTCTGGACAATGTTTCTGGGGAAAAGATTCTGATTTAATTTCTTAAAGCTCAGTCAAGTTGCTGAGGAGTGTTATAGTGTGTACTTATAAATAGAGATTGAGGGGTATTTATTATAGCATATCAAACGCACAGCAATCATTCTCTCTTATATAATAAAAAAAGCGACACCGAAGTGCCGCTCTTGATGTTTTCACAACGGAATAATCCTTATTGTGATTTGAAAGCAAATCACAACCAGTTCGGAATATCAGACTCATCTGGAAAAGATGTATTTCAATGAACTAAGATACAATTTTGAAAGCAAATCACAACTTAAATTTCTTTGACAAAAATTCGTCAAAAGATGTATTTCAATGAACTAAGATACAATTTTGAAAGCAAATCACAACGGACATGAGCGGGATACTTCCACAATAGTTGATGTATTTCAATGAACTAAGATACAATTTTGAATACAATTTGCAATTGATGGCTCAAGATATATTAAGCAGATAGTCTTGTCGCTAACTTAATAGTACATTGTAAGTATGCGAGTACTCTATTGAAAAATGTATCTATTCCCAAGCGCGTATTGACGATAATTTGTAATGTTCTTATTGTCCGTAAATAGCAGACGCTATAGTAATAGTTCTTTATATACCTATCTCGACTTCTATAGCACATTGTCTATCGTAAATCGGTTTACAGAAGCATATAATCCTTCAGCTTAACACGAAGTATTTTTAAAGATTTTGTTATACGATATTCCACCGTTTTTATAGATATTCCGAGGTTTGTAGCGATCTCTGCATTCGTATTTTCTCCAAACCTGCTCATTTCAAAAACTTCTTTGTATTTTTCAGGCAATTCTTTAATAGCGGACTGTATTCTGATTGCCAGTTCTTCTACCATGTAATAATCGGGGTCTTCGAATTGCTCTTTTAATTTTTCATATAATATTGCATGTACTCTTTTTCTATATTGTTCATTCCTGATTGCATTAAAAGTGCGATTTTTGGCAGCAACGAACAGATACGATTTCAGAGACGTTTCAACAGTCAGATATTTCCTTTTCTCCCATATATGCAACATGAGATCTTGAACTAATTCTTCAGCCTCAACGTCAGAAATAAATTGTGAAACATATTCACAAAGAGGTGAATAGAACTTAACAAACATTTCTTTATAAGCCCTAGTATCCCCTTCTAAAATTCCGTTTAGAAGCAATTGTTCATCCATAATATTTAAGGTGCGGGCAAAGGTAATTTTTTCATCAATAATAAGTATATAAAACTTTCAAGAAAAGTAGGGCCATTAAAATTAATAAAAAATTTGATTTGTAGTTTAGGGTGGTGCACAATATATGTGTCGTATATATAGAAACATGTAGTGAATAGGCTTATAAAAAAATGGAATTAAACGAAAAATCATATATTGAGATACCAGATGAGTCATTGCTCCTTAGATATATTACCGGAGAAGTAACGCAAGAGGAGAGTTTATTGGTCAAAGAATGGAGTGGGAAAGACTCTGCAAATGAAGAGCTCCTTATTCAGCTGGCACGCATGTATTATGCTCAAAGAACACAACAGCGGATTAAGAATCGTGATACTGAAGCCGCATTTCGAATCGTAAATAATAAAATCAAGAAAAAAGGAAGGCGTTTATTCCTCCAGCGGGTTGGCGTAGCAGCATCTTTGATTATCGGTATTCTAGGTATAGGTTCTTTCTTCTTTCAATATCTAGGCTTGCGCGAGAGCTTCCTTCCATCTATGATTACAGTAGAATCGAATGATAACTTCCGTACTCGTCTGGTGTTACCCGATGGAACCGAAGTTTGTCTTAATTCGGGAAGCAGCATCACATATCCGTCCCATTATACCGACGGTGAACGAAATGTTACTCTCTCAGGTGAAGCATATTTTAAAGTGACTCATAATAAAGAGAAACCTTTTGTTGTGAGTGCTTTGGATAAGAAGTATAAAGTTAAGGTACTCGGAACAGAGTTCAATATGCAGGCCTATAAAGACGACAATGTTATTCAGACAACACTTATATCCGGAAGTGTTCAGGTCGATATTCAGGGGAAGAACACGAAGACGGTTTTGTTGCCTTCGCAAAAAGCAATCTACTCCCTACAGAATAACGAATTGGAGGTAGTAAGTGCTAATCCGGATAGAGAGACAGACTGGATGTATAGCCGTTTGGTATTCAAGAAAACACCTATGCCGGAGGTACTGGCGCGATTGTCCCGTTTCTATAAAGTGGAGTTCGATGTGAGAAATAAAATCATAGATACTTATACATTTACCGGAACCTTCGAAGACAGACCTTTGTATCAGGTGTTGGATTATATGAAGATATCATCACAAATAGATTATAATATAACTTATGAGAAAGATGAAAAAGGTACTAAATCTGTCGTGGTATTGAGACGATAGAACGGAAAGAAAATAACTCGGATATCTTTCAAAATCAACTAACCTTAAAATTTAACAGCCTATGAAAAAATAACCAGAAGGAATCTAATAAAAAAACACGGAAACATGTTACCAGCATATTTCCGTGCTAAAAAACAAATCTGAAAAACAATTTATTTTTTTACTTAAAGCATAACAAAAATATGAGAAAAATCCATCATCTCCAACAACCTTGGAGATATTGTAACCGTTTCCTCGAGTTACACAAAATTCCTCTTACTATGAAATTATCGTTGACATTACTTATTCTGTCAATTAATGTCTCTTTTGCAGCCCATTCGTATGCTCAACAAGTAACATTATCCCTTGACATTCAAAACAAGAAAGTCGTTGATGTTTTGGACGAAATCGAAAAACAATCGGAATTTCGATTTTACTACAATAATAAACTGGTCGATGTAGATCGTACGGTATCTGTAAAAGTGAAGAAGAAAGCCGTGTTTTCTATTCTGGACGAATTGTTTTCAAATTACAATGTAGAGTACAAAGTAATTGATAAAGATATCATCCTTACTGAAAAAAATAAGGGTGAAAATAAGACCCGCGAAGCACATCAGCAGCAAATAGATATAACGGGTATAGTTACAGATGCAAACGGAGAAGTATTACCCGGGGTAAGTGTTGTCGTGAAAAATACTACATTCGGTACAATTACCGACACAGATGGCAAGTATACCATAAATGTTCCCGACAGAAATGCTGTTCTGATCTATTCGATGATAGGTTTTTTGAAATATGAAGAGCCTGTGGGTAATAGAAGGTCTATAAATATATCACTGAAAGAAGAAATCCGCGAAATGGATGAGGTTGTTGTGATAGGTTACGGAACTGTAAAAAGAGCCAATCTGGGAGGAGCTGTCGCTACAGCCGATTCGAAAGTATTCCAGTCCCGTCCTATCCAAAATGCAGCCTCAGCACTCCAAGGCGAGGTTCCGGGTCTTACTGTGATACGTACAAGTGGGGCCCCCGGAAGTAGTCCAGTTTTGCGTGTACGTGATATCTCGTCTGTCAATGGAGGAGCTCCGTTGGTATTGATTGATGGCGCAGAAGGAGATTTGGGTACAATAAACCCTGCCGATATCGAGAATATATCTGTTCTCAAAGACGGGACAGCAGCTATCTACGGGGCGCGTGCTGCTGACGGGGTTGTACTGATTACAACAAAAAATGCGAACAGGAACCAAAAATTAAAGGTAACCCTCGATGCATATTACTCGATAAAGAAACCGGCACTGTTGAAAAAACCTGCCAATCTTTATCAGCATGCTGCTATGGCTCTTGAAATCACAGACGGCAGTTTTCCTATAGAATATACCCAAGATGAACTACAACTCATTCTTGAGGGCAGCGATAAAATTATTCCAGCCGGAACGACTTGGGGACGCTGGGGCAATGCATATCCAAAATTCTACAAAGACCAAAATTGGAATGAACATATTATAGGAAATGGCAATATTCAGAATTATAATGTCAGCTTTTCCGGAGGGGGAGATAAATATACATATCTCATTTCTTTGGGCTACCAGAAAGAAGAGGGACTACCTAAATTCGGAATAGATTCGGATAAGCGTTATTTTGTGCGTGCAAAATCTAATATAGAAATAGTAAAAAACCTGAACTATGACCTTAATATATCCTACGAGGCTAGTGATAGGGATTACTCTTCCAGTATTAGTCAGGGACAGAATATATGGGAATTGATATACAAAACTCGCAGTTGGGCACCTGTATACAATCCGGCAGGAAATTTCTATACTTTCGAAGGATTTGACAATCCGGCACAAGTATTGCAAGATGGGGGCGAGTCTCGTCGGACAGCCGGAAACTTTACGTTCAACAACCAATTGCGTTGGCAGGTTATAGACGGGCTAAACCTTACAGGGCGTGCTATAGTTCGCAAGAGCGATGCAGATGAGTATATCGTCCAGAAGATGCTTTACAGCTACAATTGGGAAAATGTAAATCATCGGACGGCAAGAAAGCCTAATAGTGCCGAGCGTAATTATGCCAAAACGTTGTCTAAAAACTTTACATTGTATGGAGAGTACAAAAAGACATTTGCTCAAAAACATGATATAGGTATAATGTTCGGAGGGTCTCATGAATCTGCCGACTATGACAAATTCTGGGCAAAGCGTATCAATTTCGATCAGCAGGAACAGATGCCTATCAGCATGGGTAGCCCCGAAGATCAGGATGCAGCTAGTGATGGTAACGCATGGACCATTAACTCTTTCTTCTCGAGGCTTAATTATGGATTCGCTAATAAGTATTTTATCGAAGCTACATTACGTGGCGATGGTTGTTCTCGATTTGCGCCGGGTGAACGTTGGGGATATTTCCCGGGAGTAAATGCAACATGGCGTATAGGTGAAGAATCATTTATAAAGCCGCTAAATATTTTCGACGACCTCAAATTCAGGGCTTCCTACGGAAAAATGGGAAATCAATCTAATATAGGCCCTTATGATTTTATCGAACTAATTAATATCAGCAGAAATTATTATCCGTTCGGTAATGGGGCAAAAGGTCAGATGGCGAATCAGTCGAATCTGGTTTCTACTTCCCGTACATGGGAGACTATCAGGTCTGTAAACATCGGTACAGATTTCAGTTTTCTGAATAACAGACTATACGGGTCTTTCGACTACTTCTGGAAAACCAATGAGAATATGTTGATTTCCATTACTTATCCTTCCATTTTGGGGATCGCAGCTCCTTCTACGAACAGTGGAGAACTGAAAATCCACGGTTGGGAAATTATATTAGGATGGAGAGACCAGATCAGTGATTTCAAATATTCGGTAAGAGCTAGTTTAAGTGATGCTCAGAATGAAATAGCCAAAAGAATCGGGAACTCTATAATAGGATATGGAAATAACAGGACGCCTGTAGGCTATCCAATGGATTCATATTTCGGATATGTATTTGATGGTATTATCCAAAATGACCAGGAACTTGCCGAATACAAGTCTCGTTTCCCTAATAGCGGAACCGTACAGGATAAAAGGATACAAGTAGGAGATGCCAAGTATAAAGATCTGAACGGCGATGGTAATCTGACTGAATATGCTGATGGCGATGGCGACCTTGTTTATTTAGGGAATACTAATCCCCGGTACAACTTCGGATTCAATCTCAATGCTGAATATAAAGGCTTCGACTTAGGTGCATTCTTTCAGGGAGTAGGCAAGCGCACGATGTTCCTCGAAGGAGATGCCAGTAAACCGTTTAATGCACCATGGTATCAGTCGGCAGAATACTGGTATGGAAAAACATGGACGCTTGAAAGAACCGATGCCAAGTACCCGGCTATATCAAACGATGGTACCAGAAAAAATTATAACTATTATATCTCTACCAACACCAAGCATAATGTAGGATATATCAGGTTGAAGAACTTGCAGGTCGGCTATACTATCCCTAAAAAGTATACACTGAAAGCGAAACTGGAGAAAGTCAGGATATACTTCAGCGGGGAAGACCTCTTTGAAATACACAATGCACCCGGCGGATGGGACCCTGAAGATGGAGGTAGTTTTGTGAGTTATCCGTTTGCCCGTAATTACTCGTTAGGTGTTAATATCGTTTTCTAATTTTTGCTAAAGTACATAATCATGAAAAAATATATATCAACAATTTCCGCGCTCATTGCTATTTTAGTGGCAATGTCAAGTTGCCAGGATATGGATTTGCTTCCGAAAGAAAACCTAAGTGATCCTCAGTTTTGGAAAACCCCGGCCGATTATAAAAAAGCGGCAAATCTCTTGTATGACAGGATGGAAAGTTTTAATACAAGCGACAGTGAAAGTGATATTGCTTACGGCGAAGGAGCAAATAATGTAAGTAATGGAACATATATCGCAAATTCTTCGGATGGAAATTGGAATGACAGGTTTACTGATATCCGTAATTGTAATAAAATTATAGAGAAAAGTGAAGCCTACGAGGGCAATCCTTCCGAAATAGAACATTATGTAGCCGAAGCCCGTTTTTTCAGGGCCTATACTTATTGGCGTTTGATGAAGAGATTCGCTGACGTGCCTGTCATTACTAAAACTTTAAATGTGGATTCCCCTGAATTATTTGCTCATAGAGATTCTCAGGACAAAGTAGAGGATTTTATACTTTCGGAACTGGAAGCAATCTATACTAAACTGCCAAAACAAAGTGAGCTTGCAGCCGATGATAAGGGGCGTGTAACACAGGGCGCAGCCTTAGCTCTGAAAGCGAGAGTTGCATTATTCTCTGGAACATGGGCCAAATATCATAAGCACCGGGCAGATTATAAAGGACTGTTGGAACAGGCGGTAGCTGCAGCTGAAAAAGTAAGGGCAAGTGGAGAATACTCCTTATATGAAGGCTCAGGTGCCGAGAGCTATCGTTATCTGTTTATAGAAAAAGGAGACGATGCGCCGGAAGCGATTCTTTCTAACCGCTACTTTAAAGATATACGTATGCACTCGCAGGCTCACGGTGTTTATTGGGGGCAGAGGGGTACTCCGACCAAAAAGCTTGCCGAGATGTATCTGTGCAAAAGTACGGGCTTGCCTATAACCGTCTCCGGGTCAGGGTTCGCAGGATATAAAAAAATGGCTGATGAGTTTAAAAATCGTGACCCCCGTATGACTCAGACGTTCTTGATACCGGGGACAATATTCCTGAGCCCGCAGGATGGTCAGTTGGTCAGTGCTCCGGGTTTTGAAACCCGTCCGAATACGAAGACAGGATATAAGTTATGGAAGTTTATGGGAGAAGAAAGAACCGGAGTAAACGATTCGTATTATGATTATCATATCATCCGTTATGCGGAAGTATTACTTATCTTGGCAGAAGCCATATTCGAAAAAGATGATAAAATAAGTAATGAAGTCCTGAATAATACGATCAATGTAGTCCGCTCACGAAAGGGAGTAGAGATGCCTGTCCTTACAAATGAATTTGTACAGGTAAATGGACTGGATATGCGGACTGAAATACGCAGAGAGCGTACGATAGAGCTTGCATTTGAAGGATTTAGACGAGATGATCTAAGGCGATGGAAAACGGCGGAAACTGAATTGGTTGGAGCTCTGAAAGGTTTCAGGTATAAAGATAGTGAGTATGCAGAACTGAAGGTGCTGGATGATGAAAGTGCAAAGAAGCTGGACGAAAATGGTTTTTATATTGTAGAACCTGAGACAAACCGTAAGTTTATAGCACCTAAAAATTATTATTATTCTCTGCCTTTGGATGAAACAAAACTCAATCCGAACTTATTACCAAATAATCCGGGGTGGTAGAATATATTAACGGTTATAAGATGACAAAGAAAAGTTTATTTTTAATTCTATTAACCTTTACTTCAGTTTGGTGTGGCTCTCTTTCTTCCCTAAAAGGACAGAGTAAGGGGGAGCCGACACCGGCTGTACTGATGGAAAATCGTTTCCTCACCCTGAATACAATAATCCGTGTAAATCAGATCGAGGTAAGCAGAGACAGAAACGAAGGACTGGACGAACGTTCCGAGCATACTCCTGAGCGTATAATCGCATTCCGGGAAGCTGTATCTTCTGAGTTTCCGGGTGCAAGGATAACATGGGCATTCAGTTGGTTGGCATTGCATGACGAAACCGAAAATTATAAGAAGATTCGTGAACTGGTAGTCGGATATCACCTTAAGTATGGTGACGATATTACATTCATACCGGGCGCATACTTTGCCAATGCTTATAATACTCGCGAACAGGTAAATAAAGACTTGCAGGATGGACTGGCTAAGGTAAGTGAAATAGTCGGAAACGGATTCCGCCCCAAAAGTGTTGTCGCCGGCTTTCTGTCTGCCGAAAATCAACAATTCTTAGCTGAAAAAGAGGGAATACATGTATGTCAAGGCAATATATGGAGCCAATTTTCTATCGATAATCAGGATGGCGACGGGGCAGTTTCTTATCCTTTCTATCCATCGAAAGAACATTTTTGTAAGCCCGCTCAAGGCAAAGATGACTTTATTGACTGTGTGAATCTGGATGGATGGACAATGGATTTCCTCTCGGCTCGTAGAGCTGGTTTTGCCGACGGTTTCAACAGCCGTATGGGGGTAGGTCCTATCGAAACCTTAATGGCCTATGGGAAATTGACAGGACTAACGCAGATGCTATATACTTCCGCTATGCATTATGACAGGGGATTTGAGCTCAACGGATTTGCTTGGGTAACTAATTGCTGGGAACTGTCTCTTCCAATAGATATATCAGGCCTTAAAGACTGGCTGAATGAGATAAAACGAAACTGGCCAGATGTTAAGTTCATCACTCAGGGCGAATTCGGCTTATTGTGGAGGGATTATTACAAGGATAATTCTTTCAATTACCGTTTCGAGCAGAAGGGCTCAGGTATCGGAGGTTCTGATTCTAATCTGAAAATCAGATGGTTTATGAACAAGGATTTCCGTCTGGCGCTAGTTAAAGATTGGCAGAAAAACAGAACGGAAAATGTGATTGATTTTACCAACTATAATCTCAAGGCAGAAGAACCTAAGGATATGACCCGAAAATGGAGCCTGATGGGAGAAATTAATCAAAAACAGAGCCGTCCGCAAGATAAACCGAAGGCAATTGATAAAATATCTCCGGAAGGACTTGCTTTAATTAAGAAATATTACCCATATTTGCTTGTTGACTGATGTCCACAGTTACTAAAAATGCCCTGATTAAGTAAATAATAATAATCGGCTATTTATTCTTTTTATAGTAGGTCGGTTCTAAAATGAAAATTCTAATAAACAAATGATATTTATGAGTCTAAGAAAACTGACTGTTCTAGCATTACTCTTCTCCGCTGTGAGTATGAGTTGTACTACCAGTACCCCTAAAACCCAAAACGAAGGGATATCAGATGCTCCTCGGATAATCAATATTGTAAATTTTATCCGTCAGACCGACTACCGTGTTGAAAATGCAGATAGTCTTCTGTTCGAAACTGTTCGGGAGCAAATTAAGTTACTGGATAAGTATTCCTTTCCGGCCACATTCCTGCTTCAATACGATGCTTTGATTAATCCTAAATATCAGGATTTACTCAAGAATGAACTGAAACCGAATTCTGAAATTGGTGCGTGGTGGGAAATTACCCAGCCTCATGTAGAAGCTGCAGGTATAAAATGGAGAGGAGAACATTCATGGGTTTCTCATGCCAATATTGCCTTCACTACAGGATATACGCCCCAGGAAAGGGAAAAGCTGGTAGATGTATATATGGAGAAATTTAAGAAAATATTCGGGAAATATCCGCAATCGGTAGGTTCGTGGTATATCGATTCGCATACATTGGCTTACATGTACGACAAATATAAAATAATAGCTTCGTGTAACTGTAAGGATCAGGTGGGTACCGACGGCTACACACTTTGGGGTGGATACTGGAATCAGGCATATTATCCTAGCAAACTAAATGCTTATATGCCTGCCCAAACGTCAGAGGGACAGATACCTGTGCCTATTTTCCGCATGCTGGGAAGCGACCCTATTTATCAATACGATACTGGACTGGGGCACGACAGGCAGGGTGTCATATCTTTAGAACCTGTTTACCGCGAGTCGGGTATGGATAAGAAATGGGTGGAATATTTTCTGGAATCGATTGTCAACCAGCCTTGTTTGGCTTTCAATTATGCACAGGCAGGACAGGAAAATTCTTTCACATGGAATGGCATGCAGAAAGGATTAGAAATGCAGTTCCCCATTTTTGATTCACTAAAGAAATTGCATAAAATTAAAATACAGACATTAGGCGAATCGGGTAAATGGTTTAAAGAGAAGTTTTCAACCACTCCGGCTACAGCAGTGACTACCATGACCGATATCCGTAATGAGGGTAGAAAAACAGTTTGGTTCAACAGCCGCTACTATCGTGCCAATCTTTTATGGGAAGGAAAATCTTTCCGTTTCCGCGACATTCATCTTTTCGATGAGAAATTCGAATCTCCTTATCTGAATAAACCAGGAGAAGGAAACCAGTTCTTATATTATACGCTTCCGTTTGTCGACGGCTTCATGTGGAGTGTAAACGACGACCGGGCAGGACTGTACATAAAGAGTATAGATAAAGACGGAAATAAGAAGGAAGTATTGTTGAACGAGCCTGTAGTAACAGAAATAGCCAAAGATGTGCTGCAAGTGGAATGTAAGGATGACAACAAGAATGTTTTCAGAATCATATTCCATGAAGATCTGTTTGAGGTACGCTGTGAAGCTGCTGAAAAAGAATTTCGCTGGGTACTCGAACTTAAAACTGCCGAAGGAAAAGAATTGCCATTCCGCTCCATAGGCAACAATCGTATCAATGCTGAATTTATGAACTACAAATACAGTATTACATGCAAAGCAGGGATAGTAGAAAGGGGGATTGCTGCCAACTATGTCTTTCGTCTGATACCTGTAAATAATCAACTAGTTGTTGATTGTACAAATAAACGATGAAATGAATTACAGTGCATTCGCTTTTCTTGAATGCACTGTGTTTTTTAATTCTTTCCGAAAGATTTTGTAAAACAAATAAATATGAACAAAAATATTCTTTTGTCAAAGATTATATTCCTCTTTATAATTTTTGCTTTCACCAACTTCCTAAAAGCCTCAGAGCCTTTTATTAGCTCTAATAATGAACCTATTCCGCTCAAAGGAAATAGATTTGTAACGCTTTGTATTATGATACGTACCACCCCTTGGGAAGTTTCGCGGGATGTAAAACTGCATCCACGTGACGAGGGAGACTGGCATACTCTGGACGGAGTTCGCTCATTAAGAGAAGCCTTTGCCAAGAATAATCCGGATGGGCGATTGACCTGGGGTTTTACAATGAATGCATTGGAAGACCAGCGTGAAAATTACAAGCAGATCCGTCAGTATGTTGTAGAATGTCAGAAAAAATATGGTGACGAGGTCTCTTACTTTCCGGGTTATTTTCCGGCGATGTATCTGCCTCGTGAGAGGGTAAACCGTGAAATGTCTGAGGCAATCCAACTGATATCCGATATGGTTGGGGATGGATATCGCCCCCAGTCAATTATCGGTGGATTTTTATCAGCCGATAACTTAAAATATCTTGCCGAAAAAGAAAAGATCCATACGGCACATGCCGTCATCTGGAGTCAGCATAATATAGACGGAGGAGGGGCTGACGGTTCTCCGTCATACCCATTCTATCCGTCAACAGAGCATTTCTGCAAGCCGGCACAAAGTAAAAATGATTTTATAGACTGCGTGAATCTTGATGGCTGGACAATGGATTTTCTATGTGCTCGTCGTAGTGGGCAAAGCGGACATGGTATTGAAGGATATAATAGCCGACGTGGAGTAGGCCCGATAGAGACATATAAAGGCTGGGGCCTCGACTTGGGACATTTGGAAGTTATGCATACACAATCCATTCATTTTGATAAAGGTTTTGAACTAAACGGATTTGGATGGGTGACTAATATCTGGGAAGCCCAAATGGTTCATGAGTTTGGAAAGGAATTTATATGCAAAGCGATGGAAATGTGGGTAAGCGGGACAAAAGAGCGCTGGCCGGATACTCATTTTGTATCTTTTGGAGAGTTTGGCAATATCTGGCGTGAATATAATAAGACGAATGATGACTGGAACTATAGATTCGAGGAAAGAGGGTCGGGGCTTGGCGATTCGTATAATAATCTGGAGATAAAATGGTTCATGAATAAAGAGTTCCGATTGGCTTTGTTACGAGATTGGCATAGAATGACTCCATTTCATGTTATTGATTTTACTCGTTACGATATGGAAGCAAAAGAACCTTCTGATCCTACACCTCTAAAACCCGTCAAAGACTGGAGTTTAATAAATGTGATGAATCAAAAAGGATTACGACCTCAAGACAAACCTAAACTTTTGGAAGAACTAGACCAGAAAGATCAGGATTTGATAAGAAAGCATTATCCTGAATTGTTTGATGATAAAAAGGATTTACAGTGAATAGCTTTTAGCCTTATGAATAAAGCTTTAAGAGTTTGTTCCTTATTCAGACTTACCTATATTTATGCTTAGTCCACAATTTTTTTGGATTGATTAGCAAAGAGATTTAAATAGAAACAACGGATACAGGTACGCCATAGCAGCGTACATTATTCTGCCTTTTTCCATTTGTTGGAATCTTACCGATTCCAACAGACAGGACATAACAAGTACAATATCTTAGAATCTCCCTATTATGTGAGTATTATTCTGATAACAAAGATATAATATTTTGAATCTATAAAGATGAGGTAAGTATAATTTTAAGGAGATTAGAAAGTAGTATTATATCCTAAATAATTGATCAAACTGTTATTATCAGTATTATTTAAGAAAAGATTGGCGCATCTAGTTATCGTGTGTGGTGTTCAAAAATATACAAACATTAATTGAACTCAACTAATCCTATTTCTCATGTATACTGACAAATGCGGATTAGAGTATTAATGATTTTCAGATTCTAGACCCCGAAAATCTTCGACTGTTTGCACCAATCTTTATATTTTAGTAAGTAGAACCCCATTCTTTCTTCTTGAGAACACGTTCTAAATCAATTTCTGTATCCCAATCCATAAACCATGTTTTATAATTAGAGATATTTGCTATCTCCTTTATCTCATCACCAGCTTTTGCATAATGAGCATCTCTTACTAACCTCTTTTTTATATCAATATGAATAAATGGACAATTAATAAAATCAAAAAACAAAAGAGTTAATTCCGATTTAGTAAAAGGGTCATTATCTTTATTAAACTTATGAATAACGGACTTCTCTAAGTTAGCTTTTAGTCTTGCATATAAAGGATTATCTGTAATATAGTATAATAATGTCACAATATGAAAATAATTCAATTTATCATAATCATGTTCAGACTTTAAGTTAAACAAATCTATAATTTTTTGTTCACTTAATAAATATATCTTATCTAATTTTTTGAGAGCAATTAATAAATTCAAAGTTTCGATATTGGTTTCATTTTTCTTAGACTTACGTTGAAATATAGTCATCACAAAGTCTGCTTCCCTGTGTATTTTTGAAAAAATATTATGTCTTACGTCTTCATTTTTACCATCCAAAAATTTACAAGTTAATACTATTAATTGAGCAAGTTTAAAAGTCGTACTTGAAGTAATGTTTAAGGAATATGCATAAAAACTTATATCTAATACTAATAATAAAATCTTTTCGATAATAGAAATTGGTTTTTCCAGTTTACTATCCTTAAATATTTTTACGATAAATTCTTTACAATAACGAACTATGTCTTTACTTAAAATATCGTATGTTAATCCATTTCGTTGTACAATGCATTGAAAATCTTTTATGAAAGATTGAGATACAGCATAAGGACTTCTAAAGTCTTTTAGTTGTTTTATTTTTTGTTTATTGCCTGCATCGTTTTCTACTTCATCAAGAACAATTATAGAGCTTCGGAGGCTATCCCATAGATACCTTAATTCTCTTTTGCTTACAGCTATATTAGAAATAAAAGGGGTTGTTCTTTTGGTTGTCTTGGATTCATTTATATATAATTTGAATTCCTTCAATTCCTTTTTGTATGTTTTTAAAATGAAATCTTGAATGTTTTCATCATTTGTAAATAAGAAATAGTCATCAACATAGCGTCGTATTTCATAATCCACGCCAAATTTAACACCTTCTTCATTCAATTTTACAAGTAGATTTAGATCTATTCTCTGCAAAATTATTTCAGCGAATATTCTAGAAATCTCTGGACCAACTACTATTCCATTTGTTTCATTGTAGTTAGCTTGTTGTATTATTTTATCAAAAGTATTTTCAAAAGATATCTTTTTAGCATTTCTTTTAGAACTTTCTTTATCTTTTACAGCCCATGTGACGGAATGAGTATATATATTGTAAAAGCATTTATTTATATCAAATTCCAACATTAAATTGAAACGCTGTTCTAAACGCTGATATTCATTTCTTTCATAAAATTTGTATATTAAATCTATGGGTTTATAGGTAAAGTATGATTTAAGTAACTTTGTTTCCTTGTCTAATATATCTGGTTCAACTTCTACTTCAGCATTTTTGTGTTCATCTTCTTCAAATACAAAATCTGGTGTATAACAAAATCTGGCAATTCTAGAAACCCTTCTTAAAGAGAACGGACTTTTTGAGCATAGATGAATAATTACAGAGTCGTATTTTTTATAAAAATCAACAAATGGAATCTGATTTATGGGATGAATAACACTTAAGGTTCTAGTATCTCCTAAAACAGATTTTCGAACTTCAAAGTTGAAGGGAATTCCATAATCAGAACTATTTTTTATAGATTTGATTTTACCTGCAAAGTAATCAAAGTTTCCAGATGAAACAATAGAATAAAACCCATCATTAGAAAACAACATAGGAACTTCATATGGTAAAAGTTCTGTAAGAAGAACTCTATTAATATCATCTTTGTTAATCTTAACCTTACTCATTTTACCAGCATTTTTTGATATTACTCATTTCTTCGAAAGTAAATGATATATATACTTTTTTTAAAAATCCATGTTTGAAAGAGTACTTTGATAATATATCCCTTTGGTGCGAAGATAAATTAGCATTAAGTTTTATACCTAAAGAGCCATTTCGACTATATAATAGCTTTCTATAAAATATATTCAATTCATCAAAAACTCTTAAATCTGTAATATGCGAATAATTATAATAAAGACCTGCTTTTAATTCATTCCCATCATTACTCTTTTTTACGCTAAAATTTCCAGTTAAAAATTTTATTCTTTTTTCTAATAAATCAAAATCTGCATTTTTTAGATAATCAAGAAATGAGTATATAATTCGGCTTTTTATCTTCTTTACTTTCTTTTCAGCAATAGAAAGAGATAAAGATTTATTCCTGCCATTCGTCGTTGTTGTAAATCTATATCCTAGATATTCTAAAGGGTATGAAGTTTTTATATCACTACCATTGTAAATAGCAGTTTTTTTCTCCTTCTTTTTTAAACCCTTTTCGAGATTAAAATTAATGTTTTTATTGATATCTTCTATAACACTTTTATCATTACTAAAAATTACAATATCATCCACAAAGCGAGCATAGTAATATACTCCAATTATTCGTTGAACCCATCGGTCAAATTTCCGCATATAAATTTCTGAAAGTGTAGCACTTATATTCAATCCTCTAGGTATTCCCGTTATTCCTTCTATTTTATCATTAGAGAATAATTTATCAATAAGGTACAATGAATGAAAAGATAACATAGAATCATTTTTTAGCTTTGATATTATCTTTTCCTTGTCAATACTTTCATAAAACTTTTCAATATCAGTTTTTAGAATCCACATTGGACCATTTTCCTCTAAAAGTGTCTTTACCTGTCTTATTATTATTCGCCTATTTGCCTGTTCATCCTTATATAATCTTTTGAGATTATCATTTAGTTTTCTTAATATTAATTTTTGAGGTAAATCTTCGGTCAAATAATAATCTCCAACTTTATTGATTTGAAATTCAAACGTTCCAGATATAATTTTTTCAAAATTCTCATCAATAAGCTTTAAAAGACCATCTTTTGTTAAATCATAGTCTTCCCACTCATCCTGTTTGCAAAGCCTCATTAATTGTTGACTAGAAAAGTTCTGATTCATAAATAAATTTTCTCTTTATGTGAAATGTAACCTTCCTTTAGCAAAATAATCTATCTATTATCTCATTTTAAATGAGAATAGTATAGCTGATTCGACAAATATAAATAAATATATTTTAGTATTTTTTTAGAATGCTTATTTTATTAATTGTTTTTTAGTGATTGGATGTCTTAGCAAGAAGTAAAGAATGGGTATAAGTCGCTCTTTATATATAATCTAACAAAAGAAAGACTAATAATGTGGGTGCTCACTTTATTGTACACCCATTACGTAATTATATTCTCACTGAAGGGATAATCAATATTCTATAAATCAAAATTACCTTTTTATTTATAGAATGTAAAACATGGTTTTGCTACTTATTTGCCTTTTCATGTCCTTGTTTACAGAATAGGGCAATTTTGTATCTGTATGTTTGAGAAATCTCTTTTTTTATAAAACGGAAACTATAACATAAACAAAAAGACCTAACTATAATTAGTTAGGTCTTTTTGTTTCGTCGGGATACCAGGATTCGAACCTGGGACCCCCTGCTCCCAAAGCAGGTGCGCTAACCGGACTGCGCTACATCCCGTCTTTTGCTTATTGCGGTGCAAAGGTATGACATTTTTTTATATTTCAAAATAAAAAATAAAAATTTACGCATAATTTATTTTAAAACTAAAAAACGAAGCTGGGAAAGGATTCTACATATTGTTGAAAAAAAACGATTGTTAAATCTTCTTCGACAAATATTTAATTCTTTTTTTTACTTATTTTTGCATTTTTAATAATAAATTCTAATAATATGGCAAAAAAGGTACTATTCACATTAATCGTATTAATGGCTTCATTCTATGCTTCGGCACAGAATCTTCAGTTACATTTCGATCCACGTCATGCCCTACATGGAGACAAGATTTCTGGAAAAAACTATTTTACTGCAACCTTTGAGATGTTCAAACCCGACAAATGGGGTTCTACTTTCATGTTTGTCGATTTGGATTTCAACCAAAGCAGAGGTAATATAGGAACAATGTACCTTGAAATTGCCCGCGACCTGAAGTTGGGAAAAAGCCCAATTATGGCCCACTTAGAGTTTAATGGTGGTGTAGGTAAGGCAGAGAACTTTGGTTTTTCTATTGCAAATGCCTACTTAGCCGGAGCATCTTATGCTACAAATATTAAAGGCGTAAATCTTGGAACTTATTTAGTGTATAAATACAATGCTTTCGAGAGAGTTAGTAACGATGTTCAGTGGACAGTAACATGGGGAGCTAATCTCTTTGATAATAAATTCACTGTATGTGGATTCCTTGATGTTTGGACTCAGGATAAAAACCCGGTTCATGGAGTAGACCGAGGTGGTAAAAAAATAATTCTGCTTACAGAACCTCAATTCTGGTATAATGTTAATTCAAACTTGTCTTTAGGTACAGAAATAGAGATAAGCAACAACTTTATTAACTCAGCTAATGGGTCTCGCTTAAATGAACCATATATAAATCCTACTATTGCTGCTAAGTGGAACTTTTGATCATTAATAGAATATGAAAAACTTACTAGAAAAAACATTTAAGCTTTCGGAGAATAATACGACTATACGCAAAGAGTTTCTTGCGGGTCTTATCACTTTCCTTACTATGTCTTATATCCTGATTGTAAACCCAAGTATATTGTCTACTACAGGGATGGATAAGGATGCGTTGTTTACTGCTACAGCTTTGGCAACTATTTTCGCCACCCTTATGATGGCATTATATGCTAAACTGCCAATTGCACAAGCTCCCGGAATGGGATTGAATGCATTCTTTGCTTTCACAATTTGCGGTGTAATGGGATATTCTTGGCAATTTGCACTCACAGCAGTATTTATTGAGGGGATTATATTTATACTACTTACGTTCTTCAATGTTCGTGAACTAATAGTAAAAAGTATACCAAAAGTATTAAAAGACGCAATACCTGTAGGTATCGGGCTGTTTATCACACTTATTGGGTTGAAAAACGCAGGAATCGTAGTTTCAAGTCCTGCTACATTGGTTGCATTAGGAGATTTTTCTCAACACAGTATATGGATTGCCTTTTTAGGACTATTTGTTACAGCTGTACTATTCGTAAGAAATGTAAATGGTTCTATTTTGATAGGGATCGTTGTAGCAACTATATTTGGTCTTATTTTGGGAGATGTTAAATTGCCAGAAGGAAATGTAATTGATACACCTCCATCTATTGCTCCTATCTTTGCTCAGTTTGAGTGGGATCATATTTTATCTATCAACATGGTTATCGTTGTATTCACCTTGTTGTTTGTAAACCTCTTCGATACAGTAGGAACATTGATCGGTGTGGTATCAAAAGCAGGACTTGCAGATGAAGACGGAAATTTCCCTCAAATGAAGAAAGCCCTGTTCTCTGATGCTCTAGGTACTACCGTGGGTTCTATACTTGGTACAAGTACAGTTACTGCGTATGTAGAAAGTGCATCGGGTGTAGCATCGGGCGGTCGTACCGGACTTACCTCTGTAAGTACAGCGTTGTTTTTCATCTTAGCACTATTTTTTGCACCATTATTCCTGATGGTTCCCGCTGCTGCAACCTCACCGGCTTTGATTATTGTTGGTTTGTTTATGATTTCGTCTGTTGCTAAGATCAATTTCAGCGACATGAGCGAAGGTTTGCCTGCATTCCTTACCATCGTGTTTATGCCTTTTACATACAGTATAGCAGAAGGTATTGTTTTCGGTATGTTAAGCTTTGCGTTTATCAAAGTTTTTTGCGGAAAATCAAAAGATGTATCTGTTACAGTGTACGTGATTGCAGTATTATTCCTTCTAAAATTAGTGTTGGATGCAATGCATGTTATAGGATAGTGTATATTTGTTAAAAAGCGAGGTTTCGCTTACAAAAAATAATATTTTCATGTAATCCCGGCAAGGTCTCTTGTCGGGATTATTATGTTTTATAACCATATTAAATTACTCTAAAATACTTTGTTATCCGGTTATTTTTTCATAATATTGAAATCGATTGATTGTAACAGATAGTCAGTCGATTTTTGCACTATACGAATATCATGAACATGTTAAATACTATTATCTAACCTTTTAAAATCGTTACAGTATGAGTGGAAAGTCTGTTTATGTCTTTGGCGGTACAGTTACCGAGGGAAACGCGAAAATGAAGGAGTTACTAGGAGGAAAAGGTGCTAATTTGGCAGAAATGAGTCTAATGGGAATACCTGTGCCTCCGGGATTTACAATCACTACAGAAGTGTGCAATTTATTTTACAAGGAAGGTAAAGAAAATGTTATTAAACTTCTTACAAATGAGGTGAAAGAAGCAATACATCATATCGAGCGTGTTGTGGGAGGTCCTAAATTTGGTGATGATGAAAACCCTCTTCTGGTTTCGGTTCGCTCGGGAGCAAGAGCTTCCATGCCGGGGATGATGGATACAATCTTAAACCTAGGATTAAACGAAAAAGCCGTAGAAGCCATTGCGCGTAAGACACAGACTCCTCGCTTTGCTTGGGATTCATATCGTCGTTTCATACAAATGTACGGTGATGTGGTGATGGGTTTGAAGCCTGTAGAAAAGGATGATGAAGATGTTTTTGAAGAAATTATAGATGAACTGAAAGAAAAGAAAGGTATAAAACAAGATTCAGAATTCGGAACAGAAGATTTGAAGGAGCTTGTTGTACGTTTCAAAAAAATAATAAAAGAAAAGACCGGACAAGACTTTCCAACAGACCCATGGGTACAACTTTGGAATGCCATCATGGCTGTATTTGAAAGCTGGATGAACGAACGTGCTATCTTTTATCGCAAACTGAATAATATTCCTGCCGAGTGGGGTACTGCCGTTAATGTACAGGCAATGGTATTCGGTAATATGAATGATAATTCCGGTTCGGGAGTAGCATTTACTCGTAATGCTGCTACAGGAGAATCCCGGTTCAATGGTGAGTTCCTTATCAATGCACAAGGTGAAGATGTGGTTGCCGGTACACGTACTCCTCAGCAGATTACCTTACAGGGGTCTTATGACTGGGCAAGACAACAGGGCATCACTGAAGAGGAAAGAAAGCAAAGAGGGTTGTCTCTGGAGGAAGTAATGCCTGAAGCTTACAAGAGCCTGAATGAAATTCAGAAAAAGCTTGAATTGCATTATAAAGACATGCAAGACCTTGAGTTTACAATACAAGACAACAAGCTATGGTTGCTTCAGACACGTAGTGGAAAACGGACAGGTGCTGCTGCTGTAAAAATTGCCATGGATATGTTAAACGAAGGTTTGATATCCGAAGAAGAAGCTTTGTTGCGTGTTGAACCTCAGAAGATAGATGAATTGCTACACCCTGTGTTCGAGCCGAAGGCGTTAAAAGCTGCTACAGTTATAGCGAAAGGGCTTCCTGCTTCTCCGGGTGCAGCTACAGGGCAAATCGTTTTCTTTGCGGATGATGCTGAATGGCAAACAAGCCATCATAAAAATAAAAAAGTTATCCTTGTCAGAATAGAAACTGCCGCCGAAGATCTAAAGGGTATGGCTGTTGCCGAAGGTATCCTTACTGCTCGCGGAGGGATGACTTCTCACGCTGCCGTTGTTGCTCGTGGTATGGGTAAATGTTGCGTGTCCGGTGTTTCTGATCTCCGTATCAATTATAAGAGACGTTCTCTGATGATTGATGATCGTGAGTATCGTGAAGGGGATTGGATCTCTATCAATGGCTCTACAGGAGAAGTGTATGACGGTAAGGTAGGAACAAAAGATGCCGAATTAAGTGCAGATTTTGCCGAAATGATGAAACTTACAGATAAATATTCCCGTCTGAAAGTAAGAGCGAATGCCGATACTCCACACGATGCTTCTGTTGCTCACAACTTTGGAGCTGTAGGAATTGGTTTATGCCGTACAGAGCACATGTTCTTCGAAGGAGATAAGATCATTGCCATGCGTGAAATGATTTTGGCAGACAATGTAGAAGAACGTAAGAAAGCATTAAAAAAGCTGCTTCCTCTCCAGCAAGAAGACTTTGAAGGTATATTCGCAGCTATGGAAGGACTTCCTGTAACAGTTCGTTTACTGGATCCACCGTTGCATGAATTCTTACCTCATGATATGAAGGGTTTGGAAGAAATGGTAGAAGCAATGCAGATTTCTGAAAGTAAGATAAAACAAAAGATTTCATCATTGCAAGAAATGAATCCAATGCTCGGACATCGTGGTTGCCGTCTTGCAAATACTTATCCTGAAATTACTGAAATGCAGACAAGAGCCATTCTGCAAGCTGCTCTGAAACTGAAGAAAAAAGGAATAAAAACTCATCCTGAAATCATGGTACCATTGACTACGTCTTTGAGTGAAATGAAATTCCAGGAAGATATCATTCGCAGTACTGCTGAAAAGGTGTTTGCAGAAATAGGAGATAGAATCGATTTTGAAGTAGGAACAATGGTGGAAACGCCTCGTGCCGCTATCACAGCTGACAAGCTTGCCGAATCTGCTGAATTCTTCTCTTTGGGAACAAATGACCTTACTCAGATGACATTCGGGTTCTCTCGTGACGATGTGGGTAAATTCCTGCCTATTTACTTAGACAAAGGTATTCTAAAAATAGATCCATTCCAGGCTATAGATAGGGAAGGTGTGGGACAACTTGTACAATCTGCTGTGACTAAAGGCCGTCAAACCCGTCCGGGCATGAAAGTCGGTATTTGTGGTGAACATGGAGGTGAACCATCTTCTATCGAATTCTGCCATTGCGTAGGATTGAACTATGTGAGCTGCTCTCCATACCGTGTTCCAATCGCACGCCTAGCGGCAGCACAGGCTGCTATTAACTTTAAAAGTTAATTAACAACTTCTGATATATATAATGGCTGTGAGGAAACATCACAGCCATTTTTTTATATATAAAAATCGTTGTGAATTAAAATTATATAGAAATCAAAAAGATCGAAAATGACAATATTTTCAAATTAAAGGAAATCTCTTGTAACACTATGGCTTTTCATTTCGTGTAAATAGTATAAATAATTAAACAAAAAGAATGAAAGCTATATTATCCTTACTTTTACTTATTATCGTCAGCATCTCGGTAAGTGCGATAGATATAAAAGGGCGTATTGTAGATCTGAAAACAAAACAGCCTATTGAGTTTGCTACAACAGTATTGCTTAAAGTGGATTCCACATATATCACCGGATCTCAAACAGACACTACAGGTTTGTTCTTGATTGCGGGGCAGTTTCAAAAACAAGATTACATCCTTAAGGCCTCTTACATGGGCTATCGTACAACATTTATCAAGATTAATAATCTTACAACACATATCGATTTAGGTGATATAGAAATACAGGAAGATGCGAAAACTCTTGGTGAGGTCATTGTAACAGGGAATCGGATAATAAATAAGATAGATCGTCAAATACTTATGCCCGACTCAATGCAGGTAAAAACATCTGTGAGTGCATTCGACTTGCTTAGCAATATGGCAATACCCCGATTGAATATAGATGCTGTAAACAGGACTATAAAAATTAGCAACCAAGAAGTTCAACTCCGCATCAATGGAGTCAGGGCTTCTGTACAAGAAGTTGCAGCTTTGAGATCACAAGATATCCTTCGTGTCGAATTTTTTGAAGATCCCGGAGTACGTTTTGGAAATGAGAATGTAGGTGCTGTATTAAATCTGATCGTTGACCGACAGAAAAATTATGGAGGGTATGTGTTTGCTGACGGACGGAATTCTCCATATGTAGGGTTTGGAAATGATAATCTAACTTTCAAGACAAACTATAAAGCCTCAGAATTCGGACTCAATTATTTTATTAATTATAGAAGCTATGACAAACGCTGGTCTGATCAAACAGAGACACTGAATTTTCCGAACAATCCGATCACCAGAGAACAGAAAGGTATTTATGCCCCTATGGATTATCAATATCAATACTTGAATCTATCATACAATCTTACTTCCCCTGATAAGTATGTATTTAACGTGTTGTTTAAGAATCAGTTCTACAATTATAAAAATCAAAGTGCACAAAATATATTATATTCCAATAGTCTAAATAAGACACTCTCCTCCTCAAGAAATAAAGGGAATGAATATACTCCTGTACTCGATATATACTTCAAACGAGAATTGAAGAATAAGCAATCACTTGCTGTAAATCTTGTAGGGACATACATTGGTTCCAATAGTGACCGTAGATACAAAGAAACTGAAGATGGCGAAGTGCTTTCCGATATTTTCAATAAAATAGACGGTAATAAATACTCACTTATCGGTGAAGCCGTATATGAAAAGCAGTTCGAAAGTCTATCCTTCTCCTCGGGAATAAAACATACACAAGGTTTTGCTGATAATACATATGAAGGCGGAGCAAATACTATTACTAAAATGAAAAATGCGGAATCTTATTTGTATGCTCAGATACAGGGAAAAATAGCTAAAAAGTTAGGCTACACTATCGGTATAGGTGGAACTCGTCTGTTTTTCAAAGAAGGGAAGAAGGATGCTACCTATTATACCTTCCGCCCTTCCGTTCAACTTAGTTATCCATTAAATGATAATTTTTCGTTGAAATATTCATTTATAGTGAATACACGGACTCCTTCCTTGGGGCAACTAAGTGGTGTGGAACAACAAACCGATACTTATCAGATAAGTAGGGGAAATCCTAACCTAAAACCATATAACCTCTATAACAACAGATTGACTTTAAGTTACAATAAAGGAATATTTGATATAAGTACAGTTATCGGTTATATGTATTTTGATAAGCTTATAGTAGACGCGTTTAGTATAGAAGGGGATAAGGTGATAAGCTTTTCGGATAATCATAAGGGAGAACATTACTTATTCTTAAATGGAGATGTTACTTTGAGGCTTATTAAAGATATATGGACTGTTACCGGGTGGTTTGGAGTGCATCGGGATATATTTAAGTCCAATTATGGTAATACACATGTACACAATTTTATGCATGGCGGAGCTCGTTCAAACCTTATATATAAAAACTGTTTATTGACAATGGGAATGTATACCAGATATAAAGAGTTATGGGGCGAAACAATCTGGTATGGTGAAGACTGGAACTATATAGAAGCCGGATATAAGTACAAAGAAGCACAACTTTCGGTTGGGATGTCATATCCGTTTAAGGATTACTGGAGTGCAGGAAGTCGTAACGTTTCCAATATTAAGCCATCGACGTCATGGTCGTATATAAAAGAAAACGGGCACATGCTTTATTTGCGCTTTTCATGGAACGTATCGTTCGGTAGAAAGCATGAAGCAGGGAAAAAGAGCTTGGAGAACTCAGATTCAGACAAGGGAATATTATAAACGTTCTTAAAAATTCATAACACTATTAAGATCAATTTGGATTTGAAGCGTGTCGGCTCTTCTGATGGGATATCAGGAGAGCCGACTATTTATGTTGTACCGGTTAGTCCTATTGTTATAAAAAGGAAAAAACTAAACAAAAGCCCGTTCTATGTGTTCTATCAGTGATGCAAAATATTTATATATGTATAATTTATGAATAGAATGTAATATCTTTGCAAACTGGCAATAAGCATTCTGCTTACAACCAATAATTGACTTTAACAGCCTATAGCCTACGGCTATTCGCTAAAATAAAATTAATCATGCAAGAAACTCAAGATAAAATTTTAGAAGACGTTACCACCGGAGATTATAAATACGGTTTTGTAACGGATATTGAAACTGAGGTTATTCCAATCGGACTCAACGAAGATGTTGTACGTCTGATTTCAGCGAAAAAAAATGAGCCGGAGTGGTTGCTCGAATACCGCCTTAAAGCATATCGTCATTGGCTTACAATGAAGACGCCAGAATGGGCACATCTGGAAATTCCGGAGATTGAGTATCAGAGCATCAGTTACTATGCAGCACCAAAGAAAAAAGACGGACCGAAAAGCCTTGATGAAGTAGACCCTGAGTTGTTGAAAACATTTGATAAACTCGGAGTTCCGCTTCATGAACGCGAAATATTAGCCGGTGTGCAAACTATGGCTGTGGATGCAGTTGTAGATAGTGTTTCCGTAAAAACTACATTTAAGGAAGTGTTGGCCGAAAAGGGTATTATATTCTGTGCTTTCAGTGAGGCTGTACAGGAACACCCCGAATTGGTTAAAAAATATCTTGGTTCTGTAGTTCCATATAGAGATAATTTCTTTGCTGCGCTCAACTCTGCCGTATTCAGCGACGGGTCTTTTGTGTATATTCCTAAAGGTGTACGTTGCCCGATGGAGTTGTCTACATATTTCCGTATTAATGCGGCTAATACAGGGCAGTTTGAGCGAACTCTGATCGTTGCTGAAGATAATTCATATGTTAGCTACCTTGAGGGCTGTACAGCTCCTATGCGTGACGAAAATCAGTTGCACGCTGCTATTGTAGAAATCATAGCTCTCGACTACGCAGAAGTAAAATATTCTACTGTGCAAAACTGGTATCCGGGAGATAAAGATGGTAAGGGTGGAATTTATAACTTTGTTACTAAGCGTGGTATATGTAAAGGAAAAGGCTCTAAGATCTCTTGGACACAGGTAGAGACAGGTTCCGCCATTACATGGAAATACCCATCATGTATCCTTGCAGGAGATGATTCTATAGGTGAGTTTTATTCTGTTGCGGTAACCAATCATTATCAGCAGGCTGATACAGGTACCAAGATGATACACCTAGGCAAAAACACAAAGAGCCGTATCGTATCCAAAGGGATATCAGCAGGACTTAGTCAAAATATATATAGAGGTTTGGTTAAAGTTTCACCAAAAGCAGAAGGTGCGCGCAATCACTCGCAATGCGACAGTTTATTACTCGGTGATAAGTGTGGTGCGCATACATTCCCTTATTCAGATATAGCAAATCCGGGAGCTATCATTGAGCATGAAGCTACTACTTCTAAGATTAGTGAAGATCAAATTCTTTATTGTAATCAGCGCGGTATAGGAACTGAAGAAGCTGTGGGGCTTATAGTAAATGGCTATGCTAAAGAGGTAATGCAAAATCTTCCGATGGAATTTGCTGTTGAAGCTCAAAAGCTATTACAAATCAGTCTGGAGGGTAGTGTAGGATAATAAAATCAGGATATTGATAATAATACAAGAAAAGACGGTTTGAAGCCGTCTTTTTTATTTTGTATAACTCAAAACTTTTTCAGTTCTCTATATAATCTTTGTATCGGTAATCCCATTATATTAAAATACGATCCTGAGATATACTCTACAGCTACATATCCTATCCACTCTTGCACTCCATATGCTCCGGCTTTGTCGAAAGGCTTATAGTTGGAAACGTAATATTCAATTTCATCGTCATCAAGTTTAGAGAAGCGAACTTCGGATGATACACCAAAAGAGACTTGCTTGTCTTTGGTTGTGATGCATACGCCTGTCATTACCTGATGCGTTTTTCCGGAAAGATCGCGTAGCATTTGCTTCGCATCTGTTTCATCTGATGGCTTTCCATAAACTTTTCCATCGAGTAAGACGATTGTGTCTGCAGTTATAAGTAATGTATTCTCATCCAGTTGATTGAGGTAAGCATTAGCCTTTTCTTTCGCAATATAGATAGCGATATCCTCTCCTGTAAGGCTGTCCGGATATGACTCATCAATATCAGGTAAAGTTTTTATCTCATAGGGTATGTTTAGTCCACTCAGAAGTTCTTTTCTACGAGGCGAATTGGATGCTAGAATTATGTTATATCGTGAGAGGTTTAGCATTTACATGAAGTTATAATAATTTTCGAGTTCAAGAAGAAGAAGTTTTATATCTGTTCCATATGCATAGCCACCCAATCGTCCTCCTTCATTTACCACACGGTGGCAAGGGACTATAATGGCTAGATTATTTTTTCCGTTTGCAGCACCTACAGCTCTACATCCTTTTGGTGAACCAATAGCGATAGCTTCATCTTTATACGAAACAGTTTTGCCATAAGGGATTGTGCTCAGATATTCCCATGCTTTTTGCTGAAACGGTGTACCGTTTTGTTTTAGAGGTAAGTCAAAAACTTTACGTTCTCCGGAGAAATATTCTTCCAACTGCTTTATTGCATTATTCAAAAGTGGTGAAGAGTTGGCTTTTTCCTCCCCTTCTTGGTGAATAATCCTTACCGATGAAATATAACCGTCAGTTTCTCTTATCTCGATTAATCCTACGGGAGATTGTAAAAAAGCCTTCATTTTTTCTTTTCTTCGGTTTAGGCCTATCTTCGTATTTTGTCCAACTCCAGTTTATCATTTGTCGAAGTCTCTTCAAAAAGCGTTTCGAAGGTTTATCTTTTAAGTAGGACTCAATATGTCTTTTTTTCTTTTCTTCTAATATCTCATCTACATTGATGAGGATTCCTGTTTCCTCTACATTGCCAAAAGTATCGTTTACTGCCGTTCCAAAGACCTTCATTTGAGGGGAAAGACTCATGTAAGCATTTACAAGTGGAGGAATATTGAGATCTAATTTACGAACGGAAGTGTTTAATATTCGATAGTCAGACTTGAACGACTCTCCATCAAATAGCCTTCTCAGCTTGCTCTTTTCGGTCTCTATCGTTAAGGCTTGCTTTGGCCATACAAGCTTCTCGGGATCCGGGAAATACTTATTCAGAAAATACAGAATCATATCCCGTGCTTGTGTATTGTATGTGTCGTACATTGTTACCTTCCCAAAAAAATACTTCATGGAAGGGTCTGCCACAGATAGGGCACCTAATCCATCCCAAAGATTATCTAATGCGAAGATACCTCTCGAACCGGCTAGTGTTGATTGATATTCGAGCGTAACAAACGAACGTCCAAGCTCGAATGTATAAGGGAGATATTCCTTAATAAACCTTTCGGAGAAATGGAACAAATGCGATGTTGCCAATATGGGTTCGCCATTTTCATCGAAGCAAATATCAGGCCCGCATATAAAGCGATATCCACCGATTATCTCTCCTGCTTCCGGGTTCCATACTATTAATTGTTTGTATGGATTGTCCATTTTGTCGTACTCGTCTATATCTACAGACTTTCCTGTTCCTCCGCCATAATACCGGAATGCTATCTCACGCAGACGGCCTATCTCCAGCATCACATTCGGCGAATTATGATGTGTGACAATATAGATTTCATTGTTAGCCTTATTTGTATACCTGAGAAATTTATCCTTTGTCAGTTCGGCTCTCAATAAATCCTTATTTATCGGTGCGATAACAGTTTCCATTTATTGCTTGTTTGTTTTTGCCAAATTATATGACTTTTCCTTTACATACTGCGCCCATTGCATAGCACTCTTTGAATTGTCAAAGAATGTATATGGTATAGGTTCACCAAATGTTATGGAAAAACTTTTATTTTTATTCTTAAACATTTCGTCAGGCAATAGGATCAACTCAATATTAAATTTTATGCCCAGACGCTTTCTTATATTTGCAAATCTATAAAAGAAATTTGAATTTTTGCCCTCAAAGTGCACAGGAACTACGTCCCTTCTTGATTCTACAGCTTTCAGAATAAAATTTTTCTGCCAATCCAAATCATGAATCTTGCCATTCTCTTGTCTGGAACATAAGCCCGCAGGGAAGGTAATGATTTGGTTGTCCGATTCATAGGCTTCATTTAGGCTTGTGGTCGCTTGTTTCGACTGACGTCCATATTTATTGACCGGAAGAAAAATAGGTTGCAGATTCTTAATAAAGTATAAAACATCGTTTACTACGTATTTTATTTTTTTATCGAATCGGTCTCCAATAACCGCAGATAAGCAGATGCCATCGAGCCCGCCTAAAGGGTGGTTTGATACAAATATATACTTTTTCCCGTCTTGAATATTTTCTAGCCCCGAGGTCTCTAATGTAAGATTGAAATATCCTACAACCGCTTGCATAAAATCCACTCCATACTTATCAGCATAGATCGTAAGTATTTCGTTCAGTTCATCTAAATGGATTTTTCGCTTGAGGTAGTTTATTGCAAAACGTGGTACCTTATTATAAATCTTGGGAGCTTTCTCGGCAAGTACTTTATCTAAATCTAGTATTTGAGGTTCGTGATTCATTCCGTATTATATACCTTTCTGATGCAAAAATAGTTGAATTTAATATATATCATACCGAAAAATGTATAAATAGTTATAACAAGAACATTTTAATAGATAAGAACTATTATATTTGCCCAAAATCATATAAAACTATTAATAATGAGACGTAAAATAACCCTTCCAATACTCGGCATAGTTCTTATGACTTTGACTGTTTTATTGGGAAACAATAGTGTGTTTGGGAATAACAACACTACGAATAATGATACTCCTATTGTAACGCTTACCTCTTCTAATTATGAAAAAGAGACCGGAACAGGATTAGTATTTGTTGACTTCTGGGCTCCGTGGTGTGGTCCATGTCGCCGAATGGCTCCTATTCTCGAAAGTGTAGCTAAAGAATACAAAGGATCGGCAAAGGTTGGAAAGATAAATGTTGACAACTACAAGAAGTTTTCGATAGATAAAGGGATTGAGGTATTGCCTACTATTGTTGTATATAAAGATGGAAAGGAGATTACCCGCTTGAGAGGTTTAGTCTCTAAAGAAGACCTTGTGAAAATAATTACAGAGCATACAAAAAAGTAAGCTGTTACTATAAATAACAAAAATGGCAGATCTGATGATCTGCCATTTTTTGTATCTTATATTTCAACTGTTATTTTGTTCCTTTCTCCAACTCTATTGTCTTGATTATATTCTCTCCGATACCAATGCGGTAACCTTGCGAAGAATACAAAATACCTCCATTTGTAGAAATATATACTGTAAGCGGGAAGTTGTTTGAAAATTCGATTTGCAAAGCTCCCGCTACTGTATTTAACAAAGTCCTGTTATGATCAGTCATCCATAATGATTGCTTAGGTAGACCTTTAAAGACAGAAGCATCAAACGCTTTACTTAGCTTGTCGTCAGGAATAGCAAACAAAATTCCTCCGCCCCATTCTTCAATGGCTTGTTGTACGGCCGGAAGGTCTTGCAGGACGTGCTTAGTAGGTTCTTTGTCCGGATCAGCAAAGCAGATCATCAAACCTTTGCCGTTCGTTAGTTCTTTGATTGACTTTTTACTACCGTCTTGTAATGTGACAACTGTGTTCGGATCTACGATACCTTGTACCTGAATGCGACCTTCTACTTTCGGTAATTCGATTTCGAATGTTTTCGCTTCATTGCCTTTTACTTCAAAGTAGCGTGTACTTATCGTTACAGAACCATCATTTCCACGACTACCTATCATCAAACGATAGTAGCCTGCATCCACTGTTATTTTAGCCGGTAGATCTTTTATGCTGTTTTCATAATCGAGAGTAATAAAGTCTCCATTGTCGTATCGGGCAATTGTGAAATGAGTATAATAACCCGGCTTCACAATATTATCCTTTGCATTTGTAAACTGAATTGTAGCCTTTGGCTGTTCTTCGGCTTGCTTATCAAAGAATACATCAGTCCATGCAGTTTCCCCCTTTAGATATTGAGGGCGTCCTGTTGCACGATCAATACGTGCAGGGATATTCATAGAACGACAAAGAGCAACAAATAATATATCCCTTGATGGTTTATCTGAAACTTTCAATTCATATACGCCTCGTGGAGAGATCGGGCATTTGAAATAATTTTGTTCTTCATCAATTTTTATGTTTTCACGAACAAAGTTTATTACTTCATTAATATCGTTTCTCGATTTGTTTATAAAATCTTCCGTTAATGCTTTTTTGAAGAAGCTTCGCCACGGACGAATCAATTCTTGTGATATTCTTGGAGAATAGATGCTGCCTACCAGAGGGCTGTCTTCTGCTAGTTTCTTTTGTGTCGGATCTTGTCCGATAGTAAGGTGATCTAACAGGTATGCAGCCGGAGTATCTCGTAAATCTTTATCGGAAAGAGATAATAAGAATGCATTCAGATATGGATTATCTTTCTTAGCCTCCATGAAAGAGGATATTTCCTGCCAGTTTCCTTGCGATTTGGATAAAATATTCCAAGTCTTATCAGGGTTTAGCTTATTTTTTTCTGCAAATTTCTTAGCATCCGATTCGCTAATAAAGGTTGCCATATATGCATTGCGTATCGAGTCTTCGTGAGCCAGACGCTTTGCATTTTCTGCAATCTTTTCGGGTGCTAATTCTTTTATGGCTTGTTCTGCCGGAGCTTCCATTACAATGGTTTCATCTAAGCCTTTTCCCGGTTTATTATTTAATGTAACTGTCACTTCTCCCGATTCAGGAGTAGATTTAGCATATCCATATATATCGCCCTTATTTGCCCAAACAAATATGTTTCCCATTCCTGAGATTATAGAAGCTGTTCCATCGGTTTTAGTAGTACTTGTGGCAATAGGGTAAAACTCAGCATAATTGTACACTTTAAATTTTACGGTTGCACCTTCTACAGGTTTACCGGCTTCGTCTACTATTTTTACTTTTACATCGCGTGTATTCGTATAATTACCAAGCAGATTGATAACCGAATAGAGGTCTGTTTGTACATTCTTTTCCTCAGGTCCATTGTACAGTCCAAAAACATTCGTGTGTACCATCATAGCACGTTTTACCGGAGCAGAGAACCACGCTACATCCAATTCTGGTTCTGGTTCGCAAGCTCCTATATAATGCCATTTGCCATCTACCCATGCTTCTACCCATGCGTGATTGTCGTCGGTGTGTACCCAACGTGGCGTGTAACACTGGCGGGCAGGGATGCCTACAGCACGAAGAGCAGCGGTAGTGAATGTGGATTCTTCGCCACAGCGTCCCCAAGATGTTTTAGCTAAAGCCAGAGGAGCTGATGTGCGTCCGTCTGTTCCTCGGTAAGTTACTTTTTCGTGACACCAGTGATTTACCTCCAATACTGCTTTTTCCATTGTCAGCCCTTTTACTTTATCTTTGAGTTCATCGAAGAACACTTGTCGGGCAGTATCTAGGTTTTCGTTATTAACACGATAGACCAATACAAAATGTCGGAATATATCATCCGGTATTTTTTTACCCCAATCGAAGTAATCACGAGCTTTGAATGCTGCATCTACTTGACCAAGGAAAAAATCCGCATCATAATCTGCAAGATCCGAAAGAGGCATATAAGCGTATAGGAATTCTAAAGCCTCACGTTGTTCCAGAGTGAGGTCTTGTTTATCTAAAACAGAAAACAATTGTTCACTACGTCCTGCCGCAAGGTCTTTGCGTTTCATAAACTGTTGGTGTACTTGTTCCCTATACTCTTTATCTTTAAGGAAATGCTTGTCTGCCGAACTGCATGCGCCTAAGATAAAAAGAAGAGGTATCATTAATAGAGAACTGAAAATGATTTTTTTCATCTTTGGTGATATTTATAGGTTTAGTAAAAGACAAATACTGATAATACTTTGCATAGCTCAAAGTATTATGAAACATATTAATCCCAATTAGGATCATAGCTGGAAGCTCGCCCGCGTTGCTCGTATTTCAAATCCTGAAGCATTGAAGAACTTGCACGCAACGATACATAATATGATTTGTATTGACCCACAGGGTTGAAACTTGCAGAAATAGACCAACAGTGTAGGTTGCGAGTAAGATTACAACTCATGTATGCTATTTTGCCGGCATCGAAGTCATAACTGGCATTGAAATTGAAATTCCAATTTTTCGTCGGTTGTATATTTCCGTTCAAGCTGAGGGCTTTAGTTAACGTACCTCTATATTCTGCGTAATCGTTTCGAGCTGCTTGCTTAGGTAGTTTATTCGTATTATAATTCATTGAGAAGCTGATGCCCAAATTCCACTTGATCTCATTTTTTACATAACCATCTTCATCATACTGGTTATCATCTTTTTTTGCCTCCATCAAGCTTTTACGTTCTTCTTCTTCTCCGGGTGCGGCCAAATTATTTTCACTCTGTGTGGATTCATCTTCTTTCTTTTTAGAATCCTTGTCCTTGTCATCGCCGCCTCCAAACCATTTTTTGAATGTATCCTGATTAATAGATGGCGATATGGAATATCCTGTACTTTTCAATCGTCCAAACCCTTTCCCGTTTGAAATACGAAGTTCATTCACTCGTCTCAAACTGGTTACTTCCCCTGCATCGTTTGTCTCAGCTCTATAGAGATATGGGTCGAATGCCGCATTCAAATTCACTGTGAATGATTTGCTGAATTTCAGGCGAAGCCCCATATTGATATCACTCCATTTGAATTCTTTGGCCATCATGTTGTGACTGAAATTAATCCCGAGATTATCAATCAAACTGATCTTCTTTATAGAGTCGTTGGAGTCTCTGTATTTCATTTCAAGATTGTTGTCGAAGCTGAAATTAATCATTCCTTGGGCTCCTTGGCTTGGTACACCAAACATACCTTGTTCATATGGAGAATATTTATTTCCTGTATCTCTCCAATTCCCTTCCGAATCATAGTAATATAACTTCTCATAAAATCCGAATTTTTGACTACTGAAATCCGGAGCATAACTTAGACTTATGCTAGGGGTGAACACATGGCGGATCTGAGTGTTCTTTGAAAATATAGGAGTGAACATCCCATACAGCTTGGTTTGAAAACCAAGAGAGAAATTGAAATCATAAACGCGGTTGAATGAATAGGTTGTATCTTCAACTACCATGCGGCGTTGATCAGCATCCCATCGCTTTTCTATTTTGCTTGTATACCATCGCTCGGTATAGTTGAAAGACGGAGTGATATTTAGGTAGTTTAACGCACTGAAAGTAGCAGACACAGGGATTGTATGTTTCATTGCATTATTCCAGTCTTTTTGCAAGTTAGACTGAAATAGCTTGTTTTCTTTTGTCGTAATACTATTTCTTAAATCTCCCGTATAACTCAATTGTATCTTCTCGTACCATTTTTCTGCGCCTACAGCATCTTTCCTTTTAAACGGAGCTATGCGGCTCATCGTAACTGTAACGTTAGGCAAGGTAAGAGATATTGTTGAGTCTTGTGTACGTTGGGCTGCACTAATATTGGCAGAGAAACTCCAAGGGGAATTAGGTATCTTTTGGGTTAGTGTTACATTTGAGCTTTTTGTATTATTCGTTCCCATAGGGGTGTAAGCTGTATTCAGGTCATTACGGTCGTAAGAACTGGTAGAGAATTGTACACTTGCCGATAACGTCCTAAACATATTTGACTTAGGGTCTTGGCTGTGTGTCCAGTTGATTTTTAGGTCTTTTGCCAAAGAGTAATCTATTCCCTTTTCACCAAGTTTGGTAACTAGATATCCTACATCAAATCCCCCCGAATACTTATACCTTTTTCTGTATGATGAGCGGGCATTGATTCCCCACGAACCTTTAGTATATATTTCTCCGGTCACAGCTAAATCGATATTATCATTGATCGCAAAGTAATAACCTCCGTCTCTTAAGTTAAATCCTCGGGCGAGCTCATCTCCATAAGATGGCATAATAACTCCCGAAGAATATTTTTCAGAAAATGGGAAAAATCCAAACGGTAAACCGATAGGAAGAGGTAAATCTTCAATAACAAGATACGCAGGGCCTGTTACGACGTTCTTTTTAGGTCTCACCTTGGCTTTTGTCAGTGCCAAGTAAAAGTGAGGGTGTTCGTGATCGTCGCAAGTGGTATATTTTCCCTCTCTCATGAAAAACGAATTGTCGTCGTTCTTTTTTGCTCTGCTTGCTACAATGTATCCTTCTCCTTGAGTGGTAATCACATTTGTAATATAACCTTTCTTTGTTTTAAAGTTATATTTCATTGTTTTTGATTCGTAGTCTGTTCCTCCATCTGTAAATACTGGGAATCCAAATTCTTTTCCTACAGAATCGATACCGTATGTGGCATAAACAAGGCTACTATCCATGTTCATCCATATCTTTTCTCCTTTGAGTGAAATATCGGTGTATTTCACAACGCTTTCGCCATATAGATATCCCCAATTTCCTGCTGTAAGAACTATAGAGTCATTGGCTGTATAGTCTACTACAGCATCCAAAACGGCTTTCTTTTTCTTTATAGAGTCGGACGGAAGGGAGTCTCCACGCATCTGTATAGAATCATTCTGAGTCTTACGAACCGGGTCTCGACTTAAACGAACCCGAGGTGATGCAGAGTCTGTAGGCAATGAGTCTTGAGGGTTATCGAGATGTGTTATACGTGACTCTATACGAGAAATTTGTGCACCCCAAAAAGGCACAGAAAAAAGAATAAGCAGAAACGTATACGTCAACAACTGAATTTTCCTCATGTAGAGACCTCTAACTATATAGTGTATTCGGATGCAAAGCTAATCAATTATATAAGAAAGCATAATATGAAAAATCAAAAAAAGTATAAATTTTCATCTTCCATCCTAAGAATCAAATTGAATTGATAGAAACTTTATCCTTAAATATTGTGATTAATTTTTTATCTTTGTTCTATTCTAAAACGAAGCTTTTCATGAAATATTTTCTGTTAACCCTGTCACTTTTCCTTCTTGCACTAGGGGGATATTCTCAAAACTTTGAAGAATACTTTGAAAATAAAACGTTGCGTGTGGATTATATATTTACAGGCGACAATGTCTCTCAAACCGTTTCTCTCGAACAATTAAACCAATTGCCCCAATGGGCAGGACGCCGTCACCATCTTGCAGAACTGGAAAGACAAGGAAACGGGCAAATCAAAATGACGGATCATAGAACCGGGAAATGTATTTATCTTGAATCCTTCAGTTCGTTATTTCAGGAATGGCTAACCATCCCGGAAGCTGGTACAGTAAGAAAAAGTTTCGAAAACACATTCTTATTGCCATATCCCAAAGATAAGGTTGATATAGAGGTAAGTTTGCGAGAAAAAGACGGTTCGTACAAAACCGCTCTTAGGCATACTGTCGCTCCTGACGATATCCTAATAGGGAAAAAAGGATTGAAAAATACCCCGGCTTATACCGTCATACATCAAGGTGGACCTGTAGATAAATGCGTCAATGTCGTTATTCTGGCAGAAGGTTACACGACTTCTGAAATGGAAAAATTCAGACAAAATGCAAAAACGGCATGCGAACAGATTTTAGCACATAGCCCATTTAATCGTATGCAAGATAAGTTCAACTTTATTGCTGTAGAAACAGAATCGAAGGACTCCGGTGTAAGCGTGCCTCGTAAAGGCAAATGGAATGAAACGGCTTTTCATTCCCATTTCGATACCTTTTATTCTGATCGTTACCTGACTACTACGAATGTAAAGGATATACACGACCCAATTGCAGGGATACCTTATGCTCATATTATTATATTAGCGAATACTGATGTATATGGCGGTGGTGGTATTTTTAATGCCTATACATTGACCACGACGGGGCATGCAGACTTCAAGCCTGTTGTTGTTCATGAATTTGGTCATAACTTTGGTGGATTGGCCGATGAATACTATTATGAAAATGATACGTTTAGCGATAGCTATCCTTTTGGTGTAGAGCCATGGGAACCAAATATAACAACGCTTGTCGATTTTAATTCGAAATGGAAAAGCTTATTGGTAAAAGACACTCCAATTCCTACGGATATAAAGTCGGCTGATAAATATCCAATAGGTGTCTTTGAAGGAGGAGGCTATTCGTCTAAAGGGATATATCGTCCTGCTGTTGACTGTAGAATGAAGACAAATACTTGCAAAGATTTTTGTCCTGCATGTCAAAAGGCACTTGAACAACTCATTAAATTTTATACCGAATAAAAAAAATATAGTTAAGGATTTTATTTATAAGGATAAAACAGCTATTTTTGTCGCTGCTAAATTTGAAATAAACAGAATAATATAAATATTTATAACAGATTAAAAATGTCTAAAAAGAAACAAGCTGAATTGCGTGAAGAAAAAGACTGGGAACGTATTGGAACAGCAGTTGCAGAATCAGAACGTTTCATTGAAAAATACCAAAAACAATTACTAATAGGTATTGGTGCTATAGTTGTGGTCGTTAGTGCATTTCTTGCATACAACTATTTTATTGTAGGGCCAAAAACTACCGAAGCTCAGGTGGCGATGTTCAGAGGTGAACAGTACTTCAGAGCCGGACAAGATTCATTAGCTGTTTTTGGAGATAAAAACGGATATGTAGGATTTGAGTCAATTATAAGTGACTATGGTTCTACTAAAGCCGGAAAACTGGCTAAACTATATGCCGGAATCTGTTATGCAAATATGGGTAACTACGAGAAAGGTCTTGAATACCTGAAAGACTATAGCGGTAGTGATAAAATAATATCACAACTGGCGAATGGTGCAATCGGCGACTGTCTAGATAATCTAGGGAAATCAGATGAGGCTGTTTCATATTATATCAAGGCTGCTAAAGGTGTAGATAATGCTTCTCAAAGCCCTATGTTATACAAAAAAGCAGGTCTTATATATCGTAATCAAGGAAACTACGATAAAGTAATTGAAGTGTTTTCAATTATAAAGAATCAATATATGAATTCACCTCTTGCTATTGAAGCAGACAAATATATTGATGAAGCTAATATTTTGAAAGGACAGAAATAATAGATCTTATATATATTATACAAAAGAGTTCCGCTAGACAGCGGAACTCTTTTTTTTATATTACTTTTCAAAATAATAATTATCTAACTAAAAGGGATCTTTGAAATAAAAGTAAAATAAGAGTGGTAATCAGAAACTAAAAAAGGTGACATAAAGAACATATTAAAACCTGTCACCTTTGTCACTTTTTGAATAAGGAAGCGAGCGCTAATACCGTATCACATATTGCAAAAAAAACGGGCTTTAACCATAAAGCCCGTTTATATTGATAGGTGATATCTTAATATCTGTAATGTTCAGGTTTGTACGGACCTTCTACAGGAACCCCAAGATATTCAGCTTGTGCCTCAGTCAGCTTGGTTAACTTCACTCCAATTTGTTCAAGGTGTAGGCGTGCAACTTCTTCATCCAAATGTTTAGGCAAACGATAAACGTTCACTTCATAGTCGCGTACCCATAACTCCAATTGAGCTAAAGTCTGGTTTGTGAATGAGTTACTCATCACGAATGAAGGGTGGCCGGTGGCACAACCTAAATTCACTAAACGACCCTCAGCTAAAAGGAATATAGAATGTTCATCAGGGAATGTATATTTATCTACCTGCGGCTTAATGTTTACATGTTTAATGCTAGGGTAGTTTACAAGCTTGTCCACCTGAATTTCATTGTCAAAGTGCCCTATGTTACAGACTATAGCCTGATCTTTCATGCGAGACATATGCTCTATTGTTATAATATCCTTGTTGCCTGTTGTTGTAACAAAAATATTACCTTCTTTCACGGCCTCTTCCATTGTTGTCACTTCAAAGCCTTCCATTGCTGCCTGCAAGGCGCATATCGGGTCTATCTCAGTTACAATGACACGAGCTCCGTACGAACGCATAGAGTGAGCGCAGCCCTTACCTACATCTCCATATCCTGCAACAACTACAACCTTACCTGCAATCATCACGTCGGTAGCTCTCTTGATGCCATCGGCTAATGATTCGCGACAACCATAGAGGTTATCAAACTTAGACTTGGTTACCGAGTCGTTTACATTAATAGCCGGAACAAGCAGTTCGCCTCGCTCCATCATTTGGTACAGCCTGTGTACTCCTGTTGTTGTCTCCTCAGATACTCCTTTCCAATCGGCAACTGTACGATGCCAACGATTGTTGTCTTCCTTAAGGATACGAGATAAGGTATCGAGTATTACTTGCTCTTCGTGGCTCGAAGCTTTTTTATTCAGGAAGTCAGCATTTTCTTCGGCTTTATATCCCCAGTGGATAAGCAGTGTAGCATCGCCGCCATCGTCTACTATCAGGTTAGGGCCTTTCCCTTCAGGGAACGCTAAAGCTTGCTCTGTACACCACCAATATTCTTCAAGGGTTTCTCCTTTCCATGCAAATACGGGTATTCCCGCTGCTGCAATAGCTGCTGCTGCATGGTCTTGGGTAGAGAAAATATTACAACTAGCCCAACGTATATCGGCTCCTAATTCTTTCAGGGTTTCGATAAGTACAGCTGTTTGCACAGTCATATGTAACGAACCCATGATACGAGCGCCTTTCAGCGGTTTTGTTGCTCCATATTTCTTGCGAAGTGCCATTAATCCCGGCATTTCATGCTCTGCTATTTCTATTTCTTTTCTCCCAAAGTCTGCCAGATTGATATCTGCTACAAGGTAAGGAAGATTTGGTAAAAGTTCTTTTGACATATATTTATTTGATTGTTATATATATTTTTCTCCGTATTTTAGCTTTACGTCAGCAACGAACTGTTTGATACGCTGTTCTTCCGACTTCTTGCAAATAAGTAGTACACCGTCTGCTTCAGCTACAATGTAGCCCTCTAATCCTTGTATAACGCCTAATTTGCCGGCGGGCAATGTCACAACATTTTCGGCACTATCAAAAAATATAGTGTTGGCAATGAGCGAAGCATTGGCTTCATCATCTTTTTCGGATATTTCGTAGAGCGATCCCCAAGTTCCTAAGTCAGACCAACCGAAATCCGCTGCCTGTACATATACATTTGTAGCTTTTTCCATTATGCCATAATCTATTGATATATTCGGGCAAAATGGGAAATTCTCATCAATGAAGGCTTTTTCTTTTTCTGTGCCAAAGGCATCGATGCCGCGGTCGAAACGGGAAGTTATCTCAGGAAGATATTCACGAAGTGCGCTTAAGATGGTTTTGTTATTCCAGATAAAGATACCTGAATTCCACAGGAACTCTCCGCTTTCGAAGAAGACCTTGGCCAGTTCCAAATTCGGTTTTTCGGTAAAGACCTTAACCTTATTTACTCCGTCCAGCTTTTCTTCACTCATTTGTATGTATCCATAACCTGTTTCGGGACGACTAGGCTTAATGCCGAGTGTCAACAACGTATTGTGCTTAGATACAAATTTGTAAGCGTTCTGAATAATAGAAAGGAATTCATCCTCTTTCAGAATCAAGTGATCGGAAGGAGCAACTACAATGTTTGCTTCAGGATTAAAAGAGTTGATATGGTAAGTCGCAAAAGCAATACATGGGGCTGTATTGCGTCGCATTGGCTCTAACAATATCTGATTGGGTTTCAACTCAGGCAGTTCTTCTTGTACCATCTGAGCATATTCATTATTGGTGACTATAAATATGTTCTCAAGAGGAAGGATTCTTTTAAACCGGTCTACAGTCATCTGCAAAAGAGAACGTCCTGTTCCAAAGAAATCAAGGAACTGCTTTGGACGGGCTTCGCGGCTAAAGGGCCAAAAACGGCTGCCAATGCCACCACCCATGATCACGCAATAATTGTTCTTGTTATCCATGTTTGTTTTAAAAATTTATACAAAGTTATATCATACTAATATACAAACAAAACGATTAGGGACAATAGCGAAATAAAATTATACGATTCTTTTTCAAAAAAGTTATACTTGATCTTTTGATATATGAAAAATATGTGTACTTTTGCACCGCACTAGGCACAAGCCCAGATGGCGGAATTGGTAGACGCGCTGGTCTCAAACACCAGTGGATTCACTTCCATGCCGGTTCGATCCCGGCTCTGGGTACAGGAAAAGCCTGATAATCAGCTGATTGTCAGGCTTTTTGATTTTCAAGAGGGACAGAATAGGGACGAAGATCGAGGAGATATTATAAGTCTTTACATAAAACTCCTGTTCTTGGAGGATTGCCTCCACGACAATTTGTACAATAACTTTGTGCTCCTTCAGGAGAGCTGCTAGACGATCTTTTGTCGGTTACACCAAAATCCTCCTCATATTTATGATAAACATGATAGCTTCCGTTGGCGACTGAACAACTTGGGCAAGACTTTAATGTCTTATTTTCCCTATACTGAGAAGTATTCAGTTCTTCTCCACAATGATTACAGACCATAATTGAGATTGTTATAAGTTGTTATTGATATGAATCTTCTACCCCTTTAAGATAACCAAGAGCATAAGCTGCATGTGGGCTTTTATGCCTACCAGGGCCTGCCTGACTTTCCTCCAATGCGTCTAAATCCATACTCAGCTGTTCATTTCGTGCAAATCCGTCATTATATCCTTTCTCAAAAGCACACCCCACGCAGCGGTGTCTTCCTGCTCCTCCTTGATCAAAAGGCAGATTTTCAAACCTTAGATCATACCGATGTTCTTTATTACAAGCCATATTCACATTATAGTTTAAATTTATTAATGAAACTTATTCTTCAGCAAGATCAATTATCCAATTAATCCAAGACAAAACAGTTGAGGCCCTACGATAATAAGTTGAATCTGAATCTATATTATATAATTTAGATTGCTTCATTATTTCAACAATTTCATCTTTTGAAGGAATGTCACCATCCTCGAAGTACTGATTAAGAGTATTTTTAAATGCGTCATGAGATAAAATGAGTTTTACAAATTCAAGCTGCCGATCAATAATTGACAAACTAAAAATTCGCTGTCCGTTGCTTGTCAAAAAACATCCGTCATTACGATTATAATCAACAAGTCCAAGATATTTTGCAGCATTGGAATAATAATCTGTTTGTCTTGCATCAAAATCGTAGTTCAGGGTTATATCCTCTTTAGTTATAAATTCTTTCTGTTTTAATAATTCACATAAGTTAACGACTCTCTCAAAGCTATCAGCTTGAGGAAAAGGCAATTCAGGCTCCTTTACTGTCTTAATGTTGTGTAGTATCTCCTGAATCGATTCAATATTGATCGCACCTTCTTGAACAGCATATTTTTTATGCTTAACAAGTTTTATTGAGTTATAAAAATTTACGTCTTCAAAAGTATACTCCCTAAGGTGAAATACACCATTTGAATAGGTCAAAAATATTGGACGAACTGGTTTAGAGATCTTACCATTCCAAAGTCTGAAAGGATAATATAGTTGACGAATCAGAAAATCATCAGAAATGTAGTTCTTTGCCTCTATTAAATTCAACGAATTATCACCTTCATATCCGCCGTCAATTTCTATCTGTGAATTTTCAACTTTGATTTTGGACAAGCCGCTGGCAGAATTTATATTAAAATCAAAAGATAAAGAACTCATTCTCCCACTAACAGTCGGAAATAATTTATCTTCGCCAGTAAAATCATGTAGGATTTCCGCAACAAATGCACAGTTAATGGCTGTTGCCTCGCTTGTTATATCTTTATAATCAATGCTTTCTAAGAATGTCGGAAAATTTATTGGGGTAATCTCAATATCTTCTTCTATAAAATCACAGAATGTTTCAAATTTCCCTATTTCATATCCTCCTCTTGAGGTTGGTAGCACGGATAGTTTATTCTCATCAAATAAAACAGGTAACTGAGACCTATGATCAAATTTTGTCATTAAACGAGCCTCTCGAAACTCATTTATATGAGATGAAGCAATTGAAACACTACCATGAGCAGCTATCGCATCAAGAATCTTATGCTTTTCAAATATTTTTTCCCAAGCAATATCGTTTTTAGATTTACTCATAATTTCTTATTAAAACTTCATCAACTTCGCCTCTCTTTTCTGCATCTGAGTTAATTGATCGAGATGCTTTTACAATATTTATATTGTAGTTTTTATATTGGTCTTTAATAAAAGGATGTGCAGAATTAGATAGTAGGAATTTCACCCCTTTTTTATGTAATTCGTCGCACGCTTCTCTTAACCTAAGTTGGTCGAAAATATTCCATCCGCCCTGTATATACCCTGTAAAATTAGAACTTTCAGATAGAGGATGATAAGGGGGATCTAAATACACAAACGCCTTTTTATCAACATCCTTAAGCACATCCCAATAATCGCCAGTAGTTAATTTAACATTATTGGAGTTTAAATAATGTGATACTGCTTTGAGTACGGGTTCGTTTACGATATTGGGGTTTTTATATCTTCCAAATGGCGAGTTAAATTCACCTGCGTTATTAACTCTATACAAGCCATTGAAGCACGTTTTATTTAAATATATGAATCTTGAAGCCCTTTGAATCTTACTCATCTGATTAAAAGTTTCAGTCCTATCTACCTGCCTAATTCTATAAAAATAATCTGAATCATTTTCATGCGTCATTAAATCAGCAATTAACTCATTGAGATTATTTTTAACAACCTCATATACATTTATTAAATCTGTATTGTAATCATTAATAATAGCATTCTTTGGCTGTAAGTTGAATAATACAGCACCCCCTCCTACAAACGGCTCAACATAAGTATAGCCACTCATACTCTTCGGCATTAACTCAACGATCGACGTCATAATCTGTCTCTTGCCACCGACCCATTTCACAAATGGTGTAATTAATTTATTCTTTGCCATTATTTTAATACTAATTATTGAGAATCACTCTACTGTTTGCAAAGGTAGAAATTATTTTTGTAAAGTTTCTCCTTTCAGTCCTTTTTTTGAAAGAATAACAGGCTTGATAATTAATGGGTTAAAGCATCTGGAGTAGATAAAATACCAGTAACCATGTTACCTTTTCATCCCTCTATCTTGCGTTGGCTTAATGTTAATACCAATAGATTTTAGGAACTCCTGTTGCTTCTCCTTGAACCAACTGAAAATATCAGTCCCATTGATTGTGAGGCTTATTTTCGAGGGTTGTTGTGGATCTTGCTCCAACTTAAGGGTTGCATTTTCAATATGGAATTTCTTGCTATGTTCCGACGAGTAAAGTTCACCTGAACCGACAACATCCTCACGATTGAACAGTCGCTTTATCATATCTTTGGGCAATCCTATGTTTCTCAGAAATTTCTCCCAATTGAGTAAGTTTTGTATATGAGGAAAATATTCGAAAACTTTCTCTAATTGTTCCGACAACTTGCCAATAGCGGATTTATGTTCTGCTTCCGTGGTGCGGATGTGTGATTTCAATTGATTGATTTCATTGCCCAAATTTTCTTTCAACTCTGCATTTTCGGATTTCAACTCTTCGACTTCGCTCTGTAATCGCTTAGTTTTAGAACTGCCAAGTAGCGAACCCATCCCATCCATGATAGATGCTCCTACATCGGCAACACTGCTTTTGAGCCTCTCCTTACTAACTTCCGATTTTACTTTGTCGAGTTCCTGTTTTGCCTGCTCCTGCTGCTCTAATAGTTGCCCGACATTCTCTTTTAGTGATTCGTTCTTAACGAACAACTCTCGATACCATTCAGAAGTGGAGATGTGCCTTGCCTCCGAGCCATCAATACCTCGTTGTAAACCATATTTCGCCATTGCTTCGGCATAGGTGTCTTGATATTCTTTGAGTTTGGTGCGGCTCATCACATCATCAACGCACAGACGCACTGCCGAAGTGTCTTTCTTGCGGTACTTCTTTTTGCCTGCCGATTTTTCCTGTTCTACTTTTGCCTTTCTTCTTTCGCCCGTGATGATTGGTATCATCGTGGCGTGAATGTGTGGAGAGGTTTCATCGAGATGCAAAGATGCCGAAACAATATTTTCCTTACCGAAAGTATCACGAAGCCACTTCATATTATCGGCACACCACTCATCGAGTTTGCCCTCTGATTCGATACGTTTCATATCTTCCTGTGAGCCTGTGAGCATTATGCGAACTACTTGCACTTGGTTTTTGCCAATCTTTCGGGTCAAGCCTGCGGTGTCAAGCCGATGCTGAATAGCTTCAGTACGGTCGCTGATACCATCGGGGTAGTCAATAAGTTCTTTGTTTAGGTGTGTAAGTGCCGGATCACAATTTGCCGGTATAACTGTGCGAGCAATATGCGCTGTCATAGGTGCTTCGTTGCCCGGCGATTTATCAAGGTGGAGTACTACGTAACCCATTATCGTAAATTTTAAACATTAAAAATGAGATTTTAAAATGGCGATACTTCGCCGTTGGGGTGTCCAGAGGGGTGCAACACCTTTGGCTTATTGGGGCTTTTTTAGTGTAGTGTAACGGAGCGTGAAGAAAAAGCCCTAATAAGCTATGGTATTTTCTAAATACCCGTTGGTCGCTGCGGAGCTGCCAATGAAAATTGAAAATATTGAGTAGCATCTCCCGTGAGATGCCTATAACTTCATTCGCCTTATTGGCTTTAGAGTTGGTTTCGGCTGCTCTGATTCAGTTTTGGAAACTTGACAATTTGACAAACTGTTTTCATGTTTGATTTTTTGCAAGTTTTCAATCTTTTTTCCACATAGGTAGTCGTTCAGGTCTTTATACTCTCGATATTGGCTTGATTGGTCTGATACTCTTATCCCATACCGTTGGCATATTTCATTTACAGAGCGTTTGCCTGCTTCATCATTATCCAAATAACAATAGATATGTTCGTACTTTTCTAACCTATCCAAAATCTTAGATGTATTATTGACGGAATTTAGTATAAAATAATTCCTATCCTGTAATGCCGATGGGTCAGGATTGTGTCGCAACCTTAAAACCAAGTATGAGAGAAAATCGGTTGCACCCTCAAAAATACAGCACGATGTTTTTCCGTTTTCTATGGCTGTTAATGCTTTGGGAGCAAAGCACCCTTTGAAATACTTGTTACGAAGCTCATAACCGCCCAACTCATTGCGAAAAGCAATAGCAAAGTAAGGTTTGTTGTTGTGCTTGTAATATACCTCTTGGCAAAACTGTTGTGCCAGTGATGTTGGTATCTGCCGTTCATTTAGGAATTGGAGCAGGGCTGCATTTGCCAACGGTTTAATGGTTATATCTTCAAATTGCTCAAAAGCCTCCTGTTGGCGAAAAGAAAAAGAGAGCGGTTTTAGAAGAGGAGTATTATCCTCAATAGTTTTCAGGGCAAACGAAACGCTATCAGTCCCATGTAACACCATTGCTAATTGAATTATATCACCACCTCGCCCTAATCCGAAGTCGTACCACTCATTGCGAGATTGGTTCACTTTGAAAGACGGTTCACTCTCTGTCCGAAGTGGCGACAGATACCAAAGATTATTCCCTTGTCTTTTTACAGGAGTAATACCACAACTTTGCAGATACTCCTCAATTGCTATATTTTTTGCTTGCTCTATAGTCATAATAATGATTTTTAATGTGATGATTTTTTTCTTTTCGCCAGCAAAATCTATTTGTGACGAATACAGTTGTTGATAGAGGTTTAGTTTATTTTGTATACATAGAATGCAGGATAAACTAAACCGCCTGTCGGAATGCAATTTTGAAAGGTTTACTTTGCTCTATAATATATGTACCCATATTAAACTAAACCAATTTGTTAGTAATAAAAATCAGGGTTGTATTTGTATTTTTTTCCTTCTTGCACTACCATTCGTTTGTTGGTTAGAAACACCTTTAACTCGGTAATTTTATTTCTGCCATAGCTATAGCCGATAGCAGCATAGGCTTTTTGCAGGGATTCTATCAGAGTGGCATAATTCTGTTGTTCCTCCTCCGAGAATGTGGCTACCAATGCCTGACGATGTTGTTCCTCTGTAAGAGCTTTATAGTCAAACCCTCTTTTCGGTGCTGTTTCGTTAGGTTGATAGTCTTCAATCAATTCTGGAAGTGCCAGCCCATTTATGCGAAAAGCAAACTTTTCAAACTCCATAGCCCGAATATGCACCGCTGAAACGATGCTGATGTCCTTGTCGAACTCATCTTTGGCTATCTGTAATATGGTTTCGGCTTTGTTGTTCAGCTCTGTGCCGATATGCCCACGAGAATTATCATCGCCTTTGTTTTGATGCAAAACGGTGTGAATATGAATTTGCAGTTCATCAGTCCATTGCATCAGCTTCGACATAAGTGTTGTGGCTTCGCTTGGACTATTGATATCATAAGCCAAATCACGAATACCGTCAATAACGACCAATCCCAATCCTTGTATGTTGTATATTGCTTTTTCGATGATGGCAATACGCATTTCAGGTGTAAATTTTCGTAACCCAAGAAATTCGAGATTTTCGGGTTGTCGGTCCAACGGCAGCTCTACCAATCGTAAAATACGCTCCATTACCCTGATACAGTGATATGGGCTTTGTTCTGTATCTACATAGAGGATTTTCCGCTTGTTTGGCGGCAATTCGGCACGATACCGAAGTACCGTACCGTTTACCATTGCTGCTGCTACAATCGCACATACATTGAAGGTCTTTTTGCTCTTTGCCTTGCCCGTCGATGCACTGAAATTACCTAACGTACCGATGACTGAACCGCCCACGTTTAACATTTCGGGCGGTTCCGGAAATTTATCGGTAATTTGCAATCGGGAACTTTCCCATAGGACGGATATATCCACAGGAGTAGCAGGCACGGATTTTTTAATTGCATCCATAGCCATACTATTTGCGTCCCTTACGAGGTGAAGCCACATAAGTTGCAGCTAAATCTTCAATCTCTTGTTTGGATTTGATAGGATTCTGGCGCAACCACTCCTCTAGCTCCGATTTCTCGAAGTATAGCATTTTACCTTGGGGCTTATAGTGAGGAATGAGTCCTGCCGATGTGAGTTTGTACAGGTAGCTCTTAGATAAGTGGAGAAAGATACTTGCTTCCTCGAAACTGAAAACACTTTTGTGAATAAATAGCTGCTCCTCTATATCAGAAACACGCTTTTCCAACGATTTGTCCATTTTAATTCGTTTTTATAGATTATTAAAATGGGGCTGCGCAACCCCTGTCTTTTGTCGACAGGGGCAAAGATATGTTGAAGTGGCAGGGGCGTTGTTTGAGATTGATTGAGGTCTTAACCTATTCTCAATCTCTTTTCAATTCTTTGATGTATTTGTCAATGATATGACAATCTTTAGGTGGGGATTCATTGTTTTGGCTTACTGCCGATGAGAAGTTGGCTTGTTGCAAAATAATGCCTTTACCCGAAGATATAAATAGCTCGTTCTTGGCACATACTGCCTGCCAATCTCTAACTATATAACTTCGAGTATCCAACTGATAAAAAAGGTAGGCAAGTAGTTTATTTTTGTTCTTTGCTACTCGAAGTGGTTCTTTCAGCTTGCACGAAAGAATATCCGTCATGGTTTGCGATGAAATTGAGGTACTAAAAATTCTCACTTCGTTTACGCATTCGGTAAGTATATCTATCTGCCAATCTTCGAATTTGCTTTCAAAATTCCTTGATTGCTCCGGTTTTTCGATTTTGATTTCCGGTTCTTCGGGAGTAACTGGTTCCGACAAATCTTCTTCCTGAACAAATCTTTTCAGATAGTTGATATATCGTACAAGTACTGCGTATTCTATAACGGAAGAAAAATATGGTAATTCGGCATCATATATTTGAGTGTTACCCGCATAAGTGGCAAAATCAAGCGACAAAGTGTTGAATCGTGTATATTTTTTCTTTTCGTCAGTAGATAATATTTCGATAAAAGTACTATCCCAAAGAAAATTAGGGCTATCTGTATGGTCTGCTACCGATTGTAAAATTGGGCTATGTCGGATTATCAACATTAATTCATCCGCAGCTTTCAGCAATTCGCTATCAACTACAGTTTGCCTCTGTTTCTCATTCAGATGCTCCAACTTGGCAGAAAATGAGTAAGAGCGCAATTCATATTCCCTACGGATACAGAGGTTTGCAAATTGTTGAACCCCGTCAACGACTGATTCCAATTTATTCATGATCTTGAGGTTTTAAGGTCAAATTAATTTCTGGCAACGCATTTACCGCCTTTTCTTTCAAAGAATCGACAGCACGAGTATATTTCTCCGTATGCTTCAATCCGCTGTGTCCGAGTAGAGAAGCAACAGTCTTAATGTCGGTTTGGCATTCGCCAAGCAAATTTACCGCAAATGAGTGTCGGGCGCAATGCCACGTGATGTGCTTGTCAATCCCAGCACGGGCAACCCACGTCCGCAGAGCTTTCAAACAGCCTGTATGACTTGGCAAATCGAATATAACCGTATCTTTATTAGGCTTTTCACCTATCAGATTAAATAAAGTTTGGCTGAGCGGAATGATTACAATAGAATTTTTAGAATGTCCTTTTGTTTTCGCCTGCTCAAATTTTATACGTTTTCCAGAATAATCCACATTGCTGTATTTTAAATCCACAACATCGCAATATCGAAGACCGGCATACAGACAAAAGAGAAATGCCCGTCTTACTTCTGTGTTTTGATAGGGTGTTTGTGCCAACACCTGTATTTCATCAAGGCTTAGCACATCTTTTTTTAGGCTATTTTCATCAACTATGCAGCGAATACCATTGCAGGGACTTCGTAATATTGTGCCTTTATCTACCGCATGGGTTATCACTTTCTTAAATCGCTGGTAGTAGCCCAATGCGCCCTCTCCAACTGAATTATCTTGTAAGTAAGCAACATAGCCTCTAATGATATCAGGAGTAAGTTCGTCAAACTTCATCTTATGTTTCCGATGCGGATTCTCTTTTTCTATAAACGCCTTGAATCGTTCAAAGGCACCGACAATCATTCGTATATCCTTTTTCGTATATGCAGCGATGTAGTTTTCAAAGTATTCGTACAGATACGCCCTTTGTTTCACAGGACTGACAAGTCCGAATGCGGAGTGGTTGAGTTCACTTTGTCGGGCTGTACGGATTTCTTCGGCAAGTCGCAAGGTTTCTTTGTTCTCGGCTCTCTCTGCTGTCGATTTAGGCTTTTCAACAACGTATAGTTTCAGGTATTCCTTAACCCTCACGCCGTCCCTGTAAATGTCCAGATAGAGTGAAATATTCCCATTAGCTAATGGTTTTTCTCTCAGCGTAACATTGTTCTTCTTTGTCCCTTTTCTCATAACGCAGTCTTTTATATAGTTCTTGACTATGTTTTCCTTTGCTTACAAAGGTAATAATTAAATTTTATTCGGGGGACAGAATAGGGACAAAGATTGAGAATAAATAGGAAAATAAGGGTTGTATTGGCAAAGATGAGAAAATGTAATATATTGATATACAGTAATATTAGTTGTTTTTATTTTCTGATATTTGATAGGTATTGTATCGGCTCTGGGTACAAAGATAAAAAAGAGCTGAAATCTTTTGATTTACAGCTCTTTTTTTATGTCTTTAAAATGCGAACTAGGAGCTTAAATGTTTCTTCATTATTTCTATTTAGATTAATATCAGTAATTGTGTGTCTATTTTGATGAAAAATAATAATAAATAATGTTAAATTATTTTATCTTTGTAAGATACTAATTATTAATCTAAAACTATACCTATGAGCGGAAGTGGAAGCGGATCAGGAGGATATACTCCAATGCCAAGTAGTGAGTTTAATTGTATCTACGGTGTTATTGATACAAATTTAGTTAGTGTTGATTTTGAACTTTTAAAAAAATATATTATTGGAGATACTTTAAATGTGGATATGTTAGGTAAAACTGTAGTTGTTGAGAATAATGATGGAGAAGTATTGGGGAGTGTATTGCATCCAAATTTGGGCGACTTGAAAAAATGTATTGAGCAGGGTAATGAATATCAGGCTGAAATTATTAAGATTCAACCAACAGTTTGTCATGTCAGAATATCACGAAAACAATGAATGATATGATTAATGTAATTGGTGGTACATATAGAGAAGTAAATTTAGATTATATAAGTAATAATATATATGGCTCAGGTCTACGTGCTGTAAAATATTTACTAGAAAGCTCAACTCTTAATGTCAATTTTTACACTGCTGGTAATGAGGATTCTAAAAAATACCTCAAAGATTTTAAACAAATCTACAAGGAACGTTTTGATTTTCAAATAGAAGGGACGAACAGTATTTTGACTTTTAAATACAATTTTGCGTTAGATAATCCTACGATATATCCTTCTCCTCAGTTAATTGATCAAAAAACCAATATTAATGTATCCGAAGGTAATATTATTTGTTTTGGGATGCTTGATGCATCTTTTTCAATCAATGCTAATAAAGTTGTTTATGATCCCCAAACTTCCATAAATCCAATTATTTTTTCAAAAGAAAATAAAGCTAAGGAAATAATTTATATAGTAAATTCAACTGAAGCAGAAGTTCTCTCGCAATCAAAAGCAAAGAAAGATATACTAAGATTTTTCTTTATTGAAGAAAAAGTAACAGCACTCATCATAAAGAGTGGTCCTAAAGGAGCTTCTTTGTTTTTAAACGAAGAAACGGAAATAGCAATACCATCTTATATAACAGAAAATGTCTATAAAATAGGATCTGGAGATATATTTACAACTGTATTTGGTCGATATTGGTTGGAAGGGAATTTACCTTTAGAAGATTGTGCTCGATATGCTTCAAAAGCAACGGCTTTATACTGTAACGATGAAAGTTATTTTATAAAAGAGTCCTTTTTTGAAAATTTCACCTTTAAAGAATATATTTATAAAGAATTACGTGAAAAACAAATATATTTAGCTTCCCCTATATTCTCATTATCAGAAGTTATATTAATTGATAAAATCAGGAATGCTTTCCAAGATATTGGAGTCAAGGTTTTCTCTCCTTATCATGATATTGGATATGGAGATGAGAGATTAATTGCAGAAGCAGACTTAAAAGGTCTTAATGACTCTGATATAGTATTCTCTGTTTTGGATGGCTTAGATTCTGGAACTTTGGTTGAACTAGGATATGCAATGGCAAAAAATATGAGAATAATAGGTTATCATAGAACTGAATCGATAGAATCATTATTAATGCTGGAGTGTGCTAATATTAGTTATTTTAAAGACTTGACAACGGCTATATATCAGACCATATGGAATTTATAAAAAGAGCAGTATTATTATCTGGTGGTGTTGATTCAATTTGTCTAGCATATCATTTAATGCCTGATTTGGCATATACTATTAATTATGGACAAAAATCAGCCAAAAGAGAAATATATATTTCTAAACTTATATGTGATAAATTGAACATTAGACATGAAATAATAGATATTGATTGTTCTTCTTTAGGATCGGGTAGTATGTCAAATAAAGAATCATTAAGAATCTCTCCTTCATCCGAATGGTGGCCATATAGAAATCAATTATTAATAACCTTAGCATTAATGAGAGCTATAAAAGATGATATAAATGAAATTCATTTAGCATCTGTTAAAAGTGATTTTTTTCACAAAGATGGAACTGGAAATTTTTATAATTTAATAAATGAAGTAACTGAATATCAAGAGGGGAAAATTCGAGTTATATGCAATACATTAGATTATTATAGCCATGAGCTAGCAAATAAATACAATGTTCCAATAGAATTAATATCGATGGCGCATTCTTGTCATCAGTCTAATATCGCTTGTGGTGTTTGCTCTGGCTGTTTAAAGCAATTAAGAGTACGCCAAGAATTAGGGATAGAATAAAAATAAGAGACTAAGTATTTGTTTCTTCTATTTTTTTCATCGGAGATGCTGTTAAATATGGAACTTTACCAGATGGTACGTATTTACTTGTTGTTTTTAAATGTGTTTCTTGATCATCAAAGAAAATATGAGCTCCAAACGCTTTTAGCACCTTATCTTTTGGCAAACCTCCTAAAAAATAAGCCTCATCAACATATACATTCCATTTACGCAATGTCTTGATTACTCTCATATGTGAAGGAGCATTCCGAGCTGTAACAATAGCTAAACGTAGTGGTGAATATTCAATTCTTGTCGGTAAATGTTCTTGTATCTTTGATAATTTAATCAATAGATTTGCGAATGGACCTTCATTTAGTGGATCATCTTCATGTGTAGATTCATATTCGTGGAATGATTCAAGTCCTTCAGTCTTATTTCTATATTCAGATTCATCGCTAAAAATAACAGCATCTGCATCAAATGCTATTTTCACTCTACTATCTTCGGGATTAAATTCTTGAGGAGGAGCATATATCATTGCAGAAGCACAAACTTTAGAATCGATAACAGCTTGTACGTCTTTTTCATCTTTTGATAAAAATAAATCAATATCAAAAGCATCAATATAAGGAAATAAAGGCTCTCCACCAGACAATGCTACTCTAGTAATATCTAGATCATGCTTTTTTATTGAATTCAACATTCTTACACCTGTTTCAGGACTATTTCGTGACATTACAATAACCTCTACAATATGTTTATCTGCTTGTTTATTTAATTCTAATAAACTTTTAACAAGATAAAAAGCTGTACCAGGGACTAACAAATTATCTTCATTGTCTTGCTGATATTTTCGATATGCTTCAATTCCTTGAGTATTGAATATTTCATTCTCTTCTTCTAAATTGAATAAAGCACGCGAAGATACCCCTATAACTAAAATATCGGAAAAATCGATTGGCATACTTTCACTTCCTCTCCTTCAATACCTCATGCAACAAAGAAATAGCCTCATCTTTGTCCTTCAGCATTCTTTCGTATAAAGCTATTTTTTCATCGTAAAGCTCAACTATTTTATCTAACGGGTTGAAAGTGTACTGATTGGTAATAGCATTATCTTGCCAAGTTCCAGAATAGATATTTATAGAGGTTCCTTGTTCTAGTTCAGTAATAGCCTCAACAGGAATATCCAAAACTTTAGCAATCTTCTCTAAAATATCCTGTTCGAGCTTATCCTTTTTCTCATAGCTCGAAAGAGTAGCTTGTGATACTCCTATTTGCTCTGCCAGAACATCTTGATTAATATTTCGCCATTCTCTCCAACGGCGAACGTTTGGACCATGATTGCTCTTTTTTATGCTTGTTTCTTCCATGTCTTTCTATTTGTGAATTTGTTTATATGCAAAAATAAGCATTTAGAGCAAATAATAATTTATTTGTGAGGATAATATTTTAACAGTTAGGATATTAATATATTATTTGTGTTTCTGATATCTTATTGTCTCAATTAATAGGATATAAGACGCTGTGCCATTTACTTTGCAATTGTGAATTATACAAACTCAAATATAGCAACCCTTACAAAAGTGCAGTAAGCCTAATACAAACATTTATGGAAAAATTAGAAAGAGGGGATATAAATCTGGAACCGATGTATACATTCTTTAAAGAAGATATTTCACCTAAAGACTTTGCTAAACTATTGGATGAATTTTTATATAACTATGTCATTCTATTCATACAGTCTCAATCTGATGCTATAATTAGCACGCATAAAGATACTCTCGAATTTATCCACTATCTAAAAACCTTACGGGATATTGTTCCTTTATGTGACAAAAGGCAATAAAGCGATCAAATTCTAAAGTACAGGTTTGAGAGTAGAATTGTTAAGGGTGCACAGCAATCCTGATAGAGAAATCTGTCAGGATTTTTTCATTTCATTTTTTAGATAAACCATGTCTATTAGTTGCTTGCCATTTTCAAATATTTGATGGTCGTAATTGTCTATGAAGAAGTTTTTTATGGTGTGTGAATATACAAAGCCAAATTTTTTGTAAAATGACAATATAGTAGGATCGTCGCCTGTTCCAACCAATAATATGTCACATTTGTCTTTGTAGTTGTCAATTATGTATCTCATCATTAAACTCCCGTATCCTTTCCCCTGTTCCTTTTGGTAAGTTGCAATATTTTTGATTTCGAAAGTTTTCTCGTCTTCTTGGGTAACGGCACAAACGGTTTTTAGATCAGTGTCGTATAACGCAAATAGTTCTCCTCTTTCTAAATATCTGTAGATCATGCTTTCCTGTTCATCGCCCAATAGCAGCAGATTCATAAACCGGTCTTTATCCTCTGTTATTTTTTTTATTTTCATTTTAGCAGCATGTTGATATTAATAACAAGGCAATATTAATAAATAAGGTTTAAAACGTCAAGAAATCGGTTTGAGAAAAGAATGGCTGTCTACTCGCTTACTTCTTCTCCGAACAGTTTTTTCCACTTGGCGACAGTATTGCGACTAAGTTTGTATTTTGTGGCTAGTTCTTTGTTATTTAGCATATTCTCTTTCTGATCTTGGAGTATTTGCTTTATACTTTTTTGGTCGTAAGCACGGTGACGTTGTCCCAAAAGTATTTCTTTGCGCCCTTGTTTATTTGAGAATAAAATCATATTAACCCGTATTACGTCTAAAGCAGTCCAATTCCTTTTATTTAAGTAATTGATGCAATTCGCCTCCCTATCGGGATACTTATCACGAATCATGTCGGCATATATCTTGTGGTATAAGGGTCTATTCTCTTTATTGTTCAATTTTTGTTTTTTCTTCCTCTCCATTCGGTTTGTTTGTGTTATTTCCATATTTTCTCATCCAGCGGTTAATTGTTGTTGAAGGAATATTGTATTCTTGCTGTACGTCACGTTTGTTTTTACGCCCACTTTCTATTAGTTCTAGTAGGTACATAATTACTTCGTGAGTATAGATGTTCTTCTTAAATACAGGTAGAGATGTGTTCTTTTCCCTATTTGTTTTATTGATATCCTGCGGAGCATAAAGAATAAGATGTTGACTATAGATTCGAAAAAAATCATACTCCAACAATTTACTCCAATGCAATAAGAGTTCACTCTCTAAAGACTTTCGATCAAACATATCTTTAATGTCTTCCTCTGATACTTTTAGGAAATTACATGCCCGGTCAATATCCACATTGCATTCCGACATGCGTTTTTGAATTAACTTTCCGATATGAATATTTCTAAAATTGTTAAGGTTTGGCATATAATCTTCTTTCGACAATAAAATGTTTAATATAAATTTTACCCGTTTATTTATTCCTAACCGGTTTTTATTAAAAAGGGAGATACAGAGATCTCCCTTTCCTACGCATAGCTTTGTTAATCAGGCCTTTTTAGGAAAGCCTGCCTAAGATTGAAAAGTCCCAAAAGCTCTAGAGATTGCTATCTTTAATTTAATAACTAGTTAAGCCAATCCCCTTGAGTTATCTTTTATTTAGTGAGGATTAATTCCACTGATTGCAGCCTTCTTCAAAGCCCAGGCCACAGCATTGAGCTCCAAAGCAGAGTTATATATAAACTGATTCCACGCTGTGCCCGGTCCATAATTTTTCGACAATGGTAATCCCTGGCTGTTATATCTTGACGGATAAGCGCCTGTACTGTTATCAGTTGTGGAAGAACCTACACTGTCTCCGAAATAAAGAAAGTTCTTGCTGTCGTTATACCATACGATCGAGTATTGTGGATCTTGTAACGTTTTGGATGCAGAACGCGCCGTACAAATTTGCACAGAGTTAGGAGGTAGCTCGGTCATTATCACAGAGCCGGTTGTCCCATTATCTTCCCCCCAATGCCTGTCCGAAAGATTTCCAAAAGGACCATTAATAACAGGATCACTTGGTAAGTTTGATATCACATATACATCGTCGTCTGTTTGCCCTCCGGATTGAGCAATAGCGGGGCTTATACCAAACAATCCGCTCATAAGCGTATTCACATCGCTACTAGTCCCATCAGCCGACCCATAAATTACACAGCCACCTTTATTAATGTAATCCCTTAACGCCGTAGTGAGAGCTGTCGTAGGGGCAGCACCGTAAGCAAAGTACAATACAACATCGGGCATAGTACCATTGCTATAACCATCATTAAGATACTTCGCAGCTGTATTTACAGTTGAGGTACTCCATAATTCGGTGAAACTTACTATTTTTACAATTCCATTAGGTCCAAAACTTATACCTCCATTGGTCAATGCCTGGCTCCTGGCAGTAGAGTTCCAAGAATAAGTACTTCCCGAACCAATAACGGCATAAGTCATAGCCGGCAAAGTCAAAGGTATTGTTGTATTACAGGTGTTATTCCCCTGTGGCGTATTTGCATTAATCGTTATCGGGAAATCAGAATTGACGGTAGGTGTCCCCGAACCAATAAGAGTGATAGTGTGTGTCCCGATAGTTAAATCACCACTGGCAGAAAAACGGATACCATTCGTCAAAGGAGTATTGATGTTATATGAACCGGCAGTGGTCACGGTTACGTTTAAAGCTATCGTATTTGAAGCTGTTAAAGGTGTTCCTTTCAGGTATCTTCCGTTTACCACTATGCTGGAGCAGTTTAGAGAGTAATTTGCTATAGCAGAAGATACTTCTATTTGAGGTTCACAGCCCGGAATAAGCCCTATGCCATTAAAGGAAAGTTTATCCGTTTGCGCATTCACAGGAGTGCCCTGACACGGGATATTCACAGTCATCTTCCCAATACTCAATGCAACCCCCGACTGATAAAAACTGTAGCCATTCCCGGTAGTTATAGTAATAGAGAAAGCTCCTACTTTTGTTACATTCAGATTTATACTTAGATAATTAGCTGAAGTAGTAGGTGTGCCTTCCACGTAGACTCCATTAATCTCTATATCGGAACAATTCACCGCATCGAACTTAGCATTTCCCATTTTGCTCTGGAAACAATTCCATTGCTCTCCATCCCACTGATTTAAACCTAAGCATAATTCTTTATCATCATTCTCTGTCAGGTTGTAAACGATCAAGCCCGTATGAGCCTTATCTAAAGCCTCCTTATTGGCTGCTCCGCTATAGGCAGTATTCGGTCCCGAAGCCGGATCATCCGGGTCTGCCAAGAACATGGGATAAAGAGCTTTTTTTTCTGATAAGGTTACTCGTGGTAAGGCTAAACCCCTATGCGCATTAGAGCTGGCATCGGTCACCGCATCTTTCTCTTTTAGTTGTAAGATAGATCCGGATATAGGCTCTTCACCCGAGCCGATTGAGACTTGCGCTTGTAGTGTAGATAAGGGCAAGAACAACATTATAAAAACGAGAAATGTTGTTACTGATTTGTTTCGATTCATAAGTTCTCTTTTAGTTTATTTCTATTAATTTGTGCTACAATCATATTTTGTTTTGTAAAAAACAGGACAGCATAAATAATACCTCACGTAACGATAGTTACAAATGCAAAACTTATTTATAATTAGGGTGATAGAGTAATTCGTCTTGATGATATGTCTAGATATATGTGCTACGATATTTTTATCTTATATCTTTATATTACCTTCATGCTGTTTGTCTGTTCGGGAATTTTTGACAAAATTGAGAGATTTATTTTGTGTAAATAATAAGCTATATCGACATCGCTGTTAATAATGTATCTATTTTAGAGCTTGTTGATAAGGCTAGGGAGGATATTCGATGTATTGACGTGAAAAAAAATTGAATATACATTGAATTGCAGGTAAACTTGTAGTTGTTAAATTTTTAATCGTCAGAAGTTGTATCCTCTCCCAACATTATTTCGACTGCTTTTCTCTGTTCATTAAAATATTCTTTTCTTATTAGATCGGCACTTCCCGTTATAAGAATAGAATATCGTTTCATCGATTCAATCCAGATTTGATGAACTTCCAGTAGTTGGGAGTCGAAGCTGGTAATACCACCTATCCCATAAACTCTAAAATGAGCTATTTGACTATTGTCTGACTTGATTAAAGAACAAGAAGATTCTATATTGATGCTCGAGATATAAACAGATATCTTTGATGATGTACCCAACTTGCCTTTCGCAGCTTTTGTTTCGAGATTGTTTATTAAGTCGAGGAGGTCTTTTTTTAGTAGTATGACTTCCGGTTTTGTTATCAATTTAAGCTTGGAGAAGAAAACTATATCCTTAATGTATGAAGTAAAAGTATTGCAGTCGAAGATGTATTCAGTATCAATAGTCTTACTCTCTTTTATAAATTCATGAACCAGTTTTGCAATTTCATCCGAAATTTTATACTCCGAAAAAGGCAGTTTATGTTCTATAGCTTTTGTTTGGTATAGCCATTTGTAAGATGCGACTTTCGCTAAAGTTTTATATTCCAGAAAAAGCTGAAAAGGGATCATGTTGGAGGCAATAATAAGTTTTGCATTTGTTGACTGCCGTGCTACTTTATGAAGTTCTATATATGATTCTGCAACTTTTTTGAGTGTATTTTCAAGGTTATCACTTATAATCATCTTTGTCTCAAAAGATGCATTCTTGGCGTCTTTTTTCTGATGATTGATAATGTCATCCAATGAAATGTTTAGGTCGTTAGATATTTTAATGAGTTCATCCATATTGAACATTACTTCTCCTCTCAATCTGCGATATACAGCTTCTCTTCCCAAGGAGAGCAAATTCATTAAGTAATATAAAATCTTGACATTGTCAGGAATTGCCAATTTTATTAATGTAACGAGTCTTTTTATAGCTTTATTGTTTTGTTGCATATATTATATTTTCTACTTCGTAGATATACTTTTTATAAAAGAAAAAGCTCTTTTATGGACTTAATATTAGAGAGTTTATTGTTCAGCCCATGGCCTTGCATAAGTATATTTGTAGAGCCCTTAAGTCTAAACTTTTCTGTATTCGATATAACGAATGAATATCGTTTGTCCTATTTTTTAGACAGTTATGGGTGGAAACAGTTTATATGATAAGATTGAAAAAACGAAGTGTAAAAGTGAAATATTAATCTGTATTAGACAATAGGCTGATTCGACAACAGTGTTTATTCTGTGTCTTTATTCGTGTTTTTCTATAAAGTGTAATAAGGTATGTCAGCACAAATTAAGGAAAAAGTTTAACCGTGCCTGCTATTGAACATGCGGTATAGGAAATAGTTATAATTTTTGCATTATAAATTCTCTTTGCTTGTTAAAATATTCGATTCGAACTAAATCCGCACTGCGTGTTATTAATGTAGAGTATCGTTTTAATGAATTAATCCAAGTTTTATGTACTTTACATATAGTCGGATCTTCAGTGTTTATACTGCAAAGGCCATATATGCGGAAATGTGTAACCTGATTATTATCCCATTCTAGAAATGTGTAAGTTGTATCTATGCTAATATTAGATATATAAACCGATATTTTTGAGGTTGGGCTAAATTTACCCGAAGCAGTTTTTATTTCGAGGTCGTCAATCAAGTTCAAAAATTCTTCTTTCAATAAGTTGACCTCTTCGTTAGTTATTAAATTTAATTTGTAAAGAAAAACAATGTCTTCAACTATAGAATTAAAGGTGTTGGGATCAAATATAAAATCAGAGTCAATGGTATTATATTCTTTTACAAATTCATGAGCAAGGCTGATTATTTCATCCGATACCTTATAGTCACTAAAGGACATCATATTTTCAACTGGTTGAGTTTGATACAACCATTTGTAAGATGGAATTCTCGCCAGATTTCTATAATTGAGAAAAAACTGATAGGGCATCGTGTTTGTTGCGATAGACATTTTGGCTTCAGGGTGTCTGTTTGCGAGTTTACACAATTCGACATGTCCATTTAATGTCTGTTTGAGGTTCTCCATAAGATGTTTTAAAGAAGTATCTTTTATCAGCATTTTTGTTTCAAACAAAATGCCATATTTTTCCATTTTTTCAGGATTTACAATACTATCTAAAGATATGTCCAAGTCTTTGGATATTAGTATGAGTTCATCCAGATTGAATGTTATCTCTCCTCTTAGCCTGCGATATACAGCTTCTCGGCCTAACGATAACAAATCCATCAGGTAATGGGCTATTTTGACATTTTCGGGAAGTGCAGATTTGATTCTATACACCAAGTTGTTTACAACCTCTTTATTCATCATAGACTCACATTTATTGAGATTGAGATATGTTTAGTGGTTAACTTTAATCTAAGTTTTAGTAAATCTTTTTTTATCGCATAAATTTATCATATTTATTTTAAAAATTGGTATGGATTTTATTCAAGAATGTGTTATTTTATCACTTTTTTTTGAAAGCTCTTATAGTTGAGGTGAATCCCCGTATTCATCCAAAGTTTGCACATTTATGATTCTTTGATTGCTGCTGCCTCTGAATCGTAGCTCTTCGCTTCGCAGTGTTTCAATATATCTGCCGTCTACCAAGAAATCGATAAAAGGAAGAATTTGAGAAAGCCTCTCTGATTTTAGAATGTTTTCATACAAAAATCCGGTATAGCACCAGATGTTTTTATCTGTTTCTGCTTTTATTCGTTGTGCAAGCTGTGTGAAACCTTCTACTTGAAACAGGGGATCCCCACCCGAAAAAGTAACGTTTGCAAATTCATCTTCTTTTATTATCTCTAATAGCTGCTCGATGGTGTGTGGTGTGCCATTTTCTATATCCCACGATTGGGGATTGTGGCATCCCGAACATCTGTGTGCACAACCCGCAGCGTAGATGGCTGTCCTGAATCCGGGACCATCTACGGTGGTGTCATGTATAATATTTAGTATTGATAATTTATTCATGAATAATGCGGTCGTTTAACTCTGCCAGTTTTGCGCTGTTCCATCGGCCTGTTGTCCCTACCAGATAACCTGTTATGCGTTGCAGGCGATCTATTTCGTCGCTACCGCATTTTGGGCATCGGGTGAGCTTTGTATCCGAATTTTCATAGCCGCATTTCAAACAACGGTTGCGGTTGTGATTGACTGATGCATACCCCATATTGTATTTATCCATCATATCTACTACTGTCAATATAGCATCGGGGTTGTGTGTGGCATCACCGTCTATCTCTACATAAAAGATATGTCCTCCTCGAGTTAGGTCATGATAGGGAGCCTCTGTCTTTGCTTTCTGATGTGCACTGCATTGGTAATATACGGGTACGTGATTGGAATTGGTGTAATATTCACGATCGGTGATGCCCTTGATTAGCCCAAAGTCTTTTTTATCACGACGGGTAAAGCGTCCGGCCAGACCTTCGGCAGGAGTTGCAAGTACACTGTAATTATGCTGATATTTTTCTGAGAATTCATTTACCCGATCTTTCATATAAGTTACTATCTCCAATCCGAGTTTTTGAGCTTGCTCATCTTCTCCATGATGCTTACCTACAAGTGCAACAAGAGCTTCGGCAAGTCCTATAAAACCAATGCCCAATGTGCCCTGATTAATAACCTTCTCTATCGTGTTCTCATCTTTTACCTGCTCGCATCCTTCCCATAATACAGACATTAGTAATGGAAATTGTTTGGGAGCGGCAGTTTTCTGAAATTCGAACCTGCGATGCAATTGTAATGCGGTCAGGTCGAGTATCTGGTTTAGTTTGCTGTAGAAGCAATCTATTCTTTCTTTTTCATTTTCTATATTTCTGCATTCTAAGGCAATGCGTACAAGATTGATAGTGGAGAAAGAGAGATTCCCCCGTCCGATAGATGTCTTTTTCCCAAAGCGATTTTCGAATACGCGTGTCCGACAACCCATTGTAGCTACTTCGTATTCAAATCGGCGAGGATTGTCTGCTTTCCAGTCTTCATGTTGATTGAATGTCGCATCCAGATTCAAAAAGTTAGGGAAGAAACGGCGGGCACTCACCTTGCTTGCTAGTATATAAAGATCATAGTTTTTGTCGTCCGGCAAATAGTTTACGCCTCGCTTCTTTTTCCATATTTGTATAGGGAAAATAGCCGTTACGCCACTTCCTACTCCTTCGTATGTACTGTGGAGTAATTCGCGAATAATACAGCGCCCTTCAGCGGAGGTGTCCGTTCCGTAATTGACCGAACTGAATACGACCTGATTTCCTCCACGAGAATGGATTGTGTTCATATTGTGAATAAAGGCCTCCATCGATTGATGAACTCTGCTCACTGTTCTGTTTATGGCATGCTGTATAATTCGTTTGTCTCCTGCTAAATCTTTGACGGAACAAGGGATATAATCTTCTATTTCTGTTTCGTACAAATGTTTGTATTCTATTCCTGTAGCTTGTTCGAGAACTTTTATTTCTTCAATAAAGCTTTTACGTACAAATGGAGCTAAATAAAAATCGAAAGCAGGAATAGCCTGTCCGCCATGCATTTCATTTTGTGCTGTTTCCAGAGAGATGCAACCCAGCATGCTGGCTGTCTCAATGCGTTTTGCGGGACGAGATTCTCCATGCCCTGCAAAAAAACCGTTTTGTAATATTTTATCTAAAGGATGTTGTACGCAAGTAAGACTTTTAGTCGGATAATAATCTTTGTCGTGTATATGCAGATAGTTGAGACGAACAGCTTCTTTTACCTCCGGCAATAATAAATAATCATCCACAAATGGTTTGGTGGTTTCGCTAGCAAACTTCATCATCATGCCGGCAGGAGTATCGGCATTCATGTTTGCATTTTCGCGCGTGATATCGTTTGATTTGGTATCTATAATTTCCAAAAACATGTCTCGCGTTTTTGCTTTGCGGGCAATGCTGCGTTTGTCACGATAGGCGATGTATTTTTTTGCCACCTCTTTGCGGGGGCTTTTCATCAACTCCATTTCTACCATGTCTTGTATTTGCTCCACTGTCATCTGCTCATTTCCCTGACAGGATACATAGTCTGTAATGCGTCTGATTAAAGTGGAATCTTCTCCTTGTTCGGTGTGTAGCATGGCTTTGCGAACTGCCGCCATGATTTTTTCCTCATTAAAACCGACGATACGTCCGTCTCTTTTTACAACTGTCTGAATCATATTCGTTATCGTTTATACTTTTATTGTATCAATTAAAATATAACTGACAGGAGCAGGGAAGTACACAGACTTATTTGGAGTTAATATGTTGTATAATTCTGCTGCTTTTCTCCCGAAAGCTAGAATGTATATACGGCAGGTCTTCTGACTTATTTCGCAGTTGGTAACCTTCCCATCAGTATTCGTTGACAGTGGTGTGAGAGTCCAACTACCTTTCTGAAATTTACAGCTACGGGGATAGTTCAGGTCTTTCACCTGATTCCCTTTTCAGCCGATTATATTCGGAACCGTATATGTTAACAAAGTTATATGATTTTACTTAATAAAAGACTTGATTGGATATTTTATTTAAGTGTTTTCTGATTTAAGTTTTCTCTGTTTGTTGTTAATTGGCTTTTTATGAGTTTGTTGTAATTTTATTATTGTTGAAAAGTTTTCTAAAAATAAAATTTTATATTCTTATTGATGACCTTTTTTTTGTTTTTGTAAAGAAAAATGTTTTATGAATAATCTATATATCAGACCTTAAGTCCATAACTTCGGAAAATATTTTCAGCCTTCTCTATTTCCGACTGTTCGGGAGGTGCAATGTCTTTAAGCTTGTAGTCTTCACCTAATTGCTCCCATTTATGCAACCCCATTTGATGAAAAGGTAGAATATCTACTCGCTGTACATTTTTATATACAGAAACTTGTTTTGCCCAGTCATTTAGGTCTTTTTCATCGTCGGTGAAGCCCGGAACGAGCACATATCTTAGCCATGCAGGTTTTTCAATTTCTGTGAGGTACTGCATGAAGCGAAGTGTTGGTTCCAGTGGTTTTGCTGTGAGGTTTTTATATTTATCAGGGTTGATGTGTTTAATATCCAGTAGTACAAGATCTGTGTGCTCTAAAACCTCTTTTACCTTATCATTTAATATATATCCTGATGTATCTATAGCTGTATGTAAACCTTCATTTTTACACATCTTGAATAACTCAATAATAAACTGGGGTTGTAGCAGGGGTTCTCCTCCCGAAATGGTTATACCCCCATTGCGTATGAAGTTTTTTACCTTCTTTGCTTCTTCAAAAGCCTCTTCCGGAGCTAGTTCGTACTTCTTATCGTTCATATTCCATGTGTCCGGGTTATGGCAATAGAGGCAACGAAGAGGGCAGCCTTGCATAAAAAATACAAATCTTATACCCGGGCCGTCTTTAGTTCCAAAAGATTCGAAAGAATGAATTAAACCTTTCATTATTTATTTTCTTCCAGCTAAGTGAAGTTGCCCCAAAAGTGTTTTTTTTGTTTTGGAGCAACTTTTTATTTATTAACGGAGTATCAGAATGATGTAGTAATCGTTCTGTTTATAACATCCAATTGCTGCTCTTTTGTAAGTTTTACGAAATTAACAGCATAACCTGATACACGTATTGTCAACTGAGGATATTTTTCAGGATGTTCCATCGCATCGATAAGCAGATTCCTGTCAAATACATTAACGTTGAGGTGGTGACCTGTTTGTAAGAAGTAGCCATCAAGAAGTCCGCTGAGGTTTTGAGCTTCTTCTTTTCTGTTTTTACCCAATGTATTTGGTGTGATAGCGAAAGTATATGAAATGCCATCATTTGCATGAGCAAAGGGAAGCTTCGCTACAGATGAAAGTGATGCTACAGCTCCTCTGGTATCACGCCCATGCATAGGGTTGGCTCCCGGAGCAAAAGGTGTTCCTCCACGTCGTCCGTCAGGGGTGTTTCCTGTTTTCTTTCCGTACACCACGTTTGAAGTGATGGTCAATACCGACTGTGTAGGTATCGCATCTTTATACATCTTACGTTTACGGATTTTGCTCATGAACTTTTCTACTATTTCCACAGCAAACCTGTCGGTCTTGTCGTCGTTGTTTCCAAACGGAACGTAATCTTTTTCTATAATATAGTCGACTGCGTCACCTTCTTCATTTCTTACGATGCGTACTTTTCCATACTTGATAGCAGCAAAAGAGTCGGCGATAATGGACAGCCCCGAAACGCCGAAAGCTTGTGTCCGAACGATATCAACATCATGCAAAGCCATTTCTAAAGCCTCGTATGAATATTTATCGTGCATATAATGGATGATATTTAATGCCTTTACGTAAGTTTCGGCAACCCAATCCAAGGTGCGGTCAAATTTCTCCCAAACTTCTTCAAAGTCAAGATACTCTCCTGATACCTTTTCTACCCAATGTTTTGGTAATACTTGAGCTTTGGTTATTTCATCTTTACCTCCGTTGATTGTATATAGTAGAGCCTTTGGTAAGTTCGCTCTTGCCCCGAAGAATTGCATCTGGTGTCCTATTCGCATTGGCGATACACAACATGCGATACCGTAATCATCGCCTAGTTGAGGACGCATTAGGTCGTCATTCTCGTACTGAAGTGATGAAGTGTCGATAGAAACCTTGGCGCAATAATGCTTCCAGCTTTCGGGCAAACGGTCACTCCATAATATTGTTAGATTAGGTTCAGGTGCAGGCCCTAGGTTGTATAGTGTATGAAGCATACGGTAGCTATTTTTCGTAACCATCGACTTTCCGTTGTTTGTCATACCTCCGATCGATTCGGTTACCCATACCGGATCTCCCGAAAATAGTTCATTATATTCATTTGTGCGAAGATAACGGACTATGCGCAACTTCATTACAAAATGATCAATAAGCTCTTGTGCGTCTATCTCGCTTATTAAGCCTGCTTGTAAATCTCTTTCAATATAGATATCGAGGAAAGTAGTTACACGTCCCAGGCTCATCGCTGCACCATTTTGGTCTTTGATAGCACCCAGGTATCCAAAGTATGTCCATTGGATAGCTTCTTGGGCTGTATTCGCCGGTTGAGAAATGTCGAAGCCATACGAAGCAGCCATACGTTTCAAGGCTAGTAATGCTTCTATTTGCGAACTTAGCTCTTCACGAAGACGAATTAGATCGTCTGTCATCACAATTGGGTCACATTCTTGGAAACGTTTTTCTCGTTCCGAGATTAATCGATCTACACCGTAAAGAGCTACTCTGCGATAATCGCCGATAATACGTCCACGTCCGTAAGCATCGGGTAGGCCCGTTAACAATCCATTGCTTCTGGCTCTGCGGATACTGTCGGTATAAGCAGCGAATACACCTTCGTTGTGTGTGCGTCTGTATTTTGAGAATATTTCTTCTGTCCCTTTGTCGAGTTTATAACCATATTCGGCCAAACTCTGTTTCACCATACGGAGACCTCCGTTAGGGAATATTGCTCTTTTTAGCGGTTTGTCTGTTTGAACCCCTACAATTTTTTCCAGCTCTTGGTCTATATATCCGGGTCCATAAGCATCAATTTGAGAAGGTATTCGAGTCTCGGCATCATATATGCCTTTCTCTTTTTCTTCAATAAACATTGTGCTTAACTTTTCCCATAGCTTGATTGTTGCTTCAGTAGGGTTTTGTAGAAAAGATTCGTCTCCTGTGTATTCTTTATAGTTTTGGAGTATAAAATCATTTACATTGATTTCCTCTTGCCACCGTGTGCCTTTAAAGTTTTTATATGCTTCCATTTGATTATAAAATAAATTTCTAAGTACTCAATTTTCAGAGCTTACGTGGAATAGAATAAGAAATAAATACAGACGTATTTAAATAAATGTAACAGAATAAAAATAAAATAGAGAAGGCTTTTTCTATTTGAAAAAATCCCATCCTAAATCTTCAGCTTTATTCATCGAAAGCTTCAAACTATATGGTCTTGGCAGGTCTTCTGACTTACTTTATCTTTAAGCATCCTTCCCATTCAGTGTAAGAACAGTGGATAGAGTATTGTTCAAAGTCTTTGGAGGAGCTTACAGCAGCGGGTCTGTCCAGGATTTTCACCTGATTCCCTTTTCATCATTTTCTATGGATATAGTAAATGACACCAAAACCTGTGACAAAGTTATATGTTTTTAAGCATAAAAATAAACATTTAATGCAAAAATGCTTATTGATTGAGACTCTTCTCTTTTTGTTTTCTTTTATATCTTTTTGTATAGGAAAAAATAAAAAAGATGTGCTATTTATTATTTTTTCCTATACCTTTGCCTCCCGAAAGTTCTTTATCATTATTCTTCAACCGCTAAGGTGCCTCAGATATTGAGGAGAATAGGGAATCAGGTGAAAGTCCTGAGCTGTCGCGCAACTGTAATCACCGCGAAAGTTTCTATTTAAAAATCCACTGTTTCGTGCAGAGATGGGAAGGAAAATAGAAATGGTGAAAGCCAGGATACCTGCCTTAAATCGGATTGACAATGCTTCGCGATAAAAGTGTTATGTCTAATAATTTCATTCATCCCTCTTGTCGGAGGAGATGTTATTATCCAGGTGTGTTCTTATTGCAGCATTGTGAAGTTCAAAAGAGCTTTTTACATTTATGTTTAATCGTAAAAAGTTTAGAAAGAAATGCGCGCAAACGTTCTTGATTATTCGCATGTTGATGATCGATGTGCAGATGTAGAAAACACACGTTCAGACAAAGAGTTGTCGTTGAAAGAATTTGTAGACATCATATTGGAGGTCAGTACCCTGTTGCTTGAATCGGGAGCCCACTGTGAAAGAATTAATAGGAATGTACAACGTATAGCACAGAAGACAAACTATAAAGTAGAAATGCTGATATCATTTACTGCTGTATCGGTATCAGTAACCGATATGGGTAATGAGGAAAACATAGTAACGGCCAATAAAAAGATAATACATCATGGGGTACACTTTGGAATACTCACCAATACCAGTTTGCTGACATGGGAACTTGCCGAAGATCGGATTTCTTTGCAGGAGTTGCACCAGCGTATAAAAAGGTTGAAGGATACCTCTCGTTATTCCGTTTGGCTTGTTCGCCTGTTTATTGGAATAGCTTGCGGATCGTTATGCCTACTGGCCGGAGGGAATTTAATAGATGGGGCTTTTGCTTTTGTAGCCTCTTTTGTCGGGCTTGCGGTGCGTCAGGAGATGATTAAGAGAAAGTTTAACCTGATGGTTATTGTAATCTGCTCAGCATTTGTGGCAACAACCATATCAGGATTGAATATCTTGTCGGGATTTGGTTATTTGCCTCAAACATCTATTGCTACTTCTGTATTGTTCCTTATTCCGGGAGTTCCTCTGATAAATAGTATAATCGATTTGCTTGAAGGGTATATCCCTACAGGTATTGCCCGTGGAGCATTCGGTGGATTTATTCTCTTATGTATCGCTGTGGGGATGTTTATTAGTATGACAATAATAGGAATAAATAACTTTTGATTATGCTAATAGATATATTGAAAGACGCTCTTCTTAGTTTTTTTGTTGCTATAGGTTTTGCACTATTGTTCGAAACGCCAAAGAAGGGATTGTTGGTTGCCGGTTTGCTGGGAGGGCTTGGTCATGCTATTCGTTTTACGTTGTTGTATTTCGACTTTGGCTTGATCTCAGCTACGTTAAGTGGCACTGTTGTGATAGGGCTTTTGGGTATCTATTGTGCTCATAAGATACATACTCCTCCGGTTGTATTTACATTGCCGGCTTGTATAACCATGATACCGGGCTTGTATGCCTACAAGACGATGCTGGGATGTATACGGATATATGAAGAGGGAACGACCAGTGCAAAAACAGCATTTTTATTGCATGACACGGTTTACAATTTTATATTGACATCTTCTTTACTCTTTTGTCTAGCAATCGGTATATGTATTGCCGCATTATTGTTTCGTAAAAAGAGCGTAAAGAAAATAAAGAAGATAAAAGATTTAGGGATAAAAATATTTTGATACTAATATATTAACTAATTAATAACAAAGATGCTGCAAGAATTTACATTAAACAGGGGTCGTGCTATCATCAATTTCTCTTTGAAGTATTGTGATAACAGACAGAAAATTTTAAGTAGTTACGCGTTTCATCGGGTGGTTGAATCCTTTATTTTCAGAATAAAGAAAGATAACCAGATTATTTACGATTATTTTATTAAAGATTTCAAAACTGATGAAGAGCTCACCTTGTCTTTGATAGAGGTGATGAAGCTTTTGACTGTATGTGAAATAGATGAGCTTTTGGTAGTAAATAATAAGTTTGCTCCATTCTTTAAGGATAAAGGCTTGTTTATAGAACTTATAGAAATGCTGTATAATTATTGGAGAAGGCTGGAAAGGGTTACTGTTGTTCATAATAATCGCATGGGTGATGGTCTTCAAAATGTGCGCTTTGTGCAAGCAAACCAACTTCTTAATGAGTTGATACTATCTATCTACAGACGTACAGAAGAAACCGTAATGGGATACAGTCATAGCGTATACCGTCAGACTATCGCAGGGGCGAATGCAGGCTTGATGCTTAACGATATGCAATGGAATTGCCCGATTGAATATAAGGGGCTTGCATCTATACCATTTATAGGAACAGTCGTTATCAATCCTCCTTATATTTCATATACGAAGAAGAACACCAGAGATGGTATCTTCCAGGAACATCAAACAAATCCATTGGCTAATTTGATTCTGAATGAGGATGAGTGGTTTTTGTACCCTGCAAAAGTTGGTAACTTGTTAGCTTTTGTCTATTTCCATAAAGATTTTATGTGTCATGGTTTAGGTCTTGCTAACTTGTTTGAGCTGGCTAAAGGCAATGATTATGTAGGTAAAAAACCCGATTTGATTTACGTATTTGGATATCCTGACGGCTATGAAGAAAAACGTACTTTCTATCATAAGGATAAGAAGAATGATATATTGATCGGTTATGCTAATTATTGCGATGATATCGACTATTTTGGTTATATGAAGAAGATGCTTCTTACGCTGCATAATATCAAGCAAATGGAAAGAGGAAATCTGCCTATTCACGGGGCTATGGTGAACATTGCTCTGAAGAATGGTAAAGAAGCGAATATTATCATAATGGGAGATAGTGGAGCCGGTAAATCTGAAAGTCTTGAAGCTTTCCGCACACTCAACGAAAAATATATACGTCACATGCGTGTAATATTTGATGATATGGGATATTTGCAATTTGAAGCAGACGGACAGATAAAAGGATATGGAACTGAGATAGGAGCCTTTGTCCGTACTGACGACTTAGATCCTGCTTATGCTTTCGCTCAGCTTGATAGAGGTATCTACACCAACCCCGATAGAATAAATGCACGAGTAACCATTCCGATATCTACTTATGAGGTTATATCGAGAGGGTATACGATTGACTATATGCTATATGCTAATAATTATGCCGAATCGGAAACAAAGATCAGTTTCTTTGAGGATGTTGATAAAGCAATAGAGGTTTTTGAAGACGGAGCAAGAAAGGCAAAAGGAACAACAACCGAGAAAGGGCTTGTTAAGTCTTATTTTGCAAATCCTTTTGGCCCTGTGCAAGAAAGAGATAAAGCCGAAAAGCTTGTACGTAAATTCTTCCTAGCTTTAGACGAAAGTGATGCAAAAATAGGAGAAATGCATACTTCTCTGGCCATTGATGGTAAAAGCAAAGAAGGTCCACGTGAAGCGGCTGAAGAGCTTTTCAGTATTATCAATGAGTAATTTGCAGTAGCTGATATTTAAAATAAAACAGGATCGATATTCACGAAGAAATCGATCCTGTTTTTTTTATGCTTAAATTTCTGATATTATTCTCCGCCTACAGTCAGCTTGCGCACTAAAACCGAAGGTAGCCCTTGTCCTACAGGTACACTCTGTCCGTCTTTCCCACAAGTCCATGTGCCTTCATCTATCTTCAGATTATTACCCACCATTGTAATGTCGGTGAGGACTTTGGCTCCGTTTCCGATAATATTTATATCTTTTATCGGTTGAGTAAGTTTCCCGTTTTCAATTAGATAACCTGTTTTTACGAAAAAGGTGAAATCTCCTGCTCCGATTTGTACCTGCCCATTGGTGAAATTATCTACATATACGCCTTGTTTAACTGACGCTATAATGTCAGTTTCGGGAATGCTTCCGTTTTCCATATATGTTACCCGCATACGGGGTAGGGGAGCATAACGGAACGATTGTCTTCGTCCGTTTCCTGTAGGTAATACATTATAATGCTTGGCACTTATTCGGTCGTGAAGATAGCTTTCCAAGACACCATCTTTCACAATATACGTTTTTTGAGTTTCCACTCCTTCATCATCAAAATTGATTGTGCCTCGGGCATTGTCTATGGTGCCGTCATCCACAACATTTATGTCGGATGAACAGATTTGTTTTCCAAGTTGATCGGAAAATATAGAGATATTCTTTCTGTTAAAGTCTGCCTCGAATGTATGGCCTATCGCTTCATGTAATAAGATTCCCGAACTTCCTGCACCCATCACTACAGGCATCTCACCGCCTTTGGGTTTTATGGCTTCAAACATCAGAGAGGTTTGTGCAACGGCTTCTTTTGCTAAAGTCTCTATCAGATCATTGTTTAAATACTCAAAACCTTTTCGGTAGGCACGTGAAGCATATCCGTTTTCTATCTTGCCGCCCTGTTCCATTGTACAAGATCCAGACATAAGGCTCATTGGGCGATAATCCCAGGTAAGGATACCCTCTGAGTTAAAGAATAGAATATAAGACGTAGAATCGTTCAGGCTGACAGACGCTTTGATGACCCGAGCGTCTAACTCGAAAATTCGATCATTCAATTTTTGAACAAATGATTTTTTGTCTGCTACAGAAATGTCAAGCCACGGCCTTTCTATTTTATAGTGGTTTCTGAAATGTTTCTCTTTTATCTCTATCGGAGTTATTCCTTTTGACCGAATAGAGGCTATTCCTGCGGCTGTTTTTGCAGCTTTCAGTAGTTCTGTTATTTCGGTGTTCTCTACATAAGCATACCCTGTCTGATCTCCCGAAACAACTCGTATTCCTACCCCAAAATCTATATTCGAGGCAGCACGATTTACTTCTCCATCACGGAGTGATATGCTATTGCTGAAAGTGTGCTCAAAAAATATGTCGGCATAGTCAGCACCTTTACCTAGAGCTTCATTTATTACTTTAAGCAAGTTATTCTCCGTTATGGAGAAATGATCTAATATATTTTGTTTGTTCAAATGATCTATCATATTATAATTTCTCTGCGGATTCTATTTTCTTAAATTTATTTATCTGCCATATAAACAAAGCTGCGGTCAGTAAAGTTGCCGAAAAGTCAGCTGTTGGCAATGAATACCATACTCCGTTTACTCCGAAAAATTGTGGTAATATAAACAGGGCTGGCAATAATAATAGGAACTGGCGGGTAAGGCTTAATAGAATTGATTTTCCAGCCATACCTATACATTGGAAAAAGTTTGTAACCACAATCTGGAATCCGACTAGTGGTAGCATAATCGTTACAATCCGTAAGGCTTTTGCTGTTTCGGTAGCTAAAGGTGGCGAAGGATTGAACGGTTTAACTATCATGTCCGGCAACAACACGCCTATAGCTAAACCTATGCAGCCAATAGCCACGCCGACTTTTATTGTGTAAAACAAGGTTTCTTTAACTCTCTGTATTCTTTTGGCTCCATAATTGTATCCTACAATAGGCTGCATTCCCTGAGTAAGTCCGACCATAATCATTACAATGATCATTATCAGGGTATTTGCTATGGCATAAGCTTCGATAGCAATGTTTCCCCCGTAAGTTTTCAGATTATTGTTGATAAAGAATACGACGATAGACGCTGCAACTTGTATGAAAAACGGAGACATACCGATGCTTGCCACCGCCCATACTATTTTTTTGTTTAAGCCAATATGCTTTCTTCGCAAACGCAACATGCTATTTTTGTTCATGAAGTGGTACATGACAAAACATAATCCGATAAACATTGAAATGATAGTAGCTATCGCAGCTCCTTTTATTCCCCATTCGAACCAGAAAATAAAAATTGGAGCTATTATAATGTTGGCTATAACGCCGATCAGCATTGTATACATTGCCTTCTGAGGATAGCCCGAAGCGCGCATCATGCTATTAAAATTGAAGCACATGGTCAGAAATATATTGCCGGGCAGGTAATAAAGTAAGAATTCTTTCGCATACGGAAACGTTTCTTTTGTGGCTCCGATTCTTAATAATATAGGATCGAGAAAAATAAATAACGTAGTAACAAGTACTCCTGTGAATAAAAGAGTCATAAGGAACGAGTTTCCTATTATCTTTTCTGCGGTTTCTTTATCTCCGCTACCCAAGCATATTGAAATACGGCTGGCAGAACCTGCACCTACAAGCATACCCACGGCGGCGGTAAGATTCATTATCGGCAAAACAATACCAAGCCCGCCAATGGCATGGTCTCCCAGATTAGGCCCGTGTCCGATGTAAATACGGTCAATAATGTTATACAAGGCATTCACCATAGTTCCTACTATGGCCGGCAATGCGTACTGCCAAAGAAGTTTACTTATTTTTTTGTTTTGTAATTCATCAATGTTAGCTGTTTTTGACATCTAAAAAGCATTTAACTGTTAAGGAGTGATTCCTCCCATCTTTTGAGCGTGCAAAGGTACAAAAAACACTACCATCGGCGTTGTTTTTTACATAATTAAGTATTTAACTTTGTTAATTTGAGGTTAAGCCTATCTAGTGTTTATTTACCTTTTATTACTTCTAGAAATTCTGATGGGGTAACGAATTTTACATTCTCCGATTCTAAAAACTCTACTATTTTCACAAAATTTTGCCATTGGTTTTCGTTCCAACTATTTGGATGCCCCTGTAGGTAGAAATAATTTAAATCTTTCGATTTTTCGCGATAAGCCTTAAGGAATTCATCATAATTCGGGTTATGTACCGGATATTCCATATCTAGAGTGTTGGGTAATACATATCCTTTGTAGTAGACGGGAGATATAGGACTTCCTAATGTCATTTTTATTTGAGGAAATTGAGCTAAGGCTTTGTCTGTGTTCGTGTTTGTGCTGCTCCAGTGAGGTCCCCATACCCGAAGCTGAAGTCCGAGTTTGGCTTTTGCAAGTCTGTCTGTCAACTGTAGAGCTTTGAACTGTTGCTCGTAAGTGCCTTCAAATTCGCCTATTGTATCGCCTTTGGTGCGGTTATAATAACCATGATTCCAGAATTCAATGAAACCTCTTTCTGCACGGTCGGTAATCCATTTGAAGTAAGTCGGGTTGTCTTCGGCAAGAGAAAATCCAATTATACCAAAACCTGCTTTTAGCTTTTTGTTTTCTATATAATCTGCGACACGTTGCCAGCGAGGGGTAACAACTCCTTCTGTGCCTCCTGCAGTTACATCATCTAGCTTTAAAATCACAATTTTCTGGTTTTGAGAAAATGCAGTATTTGTCAATGATATGGCACAGAACAATAGAAGCAGAGAAAATAATATCTTTTTGTTGTACATTCTTTCAGGTTTTTATGTGTAAAAATTAGAAAGAATAAAGAAACAAAATATAATTTTCTTTTCCTGTGTTTTGTCTCTTGATTTTTATATCCTTGTTAAATTTTGAATCGGAATGTGTTGTCTCTCAAATTTAAGTGAAAAATAAGATGTTTGTTTTCCATTATATTTCTTAACTTTGCGGGGTTATTCGTGTGCGAAAATATTATTAAAATAATAAAAATCTGAGGATAGATTAATAATGAATATATTGGAATTAAGCGAACAGGAGATAATTCGCAGACAAAGTTTAGATGAACTAAGAGCTTTGGGAGTAGAACCCTATCCGGCTGCATTGTATGAGGTAAATGCATATTCGAAAGAGATCAAAGAGAGCTTTCAGGATGATGCGGATAAGCGTTATGTGTCTTTAGCGGGACGTATAATGGGGCGTCGTATTATGGGTAAAGCTTCCTTTATGGAATTGCAAGACTCGGAAGGACGTATACAGGTTTATATTTCTCGAGATGATCTTTGTCCGGATGAAAATAAAGAGCTTTATAACACTGTCTTCAAGAAATTGCTCGATATTGGCGATTTCGTTGGTGTTAAAGGATTTGTTTTTCGCACTCAGATGGGCGAAATATCCGTACATGCCGAAGAATTAACGGTTTTGGGGAAATCGCTTCGTCCTCTTCCTGTCGTAAAAGTAAAAGATGGTGTTACCTATGATGGTTTTACCGATCCTGAGCAACGTTATCGTCAACGCTATGTTGATTTGGTTGTTAACGACAACGTTAAAGATGTATTCCTTAAAAGAACAAAAGTGTTCAACTCTATGCGTGAATTCCTTAATGGACATGGATATATAGAAGTTGATACGCCTGTGCTGCAAAGCATTCCCGGAGGAGCTACAGCTCGTCCTTTCATCACTCATCATAATGCACTGGACATTCCTCTATATCTGCGTATTGCAAACGAACTGTATCTAAAACGCCTTATTGTAGGCGGGTTTGATGGAGTATATGAGTTTTCTCGTAATTTCCGCAACGAAGGTATGGACCGTACGCATAATCCGGAATTTACAGTAATGGAATTCTATGCCGCCTATAAAGATTATAACTGGATGATGGACTTCACAGAGAGGATGTTGGAGAAGATCTGTACAGATGTTCATGGTACAACTAAGGTAAAGATGGGCGATAAGGAGATAGACTATAAGGCTCCATATCCTCGTGTTACGATGATTGACTCTATCAAACATTTTACAGGTTTTGACATTAGTGGCATGGATGAAGATCAGCTACGTGATGTTTGTAAACAGTTAGATATAGAGCAAGATGCAACTATGGGCAAAGGAAAGCTGATAGATGCCATCTTTGGTGAAAAGTGCGAAGGAAACTATATACAACCTACATTTATAATAGACTATCCGGTAGAGATGTCTCCGCTTACAAAGAAGCATCGCAATAATCCCGAGCTAACAGAGCGTTTCGAGCTGATGGTTAATGGCAAGGAATTGGCGAATGCATATTCTGAGCTGAATGATCCGATTGATCAGCGTGCTCGTTTCGAAGATCAGCTCAAATTGTCTGAAAAAGGAGACGATGAGGCAATGTTTATCGATCAGGATTTCTTGCGTGCATTAGAGTATGGTATGCCTCCTACAAGTGGTATCGGTATCGGTATGGATCGTTTAGTGATGTTTATGACCGGTCAGGAAAGCATACAAGAAGTGATGTTCTTCCCTCAGATGCGTCCCGAAAAAGCACCAAAGAAAGATGTTGTATCAAAATATAAAGAATTAGGAATAGCTGAAGATCTTGTCCCTGTACTACAAAAAGCAGGATATTTTACTGTCGAAAGCATGAAAGATGTCAATTCACAGAAGATAAGACAAGATATAGGCGAAGTCAATAAAAAATATAAACTGGATTTAGCACTACCTTCTGTGGACGAAGTAGAAGGATGGGTGAAAAAGCTTAGCTAATCCCCTTGTGTCTAATTAAAGTATGAATGAATGAGTTTTCCCGGTAAAATAACAATATTTGGAGGTGGTACATGGGCTACAGCCCTTGCCAAAATTATGCTTAATCACGAAAAGCATATAAACTGGTACATGCGCCGTCCTGAACAAATAGAGGATTTTAAGAAAACAGGACATAATCCTTCTTATCTTTCAAATGTTGAGTTCAATCTGGATAGAATTACATTTTATTCGGATATTACACAAGCAGTGGAAGATTCGGATACAATAGTTCTTGCTGTACCTTCTCCTTTCTTGAAAAGTCATCTTGAAAAGTTGAATACAAGTTTGGCGAATAAATTTATTATTTCAGCGATTAAAGGTATCGTCCCTCCTGAAAATTTGCTTGTGACAGATTATCTGGAGCAATACTATAATGTATCGCCTCAAAATATGGCGATTGTGGGAGGGCCTTGTCATGCCGAGGAAATAGCTTTGGAACGATTGACTTACCCTACTATCGCTTGTGCCGATATTCAGAAGGCAAATGCGATTGCTCAAGTCTTTAATAATAGATTTGTGCGGGCTTCGGTGTCGAATGACGTTGCGGGGATTGAACTTGCCGCAGTCCTGAAGAATGTATATGCGATTGCGTCAGGAATTTGTCACGGTCTGAAGTATGGCGATAATTTTCAGGCGGTATTGGTTTCCAATGCTATATCAGAGATGGAACGCTTTGTTGATATCGTTTCTCCTATCGAAAGAAGGATACAGGATTCTGCTTATTTAGGAGATCTTCTTGTAACTTGTTATTCTAGTTTTAGCCGCAATCGTACCTTCGGTGCAATGATTGGCAAGGGCTATTCGGTAAAAGCTGCTCAGGTAGAGATGGAAATGATAGCGGAAGGTTACTATGGCACAAAGTGTGTAAGAGAGATCAATGAAAAATATAATGTGGATATTCCTGTTGCAGATATGGTTTATCGTATATTGTATGAAAATTCTCCTGCACATTTAGAAGTGAAAACATTAAGAGAACAGATACTAAAATAAAGAAACAATATGGATAAGGTTATCAAATTAGACATTAGCAAAACATTAGGCTTTATAAGCCAAGCTGATATCAACAGTCAGGCAGCTCTTGCTAAAAAATGCAATGAGGCTCTTCACGATGGATCAGGCAAAGGAAATGATTTTCTAGGCTGGCTCAATTTGCCATCTTCTATTACAGATGCACAATTAAAAGATATTGAAGATACAGCAGCTGCATTGAAAGCCAAATGTGAAGTCATTGTATTGGTGGGTATCGGTGGAAGCTATCTTGGATCAAGAGCAGTTATCGATTCTTTATCAAATGCATTTGACTGGTTACAGAAAGATCGTAAGAATCCTGTTATTTTGTATGCAGGAAATAATATAGGTGAAGATTACCTTGTTGAGCTTTTAGCCTACCTGAAAGGTAAAGCTTTTGGAATTATCAATATTTCCAAATCGGGAACAACTACAGAACCAGCTTTGGCTTTCCGTATACTGAAGGCAGAATTAGAAAAAGCTGTAGGTAAAGAAGAAGCTAAAAACCGTATTGTTGCAATCACAGATGCGGCTCGCGGAGCTTTGTATACGTTGGCAACAAAAGAAGGTTACAAGAAATACGTAATTCCTGACAATGTAGGAGGACGTTACTCTGTATTGACTCCGGTTGGGTTACTTCCGATAGCATTGGCTGGTATCGATATTCGTCAGTTAGTAGCCGGTGCGGTTTATATGGAAAAAGAAACAGCACCAAGTGTGTCATTCGAGAAGAATATTGCTGAAATATACGCCGTTACTCGTAATGAGCTGTATAAAAAAGGCAAAAAGATAGAAATCCTTGCAAACTTCAATCCTAAATTGCACTACATCGCAGAATGGTGGAAGCAGCTTTATGGAGAAAGTGAAGGCAAAGAAAATAAAGGTATATTTAATGCTGCTGTAGACTTTACTGCCGACCTTCACTCGATGGGTCAATGGATTCAGGAAGGTGAGCGTTCTATTTTCGAAACTGTTGTTTCTGTGGCTCAGCCAAACGAAACTTTGACAGTACCGACTGATGAGGAAAACCTTGATGGGTTGAACTTCCTTGCAGGTAAAAGAATAGACTTTGTAAACAAGATGGCAGAGTTGGGTACTCAGATTGCTCACGTTGACGGAGGTGTTCCGAATATAAAAGTAGAGTTGCCTAAACTGGATGAATATAGTATCGGACAGTTACTTTATTTCTTCGAAAAAGCATGTGGTATAAGCGGTTATATTCTTGGCGTAAATCCATTCGATCAGCCGGGAGTAGAGGCGTATAAGAAGAATATGTTTGCTCTTCTCGATAAACCGGGTTTTGAAAAGGAAAGCGAAGCAATTAAGAAAAGATTATAAAATAAGCTGTTAGCCGATAGCCTTTAGCAATTTGCTAAGGGCTGTTTGCTAAAAGCTAAATACTAGAATATGGAAAATAAAAGGCACTTGCTGGGTATGACTATGGAAGATTTCTATGGTGTAGTGGGTGAGTGTGGTTTACCCAGATTTTCTGCCAAACAAATAGCAGACTGGGTTTACAAAAAAAGGATAACATCTATCGATGAAATGACGAATCTCTCTGTCGCAAACAGAGCTTTGTTGTCAGAGAAATATGATATAGGGCGGTATAACCCTCTCGAATTTCAACAATCTGTAGATGGTACTGTAAAATATTTATTCAAAACGGAAAAAGAAAAGCTGATAGAAGCCGTTATGATACCTGAGGACGATCGGGCAACGCTTTGTGTGTCTTCTCAGGTTGGTTGTAAAATGAATTGCTTGTTTTGCATGACCGGAAAACAAGGGTTTAATGGAAATCTAACAGCAAACGAGATATTGAATCAGCTCTATTCTGTTCGCGAGGCAGAGAGCTTGACGAATGTGGTTTTTATGGGAATGGGTGAGCCTTTGGATAATTATGAAGAACTGAAAAAGACACTCGAGATAATGACTGCTGATTATGGAATGGCGTGGAGTCCGAAGCGTATAACGGTTTCTACAACAGGTGTAACACCCAAGTTGAAACGTTTCTTGGACGAGAGTAACGCTCATCTGGCTATCAGTATTCATAGTCCTGAAAAAGAACAAAGATTATCGATAATGCCTGCAGAAAAAGCATTTCCTATTACAGGGGTAATGGATTTATTGCGGCAATACGATTGGACAAAACAGAGACGATTGTCTTTCGAATATATAATGTTTGACAACTTCAACGATTCTTTAATTCATGCAAAAGAGTTGGCACAGATACTTAGGGGAATTGAATGTAGGGTAAATCTTATCCGCTTTCATGCGATACCTAATGTCGACTTGAAAACTTCTACTAAAGAGAAAATGGAGGCATTCCGCGATTATTTGACTAAAAAGGGAGTGACCAGTACGATTCGTGCATCTCGTGGAGAAGATATTTTTGCCGCTTGTGGTATGTTGTCGACAATAAAAGGGGATGCTTTAGCTGCTCCTAAAAAGAATTTAGAATAATCTATCAAGCAAAATAAAAAAATGACCCTCGTGTAGTCTTCCTTTATGGAAGTAGAGAGGCCTAAATATAAAGCTATGATTAAAGTAGGAATAACACAAGGTGATATAAACGGAATAGGCTATGAGGTTATATTAAAAACCTTCGCAGATATCCGTATGGCTGAAATCTGTATTCCCGTAATATACGGATCAGCCAAAGTTGCCGCTTATCATCGTAAGGCGATGGAGTTGCAGACAGTTGCTTTCAATCAGATAAGTGATGTAAAAGACGCTGTTGTAAATAAGGTTAATATCATCAATTGTATCAATGAAGAGACTAAAGTAGAGCTGGGGCAAGCTACTCCTGTTGCAGGTGAAGCTGCATACCAATCGCTCGAAAGAGCCGTCGCCGACCTTAGGGATGGCGCAATAGATGTTCTTGTAACAGCTCCTATCAATAAGCATAACATACAACGAGAAGACTTTAAATTCCCGGGACATACAGAATATCTGGAAGAACGTTTTGGGAAAGATCAGGATAAAAGTTTAATGATTCTGGTAAAAGACTCTCTTCGGATAGCTCTTGTTACAGGACATATACCATTGTCGGAGGTTCCTAATACATTGACAAAGGAAAAGATAGTGGAAACAGCTACTCGCTTCGAACGAAGCCTTAAAAGAGACTTTAGAGTGGGGCGACCTCGTATTGCAGTTTTGTCACTGAATCCCCATGCCGGAGAAAATGGATTGTTAGGAAATGAAGAAAACGAGATTATAATTCCTGCTCTGAATGAGTTGCAAGATAAAAAGATACTTTGCTTTGGACCATATCCGGCTGATGGATTTTTTGGTTCGGGCGATTATACTCATTTTGATGGTATATTGGCTATGTACCACGATCAGGGATTAGCACCATTCAAAACCCTAGCGATGGAAGACGGCGTTAATTTTACTGCCGGTCTGTCTATTGTGCGCACATCACCTGCTCATGGTACTGCATACAGTATTGCAGGGCAAAATAAAGCTTCAGAAGAGTCGTTCCGTCAGGCAATATATATGGCTATTGATACTTATGGCAATCGTATAGAATATGATAAAGCTTATGCTAATCCATTGAGAAAGTTATATGTGGATAAAGGCGGTGATGATAGTGTTGACCTGATAAAAGAAGCAGAAGAATAGTATTTTACCTCTTAGTTAAAATTTAGTTAATAAAAATGAATTACGCTATAATTGCTGCGGGAGAAGGTTCTAGACTTGTCCAGGAAGGTGTTACTTTGCCAAAACCATTAGTAAAGCTAAATGGGGTGGAAATGATTCGTCGGCTGATTGATATATTTCTCAAAAATAATGCTTCTTCAATAAGTATTATTGTGAATGAAGAAATGACTCAAGTGCAAGACTATTTGAATAATCTCGAATTGGGTATTCCTTTTAATGTTGTGATTAAGTCTACACCCAGCTCAATGCATAGCTTTTTTGAGTTAAGAGATTTTCTTCGAGACGGAAAATTCTGCTTAACAACAGTAGACACGATTTTTAAAGAAGACGAGTTTTCTAAATATATTCAAACATTCATAAATGATTCGGATAGTGATGGTATGATGGCTGTGACAGACTTCATAGATGACGAAAAACCGCTTTATGTGGATGTAAATGACCGTATGGCAATAAAGGGCTTTCTCGATCATTCTGATAATTGTAAATACATCTCCGGAGGTATTTACGGTTTGACACCAAAGGCGATTGATACGCTTGAGGCCTGTTTAGACTCCGGGCAAGCTCGTATGCGCAACTTTCAGAGACAATTAGTCGCCGACAATTTACAATTAAAAGCATATCCTTTTGAGAAAATAGTAGATGTGGATCATGCAGGCGATATTGTTAAAGCAGAGAAATTCTTAAACAATTAATATAAAAGAGATAGGGACATTATAAACACTATGTCAAAGATAAAAGTAGCAGGAATCAAAAGGAAAACAAAATTCTCTCCCAATCATATAGGCAATGATGGTATGATATTCAGTGAGACAGCCGAATGTTTAAGAAATATGGGATATGATGTAAGAGAATATACAGAAGACGAATTTATTTTAAGTGAAGAGAATGAGCGGTATATCTTCAATATGGCTCGTGATAAAACAACCATCCGCAAACTAAAGAAAAGAGAAGAGGATGGAGCTGTTATAATAAATCCCGGAACCGGTATTGAAAACTGCACACGAGAGGCAATGACTCGCTTGTTGTTGGAAAACGATATACCATATCCAACCAGCCTTATCGTAGATGTAACCGATGATCCGAGTCAAGAACTGAAGAAAATGACAGCGGATGCATATTGGATCAAACGAGGTGATTCGCATGCCATTCATAGAGAAGATGTAACCTATGCACGTAATATACCCGAAGTGAAATCAATATTAAAAGAGTTCGCTTTGCGTGATATTCCGAATGCAGTGATCAACGAACATCTTGTGGGAGACCTTGTTAAGTTTTATGGAGTGGCAGATACTGATTTCTTCTATTGGTTTTATCCTTACGATTTGAGTCATAGTAAATTCGGACTTGAAGCAATAAATGGTGAAGCGCATGAGTTTCCGTTTGATGTAGAGGCTTTGAAGAAAGCATGTGATAAGGCCGGCGAGATATTAGATGTTAAAGTATATGGAGGAGACTGTGTTGTAGACGAAAGTGGCTCTTTTAAAATTATTGACTTTAACGATTGGCCGAGTTTTGCTCCTTGTAGGAGTGATGCAGCACCTAAGATTGCAGAATGTGTTCATAAGCAGATTCAGAGAGATTTGCAAGGATAATTATAATAAGGTTATATTTGCATTATACGGAAAGTAGTTTGTAATAAAAGTAGTATCAATAAATTAAATGGATAATAAACAACCGACACTTGAATCTACTCTAAAATCAACGGATACAGAAGAGTTTATAGATATTCATTTCTATCGTCCGATCGGTTATCGTTGGGCTCTATTGTTTCAGAAATTAGGTGTTACTCCTAATGCTGTCACCATAGCAAGTATCTTCTTGGGGATAGGGTCTGGGATATGTTTTTATTTCGACAATATATGGATATCTCTATTAGGGATATTTTTACTTGTATGGGCAAACTCTTATGATAGTGCAGATGGACAGTTGGCTCGCATGACAAAGCAGTTTTCTGCTTTGGGGCGTGTCTTGGATGGTTTTGCCGGTAATCTGTGGTTCGCTTCCATTTATGTAGGTATTTGCTTACGCCTTTATCCTGAATGGGGTGGATGGATATGGGTTTTAGCTTGTGTTACAGGTTATTTCCATTCCAAACAAGCAGAGATGGCAGATTATTACCGCAATGTGCATTTACTCTTCCTTAAAGGAAAATCAGGAAGTGAATTAGACAATTCGGCCGAGCTTACTGCCAAATTTAAAGAACTAACTTGGAGTAAAAACTTCGGAGCAAAAATTGTATTGTTTTTCTATCGTAATTATACCACGGATCAGGAAAATCGATCTCCAAGACTTCAGGTTTTATTTCGATTACTCAGAGAAAGATTTGGAGATGTTGCTCCTGAAAGTTTTCGCAACGATTTCAGAGAGAAAAGCCTCCCTTTGATGAAATATACCAATATTCTTTCTTTCAATACACGATCTATCGCATTGTTTGTGTCTATATTATTGGGGTGGCCTTGGTTGTATTTTGTATTTGAATTAACTGTATTGAATATACTGCTTGTTTATATGGTAACAAGGCATGAGAAGATAAGCAAAGGCTTTGTTCTGGATATAAAGAGTGGAAAATACAATTAAAATAAGTTTTAGCATGTTTGATTTGTCAAAAGTAAAAGGGATTATCTTCGATTACGGAGGTACTATAGATAGCAATGGTAAGCATTGGGCTGAAGTTTTATGGGAATCATATTTGGATAATAAAGTTCCTGTAACCAGAGAACGGTTCCGTGAGGCGTTTGTATATGTAGAACGTTATCTGGCTGCTAACCTTGTTATATTACCCGAAGATAACTTTCATGTTTTACTGAAGAAGAAAGTAACTCTTCAAATAGAATATCTTTTGGAGAAGGGCTTTTTGGAGGAAAATGATAAGACAAAGATGTATAGCCTTGCAATTTCAGATCAATGTTATAACTTTGTAAAAGATTTAATTAGAAAGGAAGTTGATATACTTACAGCACTAAAAGACCGTTATCCAATGGTTCTGGTATCTAATTTCTATGGAAATGTACAGTCTGTATTAGGCGATTTTGACTTACTTAAATATTTTGATGATATTATAGAATCGGCTGTTGTAGGTATAAGAAAACCCGATCCCGCTATATTTGGATTAGGCGTTGAGAAGCTTGGTCTTCCTGGTTCTTCCATTGTCGTTATTGGCGATTCTTATACGAAAGACATTGTTCCCGCTACAAAAAATGGATGCCAAACTATTTGGCTCAAAGGCTTGGGCTGGGGTGACGATGACGAAAACGCTACGGCTGATATAATTATAACGGATTTCATGGAGTTGAAATCTATCTTTCAATTAGATTGAAAGGCAATACTTGAATACATTGATAATACTATAGAGTCAGTCTGACTATCTGCTTTAGTAATGGATACCGTTTGTATGGTAGAAAAGCCCGGGTTGGGAGAATAAAGTAAAACAGATCTTCACTGAAACTATACTATTATATAGGATTTTATGAATTCGGGAGATAATATCCTGATGAAGTAAAGTCTCCGGTTTAAAGGATTACTGCGGGTTGCAGTGTATTTTAAAAATTAATTAAAAATGGAAAAAGTACAAGTGAAAGAAGCCAAGGGTAAACTTGGTATTCTAACAATTGGTGTTGGAGCTGTTGCTACAACATTCATGGCAGGAACGTTATTAACACGTAAAGGACAAGGTGTTCCTGTAGGTTCAATTACACAGTTAGCTACAATGCGTCTGGGAAAAAGGGAAGAAAATCGCTTTCCGAAGATTAAAGACGCTGTGCCTTTAGCAGATCTTAACGATGTTGTTTTCGGTGGATGGGATATCTTCGAAGAAAACGCATACGAAGCTGCAGTACACGCAGATGTGTTGACAAAAGACGACCTGAACAAGGTGAAACACGAAATGGAAGCAATCAAACCAATGAAAGCTGTTTTCGATCAAGACTTTGTTAAACGTTTACACGGTACATGGGTGAAATCAGCTCCTACTAAATGGGAATTAGCTGAACAAGTAAAACAAGACATCCAAGATTTTAAAACAAAAAATAATTGCGATCGTATCGTAGTTATCTGGTGCGGAAGTACTGAAGTTTTCACTCCGCTTGGTGAGGTTCATAAAACATTAGCAGCATTCGAAAAAGGACTTAAGGAAAATCATAAAGATTTGGCTCCTTCAAACGTATATGCTTATGCAGTAGTGTCGATGGGTATTCCATATATCAATGGGGCGCCAAACCTTACAGTAGACATTCCTGCTATGTGGGAACTAGCAGCTAAAACTCAGACTCCTATCTGTGGTAAAGACTTCAAAACTGGTCAGACTATGTTGAAGACAGTATTGTCTCCAATGTTCAAAACTCGTATGTTGGGTCTTAACGGATGGTTCTCAACCAATATTCTTGGAAACCGTGACGGAGAAGTACTCGATGATCCGGGTTCATTCAAAACGAAAGAAGAGTCGAAACTTTCAGTTATAGACAATATTCTTCAACCTGAATTGTATCCTGAACTTTATGGAAATGTTTATCACAAAGTACGTATCAATTATTATCCTCCTCGCAATGATGACAAAGAAGGATGGGATAACATTGACCTATTCGGATGGTTGGGCTACAAAATGCAAATGAAAGTGGACTTCCTTTGTAAAGACTCTATCCTTGCTGCTCCTTTATGTCTTGACCTAGTATTGTTCTCCGATTTGGCGAAACGTGCAGGTATGAGTGGAATACAAGATTGGTTGTCTTTCTACTTCAAGAGCCCAATGCATGAACCAAGTAAGATTGCAGAGCACGATTTGTTTATCCAATATGTGAAGTTGAAAAATACACTTCGTAAAATGATTGGAGAAGAAACTGTAGATTTTATTGATTAAAATAATAATCTTATAATACTGAAAGACTGTCTAGATTAATCTAGACAGTCTTTTTTAGTTTTCAAGGTCATTTCTATTTCTTTTTAACTATTATAAAATGACGTCCATATTGATAGTTATACTCTGGAGTAGGATTGGCTCTATCTGTATAAAACCAACCATTTTGATAATTAATGCCTTGATAACTAGCCCCCCATCCCCAATTCATATGGAAGTATCCAGTAGTTTCTGTAAATCCACTATGGAATACGTATTCTGGAGTTCCAGGCTTATTTGGCATAAACAAATCATTACTTAGCATAGCTACAGCATATTGGGTGCTTGTAGCCTGATAACCATCACAAACCCATGCATGTCCATTATAAGGAATTTCGAAAACAGGAACTAGATCTCTTTTTCCATCCATGTAAATAGGCCTTTTAGCTCTAATTTCAGAAATTACGTCATACTTACTGTTAAAGTCAAAATCTTTTAGTATAGCTGTATATCCTAGTTTGTTAAATGCTTTTACGGCTTTATTATGATTAGAAGCCGTGCCGTCACTTTTATATTCTACTTCGCAGTAATTACGAACATCCTTTATAAATCTAGATGTTTCAGAACTTCCATAACCTGTGTTGGAATCATAATAACTTGATATCTGGTTCCAGTTGTAGCTATTAGGCCATTGGTGATAGTTCGCTATTTGAGCGACAGCGATGGGAACACATCCAGCCAGTTTATTTGGAGCATCGACATTGAACGGAGCTCTCTGATTCCATGTCGTACGCATCAATGGACCTATATTTTCAGAGGTACGTTTTATAAGTAATAGATTTACGCTGTTACAATCGTATTCTGGATAAGTGTGATTGCAAATGTCCTGCATAAATCCTGGATATTTATCTGGACTTATCAAATATTGAGCTGCCCCAAAGCTGTGACAATCGTATCCTTGAGCTGTCCATTTTTCGATTTCCTTTTGTCTAAGACTGTTGATGTCTGTAGAAGTATTCGCTTTTTCTTGCTTTTCAGATAAAGGTTTCTCAAATAGACTCCATTCTATAGCATACTTGAGCCTAAGGCTATCGGATGTATTGCTAATAGAATATTTAATATTTTTTTTATACGAATCGAGAAATAATTCTATGCCACTATTTAGATTATTTATATCAAAATTTCCTTCATTGGAATAAGCTAGAATGGGTTGATACTTTTTAGTAGCACTAATGAGGATAAAACCATTGTTGCTTTGATAATTTATAATATAGAATAGAGGATTATCTAATGAGTCTTTTACAGTAATTACATTTGAAGAACTTTGAGATTTTGTTTTGAATCCTTTATTTTCTTGAGAAAAAAATAACAGAGAAATATTGGAAGCATCTTCAGGTGTTATTTTAGCCGTATTTCTATCAATTAATAAGGGATTAGATAGATCTTTAGTCTGTTTTTCTTTTTCAGACCTAATGATTTCTAATTCCTCAGAACAAGATGTAATAAATATAAATAACAACGTTAGCAATAATGATTTTTTCATAAATTTAAAATATAGGTTAGTAATAGTTAAATGTCTCGAGTATATCATATCAGTATAAAATTGTTTTCCTGTTTTTTGTTACGAAGTTATATAAAATAGAGAGACTTGAAACATCTAGTGAAATTGATATGACTTTTATTAAAGTTGTTGTCTGGTTAGATATTTGTATGTCAGAAGCTTTGTGTATATTTAATGTCTTTTAAATATGACTTTTATTATATTGTGGATTATCTTATAATGAGGGGATTCCTTTCTCAATCTTCTAAGTGTTATGCCTTTTTCTTATCGCAGTTAAAAATGATTATAACTAAATTCTAAAATCCTTAGTGTTTTTAAATTATAGCTTGTGGTGGAAAATGTATTATTATTTTAATTAAAATTTTATTTATAATTCATATTAACTGTCAATTGGAGGAAGGAAGGGGGCTTTCTGCTATAACTCTGTGGTTTAAAAGAGAAGAGGATAACCTTAGAAAAAAGTTATCCTCTTTTTAGAAAAATATATAAATGTAAAGTTCAATATTGCCTGCTCCTAGTATGTTGAAGCAGATAAAGTTCCTATATTTATTAGAACATTATTTTTTTGATTATGTTTATTGTTTTCGACTTGAAATTTAGTTAAATGAAAATAATAGATAATTTATGTTTATATTTCTTATCAACTGTAATTTCCTTAGCATAAAATAGACTAATAGTCAGGGATAAATTAGAAATCCAATCTCATGGAAATAAGTTTTTATGTATATTTGTAGGCTTTAGTTACTCATTAAATTAACTCTCGGGATGAATATAGCACTTATAGGATATGGTAAGATGGGGCATGAGATAGAAAAGATAGCCCTGAAAAGAGGTCACAATATTGTATCAATCATTGATATGAACAATCTGGAGGAGTTTAATTCTCCGGCATTCAAAAGTGCTGATGTTGCAATCGAGTTTTCTACACCTGATAGCGCCATACAAAATTATCGTAAATGTTTTGAAGTTGGTGTTGCTGTTGTTGCAGGAACAACAGGGTGGTTAGAACATTTGGACGAAGTAAAGAGAGCTTGTGCTGAACAGGGAAAAACTTTCTTTTATGCTTCTAATTATAGTCTTGGTGTTAATATCTTTTTTGCCCTGAATAAATATTTGGCAAAGATTATGAATAACTATCCAAGCTATGAAGTAAAAATGGAAGAAGTACATCATATCCATAAATTGGATGCACCGAGTGGAACGGCTATCACGCTGGCTGAAGATCTTATAAAGGAGGTTGACCGCAAAGAACGTTGGAGTCTGGAAGTAGAAGAAAAACAAACAGACTTGCCTATACATTGTATTCGTGAAGGAGAAGTTCCCGGAATACATGAAATAATATATGAGTCTGAAGCAGATATTATAAGTATAAAGCACGATGCTAAAAGCCGTGTGGGTTTTGCTCTTGGTGCAGTGTTGGCTGCCGAATTCACCAATGGTAAAAAAGGATTCTTAGGAATGGGTGATATGCTCAAATTTTAAAATAAGATATGGAAAAGAACTCTTCGAATCAGCAAAATAAAAGAGAACGTCGCAAACCGGGAATGAAGCAATGGATATATGCCATTCTAGCAAGTGTTTGCTGTGTTGCGTTTGTTATCTGGACCGGGTATTGGGCTGTATTGATCCTGATCCCTGTTTTTATAGATATATACATCACTAAATTTGTTCCTTGGGGTAGATGGAAACAATCTAACAATCGCCAAGTGAAGAGTATCCTCGATTGGGTCGATGCTATTCTTTTTGCACTGGTAGGAGTGTATTTTATAAATACTTTCTTTTTCCAAAACTATCAGATTCCATCTTCATCCTTAGAGAAATCTCTTTTGGTCGGTGATTTTCTATGTGTAAGCAAACTGAGTTATGGGGCACGTTCTCCAATGACCCCGTTTTCGTTACCATTGATGCAGCATACTTTTCCTTTCTTCGGATTTAAGTCGTATCTTGAAAAACCTCAGCTAGAATACAAGCGATTCATGGGGACAGGACATATTGAGCGAAATGATATAGTTGTTTTCAACTATCCATCGGGAGATACTGTGGCTTCAAAATTTCAGGAGGTAGATTACTATGTTTTGTGCAAAGAAGCCGGAAGAAGCCAAGTTTGGACAAATAAGAATACATACGGAGACATCCTTTATCGCCCTGTAGACAGACGCGAAAATTATGTAAAACGTTGTATAGGATTACCGGGAGAAACAATCTCTATTTTAGGTGATACCGTTTATATCAATGGCAAACCAATCCAAAGCCCTGAGAAGATGCAATTGTTGTATTGTGTGCAAACGAATGGGACAGATATCTCTTCGGCTGCTTTCGATGATTTGGGCTTAAGCCAGGAAGACAAAAAGAGAATAGGGATGTATCAGGACTTGAGCGAAGTAGATAGCCTTTCGTATGTGAGGGCAATTTTCCCTAAAGCTAAAAATGGAAATCCGGGACTCTTATATACCGGTGTAAATATGACTAAAGAAATGGTGGAGGAAATGAAACAAAAGCCATTTGTAGAAAAAGTAATTCCTTTAAACCAGTTTTATAAGTTGGCTAATAGAATGGGGCAAAAGTTTGTACAGCCTACTATTTATCCTATCACTTATGATATGCAAACACAACCCGGAGATTTGCATCCTCTATGGATACCTAAAAAAGGTGAAACAATTAAGTTTGATACTGATGTAGATCGTAAGGTAGCAACATATATACGTTGTATAAAGAATTATGAACTAAACGATTTTGACTATCGTGATGGAAAAGTTTACATTAATGGGCAGCAGGCTGATTCTTATACATTCAAATTGGATTATTACTTTATGATGGGAGACAACAGAGATAATTCGGCCGATTCGCGTGTTTGGGGATTTGTTCCTGAAGATCATGTTGTAGGTAAACCTTTGTTTATATGGCTCTCTTTGGATAAAGATAAGAACGGAATACGCTGGAACAGACTTTTCACATCCGGCAATAAAAAATAATAAGCTAAAATTGGGGATTGAAAAATGTCTTCAAAAAAGAAAAATATCTATACATATTTGGGCAAAGTGATTTTGATTACTTTGCTCATTGTGTTATTTATACGAACTTTTTTTGTAGAGTCATATACTATATCCTCATCTCAGATGCAAACCTCTCTTCTGGAAGGTGATCAGGTACTTATTGATAAAACATCATATGGTATTCGTTTGCCTATCACAATATTAACTATTCCGTTTACTTTTGATAAAATATTTGGAGTTCGTTCATATCTCACATCTATAGAAGCTCCTTACAAAAGAATACTCGAGAAAAAGATTGAAAGAAACGATATTGTCTTGTTCAACAATCCGATGGATATTGGTAAGCCCTTAGATAAAAGGGATCTCATCGTCAGCCGTTGTGTTGCAATGCCCGGCGATACCGTTTCAGTAGAAAGAGGACTTCTATCCCTTAATCGTATAAGTCATATTGCTTCTCCCGACCTTATGAATGAATACTCTATGCATATTCTCGCTTTAAAGGATATACAGGCTATAATGGAAGAGCATAATATTCCTATTCGTAGCTTGAAGCATAGAGCAGATACAATAAGTATTCTCCTGAATAAATTAGAAGCTTTTATTATTAATGAAAATATAGAAGACTCCACTGTGTCTATATGTTGTAAGACCGATACAACTCAAAATTATCATTTGATAGTACCGTCGAAGGGTAAAGTGATAAATGTTAATGCCTTGAATATTAACATGTATAAGCAGCTAATACTACAAGAGCAGGAAGGTAATGCCCATGTTATTAATGATAAGTTATACATCGGGGGAAAAGAGCAGACAACTTATACGTTTCAAGACGATTACTATTGGATGTTGTCAGACAATGCGAAAGATGCATTAGATTCTCGGATGTTGGGCTTTATCCCTTTTAAGAATATAATAGGCAAAGTTCGTTTTATCTGGTATAGCACCCATAATGGAAACTTAAGAAAAGAACGTTGTTTAACTTCTGTAAATTGATCCTGTAATGAATATATATCTTTCATCGGCTTATTTAGCGCCTATTCAGTATTATGCAAAATTTGTACAGGGAGACCATATATTTATTGAGCAGAATGAGAATTACACAAAACAGTCGTATCGCAATCGCAGTATGATTGTTTCGGCTAATGGGCCTATTCCTTTATCTATTCCTGTCGTTCATTCATCTTCCGAAAAAATATTGACGAAGGATATTCGTATTGCTGATCATGGCAATTGGCAGCATATGCATTGGAATGCGATTGTTTCTGCTTACAACTCAACTCCTTTCTTCGAATATTATCAGGATGATTTTTATCCGTTTTATCATAAGAAATATTCTTTCCTGTTCGATTTTAATGAAGAACTTCGGGGTCTTATTCTGGGTTTGCTCAATATAGAATTGCCTGTAATAGAATACACCTCTGAATATAAGACGGCATTTGAAGACTATGAATTCGATATGCGGGATGTGATTCACCCAAAGAAAGATTTGTCGCTTGATCCTTCCTTTGTGTCAATTCCTTATTATCAGGTTTTTGAACAAAAACTAGGGTTCGTGGAAAATATGAGTATTGTGGATTTGCTTTTTAATATGGGAAATGAAAGTCAATTGATTTTGAATAACTCTTTCCACAGATAAGCATTCTGTTAAAGTATTTTATAACCCTATTTACCTATTTATCTATAAAACATCGTATTTTTGCGTTAAATTAAATAAAACATGGTACAGTCCATAAAGAAATATATCTCATTATCACTTGTTTTAGTAGTCACTATTTTGATCGCTGTAGCCTGTGCAAATATGGCTACGCCAACAGGAGGACCGGTTGATCTCGACCCTCCGAAGGTGGTACGTAGTTCGCCGGGTTTTAATGCAACTCGTGTGGCGAAAGGAAAAATAACGATAGATTTCGATGAGAATGTAACAATAAAGAATCCTTCGGAGAATGTGATTATCACCCCTCCGCAAAAAGCTTTTCCTATTATACACTCCGTAAACAGGCGAGTAACAGTAGAATTGCGGGATACTCTTATGCCGAATACTACTTACACAGTAGATTTTACAGATGCCATTGTAGATAATAATGAGGAGAATCCTTTAGAAAACTTTTCATATTCTTTTTCTACAGGAGATGTTGTTGACTCTTTAGCAATTTCGGGCAAGGTGATAACCGCAGATAACCTTGAGCCGGTGAAAGGAATTTATGTGGGATTACATGCCAACTTGGAAGATTCAGCTTTTACCAAGCTGAAATTTGATCGTATCGGGCGTACCAATAGTGCCGGGGTATTTTCTATTAAGGGTGTAGCGCCGGGGAAATATAAGATATACGCTTTGGCTGATGCCAATAGAGATTATATGTATGATAATCCTGCTGAAGCGATAGCTTTTATGGAAACTATAATCGAACCTACATCAGAAAGGGCTCTAAGGACTGATACCATATTTATAGAGCATGATCATGATCACGATCATGAAGCTGAAACTCCAAAGAATCAGAAACAAGCACCCAAGAAAGAGATAGATACGATTAAGACAGTAGAATATACACGCTTCTTACCCGATAATATCGTTTTGAGATCTTTTAAATCGGGTTTTCAACGACAATATCTGCAAAAACATGAGCGTACACCAAATCAGCTTTCGCTGTTCTTTGGTGCACCAACAACAATGCCGGAAGTAGAGCCTCTCAATTTTAACAAAGAGAATTGGGCTATATTAGAAAAAACAGCCAAGAATGATACGTTAATCTATTGGATGAAAGATAAAGCTCTGATGGCTCATGATACTCTTATGCTGCGTGTATCTTATATTAAGACAGACTCTTTAAACCAGTTAATCCCAACAACGGATACATTGAAGTTTATAGACCGTACTCGAAAGAAAGATAAAGAGAAAGAAGAAAAAGAAAAGGAGAAAGAGAAGAAAAAGCTTAAAGAGGGAGAAGAGCCCCCAATTACCTTCTTAACGATTAATAATAATTTGAATTCTTCGTGGGATACCTATAAAAATATTCAGTTAGAATTCAATGAGCCTATTACAACAGATTCTCTGATAAGTAAAATCGTACTTCGTCAGAAGAAAGATAGTATATATAGCGACATTCCTGTTCAACTTGTTGTAGATTCAGTGAATCCACGAAAATATTCTATCAAGAATAGATGGACCTATGGCTCAGAATACCAGATGAGAATAGATTCGGCCACTATTTATAGTATCTACGGATTGTGGAATAATAAGCTGGAACAGAACTTTAAGGTAAAGAATGAAGATCAGTACGGACAGCTCGCCATATGGGTGGAAGGTGTAGATAGCATTCCTTCTTTTATGGAAATTTTAGATAAGTCGGATAAACCAATTCGTAAATCCAGAGTCATAGATAATGTTGCGGTTTTTAAAGACGTTGATCCCGGAACATATTATGCCCGTATTGTTCTCGACAGAAATAATAATGGGGTTTGGGATACGGGAGATTATGATATGAAACTTCAACCCGAGCAGGTTTACTATCTTGGCAAAGCAATCGAAGTAAAGGCTAACTTTGAGATTGAAGAGAATAACCCGGCTTGGAGGATTAATCCGAATAGCATGGATAGTCAGAAACCGTTGGATATAACGAAACAGAAACCCGAGGATAAAGAAGCGCGAAAGAAAAAACTAGAAGAAAAAGACGCTAAAAATCAGCGGACTAGAAACCAAAATAATACTACTACCCAGCAAGGAAATACGACAGGTAGGAGTAGAAATAGTTCTAATAATAGCTATAACAATACGAATAGCTTTTAATTAAAAACTTGGCAAACTATAAAATAAAAGTTATGGTGAAAAAAATTACAGGAATCATAATTATGCTTTCAGCTTTATTCGGCTTGAACGCAAATGCTCAATGTAAATTAAATAATACATTTTTTCAGGCAGGAGAGGATTTGTCTTATGATCTTTATTTCAAATACGGAATCATTTATACAAAAGCCGGTACTTCCTCACTGAAAACCATTTCGGAAAAGTATAACGGCACTGACGCTTACAAAATGACATTGATGGCTCAGTCTACGGGGACTGTCCGTAAAGTATTTGCACTAAACGATACTTTGTCGTGTTATACAACCAAAGACCTTGTGCCGTTGGCGTATGTCAAGGATGCATTTGAAGGGAAGGACTATACAAAAGAGGAGGTACGCTATACATACGCCGGGAACAATGTTATTATAAGGGCTAAGCGCCACAAAAATGGATCTTTCCGTTTTGATGAGACCTTGACATCTTCGTCGTGTATATATGATATGATGAGTGTGGTTTTTTATGCTCGAACTTTAGATTTTTCTTCGATGAGAAAAGGACAAACAACAAAAACGGACTTTATCTCGGGAAAGAAAAAGGTAAATATGATTATAGAATACGATGGTATAGAAACCGTTGAAGCCAATGATAAAAATAAATACAGCTGCATAAAACTTGTATTAAGTATCATGGATGATGCCTTTAGCGATAAAAAAGAAGCCATGAAGGTGTATATTACGAACGATAACAACCGTATGCCTGTACGCCTTGACTCGAAGCTGAATATCGGTTCAACAAGAGCAATTCTAAAGAGTTATAAGGGAAATAAACATCCGGTATCGACAGTCAGATAGATATATGATTTTCTATAAAATACAAGGGGTTGGTTCTTACGGATCAACCTTTTTTATGCTCTGTTTCGCAATAGAATAAGTCGATAATTATTTTTCTTTAAATGCCAGATAAGTCCAAACCGGATAATGATCGGAATATTTAATCTTGTCAACCGTACAGTTATAAGATTGGAAAGCCATGGAGTGCATGATGAAATCTATTCGGAACCAGAATTTGTTTTCATGATAGGTGATGCCTTGTCCAAAACCGGTGTTCGCATAAGAGTCTACAAGGTTATCTCCTTTGATTGTATAATAAGCATAAGAAATAGGTGAGTCGTTAAAATCTCCGCATACAATAGTCGCATCTGTTTCCTGTTTGTCTATGATCGAGCGTATTATTTTAGCTTGAGCTTCTCTTATTTTATAAGCTGCTCCAAGTCGGGTTTGTACATTCATCGCTACCTCTCCGATCATCTCTCTATCTCTCGTTTTGAAGAATTCTTTGTATAGTTTCTTGTCTTCAGATGTTATTCGGTTCGATTCCAAATGATTATTTACAAGTGTTACCTTTCTCTTATTGATCTTTAATTCATACATAGCAGATCCATTGTATGAACTTTCTAATGGCAGAGACTCGGCTTTCTCTATCGGGAATTTTGAAAAGCAGGCTAATCCATATATGAGGTTTCCTCGCGATGATCCTAGCTTTATTATCCTGCTATAAGGATAATCTTTCAACTTTTGTTTTATTTCCGCCTCCGATATTATACTTTTCTTGTTCTTACTGCTGGAAGGCGATACAGCAAATTCCTGCAAACAAATTATGTCTGCATTGCTGTTCATCAAGTATTCCAATATAGGATTGTTTCTTGCAGCTTCACCTTTCGCCCAATTGAAAGCACGCACATTGTAAGTGAGTACTTTTATATGCTTCTGAGGGATATCTTTTTCTTTTGTTTTAAAGTGAATTGGATAGCATGTTAATATCGGTTGCCAGAATGCACATATTGCAATCAGCTGAACCAATGCATACTTCCATCGGAAGGTAATAACCCAAAGTATCAGATACAGGATGTTGATAAATAGGATAATCGGAAAGCCGAGCCCCAGATAAGCAATAAATGTAACTCGAGATGGCACTACATACCATGCAAGAGTTGACAAGATGAGTATGATAATAGCGATTAGGTTGGTAGCGAATACTGTATATTTGATAAATCGACCAACTCTAATCTTGGATAATTTATTTTTTACTCGCATCAAATAGCTGTTTTTTTTCGTCTGAGCTAAGGCTGCTATAACCCGACGCTTTTATTTTGTCCAGAATACGATCTATCTCCTCTGTTTCTTTATGGCGACGTTGATTATATTGCTGGTCGGTTTCAGGTCTTTTATATTTAACCTTCATCTTCTTTTTATAGTTTGGTTTGGTTAGGTTAGCAACAGAGTCGATTGTTTTGTTTATCCATCGGGTTATGTCTTTCCCTTTCAGGTATTGTTTAGCAAATAGATAACCCATCAGGGCTCCTCCTATATGAGCGATATGTCCTCCGGGATTTGTATTGCTGTCTAGCGATATAAAATCAATAACGAAAAGGAAAAGTGCAATATAGATAATCTTTACACGGAATACCATGAAAAGGCTTACTTCGGCATTTGGCCTGTAAAAGGCAGAAGCAAAAATAATAGCCATGACTGAAGCCGATGCCCCTATCATTGGGGGATGATTCATTTCCAGATAATATGGTATCGTGTTGAATGATATGATATACAATATAGCACCCGCCAAACCTCCCAGCAAATATAGACTTCCCAGATTTTTAGGATTGAAATAACTCAGGAATATCTGCCCAAACCAGAAGAGCATAAGCATATTGAACAGTATATGGAAGAAGTCGAGGTGGACAATCATATAGGTCAATAATGTCCACGGACGTTTTATCAGTAGAGTGAGGTCTGATGTTACCGCAATGTAAGGTAATAAGTTAAATGTTTCAATCTTAAATAACTTACCTATAATCCCGATAACAGAAAGAATCAAGAATACAGCGATATTAATGATTATAAGCTGTATGAGTATATCTTTCTGCTTAAATCGATATTTAATATTCTCTAAAATTGTGCCCATTTGCTTTTCCTTTCTTACGCCAGTAAAGTATTATGAAAAATCCGGTGATCAATCCCCCTAAATGCGCAAAGTGTGCGACATTATCTCCTGCGCTATCAGCAATACCTAAGAATAATTCCATCACACCATAACCTATAACAAACCATTTTGCTTTTATCGGTATAGGTAAGAAAAGCATCATCAGCTCAACGTTAGGGAATAACATACCAAAAGCAACCAATACTCCGAATACTGCACCAGAAGCTCCAACCATACTGCTGTTAACAAGTAAGTTTAATGCTCCCATGTCAGGATCAGTATAGTTTCTGTTGCTCATCAATATACCCATTCCTTCATTATATACTGTGGAAATGGCTTCTGCCGACATGTTCGCTTCTATTGAATGAACTCTGATATATGTGATTAGCATTTGTAAAGCGGCAGCTCCAATCCCAGTCAACATATAGTAGACCAGATATCTCTTTGGTCCCCATACCATTTCAAGCGTGCGGCCAAACATATATACAGCAAACATATTGAAAAATATATGCCCCAAACTCCCATGCATAAACATATAGGTTATAATCTGGTGAGGCATGAAATGTTCTGAAGAAAAATAGTGCAGAGCAAGATAATTACTCATATTAAGCCTGCTGCCTAATAATTCATCAGCAATCCAAACTAAGAAGTTGATAATTATGAGATTTCGGGTAACTACCGGAATCGAACTCATGAATCCCGAGCTATTTTGATTCATCTTGATATCTTGTTTTTTCGTTTCAAAAGCCCAAAATTACAGATATTTTTTGTTTTTCTTGAGGAAAATCACTTTACGTTTAGATATTTTCTGAATTCTAATGAGTTTTTCCTATTTTTTTTTATGATTATTAAATAAAACACTTATATTTGAGTGCCAGAACTAGAAATGTATTCAAAAAACAATTCGGTTATATAATGTTTAATTAAATCATTTACATTCAATTATTATGAACAAGACAGAACTTATCAATGCAATTGCTGAAAAATCAGGATTGAGCAAAGTTGATTCTAAAAAAGCTCTTGAAGCCTTTATTGAATCAGTAACAGAAGAAGTGAAAAAAGATGGCAAAGTAGCCCTAGTTGGTTTCGGTACATTCTCTGTAACTCAAAAAGCAGCAAGAAAAGGAATTAACCCTAGAACTAAAGCTGTTATCAATATCCCGGCTAAGAAAACTGTTAAGTTTAAAGCTGGTGCTGATTTAGCTGCACTATAATTGATTAAAAAAAAGAAAAAAGAAGTAGGGAATAATCTTTCCTACTTTTTTTATGCCCTAAAACTACCTTATAGGGTACTTTTTTCTTAGCTTTGCAACCTGAATAAGTAATTTTCAAAATCATATATGAAGCTAGAGATAAGATTACAGGAGGTAATAATTAATGCCATAGAGTCTCTCTATGGACAAGTGGAGACAGCAGGGCAGCTTTCTTTACAAAAAACAAAGAAAGAGTTTGAAGGTCACTATACTTTAGTTGTATTTCCTTTTCTGAAAATGTCGAAGAAAGGACCTGAGCAAACAGCGCAGGAGATAGGAGAGTGGCTTAAAGCGAATGCATCGGAGGTAAGTAGCTTTAATGTGATCAAAGGATTTCTTAATCTTACCATTGCTACTACTTGCTGGATTGATGTGTTAAATGAAGTTCATACCGCAGAAAATTATGGCATAACAAAGGCTGATGATAATTCTCCTTTGGTAATGGTAGAGTATTCATCTCCAAATACAAACAAACCTTTACATTTGGGGCATATACGAAACAACCTGTTGGGATTTGCTCTGTCCGAAGTGTTAAAAGCAAATGGAAACAGAGTTGTAAAAACAAATATAGTAAATGACAGGGGAATCCATATCTGTAAATCGATGCTCGCTTGGCAGAAATGGGGAAATGGAGAAACTCCCGAATCCACAGGCAAGAAGGGTGATCACCTAGTTGGTGATTACTATGTAATGTTCGATAAACATTACAAAGCAGAACTTGCCGAACTACAATCTAAAGGTCTGTCTAAAGAAGAGGCCGAGGCTCAGTCTACATTGATGGCCGAGGCTCGCAATATGCTTCGTCTTTGGGAGGCCGGAGACCTTGAAGTAGTTTCGTTGTGGGAAAATATGAATAGTTGGGTTTATGCCGGATTTGACGAAACATATAAGCGTCTGGGCGTAGACTTTGATAAGATATACTACGAATCTCAAACTTATCTAGACGGTAAGGAAACCGTACTTGAAGGTTTGCAAAAGAATATCTTTTATAAGAAAGAGGATGGTTCTGTATGGGCAGATCTTACCGCAGATGGATTAGATCACAAGTTGCTGCTCCGTAGCGATGGTACTTCTGTGTATATGACACAGGATATAGGTACGGCTAAGTTGCGCTTCGATGATTTTCCGATCAATACAATGGTGTATGTTGTAGGTAATGAGCAAAATTATCACTTCCAGGTACTGTCTATCCTTTTAGATAAGTTAGGCTTTGAGTTTGGAAAAGGACTTGTGCATTTCTCTTATGGAATGGTGGAATTGCCCGAAGGCAAAATGAAATCGCGTGAAGGTACTGTTGTAGATGCCGACGATCTGGTAGATGAAATGATTGCTACAGCAAAAGAAACATCGCAAGAGCTTGGTAAGCTTGATGGGGTAAGTGAAGAAGAGGCTAATAACATTGCCCGTATGGTAGGTATGGGGGCTCTGAAATACTTTATCTTGAAAGTAGACCCTAAAAAGAATATGACTTTCAATCCAAAGGAGTCGATTGATTTTAATGGCAATACAGGTCCGTTTATTCAATATACACATGCACGTATACAATCGATACTGCGTAAGGCTGCAGAACAAGGAATCTCTATTCCGACAACACTCTCTGCTGATATCTCGCTAAGTGTAAAAGAAGAAGGGCTTGTGCAACAAGTTGCTGAATACGCATCAATTGTAAAACAGGCGGGAGATGAATATAATCCGGCTCTGATCGCAAATTATATATATGATTTGGTAAAAGAATACAATCAGTTTTACCACGACTATACTATCCTAAAAGAAGAAAATACAGATTTGAAGAATTTCAGGCTGATACTTTCCGATAACGTAGGGCGTGTAGTGAAAAGTGGAATGTCTCTCTTAGGTATTGAAGTTCCCGACAGAATGTAAAGCTGGCACGATAAAAACAAAACTAAAAAGAGGTTACTTATTCAGTAGCCTCTTTTTCTATTTCATAATCCTCATTCACCGGAGGATCTATTCCCAATTGCTTATACAGCTTGTTTTTGTCTAAATTTCTTTTTGTCAGAGTTTCCTTATAAAAAAAGACTTGTGAGGCAAGATCTGAATTGCTTTTTTGGGGTAAGAGATCGTAGGCTATATTGATCCATGCTAATGCATTTTCTATATCATCGAGGTTCTCATTGGCCAGAGCTATATTCGATGCAAGTCGTATTTTTTTGTTCGTATTCTTCTCCTTATCGTACAATTCACTCCAAATGTCAGCTGCTTCTTGCCATTTTCCGGCTAAAACCATCTTGGTCGCCTCTCTCATCCCTTTAGAGCTATCCGAATAATACCAACGGTTATCTGTTTTCCACGAAGGAACAATAGAGGAGGTGACTGCGTCGGCTGCCTTCATGGTTATCTCGGTTACCAGATCGTTGATTTCCGGAATATTGTTTTTCATGTTATTCCAAGAAACAGAAGACTCTCTGAAAAGACTATCTACATATGCTATAGGAGGAGCCAGTAGACTGCCATCCAGACTGTAGGCTTTGAGTAATACCCCGATTTGTGAACTCAAGATGCTGTAATTATTAAAGTATTCTACATTCACCGATTCTAATGATGCCGATGCAATGAATAAATCAAGTGAAAGTAAAACATCTGCATTTTGTTCTTTGCATATCGTTTGTACCTTCCTTGCCGATAATGATCTGACTTCATTTGCTGCACCGCCATTGGTTGGGTATGGATAGAGTTCTACTTTCGAGAAATAATTTTCTTCACTCAGATATTGCCGCAAAGAGCTTGTGAATATGGCTTTTGCTGTATCTGTGGGCATTACAGAAGAATCTTTAAGAGCCTCTCCGTTTGCCTCTACTCCCTCGCTCGATTGTGAAGCACTATTGTTGACTATCACAATGTTTTTTTGTTGAGGGTTTTCGAAAGAAATTAGTGCAGGTTCACGTACTTCGATTGAAACAAGGTTCGTCACCGTGCAAGAGGGAATAAGAATAATACAAAAAAAGATGAATATATATTTTGTCATAGCGGTCTAAGTTATGAACTAGTGATACAAAAATAAGAGTTATATTTGTAAATACGATTGAAAATATTACCAAATAATGGATGTGTCTGTCAACAAGGTCTTTGAATTGGCAAGTGATATTGTCAAACATACATCTCAGTCGGTTTTCCTGACAGGAAAGGCCGGAACGGGAAAGACCACCTTTTTGCATCATATACGTAAAACAATAGATAAGAATGTGATCGTTGCAGCCCCAACAGGTGTTGCGGCCATCAATGCGGGAGGTGTAACTTTGCATTCATTGCTACAACTCCCGTTCGAGCCATTTATCCCGAACTTCGAAGGGAAAAAAAAGCTGGATTATCACTTCAAGCTTCGTAAATCGAAAATAGAGATGCTACGAGAACTCGATCTGTTGATTATCGACGAAGTAAGTATGCTTCGTGCCGATATGTTGGATGCTATCGACTACATGCTTCGCAGGTACCGTAACAATCAGCAGCCATTTGGAGGGGTTCAGATACTTTTTATCGGAGATATGTTTCAGCTACCTCCTGTAGTACAAACCGCAGAATGGGAACAATTGAAGCATTACTATCCATCACCGTTCTTCTTTCATGCGCAGGTACTGGATAATTATCCATTGCTTTATATAGAGTTAAAAAAGATATACCGGCAGCAAGACCAGAGATTTATAGATATCCTCAATCGTGTGAGGAATAATTGTACCACTTCACAAGATTTACAGATTTTAAACCAAAAATATAATTCTGCTTTCAGACCTGCTAAAGGTGATAGCTATGTTATACTATGTACTCATAACTATAAAACTGACCGGATTAACAATGAAGAACTGACGCAGCTACCGGGCAAAGGGTATGTCTTTAAAGGAGAGATAAAAGGAGATTTTTCTGAAAATTCTTTACCTACCGAATGTCAGCTTCTGTTGAAAGAAGGAGCTCAGGTTATGTTTGTGAAAAACGATGTTGGCGAAAATCGTCGATATTATAATGGTAAGCTGGCTACAGTGACGCAATTGAAAGAAGATTATATCCTTGTCAGATTCGAAAATGGAGACGAAATGGAACTGGAGCCTGACTCGTGGGTAAATGTCCGTTATTCGTTGAATGAGGAGTCGGGCGAAATAGAGGAGGAGGAATTAGGTTCATTCACACAATATCCTATACGTTTGGCTTGGGCGATAACCATTCATAAAAGCCAAGGGTTGACTTTCGATAGGGTAATAATTGATGCCGGACAGGCTTTTGCAGCCGGACAGGTATATGTGGCACTTAGCCGTTGTACGTCGTTGGATGGTATTGTACTATATTCTCCTATAACCCAGCAGAGCATAAGTACCGATCCGTATGCTATAGAATTTGCAAAAAAAGAACAGGATATAGTCTATCTGGACGGAATACTGCAAAAAGAGAAACCTCGTTACTGTGCGAAGCAATTAGTCAGATATTTTGACTGGACGCCTTTTATTCGAAGCCTTCATTCATTGAATGAGCTGGCTGCTGAAAAGAAGATCCCTGAAAAAGAAGAGGTACAGTCTATGATTGCTCAAATGTGTAGTAAAGCGATTGAGCAGCAAGAGATAGCACAGAGTTTTATAAAAGAGCTGAATTATATATTATCTGCTCCCAATCCTGATCTGACAAGATTGAAAGATAGAGTGCAAAAGGCAGCTGTATATTTCCATAAAGATGTTTCTGAATGCATTATTTCTCCATTGATGCTGCATTTGGAGAGGTTCAAAACCAAGTCGAAAGTAAAGGCATACTTAAATAAAGCCAACGATGTATACAATACATTGCTCAAGCTGCTATCACGCATAGAGCATATCAACTATGGAAATATTAACCTAACTGAGGAATTAATCTTCTCGAAGGTAGAAGTTCCTTCCGAAAATGTAGCTTCATCGGAAAAAGTGAAGCCTCAAAAAGGGGATAGCCACCGACTCTCATTGTCTCTCTTTACCGAAGGAAAATCGGTGAAAGAGATTGCCATAGACAGAAATCTTTCACCAACTACGGTAGAAGGGCATCTTGTGAGCTTTATCCTTACCGGAGAGTTGGATGTTTTAGAGTTAGTTCCCGATAACAAAGTGCAATATATGCTTCCTGTAATCAAAAAGATGGGAGTAAAATCCTCTCTGTCGGAAATCAAGGAGAAGTTACCCAAAGAATGCTCATACCTGGATATAAAAGCGGTAATTAATTACATTAAATATCTTGATGGTAGATAAGACCTATAGAATAGTGTATATGGCAATGATGTGACATAAACTTCCCATCAGAACGAATACATGAAAGACAGTGTGCATGTATTTTTTCTTTGTCCACGAATAAAACAATGCTCCTATCACATACGATACGCCTCCCGCAATGAGCCAATATAGCGCATCGATTTGACCTGTTTGAGATAGTACATCGTAAAGAGGCTTAAATGCAACCAGGATAGCACCACCCATCAGTACAAAGCAGACTGTTTCTAAGTTGCTATGTTTCTTTAAGTTGGTAAAGCTCATGATCAGCCCTGTAATAGCGGCAATACAGATGAAGGCAAAAAGGCTCCAACCCCATGCGCTTTCATTGCGAAGCACGATTAGTGTAAAAGGAACATAGGTGCCCGCTATATGTAAATAGATAGCGCTATGATCGAATTTACGAAGTAGACTTTTTCGCTTTTCATGTGTGCATCCGTGATAGCAAGTGGATGTGATATAAGATGCCAGCATCCCGAACAAATAACCGATAACACTACCGATAGCCCAATTGTTCCCACTGTTGATGGCGGCGGAGAGTAGTACGAAACCCGCTGCAATTCCCATTAGTATGCCTAATCCGTGAGATACGGTATTTGCGATTTCTTCTCCACGTGTATAATATTTAGCTGTACTCATTTTTATAATTTCTTTCTCGAAATGGAAGGTTTGGAAATTTTGTGCAAGATAAGGATTTGTTTCCAAATCACTAGAAGTAGTGATTGAAGGATATTATAAAAATATGTTTCTTTGTTTTTTTTATAAATAGAATCTATGAAATTATATAACTCTACTAAAAAATTATTTCTTACTGTATCTTTATTATTCTCTTTCTTATTTGTGCTAGGCAAAGGTGAAATGCCCAAAGATACGCTCTATACAGAATTGAAGTATGATATTGTTGTTCTCTCATCTACAAAAGAGACAAATAGTTTGAAATCGCTTCCGGCAGCAGTCTCGGTTTTCTCGCCTAAGAATCTCGACGGCTTGCAAGTGCATTCTATCAAAGACCTCAGTGCGATAGTACCGAATTATTTTGCTGCTGACTATGGTTCTAAAATGACTGCCCCGCTTTATATAAGAGGTGTCGGCGCACGTTCGGGTGAGCAAACAGTAAGTATGTATGTGGATAATATTCCTTATTTCAATACAACTTCGTTTGACTCTGAATTGTTTGATATTCAGCGTGTAGAGGTATTAAGGGGAACACAAGGTACATTGTATGGACGTAATGCGATGGGTGGAATTGTCAATGTTTATACCTATTCTCCTCTGACTTATGAGGGTACGACAATAAAAATAGGGGGTGGTAATCACGGTCAGCTCTCGGGAAATGCTTCACATTATCAGCGGCTAAACAGCAAGATGGGATTTTCTGTAGGAGGTTACTACAAACAAGATGATGGTTATTTTAAGAATCTCTTTACTGGTAAGAAGGTTGATGATATGAAAAATGCGGGAGGACGTGCCAAATTTGTTTGGGATATTAATCCACGTCTGTCTGCTACCTATTCTGTAAGTTTCGACTATGTAGATCAGGGCGCATTTCCGTATGCCAATATAGAGACAGAAGAGGTTGATTATAATTCTGATAGCTATTACAAAAGAAAACTATTGACAAACGGGTTAGCGCTTCGCTATACCGGTCAGGGCTATGAGATTAACTCTACAACGGGCTATCAGTATCTGAACGATGATATGAACATGGATCAGGATTATACAAGATTATCTATGTTTCAAATTAATCAGAAACAAAGACAAAATTCACTAAGCCAGGAAGTCACAATAAAATCTACTAAGCCTTCTGATTATCAATGGTCGTTTGGCGGATATGGCTTTTATGACTACTTGCATACCACTCCTCCTGTATATATGATGTCGGATGGAATTCAGAAGTATTTGCAGGCTCCATTAACCGCTGTTGGGGCTCCGATTACTTTTACGGATGATCAGATAGACCTGAATGGACAATATAAACGTCCGACTTATGGTTTAGCCGCTTTTCATCAGTCAACATTCAATAATTTGTTTAAAGCAAAGGGACTGTCTCTTACTTTAGGTTTGCGTATCGACTATGAAAAAACAAAGCTTGACTACAATGCCGAAACTGTCGCGAATTTTGATGTGAAGATACCCAACTCACCGATGCCTCCAATGTCTTTTGCAGCAGATACTGCCATTGTAGGTACTAATTCCAAAGATTTTTTGGAGTTTCTGCCTAAAGCCGTATTAAAATATCAGATAAATGAAAACTCATTTGTATATGGTTCAGCGTCGCGTGGCTACAAAGCAGGAGGACATAATATTCAGATATTTGCCGATCTTCTGCAAGAAGCCCTCGAAGCTAAAATGATGGGTATGCTACCACCGAGTATGGGTGGCGGTCATTCTGCATCTGCCGATACACCAGTTAACAATCGGATCTCTTATAATCCTGAATATAGCTGGAGTTATGAACTTGGCGGACAAGTTGATATTATAGAAAATTCATTGCAGGCAAACTTTGCCGTATATTATATGGATATACGTGATGTACAGATTACCCAGTTTGTAAACAACCGGGGTGGACGTATGGTAAGCAACGCCGGTAAAGCAGAAAGTAAAGGTTTTGAAATAGGCTTGAAGGCCCGCCCTTGTAAAGGTTTTTATCTTTATGCGAATTATGGCTTGGCTGATGCTACGTTCAAGGATAATAAAGTAAGGAATAGTGCGGGAGAAGTTGTAAAAGACTATACAGGCAATCATATTCCTTTTGCTCCCGGTTCTACATTCAGCATCGGCGGCAGTGTTTCGTATGATTTCAAACAGAATACATTGCTGGATAGAATAACCTTCGATACCAATTTTGCAGGAATCGGAAAAACTTATTGGGCTGAAGATAATGTGATGTCGCAAGGATTTTACGGAACACTAAATGCTAACCTCACTTTAGAAAAAAATATATTCTCATTAGAATTCTGGGGTAAAAATATTCTCGATCGTGATTACAATACATTTTTGTTTGGATCAGATAGTAAATATTTTGCTCAGAAAGGAAAACCTATGCGTTGGGGTGCAACTTTGATAATAAAGTTGTAATTTTGTAGCTTCATTTCGACAGCTATTTAATTATGAATTATAAAAAGGTCAAGCTAAAGCCTAAAAAAGAAGAATCGCTTAAGCGTTTTCATCCTTGGATATTCTCGGGAGCAGTACAGTCTAAAGATGAAAGTCTTGCAGAAGGAGAAGTCGTTAACGTATATACAATCAACGATGAATTTATTGCTGTCGGTCATTATCAGATTGGGAGTATAGAGGTTCGGGTACTATCTTTTGAAGAAGAAGATATTGATCTTGATTTCTGGAAGAAGCGTTTGTCTTCAGCTTTGGAATTGAGAAAATCAATAGGCTTATTATCTGATAATAATAATTCATATCGTCTTGTACATGGAGAAGGGGATCTTCTTCCCGGTCTTATTATAGATGTTTATGCCGAAACGGCTGTTATTCAGTCTCATTCGGTAGGGATGCACGAGTCACGTCTGATGATTTGTGATGCATTGAAGGCCGTGTTAGGAGATAATCTGAAAAATGTATATTACAAATCGGAAACCACCTTGCCATACAAAGCCAATCTGGGAGCAGAAAATGAATATCTGTACAAAGGTGATTCTGTCAACGAAATAGCACTTGAGAATGGTTTGAAGTTTTATCCTGACTGGGTAAAAGGGCAGAAGACCGGTTTCTTTGTCGATCAGCGAGATAATAGAGCATTGCTCGAAAAGTATTCAAAAGGCCGGTCTGTACTAAATATGTTTTGTTATACAGGAGGGTTCTCTTTCTATGCTTTGCGTGGTGGTGCAAATCTGGTTCACTCGGTGGATAGCTCATCTAAGGCAATTATGTTGACGAATAGGAATGTGGGGTTGAATTTCCCCGATGATAAACGACATGAGGCTTTTGCCGAAGATGCATTCAAGTTTTTAGGTGGTATTAATAAAGGAGACTATGATCTTATCATACTTGATCCTCCGGCTTTTGCAAAACACAGAGGAGCTATAAAAAATGCATTGCAAGGTTACAAGCGTTTAAACGCTGCCGCATTCGAAAAAGTAGCACCCGGAGGTATTGTGTTTACTTTTTCCTGCTCGCAGGTTATCAGTAAAGACGCTTTCCGTTTGGCTGTATTCAGTGCTGCTGCTTTGTCGGGTCGTAGTGTGAGAATATTACACCAGTTAAGTCAGCCTGCCGATCATCCGATCAATATTTATCATCCTGAAGGCGAATACCTGAAAGGATTGGTATTATATGTAGAGTGATTGGGTTTTAGCCGATTCATTATTCTGGCTTCAAATTATCTTATATAGAGAGAAGTAGGCTGAAAAGAAGAAGCGAAAAAGTAACAATTCGAAATAGATTAAGAAGTGTCACTTTTGTCACTTTTTAATGTTTAATATTTTGATTGTTATGTATTTGTGAATATTTTATTTTGTCACTTTTTGTAACCTGATTGATAGAAATAAAGAGTTATCTACATAAAATGTTAAATAACGAATTTAACGATATAATAAAGAAGAAATTTTCGGGAGAAATATTTGATACTATTTCACGTGTGGCAGATGAGATGAATCTTGAATGCTACGCTATAGGCGGTTATGTACGTGATATATTTCTACGCCGTGCATCCAAAGATATAGATATTGTTACTATCGGTAAGGGTATCGAGCTGGCAGAGGCTGTGACTAAGGCTCTGGGGAGGAAGGCAAACCTTTCGGTTTTTAAGAACTTTGGTACAGCACAGATTAAGTACAAAGATACGGAGATAGAATTTGTTGGGGCACGCAAGGAGTCTTATAATAGAGACTCGCGCAAACCGATTGTAGAGGATGGTACGCTCGAAGACGATCAGAACCGTAGAGATTTTACAATAAATGCGTTAGCGATTTGTCTTAATAAAGATCGTTTTGGAGAATTGCTAGACCCTTTCGGTGGACTCAAAGATATGGATAGTCTGACTATTCGTACTCCGCTCGATCCTGATATTACATTCAGCGACGACCCTCTGAGGATGCTCAGGGCAATACGCTTTTCTTCACAACTAGGTTTTGATATAGAACCTAAAACCTTTGATGCAATCAGCAGAAATAAGGATCGTATAGAGATCATATCAAGAGAGCGCATAATCGATGAGGTGAATAAAATAGTACTTTCGCCTAAGCCTTCGGTTGGTTTTCTTCAACTCGATCAGACCGGATTACTCTCTATTATCTTCCCTGAATTAGTGGCTTTGAAAGGTGCTGAAACAAAAGAAGGGGTCGGGCATAAGGATAATTTTTATCATACTTTGGTCGTCTTAGATAATATTTCGAAGAAAACAGATAATCTGTGGCTCCGATGGTCGGCTATACTTCATGATATTGCCAAGCCTGCAACCAAACGCTGGGACAATAAATTCGGTTGGACTTTTCACAATCATAACTTCATTGGCGAGAAGATGATTCCGGGAATCTTTAGACGGATGAAGCTGCCATTGAATGAAAAAATGAAGTATGTGCAAAAAATGGTTACCTTGCACATGCGTCCTCAGGTATTGGTAGACGAGGAAATTTCTGATTCAGCCATTCGCCGTTTGCTTTTCGAGGCAGGTGACGATATTGATGACCTGATGACATTGTGTGAAGCTGATATTACATCAAAGAATCCCGATAAGGTTCGTCGTTACCTTCGTAATTTTGAGATTGTACGTCAGAAACTAAGAGATATAGAAGAGAAAGATCAGGTACGGAATTTTCAACCGCCGATCAAAGGTGAAGAAATTATGGAAATGTTCGGTCTTGGACCCGGAGTGGAAGTGGGACGGCTTAAGGCATCCATCAAAGATGCTATCTTAGATGGGGTGATCCCCAATGAATATGACGCTGCTTACAATTATTTGATAGAGAAAGCGAAAAAGATAGGGTTGAAGCCGAAAGGTGATGATGTAAGATGAAAAAAGGAGTTCTTATATTTGTTTTTTTAGCTTGTTGTGCCGCTGTGCAAGCTCAAAAATCAGCTTTAATAATAGACCTCACTCATAGATATAAATTAGATTATGCCAATTGGGGAATAGGGCTGCAGTATAAGTACAGTTTACCCGCTAATTTTAGAGTAGTTGCAGATTGGGTGGCTTATTTTCCTGATAATAGTAATTCCGGCCTCGATGTTGGATTTAATTTACAGTATCAATTGCGTGTATATAATAATCTTTCTATATATCCTTTTATTGGGGGTGTGATATCCAATCACTTATTCTCAGGAATCCCTAATTCTGTGAAACAGACCGGATTTTGTCTTAGTTTTGGTGTAGGTGCTGAGTATAATATAAGCAAGAAAGGATTCTTGAATTTTGATTATAGATATAATCTGATAGATAAAGAGAAATATACAGGGTATACGGATTATAGTCTGATACGTTTAGGCTACGGATTCCGGTTCTAAAATTATAGATAAAGAAATTATGACAATAAAATCAATTGTAGTTGTGGTTGACGAAGCAAATGCCATCGGTAAAAACAATGACCTGCTTTGCCATTTGCCGAACGATCTGAAGCATTTTAAGTCTATCACAGCGGGTTATCCTGTTGTAATGGGGCGCCGAACATTTGAGTCGTTGCCTAAAGGTGCGTTGCCCAACAGAAGGAATATTGTGATAACTAATAATAAGGATTTACAATTCGATCGCTGCGAAATGGTTTTATCTATCGATGAGGCAATAGAGCTTTGTAAAGGCGAACAAGAGATCTTTTTTATTGGAGGAGGAACCATATACAAGAAAGCAATTGATTTTGCAGACAGACTTTATCTGACTCGTATTCATCATCAGTTTGAAGGAGCGGATACCTTCTTCCCTGAAATAAAACAGGAAGAGTGGAAGGAGCTATCGCGAGAAGATCATGATACAGATGAGAAACATAAATACAGATACAGTTTCATCAATTTAGAGAAAATAAAACGTTAATATACTTGCTTATATTAAATAAACATCCTATTTTTGCAACCCGAATATCTGGAAGATAATTGAAATTATAACAGAAAATAATATATAGCAATGAAAAGAACTTTTCAACCATCAAACAGAAAGAGAAAAAACAAACATGGTTTTCGCTCTAGAATGGCTACTGCAAACGGACGCAGAGTACTTGCTTCACGCAGAGCAAAAGGAAGAGCTAAACTAACTGTCTCTGACGAATACAGCAAATAAGATCTTTTAAAGGCATTTTGCTAAAGATATACAAGGTAAGAATTATTATAATTCTTACTTTTGTTTTTATATAAGCCTCACTTTGTATGAATTGGTTCGACTTGCTTGTAGTTATATTGATTGGGATAACCCTTGTTAAGGGGTTCTTTTCGGGGCTTGTTATGCAAATAGCATCTTTAGCCGGATTGATATTAGGAGCGGTTTTTGCTGGTCAGTTGTCAGGCTTTATAGCTCCCAAGTTGATAAAGCTAACCGAGGCATCCCCTCACATTATCGGGCCATTATCTTATATTGTGGCCTTTCTGCTTATTATAGTGGCGTTGTTTTTTGCGGGGAAGTTACTCGAGTCATTTGTAGAAGCCATAAAAATGAGTGCTCTCAATCGGCTGGCCGGAGCTTTATTTTGTTGTGCTAAATGGCTTGTAGTATACAGTATTGTGATAAACCTTGTTGTCGAATTAGACCAAAATAAGCATCTGATTAAAGAGGATGTGCGTGAGAGTGCCTATTCTTATCCTACTGTTATCAACATTGCCAGAGCAGTAATTCCTTACTTGCGATTTGACTGGGTAAAAGACTTGAAAGAAGAGGCTGCTACCCATATTAAAGACAAGGGCATTGCCATTTAGATATACTATTTCTTCGCAACGGTTCCAGATGTTTGATGCTCCTGAAATAAGTGATATATAATACCATCCGATAGTCCTATCTTCGGAACGAATATTTCATTGACTTTACAAATCTTACTAATCGATAAGAATATCTTCAAAGCTGGGACAATAACGTCAGCACGATAAGTATTAAGCTTATAAGACTGAATCCGCTCTTCATAACTCAACGATTTTAGACTGTCATAGAGCTTCTTCAGTTCGTCATAGCTGATAGGTTCACGTTCTCTTTTACCCAATACTTTGTGTATCTTATTTATGTTTCCACCCGATGCAATTATACTGAATGAGTTATTGTCTTTAGAGATATCTTTTAGCCAAGACTTAAATCGTTTTTCTTCATCTTCTTTTACGGCATCTACCAGTAAGCGTACAGTTCCCATCTGGAAGGAGTTAGAGTCTACTTTTTGCTGATTGCTGTATATGATCACTTCTGTGCTGCCTCCTCCAACGTCAACATAGAGGTAGTTCTTCCTTTTGTCCATAAAGTTGTCCAACTCTCCCGCCTCGTATATAATTTCGGCTTCTTCTCTACCGGTTATGATGTCTATGTTTATACCACTTTCGCGCCGTATGTCTTCTACGATATTAGCTCCGTTGGTAGCATCACGCATGGCGCTGGTTGCACATGCTCTGTAGTTCATCACACCATAGGCTTTCATTATATGTGAGAAACCCTGCATTGCATGTATAAGCCGCCACTCCTTATCTTTGCTTATTGTTCCAGAGGTAAATACGTCGTCACCCAAACGGATAGGTACACGGAGATAAGCTACCTTCTTGAAGTCGGGCGTTGTTCCGTTTACTTCAATGTTGTTTATAAGTAGGCGAATAGCATTAGAGCCTATATCTATTGCTGCAAATATATCTGTATTCATTTTTTATCATTCAATTTCTTATAAAAATCGTATAAAGCTGTCTGAGAACGGCAAGGAGGATTGTCTCCTCTCTTTACATAATTATTGCTCCCAAAGACAGTGAGATCTCTTGCTTTTTCGTTATCCGACCATTGTATATCAAAGAAGCTCTTCAATGTTTGTTTTATTTCTTTGTCGAGGATAGGAACTCCCACCTCTATTCTTCTGTCTAGATTTCGTGTCATCCAGTCTGCGCTCATGATATAGACTTTCTCGTCTCCGTCATTGTGGAATATAGCTATACGTGCATGTTCTAGATAGCGGTCTACAATGCTTATTACCCGTATGTTCTCGCTTAGGTCTTTCATCTGAGGCTGTAAGCAGCATGCACCTCTCACGATAAGCCGTATCTCGACTCCTGCCTGACTTGCTTTGTAAAGCAGCTTTACCATTTCTTCATCGGTAAGGCTGTTAAACTTAGCAAATATATAAGCTCGTTTTCCGTTTTGCGCATTTTTTATTTCTTTCTTGATGAGGTTGACGAATTGATTGCGCATATAATAAGGCGAAACAAGCAGTTGCTTGCACGAGAAGTGTTTGTGTGTATTGATCAGAAAATCGAATACTATAGCTGTATCAGCTACTATTTGAGGATTTGATGTAAACAAGCCGAAGTCGCCATATATCTGAGCTGTAGCTTCATTAAAGTTCCCGGTTCCGATATATGCAAAATCTTTATTCTTACGTTCTACCAAAACGATTTTGCTGTGTACCTTTAGTCCTGTGACGCCATGTATAACTTTTACTCCCTCTTTTTGCAGTATCTCCGAATATTCTACATTTTGTTCTTCATCGAAGCGTGCCAGCAATTCCATTAATACGACTACTCTCTTGCCGTTTTTAGCTGCATTGATCAGGGCGTTAATAACTTTCGAACGTTCTGCTACACGATATAAAGTGATGTAGATACTTTCTACTTTAGGATCTATCGCTGCTTCCCGAAGGAAATCAATAAAGTGGTTGAATGTATGATATGGATAATTAAGTAATACATCTTTACGAGCAATGGTTTTCAATATGCTCGAAAAAGGCTTTATGTGCGGATGGTTTAGCGGAGCCAAGCTTTTGCTTTCAAGATCGGGACGCACTTTAGGGAATTTCATTAAATCCCTCATAAGATGATATCGCCCTCCCGCATCTAATTCCTCCCGCCTTTTTAGCTGGAGCTTTGATGATATGATATCTAACAAGTCTTCGGGCATTTCTCTGTCGTAGATAAGGCGAACAGGCTGTCCGTGCAGACGATTTTGTAATCCGGCCTCCATCTTCTCTATCAAGCTTTTAGAGATGTCGTCATCTATTGTGAGTTGAGCATCACGCATCAGTTTGAATGTATATGCCGAAATACTTTTATAGTTAAACATAAAGAATATTTCGTCCAAGCATAAACGAATTATATCATCCAAAAATATGATATCGTGTCTGCCTTTTACTGATGGCAATACGACAAAGCGCGGACATGAAGAACTTACCGGAATTTGAATAATTGCATATCTGGAATCGTTTTTGTCGGAGCACATCTTAACCGCATGGTAGATATTGTTATCCCGCAAAAAGGGTAATTGAGTAGATTTACGAATAATAAGTGGTACAAGAAGTGGGCTGACAACGCTCGAGAAATATTCGTGGCAGAACTGTTTTTGTTTCTGGTTCAGTTTTTTCTCATTCACTACATAAATATTATGTTTCTCCATTTCGGAGAGAACATCGATATAAGTTTGCATAAATTTCTTTTGCCCTTCAGAGACCTGACTGTTGATAAGGGGCAGTAATTCTTTAGCAGTGTATCCTCCCGAAAGGAGAGGTGCGCTCTTTCCTCTAATCTGACTAAGGCGAACAATATTGGCTATCCTTACCTTTATATACTCGTCCTGATTGTTTGAGAAGATACCAAGAAAACGAAGCCTCTGCATCAGAGGCACACTTTTGTCCTGAGCTTCTTGCAGTACCCGCTCGTTAAAGGTTAGCCAGCTTAAATCCCTGTTGTTTATCATTTATGCCAGTGTTGTTAGATGCCTTAAAAAAGTCTGCTCAGCCGAATTTACCCATTCACGAAAAGAGTCATCCGATTGTTGCTTTGTTTTCATATAGTTTAATAACACGCTCATATCAAAATTGTTTCCAACAATGCCTCCTCCAAAAGAGATAACATCAGCTGCGTTTACTTCTTGTTCTATATGAGCCGGGATCATCATGATAGCTTTCCCCAGATAGAGAGCTTCACAAACCGATTCGAACCCCGCTGTTGTAATATATCCGCAGCATCTGCTCATAAAGTTAAGGAATTTTTCATCATCGATCGTATGGAGTGTTAAATTTTCGTCTACTATTAGTTCCTTCGGTACATTTTGCTTATCCCAGAAGAAATGTAATTTTACGTCAGGATTTTGCTCGTGCCATGCCCTTACTTCATTTTCATACCCATGATTAAGCATGTATCCCAAAATATAGTCTTCGGTTGTAGGCTGTAGCGATAATATTTCGGATCGGAGCAGAGGCGGAACCACTGCAATGCGTTCAGGAATATAGTCTTTTAACGGATAGAAGGATAAAGCCAAGGTTTTGGTTGCGCCTACACCACATAGCAGCATATGCAGTCTCAAGAACATCATTCCTTGTTCGTCTCCTTTTCCATGTAAATAGCCGGGATGTTTTAGCAGGTATTGATGTCCGATATTTACAATCGGGATATCGGTGCTAAATCGCAAATAGGTGAGCCCGGTGAGCAGTTCGTAGAAATTGACAATAACATCGGGTTCGTTTTTCTGTATACGCCGGTGTATTTTTTCTATGCTTTTTTTATATTTCCTTAATCTCTTAGGCGATATGTTGAAAAGCAAAGTCTTTAAGAAGTGAATCCGTTTTTTATCTTTTTTGAATACAAAAGACAAGGTGTCGAAAGTTCTTATTTTAGCTCCGATTTTCTGATAAAAAAAATCGGGTATGACCCGAACCTTACTTTTTCCAACTAAAACTTCTACAACCTCGTGACCATTGCGGCGAAGGATATCAGACAAGGCTATAGCCTGAGTCATGTGCCCTCGTCCATCTCCTTGAACAATAAATAAATATCTCATATTGCAAATCTTATATCTTTCTTGTCTTCAAATACCGAATTGTTAGCCTGTGGCTCAGTTACATAATATTCAACCTCCCAATTGCCGTCATAGTCTTCGGTTAGAGCCGATAAAGATTCGACCCAATCACCCGAATTCAAATAAAGAATGTCGCCATAATATCTTTTTTCGGGTTGATGTATGTGACCGCATATAACCCCGTCACACTTTTTGTGGCGTGCTATATCTACAATATGTTTCTCGTAATCGCTAATGTATGATACCGATGCTTTTACTTTTTTCTTCACTTCTTGCGAAAGGGAGTAATAAGGCAAACCCTTTTTTTCTCGTCTGTTGTTGTAGTATCTATTGATCAGCATCAGTAGAGAGTAACCAACATCTCCGATTTTAGATAACCAGCTGTAGCGGGATGTAACAAGGTCAAATACATCTCCGTGGAGGACATAGAAACGTTTGTCTCCGCTTTTGTAGATATAATCTTTTACAATTTCTATATTCTGAAACTTGAAAGGAAGTATCCTGTCCATGAAGTCGTCGTGATTCCCTCTCAAATAGATTATCTTTGTTTTACGTTGTATATCCAATAGTAGTTTAATGAAATTACTGTGTCTCTTTTTCCACTTTGCTTTTCTTCCTCGCATCAATTGCCACCCATCAATAATGTCTCCGCATAAAATAAGAGTATCGCATGTGTTGTCTTTTAAATATCTTGTTGCTTCTTTCGCTTTCGACCATTTAGATCCCAGATGGATATCTGAAAGAACAATGGTTTTGTGATGTTTTTTGTTTGTCATATTTTTCTCTTTTTTTCATATCAAAAGAATAAATACATTATGACAACACTGTTAAGTATTTATGAATAAATGGTTAAGATTCAGACGGAAGTTTTATGTATAATATAAATGACGAGCAAACAGATGGTAGATATCTCTCTGTTTGCCATTCATCTGTTTATGGTGTAGTTTTTTATTTATCGATATAAAGTGCAGGGGCAGACGGTTGATAGAAGTGCGTCATGTATAGGTCTTTGATAATGCCATCGGCGACACCTATTATGGGTGTTTCAATGACTAGTGCCCGAGCCAGTTTCATTACTTTAAGGTATATCCCTATTGCAGGGAGTATTACTTCTGCTCGGTTGAGGTTTATTTTAAGATTCACGAGCCTTTCTTCGTAACTCATTTTTCTCATTTTAGCCGCAAAGCTCACTAACTCTTCTCTGCGTATGCGTCCGGAACGACGTAATAGTGAATCCAGCTTATTTATGTTTCCTCCTGACCCAATGAGGGATATCTTTATATAATCTTTGCTGTGTTCTGTCAGCCAATTTTTCATTCTGTCCCATTCGGCTCTTTCTTCCTCAAGCGGTAGTGAGCGAATGGTACCTAGCTTGAACGATTCGGATGCGATCTCTTTGTTCTGATAAAAAATAATGAGCTCTGTGTTTCCTCCACCTACATCCGTATATATGTATACTCTGTTCTCCTCCAGTAATTCGTCTATTCTGTTTGTAAGAATAAAGCGAGCCTCTTCTTTGCTGTCAATTACATCTATTTCGATGCCCGACTTGGCAACTACGTACTCCAATACTTCTTGTGCGTTAGAGGCTTCCCTGATGGCAGACGTTGCGCAGGCACGCCATATTTCTACATCATTTACCTGTATTAGTCCACGGAAAGATTGCATTAGGATGGCGAGCTTTTCTTTCTTCTGCTCACTTATATATCCTGTGGAAAATGTATCCTCTCCCAATTTTAAAGGGATACGGATTAATGAATCTTTTTTAAATACTGCACGTCCATTATAGTCGAGAACATCTGTAATAAGAAGGCGTACAGAGTTGGAGCCGATATCGATTGCTCCTAAGCGTCTAACATTCATAAGCTTTTTTTATTGGCAAAAATAAATAAGAGGGGTTACAAAACTATTACTATTGGATTGCATTAAAATTAAGATTGTCGAATAGAACTAATAAGCAAAGAATTCTGTTTTATATTTGAAAAGTAACTCATTTTCGAATATGAATAAAGAAATAAAGTACTGTCTCAACTGTAATAATAAAGTCTATGGTGAGTTTTGTAGTAAATGTGGACAGTCAATACATACTTCGCGTGTTAACTCCCAAGAGGTTTTTAGAGAATTGGGATATGGGTTATTTCATTTAAATAGTGGGTTATTCTATACTACTAAAGAGTTGCTGTTAAGGCCGGCAGTAACAATCCGAAATTATTTATCCGGTAAGAGGGTTGGATATATCAAACCTTTTATTTTTCTGATAGTATGTGGTGTTATTTATAGTTTTGTTTTTCATCTTTTTCATTTTTTTCCAATGGATGAGATGAATAAACATGAAGGTAATGTTATTCTTGAATATGTCCCTATCTATAAATTGTATTCTAATCATTACTCATCGATGCTTCTGGTGTTAACTCCTTTTTATGCGCTGTTCTCTTATTTGTTGTTTTATCGAAGGGGTTATAACTATATGGAGCATCTTGTTATGCTTTCATACTTATCTGGAGCAAGAATTTTTATTCTTTTGTTGTTTTATCCCTTTATATATTTGTCACATTCACAGTTTGTTTATTTGGTTGTAAATTTTTTAGCCGAAATATATTTTATATGGGGGTTGTCTCAATTCTTCAAAAGGTCTTCATGGCTTGCTGCAATCTTTAAGGTGTTGCTGCTTATCGTATTAGCTGTTGTTACTTTACTTGTGCTTGTGATAGCTATTTTCTTGGTGTTTAAGTATTATCATTTCAAGTTATGACTCCAAGCCTATTTCCTAAGGTTGCCCTTTCTTCATTATTTCTTCCAATCTATTTTGTTGATATATAATCTATTTAATTTCATGTTTTGTGCTCAATGAGAACTATGATGTTTATGTTTGATTTGTATTATTTTTATAGTAAATAAGAATGTTTCTGACAGACTTTTATCTATACATAACGAATCTTCCTGACGGGTACGGAATTGTAAAAAATAAAAAATTATCTTTATGCGATTTTTCTGATTTATTACGCATGAAGAAAGAATTAGTATGGAAAGTAAGCCGTTTCGAAGAGCTTACTATAAACGAATTATATGAGATCTTGCATCTACGGTGCAAAATATTTGTCGTTGAGCAAGATGCTCCGTATCTCGATACAGACTATAAAGACCAAAAAGCATTGCATCTCTCTGGGTATGCAGGTGATAGGCTCGTGGCTTATTGCCGTATATTTAAGGGCGGAGATTATTTTGAAGAGGCTTGTATCGGACGGGTTATTGTTGCTCAGGAGTATAGGAAGTACGGATATGGGCACGACATGATGAAGAAAGCCCTGGATATAGCATCTGCAACTCTAGGGGAGACGCGAATTACGATTTCTGCTCAGCAATATCTTCAAAAATTTTATGAGAGCCACGGCTTCAGGCAAACCAGCGAGATGTATCTCGAAGATGGCCTGCCTCACATAGAGATGAAAAAAGAATAGAATTTTTTAAAAAGTCTTGTTCGTTAAGATATTAAATCATAAATTTGCAGCCCGAAACAGAGAGGAGGTTTGATGATCTTTTGAACAAAACATATTCACTTGTGGTATGATATTGCTTTGCTGAAGCAATGTTCAGAAGATTGATTTATACAACAGAATTCTCTCGTTAATGCAATTATTGCAATGATAGCGAATGAAATTTCGCTTATAAAGTTTAAAATTAAATAAGAAAACAAATAAAAACTAAAGAATAATTATGATTATTGTTCCATTGAAAGAAGGGGAAAATATCGAAAGAGCCCTAAAGAAATTTAAAAGAAAATACGAAAAAACAGGTGTTGTTAAAGAACTTAGAAGACGTCAGGAATTCCAAAAGCCTTCTTTAGTGAAGAGAGCAAACAAACTTCATGCAGTCTATGTGCAGAAGATGCACCGTATGGAAGAGTAAAATAAGTATTGCCAATTTCGCATAATATTATTAACTTCGTCATTCAAGATAGAATGTTTCTCGAATGATGCTGTTGATAGAAAAATATATCAGGTATCTCCGTTATGAAAAGAACTATTCTTTACATACGGAGATTTCTTATTCTGAAGACCTTAGTCAGTTCGTAGAGTTTCTTGCCGAGCATTTTTCTGATACTGACATAAAGCATGTAGATAGAGATATTATTCGCATGTGGATCGTGTCTATGATGGAGAGAAAAATCTCAGCCCGTTCTGTAAACCGTAAGCTAAGCGCAGTGAAATCGTTTTACAGATATTTGCAGAAAATAGGAGAAGTAACGGTAAATCCTGCAAGTAAAATAAATGGCCCGAAAGTTGGTCGGCCAATTCCAGCTTTTGCCAACAGTTCAGATATGGAGAAGGTGCTGGATCAAGAAGACTACGGAGATTCATTCGAGTCGTTGCGAGACCATATTATAATAGAGCTGTTTTACGTAACCGGAATCCGCCGGGCAGAATTAATAGGGTTGAAAGATGTTGATGTCGATTTCTCTTCTGAAACGATACAAGTGACAGGAAAACGTAATAAGCAACGTCTTATTCCTTTTAGTGATGGCATGAAGCAGTCTCTTGAACAATATATTGCAGTGCGAAATAAAGAAGTAGGAAACCAATCAGGTTACTTATTTGTTAAGAATAATGGAGAGCCACTTTATCCGATGTTAGTGCATCGTATTGTGACTTCTAATTTACAGCAGATAGAAACTCTGGCTAAGGTTAGCCCCCATGTTCTTCGACATTCGTTTGCAACGGGCATGCTGAATAATGGAGCGGATATTAATGCAGTAAAGGAGTTGCTTGGTCATGCAAGCTTGGCTGCTACAGAAATATACACACATACTTCGTTTGAAGAATTAAAGAGAATTTATAACAAAGCTCACCCAAGAGCTTAAAAAGTAAAGGAGGATTAGTTATGAATATTGTAATTCAATCGGTGCACTTTGATGCGTCAGTACAACTGAAAGAGTTTATTGAGAAAAAAATATCAAAATTGGATAAATTTACAGATCAGATTGTAGATGCAGAAGTTATATTGAAAGTCGTGAAGCCGGAAGTAGCCAATAATAAAGAGGCTTCGGTTAAATTGAATATAAAAAATGGAGAGTTGTTTGCCAATAAGACTGCCGATAGCTTTGAGGAAGCTGTTGCTCAGAGTATAGAAGCTTTGGAAAAGCAAGTGCTTAAGGTAAAAGAGAAGGCTCAGGCTAAATAAAATAGCAATGTTCATGAAATTGGCACTAAGCTAGTTGAAGCTAAATAGACAATCAAAAGAAAACACAAGGGAAAATAAATCTATAAAGTGTTGCGATTCTAAAAAAAAATATCTAATTTTGTCGCCGTTTCGCTGTGTAAAAAGCGAGATGGCGATAATTATTAGACTTTTAGCCTCTTTAGCTCAGTTGGCCAGAGCACGTGATTTGTAATCTCGGGGTCGTTGGTTCGAATCCGACAAGAGGCTCAAGCTATAAGGAAAAAGAAGTTTTGAAAAAGCTATGAATCAATAGATTTGGATATTTCTTCACTTTAATTTCCATTACTTTTGCTTTAATAATAATATCTCTTGTTTTTAAGTACGGAGAATTGTTTAATTTGAAGCAAGATTTTGAGATTTAAGCCAATGTAGCTCAGTGGTAGAGCACTTCCTTGGTAAGGAAGAGGTCACGGGTTCAAATCCCGTCATGGGCTCTAACGGGGATACAAGATTCAAAATTGAATTAAATATATACATTTAACTAAATAATAGAAGATTAATTATGGCAAAAGAACATTTTAACCGGGCGAAACCGCACGTAAATATCGGTACAATCGGTCACGTTGACCACGGTAAAACTACTTTGACTGCTGCTATCACTAAAGTATTGGCTGACAAAGGTCTTTCTCAAGCACGCTCATTCGACTCTATCGATAACGCTCCTGAAGAAAAAGAACGTGGTATTACAATCAATACTTCTCACGTAGAATACGAAACAGCTAACCGTCACTATGCTCACGTTGACTGTCCAGGACACGCCGACTACGTAAAGAACATGGTTACTGGTGCTGCTCAGATGGACGGTGCTATCATCGTTGTAGCTGCTACTGATGGTCCTATGCCTCAAACTCGTGAGCACATCCTTCTTGCACGTCAGGTAAACGTACCAAGATTGGTTGTTTTCATGAACAAATGTGATATCGTTGATGACGAAGAAATGCTAGAATTAGTAGAACTTGAAATGAGAGAACTTCTTTCATTCTACGAATTCGACGGAGATAATACTCCAGTTATCCGTGGATCTGCACTTGGTGCTTTGAACGGTGTTGAACCTTGGGTTAGCCAAGTAATGGAGCTTATGAATGCTGTTGATACTTGGATTCCACTTCCTCCACGTGATGTTGATAAACCATTCTTGATGCCGGTTGAAGACGTGTTCTCTATCACAGGTCGTGGTACTGTAGCAACAGGTCGTATCGAAACTGGTAAGATCAAAACTGGTGAAGAAGTTCAAATTATCGGTCTTGGAGCTGAAGCTAAAAAATCAGTTGTAACAGGAGTAGAAATGTTCCGTAAGATTCTTGACGACGGACAAGCTGGTGACAACGTAGGTCTTCTACTTCGTGGTATCGATAAAGAAGAAATCAAACGTGGTATGGTTATTACCCACCCAGGTAAAATCACTCCTCACACAAGAATCAAAGCTGAGGTTTATATCTTGAAAAAAGAAGAAGGTGGACGTCACACTCCATTCCACAACAAATATCGTCCTCAGTTCTATCTACGTACATTGGACGTTACAGGTGAAATCACTCTTCCTGAAGGAACAGACATGGTAATGCCTGGTGATAACGTAACAATCACAGTAGAATTGATTTACCCAGTTGCTTGTAACGTAGGTCTTCGTTTCGCTATCCGTGAAGGTGGACGTACAGTAGGTGCTGGTCAGATTACAGAAATTTTATCTTAATAATTTCTATAAAACCTAAAGTCGGTTTGTAATATAACCGACTTTAATATACGGGCGTAGTTCAGTGGTAGAGCGTTGGTCTCCAAAACCAAATGTCGGGAGTTCGAATCTCTCCGCCCGTGCTAAACTCAAACAGGAGTGATGAAAAAAATAATTAACTATTTTAAAGATTCTTATAACGAACTTGTATATAAGGTTTCTTGGCCCTCTCGTCCGGAATTGACCAGCAGTGCAGTTATTGTCATGATCGCTTCCATTATTATGGCATTGGTTGTGTGGGGTGTTGATTCGGTGTTTGATAGAGCGGTTAAGTTGCTTTATGGTCTGTTGTAATCTTTATCTTGTCAAAAAACTATGACTGAAATCGAAAAGAAATGGTACGTTCTGCGTGCTGTTAGTGGAAAAGAAAATAAAGTCAAAGAATATCTTGAATCAGAGATAAAGAAAACTGACTTAGGGAAGTATATTTCTCAAGTTCTTATTCCTACAGAGAAAACTTATATTATGCGTAACGGAAAGAAGGTTCTCAAAGAAAGAGCTTATCTTCCCGGCTACATATTGATTGAGGCCGCACTCGTAGGTGAAGTGATCCATGAACTTCGTAACATTAATTTCGTTGCAGGTTTTTTACCGAATACTACTAATCCACAACCGCTGAGCCAATCTGAAGTAAATCGGATATTAGGTACAATGGACGAACTGGATGAGCAGGAAGTAGGCTTGGATATTCAATATTTTGTTGGAGAAAACGTGAAAGTAACAAATGGTCCTTTCTCTGGTTTTTCTGGTATTATTGAAGAGGTGAACGCTGAGAAAAAGAAACTCAAGGTGATGGTAAAAATATTTGGAAGGAAAACTCCTCTCGAATTGAATTACATGCAAGTTGAAAAAGAGCAATAAGGACTGGTTACGCACTCTGGATGTTCTATTTAAGTTTTAACAAAACTAAAAATTAAAAACAAAAATGGCTAAAGAAATTGCTGGACAATTAAAGTTACAGATTAAAGGCGGTGCAGCAAATCCATCTCCTCCGGTAGGGCCTGCTTTAGGTTCTAAAGGTATCAATATCATGGATTTCTGTAAGCAATTTAATGCCAGAACTCAAGACAAGGCAGGTAAAATATTACCAGTGGTAATTACTTACTATGTTGATAAGTCTTTTGATTTTATTGTAAAACAACCACCTGTGGCAATTCAGTTACTTGAAGCCGCTAAAACAAAGAGTGGATCAGCAGAACCAAATCGTAAGAAGGTAGCAGAAATTACTTGGGATCAAGTACAAGCTATCGCTGAAGATAAAATGGTTGACCTGAACTGTTTTACTGTAGAATCTGCCATGAAGATGGTTGCTGGTACAGCAAGAAGTATGGGTATTACTGTAAAAGGGGCTTTCCCTGATGTTAAATAATTAAACTTCAATTGATAATGGGTAAACTTACAAAAAATCAGAAGTTAGCTTTCAGCAAAATTGAAGCAGGGAAATTATATACACTGACTGAAGCATCAGCTCTTGTAAAAGAGATAACAACTACAAAATTCGACTCATCTGTCGATTTGGATGTACGCTTAGGTGTAGACCCACGTAAAGCTAACCAGATGGTGAGAGGTGTAGTATCTCTTCCTCATGGAACAGGAAAACAAGTAAGAGTTTTGGTATTATGTTCTCCGGATGCAGAAGCTGCAGCTAAAGAAGCTGGTGCAGACTATGTAGGTTTGGATGAATATATCGAAAAGATAAAAGGTGGTTGGACTGATATTGATGTTATCATCACTCAGCCTGCTATCATGGGTAAAGTTGGAGCTTTGGGGCGTGTACTTGGACCTCGTGGTCTAATGCCTAACCCTAAGAGCGGAACTGTGACTGTGGACGTTGCTAAAGCTGTAACTGAAGTAAAATCAGGTAAAATCGACTTTAAAGTTGATAAAGCAGGTATCGTTCATGCTTCTATAGGTAAAGTATCTTTTACTTCAGATCAGATCAGAGATAATGCAAGAGAATTTATTTCTACGCTTATCAAACTGAAACCTACTGCAGCTAAAGGAACTTATGTGAAAAGTGTTTGTCTTTCAAGTACTATGAGTCCGGGTGTAAAAATTGACCCTAAATCAGTAGAAAATTAATCAAAATTGACTGAAACATTATGAGAAAGGAAGATAAAGGTACTATCATAGAAACTATAGCGGCAACAATCAAAGGTTACGACAATTTCTATCTTGCTGATATCGCTACTCTTAATTCGACTAAAACCAGCGAATTGAGAAGAGAGTGCGCAAAGCAAGAAATTAAATTAATGGTCGTAAAGAATACCCTGTTGCAGAAAGCATTGGATACACTTGAAGGTGACTATTCGGAACTACACTCAGTTTTGAAAGGAAACACTGCAGTGATGTTTTCCAATTCAGCTAATGCACCGGCTAAACTGATCGCTAAGTACAAGAAAGAAGGAATTCCTTCGCTTAAGGCTGCTTATGTACAAGAAAGCTTCTACATAGGTGCGGAAAATTTGAGCGCATTAGAAAACATCAAGAGCAAGAACGAACTTATCGGCGATGTTATCATGTTGCTTCAATCTCCAGCCAAGAATGTTATCTCAGCCCTTCAATCGGGTGGTAATACCATTCATGGTGTATTAGAAACATTATCGAAACGATAATTCATTTAAAAAAGAATAATAACAATTTTAATTTATACAAAAATGGCAGATATCAAAGCTATTGCAGAACAACTAGTAAATTTGACAGTGAAAGAAGTTAGCGAACTAGCTGAAATTCTAAAAACTGAATATGGTATTGAACCAGCCGCTGCTGCTGTTGCAGTTGCAGGTCCGGCTGCAGGTCCGGCTGCAGAAGCTGTAGAAGAAAAAACATCTTTCGATGTAATCTTGAAATCAGCAGGTGCAAACAAATTGCAAGTTGTTAAAGCTGTTAAAGAACTAACAGGACTTGGTTTGAAAGAAGCTAAAGATCTAGTTGATGCTGCTCCTGGTGAACTTAAAAAAGGAGTAACTAAAGATGAAGCAGAAGCATTGAAAAAACAATTAGAAGAATCAGGAGCTGAAGTTGAACTTAAGTAAAAACAGTCCTGTCAAAGGATACTTTGGTTAGGAACCTTCGTTGTGAAGGTTCTTAACCTTTTTACGTCAAAAATAATAAGTTCATCAAAACTGGATATTCCATGTCTTCAATAAATACAAATCAAAGAGTCAATTTCGCTTCAATCAAAAATCCGCTACCTTATCCGGATTTTCTTGAAGTGCAGCTAAAGTCATTCCGCGACTTTTTACAACTTGATACTCCTCCCGAAAAGAGGAAGAAAGAAGGTCTATACAAAGTTTTTGCAGAAAACTTTCCTATAGCTGATACACGAAACAATTTTGTATTAGAATTTTTGGACTACTTTATCGATCCGCCGCGTTACACAATCGAAGAGTGTATCGACAGAGGATTGACGTATAGTGTTCCTCTAAAAGCAAAACTTAAACTTTATTGTACCGACCCCGATCATGAAGACTTTGACACGGTTATTCAGGATGTTTATTTGGGGTTGATACCATACATGACCGAAAAAGGTACATTCGTGATCAATGGTGCCGAGCGTGTTGTTGTTTCGCAGTTGCACCGTTCGCCGGGCGTATTTTTCGGACAAACAATGCATGCTAATGGTACGAAATTGTATTCGGCACGTATCATTCCTTTCAAAGGTTCATGGATTGAATTTGCTACAGACATCAATAATGTCATGTATGCATATATTGACCGTAAAAAGAAATTACCTGTAACTACGCTCCTTCGTGCTATCGGTTTTGAGAGTGATAGAAATATCCTCGAAATATTCGATTTGGCAGAAGAGGTAAAAGTTAATAAACAAAATATAAAAAAGATAGCAGGCCGTAAACTTGCTGCCAGAATTCTTAGAACCTGGATGGAAGACTTTGTAGATGAGGATACCGGTGAGGTAACATCTATCGAACGTAACGAAGTTATTCTTGAGCGTGAAACTATTCTAGAAAAAGATCATCTGGATTTGATACTCGATTCGGGTGTATCTTCTATATTATTGCACAAAGAGTCTCAGAATATTTCTGACTTTGCAATTATATACAATACATTACAAAAAGACCCAAGTAACTCGGAAATAGACGCCGTTCGTCATATCTACAGACAATTGCGTAGCGCAGAGCCTGCTGATGATGCAAGTGCTCGTGAGGTTATTAATAACCTTTTCTTTTCTGAAAAACGTTACGATTTGGGAGAAGTAGGACGTTACAGGCTGAATAAGAAATTGGGACTTTCTACTAGTACAGATATTCGTGTTTTAACGAAGGAAGATATTATTGAGATCATCAAATATCTTATCGAGTTGATCAACTCAAAAGCCATCGTTGACGATATCGACCACTTGAGCAACCGTCGTGTACGTACTGTAGGAGAACAGCTTTTCAATCAGTTTGGAGTTGGTCTTAACCGTATGGCACGTATCATCCGTGAAAGAATGAACGTTCGCGATAATGAAGTGTTTACGCCGATTGATTTGATCAATGCTAAAACAATTTCTTCTGTCGTAAATACATTCTTCGGTACAAATGCGTTGTCTCAGTTCATGGATCAAACCAATCCATTGGCTGAAATTACTCACAAGCGTCGTATGTCTGCCCTTGGACCAGGTGGTCTTTCTCGCGAAAGAGCCGGTTTTGAGGTGCGTGACGTTCACTATACACACTATGGTCGTCTTTGTCCGATCGAAACACCTGAGGGTCCAAACATTGGTTTGATATCTTCTCTTTGTGTTTATGCAAAGATCAACGACCTTGGTTTTATCGAAACACCATACCGTAAAGTAGCAGATAGCAAAGTCGACTTATCGTCTGAAGGTATTGTATATCTTGCAGCCGAAGAGGAAGAAGACAGGCTTATCGCTCAAGGTAATGCTCCGTTGAATGATGACGGATCATTTATCAATATGCGTGTAAAAGCTCGTCAAGATGCAGATTATCCTGTTATTGAGCCATCAGAAGTAGAGTTGATGGACGTATCTCCAACTCAGATCGCTTCTATTGCAGCATCGTTGATTCCATTCTTGGAGCATGATGATGCCAACCGTGCGCTGATGGGATCGAACATGATGCGTCAGGCTGTTCCTTTGATGCGTACCGAATCTCCTATCGTAGGAACCGGTATCGAAGGTCAGCTTATTCGTGACTCTCGTACTCAGATTGTTGCAGAAGGTGCAGGTGAAGTTGTCTTTGTAGATGCCGATACGATTAAAATTAAATACGATCGTACAGCAGACGAAGACTTTGTGGCTTTTGACGATGCGATCAAAACATATTCTATTCCTAAGTTCCGTAAGACAAACCAAAATACAACAATCGACCTTCGTCCTATCTGTAGAAAAGGCGACAGAGTTGTGTTGAATCAGATACTAACAGAAGGTTATTCAACTGAAAAAGGTGAATTGGCTATCGGTAAGAATCTGAAGGTTGCCTTCATGCCTTGGAAAGGATACAACTTTGAGGATGCGATCGTATTGAACGAACGTGTTGTTCGCGAAGATATCTTTACATCTGTCCATGTAGAAGAGTTTGCACTTGAGGTTCGTGATACAAAACGTGGTGTTGAAGAATTGACATCCGATATTCCGAACGTAAGTGAAGATGCTACTAAAGACTTGGATGAGAGAGGTATTATCCGTGTAGGAGCTCGTGTTAGTCCGGGAGATATCCTGATCGGTAAGATTACACCGAAGGGTGAATCTGATCCTTCTCCTGAAGAAAAGCTGCTTCGTGCAATCTTTGGAGACAAAGCCGGTGATGTGAAAGATGCATCTTTGAAAGCATCTCCTTCATTGAAAGGTGTTGTTGTATCAACAAACTTGTTCTCTAAAGCATCTAAAAAGGGTAAGACTAAACTTTCGAGTAAAGCTTTGCTACCTAAACTAGATGAAGAGTACGAAGAAAAGATGGCAAAACTGAAAGGAATATTAGTAGATAAGCTATTGGTATTGACCGAAGGTAAACCATCACAGGGTGTTAAAGATTATTTGAATGTTGATATTATCGGTAAAGGCTCTAAGTTTACGAAGAGTGCTTTGGATGGTATCGATTACGAATCAATACAGGTAAGTAACTGGACATCGGATGAACACAAAAATGCGCTTATCAGAGATGTTATCGTAAACTACCTACATAAATATAAAGAGCTTGATGCTGAGCTTAAACGTAAGCGTTTCGACCTCACTATAGGTGATGAACTACCTTCGGGAATAGTTCAGATAGCTAAAGTTTATGTGGCTAAGAAACGTAAGATACAGGTTGGAGATAAGATGGCAGGTCGTCACGGTAACAAAGGTATCGTGTCGCGTATCGTTCGTCAGGAAGATATGCCGTTCTTGCCGGATGGAACTCCGGTTGATATCGTGCTGAACCCGTTAGGGGTGCCTTCACGTATGAACCTTGGTCAGATCTTCGAAACTGTATTGGGTTGGGCCGGTAAAGAGCTGGGAGTTAAGTTTGCTACACCAATTTTTGATGGTGCTAGCCTTGACGATTTGAACGAATGGACAGATAAAGCTGGAGTACCACGTTATGGTAAAGTCCGTCTTATTGATGGAGGAACAGGTATTCAATTCGACCAACATGCTACCGTAGGTATAATTTATATGCTTAAACTCGGTCACATGGTTGAAGATAAGATGCATGCCCGTTCTATCGGACCATACTCACTTATTACCCAACAGCCTCTTGGAGGTAAGGCTCAATTTGGGGGTCAGCGTTTCGGAGAAATGGAGGTTTGGGCACTGGAAGCATTCGGTGCAGCTCACATTCTTAGAGAAATTCTGACAATCAAATCGGATGACGTTATAGGGCGTTCAAAAGCTTATGAAGCGATTGTAAAAGGTGAACCTATGCCGCAGCCGGGTATTCCTGAATCATTAAACGTACTTCTTCACGAAATGCGTGGTTTGGGATTGAGTGTCTCTCTCGATTAATATCATATTATCCGTTGACTTTCGGCTTTAACTAAGCTGATAGCCGACGGATTCTAAATACTCTAACAAACAGCTATCGGCTAATGGCTAATAGCTACAGCTTTTAAAAGAAAAAAGTATATGGCTTTTAGAAAAGAAAATAAAGTAAAGAGTAGCTTTTCAAAAATAACTGTGAGCCTTGCATCTCCTGAAGAAATTCTGGAAGCATCAAGCGGTGAAGTTTTGAAACCTGAAACAATCAACTATCGTACTTACAAACCTGAACGTGACGGGCTTTTCTGCGAACGTATATTCGGACCTGTAAAGGATTACGAATGTCATTGCGGTAAATACAAAAGAATCCGTTATAAGGGTATCGTTTGTGACCGATGCGGTGTTGAAGTTACAGAGAAGAAAGTTCGTCGCGAACGTACAGGACATATCCACCTTGTTGTTCCTGTGGCTCATATCTGGTATTTCCGTTCGCTGCCAAACAAAATGGGTTATCTTTTAGGTATACCTACCAAGAAACTGGATTCTATCATCTACTACGAACGTTATGTTGTGATTCAGTCCGGTGCGGCAGTAGAAGAAGGAATAGCAGATAAAGACCTTCTTACAGAAGAAGAATATTTGAATATTCTGGATAAGCTTCCAAAAGAAAATCAACTGTTGGACGATACCGATCCGAACAAGTTTATTGCTAAAATGGGGGCTGAGGCTGTTTACGACCTTTTGTCTCGTATCAACCTCGATTCATTAGCTAATACTCTGCGCCATAAGGCAAGCACAGATACATCTCAACAACGTAAGAACGAGGCATTGAAACAACTTCAGGTTGTTGAAGCGTTCCGTGGATCGAAAGGTAAGAATAAACCGGAGTGGATGATTGTAAAAATTGTTCCGGTAATTCCGCCAGAGCTTCGTCCGTTGGTTCCATTAGATGGAGGTCGTTTTGCTACATCCGACCTGAATGACTTGTATCGTCGTGTGATTATACGTAACAATCGTCTGAAAAGACTTATTGATATCAAAGCTCCCGAAGTTATTTTACGTAACGAAAAACGTATGCTTCAGGAAGCTGTCGATTCATTGTTCGACAACTCACGTAAATCAAGTGCAGTTAAGACTGATGCCAATCGTCCATTGAAATCACTATCCGACAGTTTGAAAGGTAAACAAGGTCGTTTCCGTCAAAACTTGTTGGGTAAGCGTGTCGACTATTCAGCTCGTTCGGTAATTGTCGTTGGGCCCGAATTGAAGATGCACGAATGTGGTATTCCTCAGGATATGGCAGCTGAGCTGTACAAACCATTTATTATACGTAAGCTGATCGAGCGTGGTATCGTAAAGACAGTAAAATCGGCTAAGAAGATCGTAGATCGTAAAGAACCTGTGGTATGGGATATCTTGGAACATGTGATGAAAGGACATCCGGTCATGCTCAACCGTGCCCCTACTCTTCACCGTCTTGGGATCCAGGCATTCCAGCCTAAGATGATTGGTGGTAAAGCGATCCAGTTGCACCCGTTAGCATGTACGGCTTTCAATGCCGACTTCGACGGTGACCAGATGGCTGTTCACTTACCATTAGGTAATGAAGCTATCCTTGAGGCACAGATGTTGATGCTTGCATCTCATAACATTCTGAACCCTGCAAATGGAGCTCCTATTACCGTACCTTCTCAGGACATGGTTCTTGGACTATATTATATCACAAAAATCCGTAAGGGTGCTCTTGGCGAAGGTCTTATATTCTATGGACCTGAGGAAGCTATTATTGCATACAATGAAGGTAAGGTTGATATACATGCTTTGATAAAAGTATATGTGAATGACCTTGACGAAAATGGTGAAATAAAGAAATTGATGCGTGAAACCACTGTAGGACGTGTTCTTGTTAATGAGAAGACTCCTGTAGAAGTAGGATTCATCAATGAAGTGCTTTCTAAGAAATCATTACGTGATATTATCGGTAATGTAATCAAAGCCTGTGGGGTTGCAAAAACAGCACAGTTCCTTGACGACATTAAAGATTTAGGTTATACAATGGCATTCCGTGGAGGTTTGTCGTTCAACCTCGAAGATGTAATCATTCCTGAAGAAAAAGATACATTAGTACAACAAGGTTATGACGAAGTAGAGCAGATATTGAATAACTATAACATGGGATTCATTACCTACAACGAACGTTACAACCAGATTATTGATATATGGACACACGTCAACTCAAGATTGTCTAACATCTTGATGAAACAGCTTTCGGAAGACGATCAAGGATTCAACGCCGTATATATGATGTTGGATTCAGGAGCCCGTGGATCGAAAGAACAGATTCGTCAGTTGTCAGGTATGCGTGGATTGATGGCGAAACCTCAAAAGAGTGGGGCAGAAGGAGCTCAGATTATTGAGAATCCGATCTTGTCGAACTTTAAAGAAGGATTGTCGGTGTTAGAGTACTTTATCTCTACCCACGGTGCGCGTAAGGGTCTTGCCGATACGGCTTTGAAGACTGCCGATGCCGGATATTTGACTCGTCGTCTTGTTGACGTATCACAAGATGTGATCATTAACGAAGAAGACTGTGGTACATTGCGTGGTCTTGTTTGTTCAGAGCTTAAAAACAATGAAGAAGTTGTTGCTTCTTTATATGAACGTATCTTAGGGCGTGTATCTGTTCATGATATCCAACATCCGATGACAGGAGAAATCATTGTTAAGTCGGGAGAGGAAATCAAAGAAGATGCAGCTACTATTATACAAAATTCTCCTATCGAGAGCGTAGAGATCCGTTCGGTTCTTACTTGCGAATCTAAGAAGGGTGTTTGTGGTAAATGCTATGGACGTAACCTTGCAACAGGCCGTATGGTTCAGCGTGGTGAGGCTGTAGGTGTTATTGCTGCACAGTCTATCGGTGAGCCGGGAACACAGTTGACACTACGTACATTCCACGTTGGGGGTATCGCATCTAATATTGCTACCGAAAGTAGCGTTGTTGCTAAATACGATGGTATATTAGAAATAGATGATCTCCGTACAGTAGATATTCTTGATGAATCAGGCAAGAAAACTCAGATTGTAGTTAGCCGATTGGTAGAGCTTCGTCTGGTTGATCCTAACACTAAAATCGTACTCCTTACTCATAATATCCCTTATGGTTCTAAATTGTACTTTAAGGATGGGGCTAAGGTGAAAAAAGATGATCTAATCTGTGATTGGGATCCATTTAATGCCGTTATTATATCTGAAGCTACAGGACGTATCAAATTTGAGAATGTAATAGAAGGTGTTACGTTTAAAGTTGAATCGGATGAACAAACCGGTCTGAAAGAAAAGATCATTATCGAATCTCGCGATAAGACTAAAGCTCCTGAAGCTCATGTCTTGGATGAGCAGGGTAGAACTATCAAAACTTATAGTTTACCATTAGGTGCTCACCTTGTGAAAGATGATAATGATGCGATCAAAGCCGGAGATGTACTTGTTAAGATTCCTCGTGCAGTAGGTAAGGCTGGTGATATCACCGGAGGTCTTCCTCGTGTAACTGAGTTGTTCGAAGCACGTAACCCATCTAATCCTGCAGTAGTGTCGGAAATCGATGGTGAGGTTTCATTCGGTAAGATCAAACGTGGTAATAGAGAAATTATAGTAACTTCTAAACTTGATGAAGTTAAGAAATATCTGGTGCCTCTATCCAAACAAATTCTTGTTCAAGAAAATGACTTTGTGAGAGCCGGTATGCCACTGTCTGACGGAGCTACAACTCCTTCTGATATATTGGCTATTATGGGACCTACAGCCGTTCAGGAATATATTGTAAACGAAGTACAGGACGTATACCGTCTACAGGGTGTGAAGATCAACGACAAGCACTTTGAGGTGATTGTTCGTCAGATGATGCGCAAGGTAGAGGTTATCGATCCGGGAGATACTCGTTTCCTAGAACAGCAGGTTATCGACAAATATGAAGTAATGGAAGAGAATGATAGAATCTGGGGTAAGAAAGTTATTGTTGACGCCGGAGATTCTTCAACATTCGAACCGGGACAGATTGTTACTGCACGTAAGCTGAGAGACGAAAACTCTATGCTGAAACGTAGAGACCTTCGTCCGGTAGAAGTGCGTGACGCAGTTCCTGCAACAGCTAACCAGATACTTCAAGGTATTACCCGTGCTGCTCTCCAGACTCAAAGCTTTATGTCTGCCGCTTCGTTCCAGGAAACAACAAAAGTACTGAACGACGCTGCTATAAATGCTAAGGTAGACAGACTGGAAGGATTGAAGGAGAATGTGATCTGTGGTCACTTATTACCTGCCGGTACAGGACAACGTGAATTTGAAAAATTAGTTGTTGGTACAAAGGAAGATTTTGACAGGATTGCTGCAACCAGAAAGACTGTAGTAGATTTTGATGCCGTAGAATAATTAATTATTCTTTTATATAGTTAGAAAGGGGAGAGAAACATAATGTTTCTCTCCCCTTTCATTTTTTGTTAAGCTTACCGAGCTAAACTCTATGTGTAAGATTATTTACCTTGTTGAGCGTCTTTTAGCATCTTTTCGTTAGGAAGGATGTAAACTTCTACACGACGGTTTTGAGCTCTACCTGCAACAGAACTGTTGTCAGCAACAGGTTGTGTAGATCCAAATCCTTGAGATACCATACGTTTTCCTGAAACTCCTTTCGTTTGAAGGAAATTATAAACAGCTTGTGCACGTTTTTCAGACAAAGGATTGTTTATAGCGTCAGAACCTGTATTATCTGTGTGTCCGTATATTTGAACATCAGTATCAGGATTATTATTTAATGAAGCAGCAAAGTTGCTTAGTGCGCTTTGTGAAGCAGAACTTAATGTACTTGAATTTGTTGCAAATAGAATTCCTGATTCAAACGTAACTTTGATAGCTTGTCCATCGTTGATAGATTCCACCTGAGCTCCGTTGATCTGCTCCAATTCTTTCTTTTGTTTGTCCATTTTGTTGCCAATGATAGCACCGGCCGAACCACCAACTACAGCGCCTATACCTGCACCCCATGCAGCACCTTTACCGCCGCCTATAATAGCACCAATACCTGCGCCCAATGCACCACCTGCACCTGCACCGATACCTCCACCTTTTACAGTATTGCTGGCTCCACAGCTAGATAATAGTAATGCGCAGCTCAAAACAATAGCTGCTACGAATGAAAAATGTTTCATAAATTTATTCTTTTAATAATTAAAATTTGTGTGATTATCTTCGTTTTATTCGAATATCCCTAGTGATTCACAATATGCAATCTCGCCCTGTATAATGAATGCGATATCTTCGGCTGAGAAGTTATTTATTTTGTCTTTTTTCGTATTCTTCAATACATAAGATACAATTTCATCTTCATCGATGTCTACAATTACGTTCTCATCGGCATCTTCGTCCATGTAGCCTTTTTCTTCATAGAATTCGTAAACGATATCAATAATATAGTTGATTTCGTCACTCGAGTATTTTCCTTTCATTTCTTGCGGAAGATAGTTCTGTATATACTTTACAGCATCATCTTCGTCATACTGTATCAGATCTTTATCACTGCTCATCATCTTATATTTTAGGATTATATTATTTAGATTTATAACAACAAAGTTACTTTGATGTTCAAATATGGCTGGTTTATTCTTTTCGTAGTTTATTTATTCTTCTGTTATTCTAAGTTTGGTTTTTATTGAGACTTGTTATGTGAAAGAAGGTTTAATATTTCTTACTATTTATTAGGATTCAATGTTTGATCAAAAGTAGTTATTTTATTTTTTTTTCCAAATAAGATAGGCTAAAACGATCAGCGGTAAAACCATTATACCCAAATAGACCGCATTCATACTAAGTAGTTTTGCAGGAGTGTAAATAACAGCCACAACAATACCTACAATAGCACCGCCCATGTGCGCATCGTGTCCTATATTTCCAACCTTTTTCAGCATACCATAGATGGAAAAAGCCAGATACCCAAGCCCGAAAATCCATCCCGGGATATCTATCGGAATAAAGAAAAAGCGAAGAGGCATTGTGGGATACACAGCAATAGCAGCAAAAAGTATACCTACCACCCCTCCTGAAGCACCGATGGAACTGTAGTAGTATTCTTTTCTGTGGATGAAAAGAGAGAGTAATCCTCCGCCAATAATAGACAAAAAGTAAATAGCCAGATATATCCATACTCCGAAAGAGTAGGTAATAATATCGGAGAAGAAGTACAATGTCATCATATTAAACAATAGATGCATATAGTCTCCATGGAGTGTAGCAGATGTTAGCAGCCTGTCCCATTGTTTCGAGTTGCCCAAAATAGCCCCTACATTAAACTTGTAGCGTTCAAAAAAGGCCATGTCACCAAAGCCCTTTATGCTAGTTATAACTGTGAGAGCAATAATCAAAATAGGTAAAACAGACTGTAAACTAAAATCCATAATTTTCATTTTTCGTAAAGGCAAAGGTATAAAAAAGAGTATAAGCCTTGAAAATTTTGTGCTATATTTCTTTCGACGAAGTCATTCCTCCCTTACAGATTGATAGTTTGAATATTTTCATGTAAATTTGAAACCTATAATTAATTAGAATAGAACGGCATGAAATCTATATTTATCTGGCTATTTATTACGTTTGCTTGTGTTCCTGTGGCATTTTCACAAACTCTTTCTGAAGCAAAAGAATTATATCTTCAAGGAGAATATGCAAAGGCTTTACCCATTTTAGAGGAAGAATATAAAGCTAAGCCGGAAGATGCTAATCTAAATCAATGGTATGGGGTTTGTCTTCTGGAAACGGGAGGAGATCTTAAAAAAGCGGAAGAATGCCTCATTGTTGCTTCTAAGAAAAGAATACAAGAATCTTTCTTGTATCTGGGGCAATTATATGGGCAAGAATATAAATTTACACAATCGGAAGAATCTTTCAACAAATACGAAGCCGGTCTTAAAAAGAAAGATGAAGCATCGAGAGCAAAATTAGACGAAAAAAGAAAAGTGATGTCACGTCTTCGGCGTATGGTGTCCAACACAGAAGATATACAGATAATAGATAGTATAATTGTAGATAAGGCGAAATTTCTTTCAGCCTATAAGCTCAGCCTCAGCTCAGGAAAACTAGAACCCTTTGACAAAATTTTCGCATCAGCAAAGCATATAGATGCAACGGTATATACGAATGAAAAAGGGACTAAAATGTATTATGCCAAGCCCGATAAAGATAATGTGTTCTGCCTTTACTCTAAAGAAAAGTTGTTCGATGATTTTGGTAATGAAAAGAAACTTTCAGCAAACAATTTTGGTCTTTCCGGTGATATAAACTATCCGTACGTAATGGCAGATGGAGTGACAATTTATTTTGCAGCAAAAGATGAAGACACACTCGGAGGGTATGATTTGTTTGTCTCTCGCTACAATATGAATACAGACACCTATCTCGCTCCTGAACGGCTGAATATGCCATTCAATTCGTTGTCTAATGACTATATGATGGCTGTGGACGAAGAAAAGGGTATTGGCTGGTTTGCCTCCGATAGATATATGCCTAAAGGGAAAGTTTGCATATATACATTTGTTCCGAATAAAGTCGTTAAAACCATCCAAAGCGAGGATGAAAGCTATCTGGCAGGCAGAGCTAAAATATCTTCGATAAAGAGTACATGGCAAAAAAATAATAATTACAAAAATCTGATTGCGTTGGCTCGCCAAGAAGCTGTTGTGAAAGTAGAGGTGACTCATGATTTTGAATTCGTTATTAATGATAACAAGACGTATTATAAAATGTCGGATTTCAAAAATAGAACAGCTCAGAGTACATATTCGAAGGTAGTAGAGATGAAATCGGAACTAAAAGGACTATCCGAAAAGTTGGAAAAACTGCGTGCAGATTATAATACTGCATCTCAGGATGAAAAGCGGAGAATGTCTTCTGATATCTATAGTCTTGAAAAGGAAGTCGAACAATTGCAAGTGAGTATACCTCAAATGGAAATACAGGCAAGAAATCAAGAGATACAAGCCCGATAGTTCTTTTGTTTAATTTGAAGTTTACTTAGAGTAACAAAAAACCACAAACAATACATAATTGATAGTAAATCGTTATATTTGCAACCTGTTTTATATTAAATAATTTACTCTATACCAATAAAAAAATGAGAATCGCTATTGTTGGCACAAGTGGTGCTGTAGGTCAGGAGTTTTTAAGAGTTCTTGACGAACGAAATTTCCCGATAAAGGAATTAGTATTATTCGGTTCTGCCAGAAGCGCAGGCAATGTCTATACGTTTCGTGATAAACAGTATACGGTGAAGGAGCTGAAGCACAATGACGATTTTAAAGATATAGATATTGCTTTTACATCGGCAGGAGGAAGTGTTTCTATCGAATATGCTGAAACCATTACTAAGTATGGCGCAATCATGATAGACAACTCAAGTGCTTTCCGTATGGATAAGGATGTACCTCTTGTTGTACCTGAAGTAAATGGCGAGGATGGAAAAGTTCGTCCTAAAGGGATAATCGCAAATCCAAACTGCTCAACTATACAGATGGTAGTGGCAATGAATGTGATAGAAAAGATATCTCATATCAAAAGGGCGCATGTAGCAACTTATCAGGCAGCATCAGGAGCAGGAGCAGCGGCTATGGAAGAGTTGATCAATCAATTTAAGCAAATTGCATTCAACAATGATGTGGCTGTAGAGAAGTTTGCTTACCAGCTTGCGTATAACGTAATTCCTCACATTGACGTGTTTACAGATAATGGATATACAAAAGAAGAGTTGAAGATGTACAACGAAACGCGTAAGATTATGCACTCTGATATAGAAGTGAGTGCAACCTGTATCCGTGTTCCTGTACTTCGTTCTCATTCTGAGGCTATCTGGGTAGAGACTGAGAGACCTGTGTCGCCGGAAGAAGCCCGTGAGGCATTCTCGAAAGCTGAAGGAATTGTGTTGCAAGACAATCCCGCACAAAAAGAATATCCGATGCCATTGTTTGTTGCAGGACAAGACCCTGTATATGTTGGACGTATACGCCAAGATATAGCGAATAAGAATGGTTTGACATTCTGGGTAGTAGCCGATCAGATCAAGAAAGGTGCAGCATTAAATGCTGTTCAGATAGCAGAGTATTTGATTAAAGAAAATGCTATTTAAGTCAGGAAACTGTTTGTATAATCAAAACAAACAACTATATTTGCATCGCAATTAGCGAAAAGCCGATTGTGGTTTCAGGAAGTGTGGGTGAGTGGCTGAAACCACCAGTTTGCTAAACTGACGTACGGGTAACTGTACCGGGGGTTCGAATCCCCCCGCTTCCGCTTTAAGAAAAGACAAAAAGCGACAAAGCTTGGATAAATCCTACAATATCAACGTATTGTAGGATTTTTTTATGTTTTCACCTTTCCTCCGAAAGACATAAAAAAGCCACTTTGAGACAACAATCTGTTGCCAAAGTGTTCACCCCTGCAATTTTATTCGTTCACCCTTGACGTGTCGCAAATTGGTAGTTTGTAGTCCAATATTGGCAGTGCTTATTTTCCTCAAAAACAACAGATTAAAATTAATTTTAACGCTTTAAAAAGAGGAATTATGAGAACATCAAAAAGCACGTTTGCTATCACTTTCTACCTAAGAAAGGACAAAATGAGGAAGGATTCGTTCACCCCTATCTTTTGCAGGATAACTATTGCGGGTGAGGCTGTAAGTTTTAATATCCACAAAGACATCAGAGCCGAGCTTTGGGATATGGAGAATCACAAAGCCAGGAGTAAATCGAGAGAAGCTATAGAGGTGAATCAAACCCTTGATGCTTGTCGTACTATCTTACACAATATGTATCGGGAGATATTCGAGAAAGACAATTATGTGACTGCTGAAAAATTGAAGAATTCTTATCTGGGTATATCAACTGATAACACAATGCTGCTCGTTTTGTTTAGAGACCTTATAAAAGATATAGAAGCTTTGGTAAATATCACTAAGGCAAAAGCAACCTTGCAAAAATATAAAGTGACTTATACAAGGATATCTGAGTTTATGAAATTCAAGTATAATATTTCTGATATCAATGTAAAAGAGATAAAGTATCAATTTATCTGCGATTTTGAAGTCTATCTGAGAACACAAGCAAGCTGTAGTCCTAATACAACAGCAAAGTTCATTCAATTCTTTAAACGAGTGATTCTCATCGCTCAGAATAATGGATGGATGCAACACAATCCTTTTGCAAACTATAAAATCCATTTTAAGAAAGTTGATAGAGGATATTTGACTGACCAAGAACTAGAGATTATTAAAAATAAGGAATTTGATATAGAACGGCTTGAAAAAGTGCGAGATATTTTTGTGTTTGCCTGTTGGACTGGTTTGGCTTACGTGGATACTTATAAACTTACCTATGACAATATAAAAATAGGGGTAGATGGAAAGCCATGGATTATGACTAAACGAGCAAAAACAGATACCATCGTGACTGTTCCATTACTTGATGTCCCTTTAGCAATAATTGAGAAATATAGAGGTAAGCAAGATGACAAAGTATTACCGACATTAAGCAATCAAAAGATGAATTCATACTTGAAAGAAATCGGTACTGTGTGCGGGATTGAGAAACGATTAAGCTTCCACCTAGCACGTCACACATTTGCGAGTACAACCACTTTAGCTAAAGGTGTTTCTATTGAAGCTGTGTCTAAAATGCTAGGGCACACGAATATTCGTACAACTCAAATTTATGCGCGAGTTACCGAAAACCTGATAAGTAACGAAATGAACACACTTTCGACCAAATTGAAAGCCAATAATATTCAATTATCAAAAGCTAAATAAATATAGAGGAATATAAAACCATCAAAAATAATCATATGGAAACAGGATATATAAAATTCACAGATATAGATACCAACAAACCGACCATTGAAGTGAAAATCGTTGATGGTACAGTTTGGATGACAGTAAACGAGATTGCTAATTTGTTTGGGGTATATTCCCCAACAATAAGTAAACATCTCAAAAATATTTTCAAGTATAATTTATTGAGAGAAAGTGATGTTACGAAAGAATATAGATATACGAAAGATGGCGGAGAGTATATTCGTACATATTACAACCTTGAAACAATTATATTTTTGAGTTTTCATATTCAATCACTTTATACCAACTGTTTTCGAAAATGGGTCTTGAATGCTTTTCAGGAATATCGTCAAAAACAGAAAAGCCATGAAGTTATTGTGATATTCAATACAAGTACAAAACAACATTCACTTAAAACATTGAATTAATATGGAATTAGAAGTAATACAGAATCGAATATATGAAATAAGGGGATATAAAGTTATCCTTGATAAGGATTTAGCTGAACTATATGAAGTAACAACTAGCAACTTGAATAAGGCTGTAAAACGGAATCTTGATCGTTTTCCCGAAGATTTTATGTTCCAATTGAATAATAAAGAATTTGACTTGATATTCCAAAATGGAACATCAAGTTGGGGAGGAACAAGAAAGCTACCTTATGCTTTTACAGAATTATGTCAACCTTTACATAATTCCGTTTATGTAAACAAAAAGATTATGTAAATAATTGCTTTTAATTTATTGATAATCAATCCTTATTTTGTGAGATAGTTTACATAATCTTCTGTTCTTTTGTCTGGGTAATATTGCCCGGAATAAAGAA